>CAYOLF010000100.1:0-23054 GCA_964404725.1 uncultured Polyangiaceae bacterium
GGCGGCCGCCGCCTCCCCGAGGCCCGCGCGCTCGGCCTCGACCCCCTACTCGTCGCCGTAGCCCTTCGGATCCCAGGGCGGGCTCGGCTCGTAATCGGGAGGCCAGGCGTCATGGCGGTCGAGAACCGCCCCCGGATCCCACCAGGACGCTCGCGAGCCCCAGAAGATCTCCTCGCTCGGGCGGCAGCCGGGGTCATCGTCGAGCAGACCCGCCGGGATCCCGACCCACGGGTCCCCCGCCACGCAGACCGGTAGGCGAGAGCCGCAGCGCCGGCAGAACGGGCGATCCACCCGCCCGCCCGAATACGACTGGATGAGCTCCTCTCCCTTCTCGTAGGCGAAGTCCGCAGAACGCACCACGGCGATGGTGCCGAACGCCGACCCGTACGCCTTCCGGCACCGCGAGCAGTGGCAGCTACTCATCGACCGGACCTCGCCCGTCACGATGAACGTCACGCCGCGACAGAGACAGCTCCCTCGAATCATCCTGACCTCCCGCGGCCGCGACGCTCCGAGCCCGGCGCGCCCGCGGCGATCGTACCGCAATCCCCCGGTCTCGACCTTCACGCTCTTCGGTGCCAGCCTGGTCTGCCCCGGCGGCGTCAGCGGCTCGCGTCGGGCCCGGTCGGCGTGGCAGACTGTCACGTCGCTGCTGGTCGTACCGAGGTCGCACGATGTCATCCTTTCGCTACCTGGTCTTCGTGTTGCCGCTGGGGCTCGTTGGTGGGGGTTGTTCCGCAGGAAACAGCCCCGGGACGCCAGGGGTCGGCGCGGGAGCGACGGGCAACGTCAGCGGCACCTCGGGAACGGGCAACACGGGCAACGGCACCTCGACCGGGGGGGCTTCCGGCACCGGCGGGGAGCCGGGGACCGGCGCCACCGCAGGCGCCGGGGCGGGGGGGCAGCTCGTCGTGACGCCGGGCAGCTATGCGCTGCCGCCGCCCGATCAGTGCGTCAACTCGTACTACGTTCCGAACTGCACGTTCGTGCATCACGGCAAACAGCGCGGACACCTTCTATCACCTGAACTGGGAGATCTCCGTGAAGCGCGTCGCCTGCCCGGCGGGCCTGACGCAGGTGACCGGGTGCAAGCTCTTGGAGTCCCAGCCCGCCGTCGATCCGACCATCACCACCGCCGCCGCCGCGCAGGCCGCCGGCTTCAAGACCGGTTTCCACCTGACGAGCATGCAGGACTGCGCAAAGCCCACCTGCGCCGCCAAGGACAAGGTCACGGGCGAGGGTCAGACCGCCGACGGCAACTACAACTCGTTCTACACCTGCGACGTGAACGGCGTGCCCTGGACGGAGTAGCCCGCGCGGCGTGGCCGCACGGCCGCGTGCGGGTGGCCTCGTCGGGTCCGCGCGTCAGGGTACGTTCACGAAGTGGGGAGGGAATGAACTGACCCCGCCGCCGGCGGGCGGCCGCGAACCGCACTTGAAGCGCGGGCGGGGGCGAGGGAGGGTCGAGCCCCACGGTGTTCCTCCCGCGTCGACTCGACAAGTACCTCCGCGACACGACGCTATTCTCGGCGGCTCGCGCCCGCGAAGCGCTGGCCGCGGGACGGGTGCACGTCGCCGGACCCGGCGCGGTCGACGACGAGCGAATCGTCCCCGAGCGGCTCGTGTTCGAGGACGACGTGGTCACCGTCGACGGCGCGCGGGTGGAGCCGCTCCGGCGCCACCACCACGCGATGCTCAACAAGCCGCGCGGCGTCACCAGCTCCACCGCCGATCCGCTCGGCAACCGCGATCTCTCCGCGTACCTGCGGGAGATGCCGCGGGGCTCGTTCCCCGTGGGCCGCCTCGATCGTGAGACGACGGGGCTCTTGCTCTTCACCACCGACGGCGATCTGGCCACCGCCATCCTGCAGCCGGAGCATGCCACCAGCAAGGTCTACTGGCTCTGGCTCGACGACTGCGTTACCGACGACGACCCTCGCTTGCGGTCCCTGGTGGAGGGCATCGCGCTCCCGGGCGGCGTCGCACGTGCCAGCGAGGTCCGGGTGCTGGCCCGGAGCGAGGCCTGCACCGAGCTCCTCCTGACCCTGCGCCAGGGGATGAACCGGCAGATCCGGCGCATGTGCGACGCGCTCGGGCTGCACCTGGTGCAACTGCACCGAAAGCGCGTCGGCTCACTGGCGCTCGACGAGCTCCCCCTGGGGCGCTGGCGCGCGCTCGGCGACGACGAGGTCGAGCGGCTCTGGACGGCCGCGGGGGGCCGGCAGCTCGTGCTCCAGCGTCGGCTCGCCGCGCTCGCCACCGAGGCGCGCGCGGCGCGGGCCGACGGTCGACCACGGCCGCGGCTCGAGCGCTGGCTGGAGCAGCATGCGGACGAGGCTTGGAGCCTGGGCTAGGGCGGTGGGCCGCGGGAGTGACGTGGAGCTTCGACCGGGTTAGCTCCCCCCCTTCTCGGCTCGCACGGGGAACGGCCGGTCGTAGTTGTCCCCGAACACGGTCCCCTCGAGCAAGCCTTCGCCCACCCATCGCAGCTCGACGTCGCGGGAGTCACCCGAGCCGTCCAGATTGACTCCGCGGAGTCGAACCGCTCCGGGCTCGGGGGTGTCGATGGCGATCTCGATGATCTCGAAGCGTACCCAGGCCTGGGTATCGTCGAACTTCAGCACCACGTCCCAGTCCTTGCCGCTCGGAGTCACGTCCGCCTCGAACCACGGCTCCCCGTCGTGCGTGAAGGTCCAACGCCCCGCGAGTTGGCGGCGCGCGTCAGGCTCCGCGAGAGCCTCCGAGTCCTGCGGGTCGGAGTCGCCTGCCGACGGTTTCGGGATCTCTATCGTCGCCACAGGCACCGACGGCGGCGCCGAACGCGGGACGCAAGCGACGAGGCCCCCCACCAGCAGCAGGCCCCAGGAGGCTCCGAAGCACCAGCGACGCATGCTCACCCGAGGAAGGTTAGCCGCCGCGGCCGCTCCGGTGCACGCCAAAGACAGGTGAACGGCCAGGACGTCATCGGGGACATCGCGATCTTTGCTGGGAAACGCGCCGCCGGCAGGCTCGCCGTGCGGTTCGGCTTTGCCTCCACGATCAAACTTCCCACGCCACTGCCCTCACGACGGCAGCGAGCACTAGCAGCCCGAGAAGCGTGAGCACCAACAGGATCGCCAGGTTGGCGACCACCTGCAGGGTGCTTCCATTGTCCAGCGCCAGCAGACGGCGCCACCAGGCGACGGGTGGCGGTGCAGCCGCACCAAGCCGGGCGCGCAGATCCACCGCCGAAGTGACCTCTCCCCCGCGAAGGTTGCAGACCACTGCGGAGATGGTGTGGATAGGTCCCCAGGGGAGCGACCACCAACCGAGCAGCAGCGTGACCAAGGTGGGAACCATCGGTCGTGGACACGAGTGGGGGCGCGTCCAAAATGCTGCTTCCAGCACCACCATTCCGACGACGACCCTGTACTGTCGCAGCTGTGCTTCCCCTTCCCGAGCGAGGGCTCGGTCTTCGCCCGGCGCGAGCCGGCGCAGCACGCCACGAGAAGCACGTCGCTCGAACCACGCCCAGACGAACGTGGCGAGGGCCACGATCGCGATCCCCGCCCAGGTGAGAGCGAGCAGTCCCCCGTCACCGGCCGAAACCGCAGCGACGAGGACAGCTACCAAGGCAAAGGGCAGCAACAGCCACAGGGCTCCGAGCTCGGTCCCCGCCGCGCGATCGAGCATGGCGTTCGACGCGACGCGACGGGTCGCCTGCGGGACGAGGTGTTCGCGGTCGAATTCGCTCACCGAGGATCCATCTTGCCCCGTCTTGGCAACGCGGCTCTTCCAGCATCACGGCGTGATCCGGATCGTGCAACGGGTTTCATGTCGCTTGGCCCACGGGTCAGGGCGGTTGAGCGCGTTGTCCTCGCGGAGCCATCGGGCCAGCATCGAGGGTGCGGCGCTCCTGACGGGCTCCTTCGACACGATCGTGGAGGTCACCCGGCTCGGGGGCATCAGGCGCACGTTCCAGCTCCCGGACCACACCCTCAACCACGAGATCGTGCAGATCGGCAGCGAGGACAACGGCGAGGGCGGGCCGGAGGGGACCCAGCGGGATCGTTGAAGAACGCAGCGATGCCGCTTGCGGCGGGGGGGTGTAGACGCGCCGAATTTTCGGCGTGAAGGTATCGGAACTGGCGCCGATTCCCACCCGGCTAGCGCGGGCTCTTGCCACGACGCTCATCCAGCGTCGTCACGTTTCGCAACGGGTTCCGCCGCAGATCCAGCACGGCGAGCACGATGATGTCGTCGCCATCGACGAAGTACGCCACACCGAACGGGAAGCGACCGACCAGCGCGATCCTCACTTCACCGTGTCGTGGCCGCAGCTTGAGCGGCATCGGCGCGATCCGGTCGATGGTCATCATGACTGCTCGCGCGAATCGGCGCCCGAGGCCAGCGTCTTCTGACTCGTAGTATTCCGCCTGCTCGTCGATGTCCGACACCGTCTCGGGTCGAACGCGAATGACGTGGCTCATCGCCAGCGTTGAAGGAGTTCGTCGCGGACTTCGTGCCAGGGCCGAGTCGAGCCTGGGTCCGCCTGGTGTTGCCGAAGCCGCTCATCGAGCAAGGCTCGCTGCTCGTCCGTCAGTTCGACCCCCTGCGCATCCACGATGTCGTACAGGCGCTCGATGTAGGCGAGCTTGTCGTCCTGCGATAGTCGAGCGAACTCAGCGGGAGGGACGGGGACCGACTCGGCCATGGGCAGATCCTAGCGCCGTCGCTGCGGGATGACCAGGACCGTCACGCTAGCGTTCGGCCACGGCAATGAGACCCGCTCGTTGCCTGGTCCCTAGTCCAGCGGCCTTCTTCGGGGCGATAGCTATGGCCTCGGTGGAAAGGTCGAAGTGAGTCACCTCGAAGCCTCGCTGAGCGAGCGGGATGGAGAATGCGCCCGTTGCGGCACCAACGTCGAGGATGGTCTTCACGCCGTCGAGTCGTCGGTCGATCTCGCGCCACCGCAGCGTTCGGTTCATGGGTTGATCGGCACCGACGCGCTCCTCCTTGGGTGCCTTCTCGTCCCACCAGCGCTTCTCGCGCTCGAAGTCCACCGCCATGAACCCGGACATGCTCCAGCACCGTGCTGAATCGTCGCTGAATCGTCGCAACCCGTTCCAAAACGCGCCTCGAGCGGCGGGCTCCGCCAGGCGCGGGTGGCGGCTCGCCTCCGTGCGCGCCCGTGACTCGAGCGGTGGGTTCTCGGGCAGGTCGAAGACCGGCGTGTTCGGTGCCCCGGCGGTACAGTCCGGGCGCCGCGGGACGGACGGGGATGCCCTCGGGCGGCCTACCTCACGCAGGCCGGGAGGTACGAGCAGTCGCCGTCGTAGCAGTCGACGGCGCGATCGCCGTCGTTGTCGAGGCCGTCGTCGCAGAGCTCGGTCATCGGCGCCGCGTACTGCGCGCCCGCGCAGAAGGGGCCGCAGTCGCCGTCGTCGCAGTCGATGGCGCCGTCGCCGTCGCCTCGGGGGGGCGGCACCTCCGAGTTCGTCTTCGGGCGTCTCGATCGGCACCGCGCGGGGGCGGTCGCCGCCGCCCCGTGCGAGGTGACTTCCGACCGGAGTCGACGTAATTGAGCGCCATGCGTCCGCTCCTGCCCGCGCTCCTGCTCGTCCTCTCCGCCTGCGCCGCCAAGGCGCCCGCCACGCCGCCCGCGTCCGGGGCGGGGACCTCCGCCAGCTCTCCGGCGAGCGGCCCCGTGCCCGAGGAGCTCCCGCCGGCGCTGCCGGTGGCCGAGGGCAATCCCTTCGCCGGGGCCAAGCTCTTCGTCGATCCGTCCTCCCAGGCCGCCGGCCGCGCGCGCCAGGCCACCGGCGCGGACGCCGCGCTGCTCGGGCTCATCGCCGCTCAGCCGCAGGCCGACTGGGTCGGGGAGTGGACCGGGAACGTGGAGGCCGCCGCGCGCCGGATGGTCGAGGCCGCCAGCGCCCAGGGCGCGGTTCGGGTCATGATCGCGTACAACGTGCCCAACCGTGACTGCGGCTCGTACTCCAGGGGGGGTGTCAAGGACGGCTCGGCCTACCGGGAGTGGATCACCGGCCTCGCGCGCGGGATCGGGGACGGTCGCGCGGTCGTGATCCTCGAGCCGGACGCGCTCGGTCTGCTCACCAAGTGCCTCTCGCCCGCCGATCAGGAGGCGCGCCTCGCGATGCTCCGGTACGCGGTCCGCGCCCTGCGGCAGCGCCCCAACACGGCCGTGTACCTCGACGTCGGCCACCCCAACTGGCTCCCCGTCGAGGACGCCGTCAGCCGCCTCGAGGGCGCCGGGATCCGCGAGGCCCACGGCTTCTCCCTGAACACCTCGAACTACGTCGCCACCGACAAGAACGTCGCTTACGGCAAGGACATCAGCGAGAAACTCGGCGGCAAGGTGCCGTTCGTCATCGACACCAGCCGCAACGGCAAGGGCGAGGCTCCGAACAACGAATGGTGCAACCCGCGTGGCCGCGGCCTCGGTCAGACCCCCACGGTGCAGACAGGCGAGCCGCTGGTGCACGCCTTCCTGTGGCTCAAACGCCCGGGCGAATCCGACGGGCCCTGCAACGGCGGGCCGGCCGCGGGGCAGTGGTTCCAGGAGCAAGCGCTGGAGCTCGCGCGCAACGCGCAGCCGTAGGCGGCGCGGGGGCCGGCGTCGCCTACGACCGAGTGAACACCGCCGGCGAGGCGAGTGAACGAAGCAGAGCGGAACTCTGCCTTGTCCAGGGCCACTTCCTGGAGCAGGCGGATCCCGGCGTCGTCGCGGCGAACCTCGACCGGCTCGCGGCCACCGGCCTCGGCATCTACGTCACCGAGTTCGACGCCAACTACGCCAACGACGCGCGGCAGGCGGGGGTCTTCAGCGACCTCGTCGCTGCCTTCTACGAGAACCCCTCCGTGCTCGGCGTCACCGCCTGGGGTCATCTGCAGGGCGCCATCTGGCGGCAGGACTCGTGGCTGCTCGATGCCGAGTGCAACCCCCGCCCCGCGCTCGACTGGCTCGTGTGCTACCGGGCTGGGGGCGACGACTGCCCGGTCCCGGTGTACACCCCGGCGCCGCGGGAGGGCGACGCCGCCGGCCTGCTCATCGAGGTCGAGAGCTACGACGACGCCGAGGGGCTCGTCGCCATCGAGGGCTCCGTCGCCTACACCGGAGACGGCAGCTGGATGAGCCTCGAGCGCGTGGTCTTCGACGAGAACTGGGATCTGTTGTCGATCACCTACGCCAAGGGCAACGACGAGCCGGCCAGCGTCGAGATCTATCTCGACGGCTTCGACCACGCCAAGGTGGCCACCATCCCGCTGGCTTCCACCGGCAGCTGGGGTGGCAACACCACGCTGACCGTCCCCTGGGCGCCGGTGAGCGGAGAGCACGACCTGCTCGTCAAGTTCATCGGGGCCAACGGCGTGGCCAACGTCGACAAGATCAAGTTCGCGGCGCCCGAGGGCCTGGGTGCCAGCATCATCGCGGGCGGGGACTTCGAGGCGAACACCAGCGGCTGGTACAGCTGGGGCGATCCGGCGCCCAGCATCGCCACCACCGACAGCCGGGCGTTCACCGGCGCGAGGAGCCTCTGGATCGGCGACCGCACGGGCAACAACCCGGCCGCGTACGATCTTGGCGCCCTGGTCCCCGGAGCCACGTACGACGTCAGCTTCTGGGTTTCCATCCGCGGCGCCGAGTCCGCGAAGGTGAACGTGACCAAGGCCGTCACCTGCGACGGGGTCACGAGCTACAGCTGGCTCGAGCAGGTCTCCGTCGCCGAAGGCGCCTGGACCGAGATCGCCGGTGCCGTCGTCATGCCGGACTGTGACGCCGTCAGCCTCAAGCTCTGGGCCGAGGGCGACACCGGCGTGGATCTGCTGGTGGACGACGTGGTGGTGCTGGCCCCGGTGGCCCCGCCCAGCGAGCCCGAGGGCAACCTGGTCACGGGCACCTTCGAGAGCGGCGGCGCCGGCTGGTACACCTGGGGCGAGTCGATGGCAGTGACCACCGAGAAATCGCACACGGGTGACTACAGCCTGAAGGTCACGGGCGACGGCGTGGGCAAGGCCGTGCTGCAGATGAACGGGATCCTGGTGCCCGGGCAGACCTACGCGCTGAGCTACTGGGTCAGCATCGAAGGCGCCGCCAGCGCCGACATCCACGTCACCAACACCTCCGACTGCGGCGCCGGGGCAGGGTACACCTGGCTCACCAGCAACCCGACCGTCACCGCCGGGGAATGGGTCAACCTCTCCGGGACCTACACCGTGCCGGCCGACTGCACCCTGGCCGACGCCCAGTTCTGCGTCGAGGGCGGCAACATCCAGGGCAGCACCGGCACCATCAGCCTGTACGTCGACCACGTCGTCATCAGGCAGCAACCCCAGGTCGTGACGGTGCTCGCCAACGACTTCGAGGCCAACATGGACGGCTGGTACTCCTGGGGCAGCGAGATCGGGCTCAGCACCGCCGTGGTTCACGGCGGCGTCCAGAGCCTCGCCGTCACCGGCGCGACCGTCGGCAAGGCCGTCGTGCAGATGAACGCCCTGCTCACCCCGACGGAGACGTACGACGTCAGCTACTGGGTCACCATCGGGGGCGCGGACAGCGCGGCCATCAACGTGACGAACACGGCGGACTGCGGCGAAGGACCGAAGTACGTCTGGGTCGCCAACCGCCAGACCGTCACCGCGGGCGAGTGGACCGAGCTCACCGGCAGCTACACGGTGCCGGAGGGCTGCACGCTGGTCGACGCGCAGTTCTACGTCGAGGGTGGCGAGCTGGCGAACCCCACCGACGTGGTCACGCTGTACGTCGACGACGTCCTCATCACCAAGTAGCCCCCGTGCTCCGCTGCTCGGTCCCCTCCGGGCGGCGGGCGCGAGCGTGGAGCCCGGAGCGCCCGCGCCCCCGGGACGGCGGGGTCGATCTATGGCGATTTCCTCGCTCTAGTGTGCTGACGGATCCCGCCAGTTGCATCACCGGGCCGTCCCCGCACGATAAGCGATCGTTGCAGTGACCTTCGACGAGGACCGAGCCGGACCACAGCCGATCGGGCGCTTCCGTGCCCACGGCGCCGCGGCTCCCGTGTCCTGTGGGCGTGACTCCTTTCATGACGCCATCGTCTTCGTGCTGCGTGGAGAGGTCACGGTCCTGGATCTCACGGATGCGCTCGACCGAGCCCTCGACCTCGGCTTCGCGCAGTGCGTGGTCTGGAACGTCGTCGACGGCGATCTGAGCAGGCTCTCCCTCGACCAGCTCGAGGCGGTGGTCGCGCGGGTCCTGGCCGGCCCGTGGGAGCCGCGCAAGTGGGCGATCCTCGGAGCGCCGGGCCCTTCGCTGGCCGCCGCGGCGATGCTGGCTTCCATGGCCGAGGGCGAGGGCTTCGGCGAGCGCGTGGAGGCCTTCGTGGACCGCGCCGCGGCTCTCGATTGGCTCGGCTCCCTCGAGCGACCAACGACGCCCGCGGCCCCGGATCCCGAGCTCCTGCGCCGGTGAGCCTCCCATTTCTTCGGTCGCGTGTGACCTCTCCGGGGAGCGCTTTCTACGTGCCCGTCCCGGGGCTCCCGATCGGGAGAACGGGGTGCGCGTCCACGGCGACCGGCCCCGCTCGATCGCCTTCGACGCGGTGGTCTTCGATGCGAAGCTCGACGTGAGACTCATCGACGCGAGTCGCCCGTACGTCTACTCCTTCCGCGGTTGCAGTGTTCGCGCTAGCTCGGGGGGCAGGCTGCGCAGGTGCAGATCGCGCTGCGGGAACGGGATCTCGATCCCTTCCTGCTGCAGGGCGCGGTTGATCGCCATGGTCAGCTCGCTCCGGATGTTGGGCCAATCGGTCACGTTCCTCGTCCAGGCGCGAAGCTGGAAATCGAGGGAGCTCGAGCCATGGCTCAGGAAGAGCGCGTCCGGCGCGGGGGAGTCGAGGATCTCGGGGTGGGCGCGGGCGATCTCGACCAAGAGGGTGACGACCCGCTCCGGATCGGTGCCGTAGGCGACGCCGATGTCGATCTCCAGGCGGCGATTGGGATCCGAGAGGGTCCAGTTGATGACCTGGGTGCTGATCAGATCGGAGTTGGGGACGATGACCTCGGCGCCCTGGAAGGTGCGCACCGTGCTGGCACGAAACCCGATCTGGCGCACGATCCCCGAGAGCTCGCCGAGCTGGATCCGGTCCTCCACGTTGATGGGGCGACCGAAGATCAGGATCAGGCCCGCCACGAAGTTCTGGACCAAGTTCTGCAGGCCGAAGCCGATGCCCACGCTCAGCGCGCCCGCGATCAAGGTCAGCTTGTCGAGCTCGACGCCGGCGGCGCCGATGGTCAAGAAGAGACCGACCAGCAGCAGCCCGTAGTAGGCCGAGGTGCTGGTGGCGGCGTGCGTCCCCGCCGTGAGCCGCGTGTGCGGGAGCAGGTCTTCGTCGAGCACCGAGCGCACGGCACGCGCGCCGTACACCGCCAGCAGGACCCCCAGCCCCAGGGCGACGAGGCTGCCGAACGAGACGTGGAGCGATCCGATCTCGACGGCGAGGGCCAAGAGCTCTCCCCCGGAGCGCACGGCGGGCTCCCACAGCGTCAGCGCACCGAGGGTGGTGCGCGCCCAGACCAACGCGAACAGCGCCGCGAGCCCGAGCCCCAGGCGGCGCGTCACGAAGCGCCGCCGGAGGTGATCGGGGCGAGGCTCCCGGCTCGGGGTGGCTTGGATCGCCACCCGGGCAGCCTCGGCGAGGATCCGGTGCACCGCGGTCCAGACGACGGCGCCGAGCAGCGAGGTGGTCGCCCCCGAGATCAGCGTCGTCCCCGTGTGCACCAGCCCCAGCGCCAGGACCAGCGTTCCCAGCACGTACGCGAGCAGCCAGGCGCGCAGCGCGAGCCAGCGGAGCTTGCCCCAGGGGTCCTGCGGCCTGGTGCCTTCGCGGCGGGCCCGGCGCAGCACCGAGAGCAGCAGCGCGGCGCCGAGCGTCCCCTCCGCCAGCATCAGCAGCCGCTCGAGGCTGGGGAGCTCGACCAGGAAGAGGCGGCCCAGGTCGAGGAGCAGCAGCAGGTAGAGCGCCTGCCGCTGGCCGAGCGAGATCCCCAAGCGCAGGCCGGGCAAGAGGCGCAGTCCGCACAGCGCGACCAGGCTGAACGCCAGCACCACCGCCGAGGCCGGCAGGGCCACGTCGATGAGCAGCGTCGTCGCGACCGTCAGGAGCAGCGTCGCCGTCAGCGGGCGCTCGAGGGGGTGCTCTGGCTCGCCGAGGCCGGGCCAGGCGGGCCAGGCTCGCGCGCGCTGCCGCACCCAGCGCAACGAGAGCAGGATCCCCGCGCCGAGCAGCAGGTGGGTCAGCAGCAGGGCCCGTGAGTTGCCGAGGAAGTCGCGGAAGGTCGCCCCGTTGTGGCGGAGCGCGGCGCCGGGGATCTCCCAGAGCTCCCGACCCCGAGGCAGCTCGCCCAGGGTTTCGAGGAGGTTCGGGCCGGTGCGCAGGAGATCGCGGGTGAGGCTCGGGCCCCCCGTCTTGGCGAGATCCAGGACCTGCTCGAGCTCGCGGGCGGCGTCCTCCAGGCCCGCCCGCAGGCGCAACGCCGCCGAGGCCGAGCGCTGGACGTTGAGGCGGGCGAGCTGGGCCCTCGCGATCGAGCGGCGGAGCTTGGCGCGCGCGGCGCCGTCGAGCTGCAGCAGGGTCGCGTCCTCGCTCGCGTGTCGCGCCTCCTCCAGGATGGCGTCGATCCGTTGTCGCGCGGCGTCGGCCTGCTCGACGTGGTCGGCGACCCGCTGCAGACGGGTGGCGAGGCGCGAATGGCGCCGGTGCAGCGCGTACTCCGCGTCGGCGATGGAAAACCACCGGGTTGCTCCGTGGATCTGGGCCTGCGCCTGCGCCGCGGCCCCATAGGCCTCCTCGGTCAGGCGGGGGAGCTCGCGCTCCAGCGCCTGGAGCTCCTCGGGGAGGGCCGCGCGCGCCTCGAGGCGTGCCAGCTCGTGCTGCGTCGCCTCCGCGCTGTGCAGCAACGCCGAGGCTCCGCGCGCGGCGGCCAGCGGGTCGAGCCCGGACGAGCCCGAGGCGACCGGCGCCAGCGCGGCGTTGCCAGGGCTGCCCACCGACGCCGAGGACGCGGGGAGCCCCTCGGCGAGGGCCGGGGTCGTCAGCAGCAGAGCGACGAGCCAGGACCACCAACTGGGCGGTGGGGAACGGCCGCGGGGCGAGGACGACACCCCCGAGGCCATAGCCGGGGGCGGGGGCGGGGAAAAGGGGCGGGGGCCGGGGAGGGGCCCCGCCCGGAGCTCAGCCTCGGTTCCCCGTGATGTACGTCTGCAGCTCCTTGGCGACGCCGCGCAGCGCGACCACGGCCTGCTCCACCTGTCCGGTCGCGGCCGCCGAGGCCCGGCCGCCCTCCGCCACGTTCCGCATGGCCTCGGAGATCTGCTGGATCCCGGCGGACTGCTGCCCCACCGTGGCCGAGATCTGCCGCGCGTTGTCCACGCTGGCGTTCAGGGCCGTCAAGAGATCGCTCATCCGGGTCGAGGCCTCCTCCAGGGCTCGCCGCCCCTCCTCGGCCTGCATGACCGCCTTCCAGATCCGCTGCGCCGAGTCCCGGCTCTGCTCGGCCAGATTCCGGATCTCCGACGCCACCACCGCGAAGCCCCGGCCGTGCTCCCCCGCCTTGGCCGCTTCCACCCGCGCGTTGACGGCCAGCAGGTTCGACTGCCCCGCGAAATCGCGGATCGCCTCGACGATCTCGCCGACCTGGCTGATGAGCTCCAGCACCTTTCGCGCCTGCTCGACCGCCTTCATCCCGTCCTCTCCCTTGGCGAGGACGTCGGCGCTGCTGGTGACCACCTGCTTGGCGAACGCCGCCGCCGCCGCGCTGGTCTCCGTGAGCTCGCCGATGGTGGAGCTCACCTCGCTCACCGTCGCCGACTGCTGGGCCGCCGTGGCGGCGGTTTCCTGGGCGGTGGCGGAGAGCTGGGCGGTGCTGGACAGCACCGCCATGGCCTGCGAGTCCACCCGGGCAACCACGGTGCGGTAGAGTAAGAAGAGGACAGGAACGGTAATGAGAGCCCCGAGGCCGGCCAAGGACAGCGTGATGTCGAGCCGCCGCTCCGCGCCCATGGCAAACGTCAGGAGACAATTGGCGGCAATCAGGCTCAAGACGATGCCATACAGCTTTGTGGCCAGACCGTCTCTGAAGCGCAAATAGACGGCCCCAACGGTAACCACCAGGCACGAGAGCAGCACAGTCACAAAACTAACATATGAGCTCATATTTCACTCCATCAGAGTGCGAGAGGGTCCGCGGGGGGTGCGATAGGCCTACGTAAAGGCTATGGGTTCGGGACGGCGTGGGGTGTCCGATCACTCGCTTCCCAGAAACCGGTTGTGGAGCGCGACAGTGGCGAACCTGTTTCCCTCCAGAACCGAATCGAGGAAGGACACGTGCGCAATCAGAGAAGGCCGGTCAGAGGCGGTCGCCGCGAGCCTGTCCCGTGCCTGCTGGTACCGACACAGGGCTTGGTCGAGAAGCTCCAGCGCGGCGGACGTCGCCTCGGCCGTGGGGCAGCGAGGCTCCTTGCCAATGAAAAAGACGACGTTGGGCTTCCCCTTGCGGGTGTCCCGGGAAATGGACAGGAGATCGTTGACAAGAAAAACGACCTGGGTATTGATGAGCTCGGCCTCCTCGAGGAGAGCTCGCGTCCTCGGGTCGGGGAGTCCCACTGACAGGGAGGAGCGCCAGAGCTCCAGATAGGGCAAGTGGGCGATCGTGTGCGTTCGGTGGTTCAGGTACTCAGGGAGTGGTGGCGTGGGTTGGGGTGATTGCAGAAGGAGCGCCAATTCCCACTGAAAGGACTCTATGGTTCGGGCGGCCCGCTGCCGAAAGGCCGCTGCCTCGGGGCCGGGGAGATGGGTGCCGATGCTGCGAAGCAGCGCCTGTGTGACTGCGGCCTCGCGTCGGGTGCTGGAGTGGAGTTGTCCCTGCAGGAGCGCGCGCGAGTCGCGCAGTGCGTCGGCCTTCTGCTCGCTGGGCGGGAGGTCGTTGAGAACGAGGAACCAGGCCAGGTACTCGGCGGCGAGGCAGGAGGCGGTCGGGGTGGCATTGGGTGGTGAGCAGTACTTGAGGTAGGTGCTGGCCACACTGGTATGGGTTTCTTCGGTGTAGCCGAACTCACGGGCCCACCCGTCAAGGAATGCCTGCGCCTGCGCCAAAAGGCCCGGCTCCAGTTGGAGTAGAGGGAAGGGAAGCGCTGTAGGCAACAGGGCCTCGGAAGGGGGGGGGCGCAGGTGGCTCATTGTGGCTAATAGGGGATGTCCCTTGGGAAAGTGGCAGGTGCTTGGGAGCGGAGTGAAGCGAGAGTCAGGAGAGGAACTCATTGGGCGCGTGCCGGTAGGGCCTCGGATGCGGGCAGGTTAAGAACCGCCACGACCCTCCCCACCTCCACCACCGCGAGCGACCGCTCCTCCGTGTGCCACACCCCGATCAAGTAGGGCGCGAACGCCACCCCGGGCGCGGGGTGCTGGAGGGCTTCGTCGGGGATGGTTTCGATGGTGCGGATGTCCTGGACGAGCAGGCCGAGGCGGCGCCAGCCGTCGTGGCAGACGACGATGTATTCCGAGGGCTCGATGGTGTGGGTGTGGCCGAGGAGGCGGTGGGCCATGTCGATGACCACCACGCTCTCGCCGCGCAGGTTCAGGCTGCCGAGGATCCAGGGCTCAGCCTCGGGGAGGGGGACGAGCTCGGCCACCGCCAGGACCTCGACGACGGTGGAGAGGAGGACGCCGAAGGACTGGCCGCCGGCCACGCACTCGAGCACCGCGAGCTCCTCGCCGGGCGCGGTCGGCTGGACCAGGGTGGTCGCGACCTCCTGCCGGAGGTGCGCGAGCTCGCTCTCGAGCGCGGCGATGCGGTCGAGGATGGGGGACAGATCGCTAGGCACGCTGGCCTCCTCCGGGTCTGGCGGCGGTGACCCGGTCGAAGAGATGGCGCTCCACCGCCTGGAGGAGCTTGTCCTGGTCGAACTGTCCCTTCACCAGGTACTCGTCGGCGCCGGCGGCCGCGCCGAGCTCGATGTCGGACTGCCGGCCGCGGCTCGTCACCAGGAGCACGGGGAGCTGCCGGAGCCGGGGATCGGCGCGCACGCGGCGCGTGAGCTCGAGGCCGTCCATCTCGGGCATCTGCACGTCGGTGACGAGGAGATCGTACGGGGTCTGCTGGAGCTTGGCCCAGGCCTCTCGCCCATCCACCGCCACGTCCACCGCGTAGCCGAGGCTGGCGAGCATGTTCCGCTCGAGGGTGCGGTTGGTCAGCGAATCGTCGACCACCAGGATGGTGGTGCGCTTGGGGTCGCGTCGGGCCGAGGTCGCGGTGACGCTGGGGCGGGCGTCGCGGCGGGTTCGCTCGGCGAAGAGGTGCTGAACGTCGACCGCGATGGCGACCGAGCCGTCCGGCAGGACCACGACGCCGTTCACGCCGGGCACGCGCTGGAGGTTCCAGGGCAGGCGGCGCGTGACGTACTCCTGCTCGTCCAGGACCTCGTTCACGACCAGGCCGACCCGCTCCGCTCCGAGGGCGAGCACGACCACGTCGAACGCCTCGTTGCCGGGGAGGCGCGCGTTCCCTTGGTCGAGCAGCCACACCAGGGGGAGGGGCTCGTCCCCCTCGCGGGGGAGCACGGGCGAGCCGTCGAGGCTGCGGAGCGCGGCCCCGTTGGTGCGCAGCGCCCGCTCGACCACGTCGATGGGGAGCATGTAAGAGACGTCGGCGACCCGCACCATCAGCCCGCGGGTCGCCAGCACGCTGATGGGTACCTTGAGGGCGAACGTCGTCCCCTCGCCGTAGCCGGGCGAGCTCACGCTGTAGGTGCCGCCGAGGCGGGTGACGTCCTCGCGCACCGCCGCGAGCCCGACACCGCGGCCGCTGATCGTGCTGACGCTCGCGGAGGTCGAAAAACCGTCGCGGAAGATGAGGTCGAGCTTCTCTGCGACGGTCATCCTCCCGGCCTGCTCCGTGGTGAGCAGGCGCCGGGCGACGGCCGTGGCCGCCAGCTCCTCGGGCTCGAGGCCGCGGCCGTCGTCGCTCACCTCCAGCAGGACGCTGGCGCCAGCCATCTGCGCCGCGAGCGAGATCGAGCCGGTCGGGGGCTTGCCGAGCAGGTGTCGCTCCTCCCGGCTCTCGATCCCGTGATCGACCGCGTTCCTCAGCAGGTGCACGACCGCGTCGCGGAGCTGGTCGAGGACCTGCTTGTCCACCTCGGTGTCGCCGACGTGCACGTGCAGGTCGACCACCTTGCCGAGTGACTGCGCGCAGTCGCGCACGACGCGTCGCCACTGCGGGGCCACCGTGGTGAGCGGCACCGTGCGGATCCGCTGCAGGGTAGCCGTGAGCTCCGACACCAGACGCGATAGGGTCGAGTGGCTCTTTCTCTGGGCGGTGGCGAGGGCGTGCAGTCCCGTCAGCTTCGGCGCCGCCCCGGTGCCTTCCAGGTCGCGGAGCGCGGTCTGCAGGAGCTCGTTCTGTAGACCGAGCTGGCCGTGCAGGACGAGGAGCTCGTCGAGGTGACCGGCGAGCGCCTCCAGGCGTCGGGTCGGCACGCGAACGTACACGGCGGCCTGGTCCTCCGTCGCCCGCCCGGAGGGTTGGTCCGAGGTCGCGCCGTCGGACTCGGGACCACCGGACACCGCGGGCGGCGGCGACGGCGCGGCACCGGCCGGCGTTGTCACGGACCCGAGGTCAGCCTCTGGCTTGGGGGGCGTCAGCTCCCGGAGGCGGTGCTCGAGGTCACTGGCCTGCGCGAGCAGCGCCGCGTCGTCGCTCTGGTCCACCAGCCGCTGGGCGACGACGACCGCCTCGCGCAGCGCGGCGGCGAGCGCCGGGGTGGGCGGAGAGTCGCTGAGGTAGAGCGCGGACAGCGCGTCCTCGACCGAGTGAGCGAGCCGCGACACGGCATCGAGCCCCACCGAGCCGCTCGTCCCCTTCAGGTTGTGGGCGAGTCGCAGCGCCGCCTGCGCCGCGTCACGCCGCGCTTCGCCCTCCGCGGTGGCGAGCGCCCCCGTGCGCTCGGCGAGCGCGTCGAACAGTTCCGTCGCCTCCACCCGGAAGGTTTCGAGGAGCTCCTTCATCATCTCGCCTACCAGCACGCGCCGCTGAGTCTCCCGCTTCGGGTGGCGCACCCGCGCGCCACCTCGGCCACCCCCTGCTATCCGTCGGCCGACGCGGCCTTTCCCACCACCAGCTCGGGATCGGCGAGGAAGCGCTCGAGATCGAGCACCGCCACCAGATCATTGGTGACCGCGCTGATCGGGCGCTTCTCGCGGTGGGCCTGCCGGGTCAACAGATCGCTGACGTCGTCCCGCCGCACGTCGTGGGAGCCGAGCACCTCGTCGACCAGGATCCCGAGCGGCCCCCGCTTGCCCGCCAAGACCGCGACGACGGGGTGGTCGACCGTCGCCGCCTGCCCCAGCCACCGCGATAGGTGCACGACGCTCATGAGCTCGCCGCGCACCTGGGCCACGCCCGCGATCCACGGTGGGGCGCCCCTGACGGGGGTGACCTTCACGTCTTCGTACACCCCCTGCATCCCCTGCGCGGGCAGGCCCAGCCGCTCCGTTCCGAGGCGAACCAGCACCACCGTGGTGGGCACCTCCTCCTCGGAGGCTCCGTCCTCCACGCGCGCCAGCTCCCTGGCCCGTCGCGCGAGGATCGCCGCTGCGTCGGCGCTCGCCCTGCTCCGCTCCATCGAAGGCCGAGGTTATCACCAGGCGGTGGTCAAGGTGTGGACTGTCGTGGCCCTGGCGGGATCCGCCACGCGACGGATTTCGCCACTCCTAATTCTGCGAGGCCAACCCGCAATTGCGGTGACCCTGCGCTGGGGCCGTCGGGTCTGGGGGCTGGCGGGTTGGGGGGCGCCCTCACCGGCGCCGACCCACCTCCTGCGGAGACATCCCACCGAAGGCGAGCGGACTCGCCCGGGGGCGTCGCCCGAGCCCCATTCGGTGAGGGGTGTCTGCTATGCTCCGACGACTTCCGATGGGGATCGCGCCGAGCGCTTCGATTGAGACGGTGGAGGTCGCGCCGCTCCAGGAGGAGATCGCCCGGCGCTTCGGCTTGCGCCCGCAGGAGCGCTGGGGCCGCGACCTGGCCCTGGCCCTGGCGGAGCTCGGGCGGCGCCATGGACTGCAGGGGCGGCGGCTTCGGCTCGCGCTCACCGCCGATCCCCAGCTGCTCCGGGAGCTCGCTGGACGGCTCACCATCGAGGAGACCTTCTTCTTCCGCTTCCCCGAGCAGCTGGCCGCAGCCGTGCGCCACCTCGGCGAGCGATGGCGTAAGTTTCCGGCCGACGACGCTCTCGTGTGGTCCGCGGGTTGCTCGACGGGGGAGGAGCCCTACAGCCTCGCCATCGGCCTCGGCGAGGCGTTCGGGCCGCTCGCGCGGCGCTGCCGCATCCTGGCCTGCGACATCAGCGCCGACGCCATCGCGCGGGCCCGCGCGGGGGTCTATGGCGACTGGTCTTTCCGCGGGGTCGTGCCGGGCCTCCGCGAGCGGTGCTTCACCCGGCTGGAGACGGGACGTCACCGGCTTGACGACGCCTACCGGAGCGCCGTGCAGTTCGAACACCGCGCGGTGCAGGAGCTGGGCGCCACCCTCACCGAGCGCTCGGTCGATGTGGTGCTCTTCCGTAACGTCGGCGTCTACCTCGATGAGCTCGCGCTGGCGCGCTGTCACGCGGCGTTCGCTCGCGTCTTGCGTCAAGACGGGCTGCTGATCCAGGCGGTCACCGACCCGAGCCCGTCGGCGGACCGCTTCACGCGTGGGGAGCGGGATCCGGTCGGCGTCTTCCGGCTGGCGGCGGGGCCGACTCCCCACGTTTCGGGCGTTCGCCGCGCCGAGGTGGTCCCCCTGCCTCGGGCCATCCCCAGCGCCTCGACCTCAGCGCTCCCTCCCCCGCCCGTCGACGCCCTGACCCTGGCCGATCGCGGGGATCTCGAGCAGGCCCTGCAGGCCTGCAACCGCCGCATCGCCGCCGATCCCCGCACCCCGGCGGGCCTGGTGCTCCGCGCGCAGATCCACCTGGCCGCGGATCGGCCGAGCGAGGCGGTCGACGATCTGAGGCGGGCGCTGTTCCTCGACCCCGAGCGCTGGCTCACTCGCTACTGGTACGTCATGGCGCTGCAGGCCGCGCGCCAGAGCGAGCGGGCGGAGGGGCAGGTGCGGGAGCTCCTCCGTCAGCTCTCCGACCGGCCCGCGGCCGAGGTGCTCGAGGACGGCGTCACCGAGGTCGGCGACCTGCGCGCTGCGCTGACTGCGCTCGCCGCGTCGTATCGCTGACGCGGCGCGGGGCGCAGGAGCCAGACGAATCCATGAACGGCTCCGAGAGCGTCCGCGTGCTGATCGTCGACGACTCGGCGACCGCGCGCCTCGCGCTCAGGTTCGCCCTGGGGAGCGAGCCTGGGATCGAGATCGTCGGGGAGGTGGCGCGAGGGGACCTGGTCGTCGGCGAGGTGCGGCGCCTCCGACCCGATATCGTCATCATGGACGTGTTCCTGGACCGCCAGAACGGGATCGACGTCGCCGCCACGCTCATGCAGGAGCAGGCCGTGCCCGTCCTGGCCGTGACGGCCTCCGACCCGAGTTGCCCGGATCTCACCTTTCGCGCCATGGCGGCGGGCGTCCTCGAGGTGTGCGCCAAGCTGCCGGCGGTCACGGCCCCCGAGCACGAGCAGCGTCGTCGCGAGCTGGTGCGCCTGGTGCGCGCGCTCGCTCGCGTCCCCGTGGTTCATCGCCGGCGCTCGGTGCGCCCCAGTGCGCCGCCGAGCTCGGAGGAGCTCCGCTCCGGTGACCGCGACTCGGCGGAGTACCGCCCCGATTCCTCGCGGATCACGCTCGACGCCATCGGCGACTCGCGCGGCACCCCGCGGTACCTGCTCATCGGTGCGTCCACGGGCGGCCCGGGGATCGTGCGGGACCTGCTCTGCGCGGCGCCGCGTCGGCTCTCCATGCCCGTGGTCGTCGCGCAGCACATCGCGCACGGCTTCGCCCCCGGGCTCGCGGAGTGGCTCGCCAGCGAATCCCGGCGCTCGGTTCGTCTGGTGGAGGAGCCGACGTTGGCCGAAAATAACGTGGTCTATCTGCCGCCGGTGGGGCGCCACCTCGAGCTCCGCGGTGGGGTCCTCGTCCCCGTCGATCTCCCGGGGTCCACGCACACCCCCTCTATCGATCGGCTCTTCGGCTCGGTCGCACGGAGCTCGGCGGTGGGCACGGTCGCGGTGCTGCTGACCGGGATGGGCCGCGACGGGGCCACCGGGCTCGGCGCGCTCGCCCGCGCGGGCGCGACGACCATCGCTCAGCGGCCGAGCACCTGCACCGTGGACAGCATGCCCCGGACCGCGATCGAGGAGGGCGCCGCGCAGCTCGTGCTCACGCCGACGGAGATCGCCCAGGCGCTCGTCGCCCGTTGTTCGGCCTGAGCTCGGCGGCGACCCTCAGCGCGGTGGCGTCGGCGGCGGGCAGCCACGAGCGCGCGGCGGGCGCCTTGGGTCCGGCCACCAGCGCGCGCAGGGCGAACGCGGTCGTGACCGCCTCGCTGCCGAAGTAGCGCGAGGCCCGGCCATACTTGAAGAAGGCACCCGGGGGCCAGGATCCGTCGGGGCATTGGGCGTCGGCGACCCCCTGCAGATCCTCGGGATCGAAGAGCCCGACGTTGTCCGCGGCGGCCACGCGGGTGGCCCGGGTGAGCACACAGGCCGACGCGCCGAAGCGGGACACCAGGACCTCGTGCAGCGGCTGGAGAAGGCGCCGCTGAGCTCGCTCGAAATCGCGCAGGAGTCGGGAGAGAAAATAGAGGAACGTGTCCCCGGAGGGGTAGTACCGGGTCCCCGCCTCGAAGGCGCGGCTGGTGAGGTGGCGATGGACGTAGTCCAGCGAGGGCCGCGCCTCCGCCTCCCGGCCGCAGTGGAAGACCAGGTAGAGGGCGTTGACCAGCGCCGTCGGGTCGACCCGCCCCGAGCGAGCCTCCGCCGGCTGTTCGTAGACCTCGAGGACCCCGTCCGCGGTGACGTTGCGGAGCAGCCGATCGACGATCGCGTCCAGCTCCGGGTGCACCTGCCCCGCGCTGAGCAGGAGCGCGTGCCCGACCCCGGTGCAGTCGATGTCGGCGGGCAGGAGCGCCCAGTCCTCGAAGAAATGCACGAACCCCCGCGCGTTACAGGCCTTCGGGACGAGCTCTAGCGCGTGACTCACCAGGGTAGAATCCTGGCCAGCGTCCAGGATCAGCTGCGCCGCGACCATGGACGAGAAGACCTCGGGGGGGGTCGGGGCGCGGTCCTCGAAGCTGGGGGTGTCCGCCGTCCAGCTCGGGCATCCGCCGGGCGCGGAGAGCACGCGCTCCAAGTAGCGGACCGCGCGGGTCACGCGCTCCGGCCGGTCGACGACGATGGCCGGAACGATGTCCGACACCAGCGCCGGGCTCGGGGCGCGGCTAACCACCGGGGACCTCGGCGGGCCCCTCGGCGGCGGCTCCGGGACGGGCCCCGAAGCGATAGGTCGCGCTCAGCGAGGCGAGGATCGCGTCCATCTTGTACGTCCCGTCCATGCTGCCGGGGATCGGGGCGTCGGGCTCGGCGTCGGCGCTGCCGAACATGTAATAGCCCCCGAGATCGAGGGAGAGGCCGCCGAGCGCGACCCCCGCGCCGAGATGGATCCCGTGCTGGAACCCGGGCGGCGGCATGACGGGCAGCGCCGTCTCGTCCGGCGTGGCGCTGCTCGCGAGGGAGTAGCCCGCGCGCACGAGGAAGCGGTCGGGGACGGCGCCGAACTCGCCCCCCAGGTACACGCCGAGCGAGTCCTTCCAGTCGAGGGGGACCACCTGGTCGGCGCCCCCCTCCGTCTCCACCACCATCGACTCGTTGGCGTCTCGGTAAAGAGCGTACCGAAGGTCGAGGGCGAGCAGCAGCCGGTCGTCGGCCAACCCCTGCGCCAGCCCGAGCTTGAGGATGTGGGGCACCGAGAACTCCATCGACGTGTCGATATCCTGGTCCGCCACCGTCGTCGTCCCCTCGAGATCCGCGGTGATCTTGCTCCGGTAGGAGATACCCACCCGTGTGTGCTCAGCTGGCCGCACCAGCGCCCCGACGTGAAGGCCGAGGAAGTTCCAGTCAGAGAGCTCGGTCTCGGTCGCCACGATGGTGCCCGGCGGCGCGGGCGGCGACGGCAGCACGGTCGGGGATTCGGCCTGGTACCCGACGCGCGTGATCCGATACGCGGCGCCCAGGGCCAGCCAGTCCGTGATCGCCACGGAAACCGCGGGCGCGAGCTCGATCGCCGAGAGCGCCGCGGACAGGTCGAGCCCGCCCATGGCCTCGAGCTCCTCGTAGGTGGCGCCGAAGCCCATGGTGGGATACGCAGCGGCGCCGACCGTGACGCGATCGTGCACGCGGTACGCTCCGCCGAGGAAGAAGAGCGGGCCGAAGCTCCGGGTGCTCTTCACCTCCGTGTCCGGCCCCTCCAGGGGAGCCCGCATCTGCGGGAATATCGGCGAGAAGGCGCCGGTGACCGTCCCTCGCCCCACCCCGTCGAGCTCCGCGGGGTTGTGGTAGACCGCGGTGGCGTTCTCCACGTGCGCGACGCCGGTGCTGCCCATGCCGACGGAACGTGCGTCGTAGGGCGCCGGCGGCTCGGTGTTGGCGAGCGCGGCGCACGTCCAGGTGGTGACGCAGCAGGCGGCGCCCAGGACTAGACCCTTCTTCATGAGCTCTCTCCTTGGTTGTTGGGCAGCATGGACTCGAGCAGGCGTGTGCGCAGACCGCCGAGCACGGCGCGCAAATCGCCCACCGTAGCGACGTCGTCCTCGAGCACGTCCTCGTCAGTGGCGTGCTCGAGGCAGAGCTCGAGCTGGTCGAGCTGAACGAGAGCGCGCTCGGGCATGCGCGCCGCGCGCAGCACCAGGACGTACCAGTAGCGGGCGAGGCGGCACTCCGGTGCCAGAAAGAGGAGCCGCCGAAGGTCGTCGAGGGCGCCCCCGACGCTGCCGCCGGCGAGCTGCAGCTGGGCGCGCACGAGGTAGCCGAGGGGGCCGTTGGGCTCCAGCCGCAGCGCCTCCGTCGTGAGGTGAAGCGCCGCCTCGATCTCGCCCCGGTCGC
>CAYOLF010000101.1:0-22997 GCA_964404725.1 uncultured Polyangiaceae bacterium
TGCCATTGGCAACCTGATCGGTGCTCCAGAGCAGCAATCAGGTTGATTGCTGCGAAGAATCAACGACCTGGAGCACCGAATTGGGAGCAGACTTCGGCGAAGGAGGCCTGGAAGATGTCTCCTCGCCCTGCACGGAGGCATTTTCCGGGCCTCCGTCACTGTCGGCAACCTGTTCGGTGCTCTGGAGCGAGTTCAGCGCGCCTCCCCCGTGAAGGCCGTCACCCCGCCACCGAGATCCAGCGGCCGGCTCCCGAGCGCGCGCATCCTCGGCACCTCGCTGCGAGCGACCAGCAGCAGGCCGCCGGGCGCGAGCGCACGGGTGAGCGCCGCGACTAGCTGCGCGCCTCCCGCGTCACCGAAGTAGATGAGGACGTTCTTGCAGACCACGATCTCGTAGACGCCGGGCGGCAGACCGTGCGTCACGTCGCGCTCGACGAAGCGCGTGCCCCGGCGGAGCGCCTCGCCGATCCGCGCCGTCGTGCCACCGCGCTCGAGCCCTCGCGCCGCAAGCTCGGCGGGCAGGACACGCGTGTCAGCGCCGGGGTACTCCCCGCGACGTGCGGCCGCGACCGCCTCGGCGCTGCGGTCGATGCCCAGCACCGACCAGCCCCCGACGCTGCCGGCGACGCACGCCTCCTCCAGGACCATCGCCAGCGTGTAGGCCTCCTCGCCCGTGGAGCACCCGACCGAAACCGCGCGGATCGTGGCCGGGTCCCGCCGACTTGCCCCCGCTACGTGCAGTTCGCGAGCCCCGGCGACGCTCTCGGCCCGAGCCCGGAGCCATCGGCGGAGCGCCTCCCACTGCGCCGGGTCCCGGAAGAAGCGGGTCTCGCCCACTCGCAGGGCGTCCGCGACGGCGGCGAGGGCCGTCGGATCCCCGGCGAGCAGACCCGGGACCGCCGTCGGCTCGCAGCCGCGGGCCTCGGCGAGGGCGGCGATGGCGCGCCCGAGCCGCACGCCGATCCACGGCGCCCAGCGGCCGTCGCGCGGCCCCACCCCATGCTCCCGCTCCAGCAGCGCCATCACCGCGGCCAGCACCGGATCCGAGACGGGCGACACCCGTTGATGCTCGACCAGGAGGGGACCCGCGGCAACCCGCGGGGAGCGCCTGGCCGCACGACCGGGTGACGCCTCGTCCTCCGGCACGCACCGGTCGCGGTCCCGCGCGGCTCGCGCTAGAAGACGGCGGGCTCCCTTGGCGTCACCCCTCCGCATCGCCGTCGTCGGGCTGGGCCGCTGGGGGCCAGCGCAGGTCCGAACCTTCGCCGAGTTGCCCGGAGCCCGGATCACCGCCGTCGCCGACCCGGACCCGGCGCGGCTCCGCGCGCACTGCCCGCAGGAGGCGGCGCCCGTGGCCACCCTCGGCGACCTGCTCGGTCGCTCCGACGTCGACGCCGTCGTGCTCGCCACCCCGTCGGGGACGCACGCCCGCCTCGCCGAGCGGGTGCTCAACGCGGGACGCCACGTGCTCGTCGAGAAGCCCCTCGCCTTGGGCGTCACGGAGGCGGAGCGCCTCGTGCGCCTCGCCGCCGGACGCCCCGAGGTCGCCGTGATGGCACACCTGCTCGAGCACCACGCGGCGATCGATGCCCTCGCCTCGCGCATCGACGACGGCGTGATCGGGGACGTGATCCGCATCGAGGCGCGGCGCTTCGCGACCCGCGTCACCCGCGACGACCCCTGGTGGACGCTCGCGCCGCACGACCTCGGGCTCTTCCTGCGCCTCGCGGGCCCCCCGACCCACCTCGGCTTCAAGCGGAGCGGGGCGCGAGCGCGAGCGCAGGTGGCCTTCCCGCAGGGGGTCGAGGGCGAGATCGAGGTCGCCTTCGGCGCGCCAAGGCGGGTGCGCGAGCTCCGGGTGGTGGGGACGCGCGGCACGGCCGTGCTCGACGACTCCCCCGGCGGCGCTCGCCTGAGGCTCGACTTGGCCGCGAGCGGCGCCGCCTGCCTGACGTTCGCGGCCGCGGAGTTGCCCCTCGTCCGACAGGCGCGCGCCTTCGTCGCCGCCTGCCGCGGCGAGCCCGTCCCCCCGCGCTGCGCGCTCCGGGATGGACTCACCATCGTGCGCTGCCTCGCGGCGGCGGCGGGCGAGGCCGTCCGCCCCGACGGGCCGGCGCTTCAGCTGCCGACGTCGGGCTCGTGATAGGCGAGGAATTCCCGGATCGCGACCAGCGTAGCTTCCTCGATCTCCGCGAACTCGACGCCCATCCCGGGCGCGACCTCGCCCTCGGACCTGCCCTCCCGTAGCCAAGCGACGCGCCCGACACAGCGAAGCGGCTCTGCTCGGTTCGGGAGCACCAGGGTGAGCTCCACCGCATCGCCGACCGCCGCGCGGTCCCCCCGGGTGACGACGAACACCCCGCCGACCGAGAGGTTCTCGGCCGCGGCCTCGACCTCGCCTTCCCTGCCCGGCAGCCCGATGGCGATGCGGACCCGATGGCGCGGGTGAAGCCGCACCACGCCGTGGTTGCGCGGGCGCCGGGACGGGGGCCGCGAGGTGCCCCGCCGCGGGGGCTCCGTCTCCGGCGCATCGGCTTGCCTCACGCCCGTCTCGGCGACCTGGCCGTCGCGCTCGCCCCCGCCCTCCATGGACCCCAATCCATCCTCCCTCGCCCCACCGGACGCACCCGAAGCGTATCCGATCCGAGGTCGGGACGCCGCCCCCGATCCCGGCGAGAGCTCGATTCCCCCGCCGTCGCCGAGCCCCGGGTGGCGACGCTGCTTCCGCGACTATCCCCCCCGGCGCCCCCCGCCTCGGGTCCGGTTCGGCCGTCGCGCCGCCGAGCGATCGCCGGCGGCGGCTATCGCTCGCCCGGCGGATCCGTCGTGCGGCCGCGCCGGGACCAGGCAAGCGGGGCCGTCTCCGATCAGGTCCGCGCGCCCGGCGCGGCGGAGCGCCTCCCGCGCCAGCGCCTGGTGCGCCGGATCGTAGTAGAGCACGAGCGCCTTGAGGGCCCGCTTCTCCCTGAGATCCCGGACGACCGGCACTGGCTCGCCGCCTCCGGGATCGATCCCCGTGTGGTACATCGCCGTCGCCGTGGCCATCGGCGTCGGGATGAACTCCTGGACCTGGCGTGGTCGGAGCCCCCTCCGCTTGAGGTAGCTCGCGAGCGCGATGGTGTCCTCCACCGTCGAGCCCGGGTGCCCGACGACGAAGTAGGGGACCAGGTACTGCTCCCGGTTCGCCGCCGCGCTCGCGGCCGCGAACGCGCGAGCGAAGCGCTCCCAGCTCGCGCAATCCGGCTTGCGCATCAGGCGCAGGACCCGAGGCTCGACGTGCTCTGGGGCGATGGAGAGCTGCCCGCCGGTGTGGTGCGCGGCGAGCTCCCGCACGAGCTCCGGGCAACGCTCCGCGAGATCGTGGCGGATCCCCGACGCCACGAAGACGTGCCCCACCCCCGGCTCGGCGCGGATCCTCCCCAGGAGCCTGACGAAGGGCCCCTGGTCGGTGTCGAGGTGGCGACAGGGCGCGGGGAAGAGGCACGAGGGTCGCCGGCAGACGGCCTCGGCGGCGGGGTTCCGACAGCCGAGGGAGTACATGTTGGCGGTGGGGCCGCCGACGTCGGTGATGGTCCCGTCGAACCCCTCGAGCCGCCGCAGCGTCCGCACCTCCCGGAGGACGCTCGCCGCCGAGCGGCTCTGCACCCGGCGCCCCTCATGCGCGGTGATGCTGCAGAACGTGCAGCCGCCGAAGCAACCGCGGGTCGTCACCAGGGAGTGCTTCACCGCCGCCAGCGCCGGGATCGGCGCCCCCGCGTAGGAGAAGTGCGGTCGCCGCGTGAACGGCAGGTCGTAGAGCTGGTCCATCTCCGCCTCGGCGAGGGGCAGCGCCGGGGGGTTGAGCAGGACCGCCTGGTCCCCGTGCGGCTGGAGCAGCGCCCGCCCGCTCGACGCGTGGATCTCCCGCTCGAAGCGGCGGGTCATGCGCGCGAACTCGACCTTGGAGTCCTTGACCGCCTCGTAGCTCGGCAGCACCACCACGCCGTCTGCGCCGGGTCGAGTCACGGCCCGCTCGAGGTGCGGCGCCCACGCCGAGGGGCGGTCGAGGACGTGTGCGGTGCCGCGCACGTCACGGAGCTCGGCAACGGAGGCGCCGGCGGCGAGTCGCTCGGCCAGCTCCCAGGCGGGTCGCTCGCCCATCCCGAACACGAGCAGATCCGCCTTCGCGTCGAGGAGCACCGAGCGGCGCACCGCGTCTTGCCAGTAGTCGTAATGGGCGATCCGCCGGAGCGAGGCCTCAATCCCCCCGAGCACGATCGGCAGACCCGGGAAGGCGGCTCGGCAGAGGTTGGCGTAGACGATGCTGGCCCGGTTCGGCCGGAGCCCTGGGCGCCCACCGGGGGAGTACTCGTCCCGGCTCCGGACCATCTTCTGAGCGGTCAGCTTGGCCAGCATCGAGTCGAGGTTGCCCGCGCTCACCCCGGCGAAGAGCCGCGGGCGCCCGAGCCGCGCGACGTCGTCCAGCCGGTCCCAGCGGGGCTGGGCGACGATCCCGACGCGAAGCCCCCGGCCCTCGAGGAAGCGCGCCACCAGCACGGGTCCGAACGCGGGGTGGTCGACGTAGGCGTCGCCGCTGACGATGAGCACGTCGATGGCGTCCCAGCCGCGCGCCCGGAGCTCTGCCGGCGTGGTGGGCAGGAAGGCACGGAGCTCGGCGGCTGGCGGGCTCAAACCTGCGCCGCGATGGTGGAACGGACGCGCTCGATCAGCGCATCGAGCTGACGCCGCCCGTATTCCTGGGGATCGATCGGGTCCGAGACGGTGACCCGAACCTTCACGCCCCGCTGCAGGCGGAGCTCCTTCGGCGGGAGCACGTGCCGGGTCCCGGAGATCGAGACGGGCAGGATCTCGGCCCCCGCGCCGAGGGCGAGGTGAAACCCGCCGCGCTTGAACTCGCCGAGCTCTCCCGTCTGGCTGCGCGTGCCTTCGGGGGCGATCCAGATGCTCAGGCCGCTCTGCACGAGCTCGCGTGCCCGCTCCATGGCCGCGATGGCCTGGCGACGGTTGCTGCGATCCACCTCGATGATCTCCAGGGCGCGCATCGCGGTACCGAAGAACGGGATCCGGAAGAGCTCCGTCTTGGCCACCATCCGAATGGGCCTCCCCAGCGCCTGGAGGATGACCGGCACATCGAAGTGCGACTGGTGGTTGCTCATCACGATGTATGCGCGCCCGGGGTCGGCGCGCTCGAGCCCCACGACCTCGAGGTCGATCCCCGCGCGGCGGACCAGACGCCGCGACCAGGTGTCGATCCGCTCGTCGCAGACCGCCCGGGGCAGCTGTCGGAACATGCCGTCCACGACGTTCACGACGCTCGCCCGGAGCGTCTCGGCACCGATGAATCCCAGGGAGGCGACCGACACCGCGAGCGGACCAAACCACGCGCCCGGCACCTTGCCAAGGGCGAACCCCGGCCCGCCGACCGCGACCGCGCGTTCACGCGCCCCGGATCGGGCTGCCCCGGACCGCCGGACCCCGATTGGCCCCTTCCCGCCACAAGCCCGCCAAATCCCAGCCCCCGCGGCCTCGGCACCGGGCTTGCTGCAACCACGGTGGCCCCCGGATGTCCCGACTCCCCCGCTCCCTGCCCTCCACGCGCCCCCCCCGCACCCGGGCGGCGCGCACGGGTGCGTGGGTCCTGCTCGCCCTCACGCTCGGGGTGGTGCTGGCCGTGGCCCGCCAACCGCCCGCGGCGGGGCCGGCCCCGCCCGTCCCGGCACCTTCCCCGTCCCCCTCAGCGCCAGCCGTGTCGCCGGACGAGCTCGAGCGGAGGTTGGACACCCTCGAAGCGGAGCTCGGCCGCTGAGCCTCGCGGGGTCGATCACTCCCGGCGACCGCACCAGGGCGCGGCGCAGGCGTCCTCGTCCGCAGGACAGTCGAAACCCGGGAGGCTCGCGCGCCGAACCACCGGGAGACCGCAGCGCTCGAGCACGATCGCGGCGAGGTCGGGGTGCACGCCGAGCGGCGCCGTCACGCGGAGCTCGATCCCGGGAAAGCCGGACGCCGCCTCCGCCACCAGGCGGGGCAGGTCCACGGTCGAGTGCCGGCCCCGCCCGAGCAGATAGGGATGCACGATGACCTCGGTCGCGCCCGCGGCCACGCACGCCGCGAGCCCCTCGGCCACCGTGGGCGAGACGAACTCGAGGTGTGCGGTCCGGACCAGGACCTCACCGCCCGCCGCCCACGCCACGAGGCGTCCGACGCAGTCGAGCGCCGCGTTCACCTCGGGGCGGCGGCTCCCGTGATCCACGAGCAGGATCGCCGTCGACACCAGTGGGAGGCTACCGCACCGGTCCGCGATCGCCACCTCAGAAGCCGGCAGCGAGGCCGCCCTGCAGCCCGATCACGGGCGCGGCGGTGGGAAAGGCGTACCCCATCCGAGCCTCCAGGTAGGGCCCGAAGCCCCCCGTGAACAGGATGCGCGTGCCGAGGCCACCCGCCGCGAAGCCGTTGCCCGCCCACCGCCAGGCATCCACGTTGGTCGGGGCAGTGAACCCGGGGAGCGTCTCGCCCATGGCTTGATTCGGCGAATCCTCGGGCGGCGGCGGACAGGCGCCCCCACCGAGGGTTCCATCCGGGCGCCGGCACTGATCCTGAGACTGGGTGAGCGGCACGGTCAGCTTCCCGTCGACCTCCATCATGCCCCCGGAGAGGAACAGGTACGGCACGAGCGGGCTCTTCCCGATGCGCTTGGAGTACCCGACCCGCGCCTCGGCATGGACCGGCATGAACTTGTGATCCACCGACTCCGGCGCGCCGCCGAAGGCGAAGCCCACACGCGCGCCGAGCGCGAGCCCCATCTGGAGCTGATACTCGTAGCCGAGCATCACGCGCTGAGTCGCGATGCCGAAGCCACCCTTGCCGATCGCGTTGCCGTTGCCCGGATCGGGGATCGCGCCGTACTCGATGTTCCCGGCGAAGAGGCACAGGTAGTCGCCGCCCCCGTTGCAGATCTGGGGCGTCTTCGCGTAGCCGAGGAGGTCCTGCTGGAAGCCCACGGAGATCCAGTGGTGCTTGACCTCTGCCTTCTCCTTGGGCTCCTCGCACAGGCCGTCGACGCACGTCAGCCCTGACGTGCAGTCCTCGTCGGTGTTGCAGTCCCCGCCGACGTCCTCGCCGCAGCCCGGCAGCCCGGGCGGACAGGTCTCGTAGTCGCAGGCAGCGGGGGGCTCCTCGCCAGGCAGGGAGGGCGCCTCGCCGTCGATCTGGGACTTGATGGCGACCCGGTGTGGCACCTCCTTGTTACCGGAGAAGGCCACCACTTTGCCGTTCTCCACCCCCTCGACGAAGTACCTGAACTCACCCGGCGTGCTGCCAACGTCCGTACAGCCGATGAGCACACCGTAACCCATGCCCAGCTCGGGCACGCTCACCACCAGCCAGTCCCGCATGGTCGGGGGCAGGTACCGGACCCGGATCGAATCGACGTCGGTACCGCTCACCAGCTCGACGTAGAGCGGCAGGGGCGTGAGGACGGCCTGCTCGGGCGGCGGAACGTGGAGCAGCGTACCCGAGGAGGGGACCTCCACGTCCTCCGCCTGGCCCCCAGCGATCGCAGCGATGTCCGTGGACTCACCCGCCTCGCCCTCCGCGCCAATGTCGGCGACCGGCCCTGCTCCGGACTTCGCGTCGTTGAAGGCCTGGGTGACCGCGTCCGTCGCGAGATCCGGGTCGAGCTCGACGGCGGGGTCCGCCGCGACCGCGAGCGCGAACTCCGCCTGCCCCTTGGCGGCGTCGTTCAGGCCGGCGATGTAGACGACCCCGAGGTCCCGGTGCAGCCGCGCCGCCACGGTGGGCGAGCACTTGTCCTCACCGCAGAGCACCAGCGCCTTCTCGAGCTTCTTGATGGCCCCCGGAAAATCCATCGCGAGGTACTCGTTCATCAATGCCTCGTCGGCGAGCTTGGTCGCCGCCGCGTCCCTGGCCTGAGCGTGGGCCGCGGACCCGCTCAGGGAAATCGCGCCGGCGAGCGCGGCGACGAGGAAGGCACGACTGGTACGGAGCGTCACGGATCCTCCCGGGAAAGCCAGGCCCCGCACGGGGGGCGATGGAGATTAGTCCTCAGGCGGGCCTCGGCGCAAACTCGCTTCTGGGCGCCTGGCGCCGAACCGACGCGCGAGGGCGACAGCCCCCACCCTGCACCGCCGCCCCGTTCTGCTACGCTGGAGGCCTCGCCGTCGCGCCCAGGAGCGCCAAACCTCTCTTGGTTCCCCACCCTGGCCCCCCGGGCCCCGTCCGTGACCCCTCCCCTAGGCCAACCCTGGGGCTGCTGGTGGACTGGCTCGAGGACGACTACCAGAACGCCGTGCTCTGCGGGGTGCTCGACGCGGCGCGCGACCACGACGCCAACGTCGTCTGCTTCGCCGGCGGCGTCCTCGACTCACCGACGCGTCTGGGCCGACAGCGCAACGCGATCTACGAGCTGCCCGGGGCGCAGAACGTCGACGGCTTGGTGGTCATGGCGGGGACCATCGGCAACCACGTCGGCCCCGACGCGCTCGCCGTCTTCCTCGAGCGGTTTCGGCCACTGCCCATGTGCAGCATCGCGATGCCCATCCCCGGCGTGCCCAGCGTCCTGGTGGACAACGCCACCGGAATGCGCGAGGCGCTCCTGCACCTGCTCGATCACCATCGGGCCCTGCGTATCGCCTGCATCCGGGGTCCGGAGGCGAACCCCGAGGCGGCCAGGCGTTACGGGGTGTACTGCGAGATCCTCGGCGAACGAGGCCTCCCCGTCGATCCGGCGCTGAACGTGGTCGGCGATTTTCAGCAGGCTTCGGGGGCGGCCGCCATCGATCTCATCTTCGGCGAGCGGGGGCTCCGCCCGGACGCCGTCGTCGCCCTCAACGACGACATGGCGATCGGAGCGCTCCAGGCGCTGCGCGCACGTCGCCTGCGCGTCCCGGGGGACGTCGCGCTCGTGGGCTTCGACGACGTGGACGCGGCCGAGTTCTCCAACCCGCCGCTGACCACGGTGCGGCAGCCGTTGCGGGAGCAGGGGGCGCGGGCGGCCGAGATGATCCTCGCGCGGCTCCGGGGCGAGGCGGTGCTGGACCGCGTGACCCTGCACCCCGAGCTCGTGATCCGGCACTCCTGCGGCTGCTTCGGCCGCCCCGGCGCCGTCTCCGGCAGCGCCTTCCCCGCCCCGGGCGACGAGCCCATCGCGGTGGGGCTAGACCGGATCCGGGCGCGGCTCCCCGCCGACCTCACCGGCCTGGTCGCCACGCCGGGGCCCGGGGTCCAGCCGGGGTGGTCCGAGCGCCTCACGCAGCACCTGGTGGAGGAGCTCGACGGCGGCACCGATGGGCGCTTCGTCGTCTGGCTCGACGAGAAGCTCGAGCTCGTGCGGCAGAACGGGGGCGATCTGACCGCCTGGCACCGGGTGATCGACGCCCTCCGCCGCCAGGTCCTTTCCCAGGTGGCGGCGCCGACTACCCGCGCCCGCGTCGAGGATCTCTGCCACGAGGCGCGGCGCGTCCTGGCCCGGGCGCTCGAGCGCCACCAGGCCGATCTCCGCCTCCGGGCCGAGCGCTGGGCGCGCACCCTGAGCCGCACGGGCGAGGCGCTCATCACCTCATTCGACGTCGTCACCCTCGTCCACTCGGTCGCCCAGCAGCTCCCGCGGCTGGAGATCCCGACGGCGTTCCTCTCCCTCTACGAGCCCGGCCCGGGCGCAACCCAGCGGGCCCGTCTCGTGCTGACCCACCGCGGCGCCCCCGCGTCCCCGGGGGGCGTCCCCCAGCCCGAGTACGCCTGCCGTGACCTCGTGCCGCGGGAGTTGCTCCCCGCCGAGCGCCGGTACGCCTACGTGGTGGAGCCGCTCTTCTTCAAGGACGAGCAGCTCGGCTTCGCGCTGTTCGAGATCGGTCCCCCCGACGGCGCGGTGTACGAGGCGCTCCGTGACCAGCTCAGCGCGGCGCTGAAGGGCGCCCTCCTGGTCCGTGAGGGTTTGCAGAAGGATCTCGAGCGGCAGCGCCTCTTGCGCGACCTGGAGCGGCGAGCCCGACAGCTACAGGACGCCCACGACGCCCTGCAACAGACCCAGGCGAAGCTGCTCGTCCAGGAGCAGATGGCCAGCCTCGGCCGCCTGACGGCCAGCATTGCCCACGAAATGAACCCCCCGATCGCCGCCACACGGGCGGCGCTCCTGGAGCTCGCGCGGCTGGTAGAGGAGTACGCGGCGTCCGTGGACGACGCCGCCGTTCAGGCCGCGACCCATCGCACCATCGCCCAGGGGTTGCGCGACGGCGTCGCGCTCGCCGCCGCCTCGGCGCGCAAGGCGGCGGAGTTCGTGCGGAGCGTCGAGACGCAGACCCGGGACCTCTCGCCGGCGGAGCTCCACTCCTTCGATGTCGTCCCCTGCGTCCGCGAGGCCCTGCTCCTCTTGAACTACGCCCTGCGCCAGGCCAACTGCCCCGCTGACTTCGCCCCCGAGCGCGAGCACCTCGAGATCCACGGCTCCCCCGGGCGCCTCGCCCAGATCGTGACCAACTTGGTGACCAACGCCATCGACGCGAGCGTCCCGCGCGGCGGGGGACCGATCCACCTCACGCTAGCGCGAGGGGAAACCTCGATCGACCTCGGTGTCACCGACGTCGGCAGCGGGATCGCACCGGAGCTCCTGGCTCGGATCTTCGAGCCGATGTTCACCACCAAGCCGTTCGGCCAGGGAACGGGCCTCGGTCTCACCATCGTCCGTGACATCGTCACGCGGGACTTCGGCGGCACGGTCGAGGTGACGAGCACCCCCGGGCTCGGCTCGACGTTCACCGTCCACCTCCCCTTCGTTCGAGGCGTGCGCCCGTGACCCGTCGCCACCGTCGGGCGTCCCCCTCCGGGGGCGTCGCGCGGCTCGCCGACGACGCTCCCGGGCACCTCGGGGGCGGGCCGCCTCGTGCGGCGCCGCGCCGTCAGATCTCGCAGACGACCGCGACCTTCGCACCGGCGGGCGCGTAGGGCACGATGCTGCCGGTCACGGGCCGCCCGTCGACGGTGAGCCGCGGCGACCCGCCGCCACCGCTGTTCTTCACGGTGATGGTGTACGTTGCGCCGCGGCAGCGCCGCGTGACGGTCACGGTGGGGAGGCTCTTCGGCAAGCACGGGCCGACGTAGAGCCCGTCGTGCTCCGGCCGCACGCCGAGGATGTACTGCGTCACCGCCACGAAGTTCCAGGCGGCCGTCCCGGTGAGCCAGGCGTTCTTCGCCTCGCCCTGCCGCGGCGCGTCCTTGCCCGCCACCATCTGCGAGTACACGTACGGCTCCGTGCGGTGGATCTCGCTGATGTCCTCGAGGTACGCGGGCGCGATCTTCGTGTAGTACTCCCAGGCCCGCTCGGGTCGCCCGATCATCGTCTCGGCGATCGTGATCCACGGGTTGTTGTGGCAGAAGATGCCGGCGTTCTCCTTGTACCCGGGCGGGTACGTCGAGATCTCGCCGAGCTCGACGTGATACCGCGTGAACGGCGGGTTATTGAGGACGATGCCGTACTTGCAGTCCAGGCGCTCCTTGACCGAATCGAGGGCCTGCTTCGCCTCGCCGGTCTGGATCCCCACCCCGCCCATGATGCACCAACCCTGGGACTCGATGAAGATCTTGCCTTCCTCGCACTCCTTGCTGCCGACCTTGTTCCCGTAATAGTCGTACGCGCGCAGGAACCACTCGCCGTCCCAGCCGTGCGCGAGGATCGCCTCGTTCATCCGGGCGACGTGCTTCATCGCCTCGGCGGCCTCCTCCCGCTGCCCCTTCCGCTCCAGCAGCGCCGCGAACTCCGGCCCGATCGCGGTGAACATGCCGGCGATCATCAGCGACTCCGCCGTGCGCCCGACCTTGTTCCCCGTGGTCTGGAAGGGCTCGTCCGGCGTCTCGGAGAAGCAGTTGAGGTTGAGGCAGTCGTTCCAGTCCGCTCGCCCGATCAGCGGCAGCCCGTGCGGCCCGAGGTTGTTGACGACGTGGTGGAACGAGCGCCTGAGATGTTCGAGCAGGGTCGCCTGGTTCTTGGGGTCGTTGTCGAACGGCACCTGCTCGTCGAGGATGCCGTAGTCACCGGTTTCCTTGGTATAGGCCGCAACCCCGGAGATCAGCCACAGTGGGTCATCGTTGAAGCCGCTGCCGATGTCGTTGTTCCCGCGCTTGGTCAGGGGCTGATACTGGTGGTACGCGCTGCCGTCGGCGAACTGCGTGGAGGCGATGTCGATGATCCGCTCCCGCGCCCGCTCCGGCACCATGTGGACGAACCCGAGCAGGTCCTGGTTGGAGTCGCGGAAGCCCATGCCGCGCCCGATCCCCGTCTCGAAGTACGAGGCGCTCCGCGACATGTTGAACGTCACCATGCACTGGTACTGATTCCAGACGTTGACCATCCGGTCGAGACGCTCGTCCGGCGACGCCACGGTGTACGTCGCCAGCAAGCCGTTCCATTGCTGCCCGAGCTTGGCGAAGGCCGCGGCGACCTTGGCGGGCGTGTCGAACGCCGCGATCAGCTCCCGGGCTGGCGCCTTGTTGATGACGCCGTGCGACTCCCACTTCTGATCCTCGGGGTTCTCGACGTAGCCGAGCAGGAACACGATGGTCTTCGACTCGCCGGGGGCGAGGGAGACGTCGAACGAGTGCGAGGCGATCGGCTGCCACCCGCTCGCGACCGAGTTCTTGGACTTGCCCGCCACGACGACCTCGGGCTCGTGCATCCCGTTGTACAGGCCGAAGAACGACTCCCGGTCCGTGTCGAACCCGCTCGGCGCCACGTTGGCGTGGTAGAACGCGTAGTGGTTGCGGCGCTCCCGATACTCGGTCTTGTGATAGATGGTGCCGCCGACCACCTCGACCTCGCCGGTGCTCCAGTTTCGCTGGAAGTTGGTCTGATCGTCCCAGGCGTTCCAGAGCGCGAACTCGACGAACGAGAAGAGCTTCAGCGACTTGGGCGAGGAGGACTCGTTGGTCAGCGTGACCTGGTGGATCTCCGCGTGGTGGCCGACGGGCACGAAGTACAGCGTCTCGGCCTTGACCCCGCCGCGCTTGCCGGTGATGCGCGTGTAGCCAAGGCCGTGGCGGCACTCGAAGGCCTCGAGGTCGGCCTTCACCGGTGACCAGGTCGGGGTCCAGATGTCGTTGCCGTCCTTGACGTAGAAATACCGCCCCCCAGCATCGGTCGGGACGTTGTTGTACCGGTAGCGCAGGACTCGACGCAGGCGCGCGTCCCGGTAGAAGCAATACCCGCCGCCCATGTGGGAGATGATCCCGAAGAACTGCTCGGAGCCGAGGTAGTTGATCCACGGATATGGCGTCTTCGGGGTCGTGATCACGTACTCACGGCTGGCGTCGTCGAAGTGGCCGAAGCGCATGGCTCTAGTAATCTCCTTGGGGAAGCGCTCCCACGCGGGGCAGAAATCCTCGTCGCAGCGCCGAAAGGCACCGCGGAGGCTCAAGGTTCTCGGGGGCAGTCATGCACCGAAACGCGCAGTTTGACCAGCCATTCTTCGCGCCGCGAGGCGGCCGGCGCGCGGCTGCGGCGGCGCGCGACCGTCGCCCGCGCCGCGCCCGCCCGCGGCCCGACCCGCCGCCGGCGCAGTCGCCGCCACTCAACCCGACGAGCGCCGCCGAACCGGGACGGACCGGCGGGACCTCCGAACAGACAGGGCCTCGGCAGGAATGCCGCCAGGGCGGAAATGTTCATCCGATCGGGCGGCGCAGCGCCGCCCGGAGGACCGCCGACGTCGGCGCCAGCGCCCGAACGCCGCGCCTTCAGCCCTTGCCCCGCTCGTCGAGGAAGGCCGCCACCCAGACCAGCGGCGCGTTCCAGTTGATCGTCACCTCGTTCACGCTCCACGCCTCGATGTTGTCAATGAAGCACTTCTGGGGCTTGCCCTCACAGAGCGACTTGACGTTAGCGGCCTGGACGTACGGATCCTGCAGTCCCGAGTTGGGCCCCCCGGAGAGCAGCCCGGGGATGGCCTTGGGGAACTTGTTGTTCACCTGATACGAGAACCACCGGTGGTGCGGGTTCTCTAGCGGCGTCGCACCGTACCAGGAGACGTAACTCTGCCCGAGCGGATTGTTCCCGAGCAGATAGTTCATCGCGGCCACCACCCCCGTCAGGTACTCGTCGCGCTTGGTGAAGTCGTAAGCGAGCCCGAGGATCACCGCGTTGTTGATGATGAACGAGTTGGACCCCCAGGGGTAGCCGCCCGTCGGCGGGGCCTCGAAGGGGATGCGATAGCCCTGCTTGGTCACCGCCTCCAGGTAACGGTCGGCGACCTCGACCACCTCCTCCCGGGCCTTCTTCGTCGCGTCGGCGCCGAGCTGGTGCGGCACCACGGCGAGCGAAACCGTCCCCAGCGCGGCCGTGAGCTGCCACGTCATCGACGACAGGGTGCCGCCACCGTCGCCCCCCGCCTCCTTGGGCACCTTGAGGTGCCACCGGGACTTGGTGAGGTGGTCCTTGAAGGCCGAGTGGCCGGTGGTGATGAAGAGCTCGGCGGCCGCCCAGTACCACTCGTCCGAGACATCGACGTCGTCGTAGGGGCCGCCCCCGGTCGTGTCCTCCTTGGGTGCGAACATGCGCGGGTTCTGCGTCGCGGCGTTCCAGGCGCGCTTGGCCGCGCGCTCGCACCGCTTGGCGAAGGCCGGATCCAGGGTCTTCCAGATCCGCGCGGCCTGGGCCGCGTTCGCCGCCAGGTTCAGCGTCGCCGCCGTTGACGGCGGGCGCAGGTAGCGCGCCATCTTGATCTCGTTGGTGTCCGTGGGCGGGCGTAGCCCGAGCGCCGTCCAGGCCACGTCGTGGACCTTGTGGTGGGCCATGCCCGCGTACTTCCCCTCGGGCACCTGCATCTTGAGCTCCCACTCGAGCTCCCAGCGCACCTCGTCCAGCAGATCGTGGACGCCGTTCTTCTGCTCCGGGATCCGGAGCTTCCCGTCGCCGAGCTCGCCCAGCGACGCGGGGGACAGGTGCTTGGTTCGCTCGTAGAGGTTGAGCAGCGTCCACACCGCGATCCCGCCGTTGACGACGTATTTTCCATGGTCGCCCGCGTCGTACCAGCCCCCGGTCACGTCCAGCGACCAGTCGCACGCATACGCCTTCTGCGACGGGAACAGCTTGTCGACCGGCGCGCAGGGGACCTTCGCGTCGCTGAGGTGCCCCGCCGGTCGTACCCACTCCGGTTTGCCCGCGAAGGGGAGCTCGATCGGGATGCCGCTGCGGTTGTGATAGAAGAACCAGACGGCGTCGTACTTGAGCTGCCTGTAGGTGCTGTTCGCGATCTGGAAGGGCGGGCTCTCGGCGCCCTGCGCGCGGAGCCGGAAGCCCTGCCCCGCCGCCTTGGCGGCGCTGAAATCGATGGTGTGGAGCGGCTCGCCCGAGTCTCGGTCGAGCCCGAACGGCGTCGACTGCCCCTCGAGCACGCTGCCGCCGTTGGTGTCGACGAGCTCCCAGGCGACCGGCGTGGCGGAGTCGGTCACCAGCGTCGCGTGCTTGGCGGCCTGGGGGAGGTACCCGAGCTGGTTCACCCTGAGCGGGCTAGTCTGCCGCGCCGCCGCCGCGGCGGTCGGGGTGAAGTCCGGATCGGTCAGGAAGACGTCGTCGATACAGAAGGTGAAGTTGCCCGCGGGCAGGGCCATGTTCCCGCCGCCGTGGAACGCCCACTCCGCGGTCGGATCGTCGGCGCCGTTCATCGGGAACTCGCCGGTGATGGTCTGCGGCTCGGGCCCGATCTCGAGGGTCTTGACCCAGTACTCGGTGTAGGGCGGTCCGGCCATGCCGATCTTGGACCGAACCCGGGTCGGCTGATCCGCCTTGATCTTGAAGCTGATGGAGTACTTGTGGCCCTTCTGGAGCACCATCTCGCGATGGCGGACCTGGGCGTCCCAGGGCGACGAGCCCTTGTTGTCGACCTTCAGGCAGTACCAACCGCCGTCGACCGAAGCCGCGCCCGCCGCGGGCGGGGTGAACGACGGCGTCCAGGGCAGGCTCGAGCCGCTCTCGAAGTCCGCGTTCTTGATCAGGTTCCCGCCGCTGCCGGGCCCCGCCGCCGTGGTAGCGCCCTCCGTCGTGCTGGTGGTCGCGGTGCAGCCGCTCGCCGCGATCGCGCCAGCGGCGAGCGCCGGGGAGGCCCAGCAGAGGTAGGCCAGGAGCTCTCGTCTCGTCGTCGACATCGTCGTCTCCTCTTCGGAAGCCAGCTCACCCCTGGTCGTCGGGGAAGAGCCACGCGTAAGTGGCGTAGGCGAGCGCGATGTGCGCCTGGTCCCAGAACCGGTGGTAGGTGAACTCCGGCGCCGGCCCGGTGCCGTTCACGTAGGCCGCGACCCTCGGGTAGGCTGGATCCTGCCGGTACTTGGACCGGATGCTGATGAAGGTCGAATTCTGGTCGATGGGATCGCCGTTGGCCATCTTGCCGGTCCACCCCGCCGGCACGTACACCTTCTGGCCGAAGCGCTTGTAGTCCCCGCGCTTGCCTGGGCTGGCGACCCCCAAATCGTCGCGGTACCGCTGCCACATGCGGTCCAGGATGTCCTTCGCCATCTTCTTCGCGGCCTGGTCCTGCGAGCGCGCCGCGTAGAACAGCAGCGTGTGCGCCATCCCCGCGGCGAGCCCGACGTCGGCGGTGTGGCTCGTCACCTTCACCTCCAGCGTCGAATTGTAATTCGCGTCCTTCGCGTCCCACAATTTCGGGTCCTGGCCCGAGATCTGGTTCCAGTGCCTCGCCGGCTGCCCGCTCCACTTCATGGTGGAGGGCACCTCGTACGAGTCCTTCTTGATGATGGTGTTCGCCATCGCCCACTTGGCCCACCGTGAGATCACGACCTCCGCCTTCGGGTCGCCGGTCACGTAGTAGTACTCGGCCACCCGCTCGAGCGGCCAGACCTGGAAGCCGAACCACTCGTTGCTGGGCGGATCCAGGTAAACGGGCGACTCGTCGTAGGCCATCCCGTAGAAGGTGGCGGTGTTGGGCGGTGGCGCCTCGTAGCGCCCCTTCCAGCTGTTGGTGCACCCGGCGGCGATCCCCCCCTGCTTGGACTGGAGCCAGCGATACATCTCGAGCTGCCGCTGGAGGCTGATCCCCCAGTCACGGGCGCCGTTCGGGGACCGCGGGGTGAGCGGCTGGAACGCGCCGGAGAGCGCGTAGGCGGCCATCGGGTTCTGGTAGGCCTGGTGGTTGTGGCTGGAGCCGATGCGCCAGGCCCAGCCGAAGCCCCCCTGCGGCATCGAGCCGCCCCAGGCGAAGTACCAGTTGATGAGGAACATCGCCGACTCGTACCCCTTGCCCGGTGGGCAGGACCGGTCGGTGCAGGGCACGGTCTTGAAGTACTTGTCGAAGAAGGCGTAGCGGATCATGTCCCCCATCATCGCGCCCTTCGGCATCAGGGCATCGACCGTGGGGTTGCCACCCGCCTCGTCCGCCCAGCGCTTGGCCCAGTACAGCGCCTGGACGGCGCGCGCGTCGGCGTCCGGCGCGGCGGTGTACCGCCATTGCTTGGCCGGGTTCTGCTGGTTGACGAAGAGGCCGAGGAACCCGCTCCCCGGCTGGCCCCACTTGAACTCCTCCCAGCTCGGGTGCGGGATCGTCTCCCAGCAGGATTCCTGAGCGCCGCGCTGGAAGGTGTTGATGTACGAGACGCGGCTGGTGCCGTCGCCACGGTTGCCGTACCCGTAGAAGTTGTCGACGTCGAGCAGCCAGTGCATCACGTACAGGTCCGGCGTCCCGTAGGTGCGCTTCAGCTCGTCCGCGATCGGGTCCTTTCCCGGGATGACGGAGCCGTCGAGGCTCGGCGGGTACTCGTTCGGCGTGTCGCGCTCCTCCGCGAAGGTGGCCGGCTTGTTCGGCGGGTAATGCCGGTTGGTCGGCTGATCCACCGTCTTGGGGATGATGTAGTACTCGAGCGTCTTCCAGGCCCGATCGAGGTGCGAGTAATCCCCCGTCACCTTGCCGTACATCGCCTCGAGCCAGATGTAGTAGCTGAACGCCTCCGAGGTCGTCTCGTGGCCGTGATCGGGCGCCTCGACGAGCAGCGTCTCGACCGAGTGATACGGGACGCCCTCGGGGCTGAAGTAGCCGTTGGACAGATCGTGTAGCTCGGTCCAAAGCTCGAGGAACCGCTCCGAGTAGACGTTCCCCGTCTTCATATTCGCCGGACGGGGGCTCGGCGGCGGCGCCGGCGGCAACGGCGGGGCAAAGGTGACCTGGCTCGCTGCCGCGCCTCCCGCCGTCGGCGGCGGCGCCTGGGCACCCGACGGCTGCGCCGGCACGCAGCCGCTCGCCTGGAACACCGCCAACCCCGCCCCACCCGCGACCAGGGCCACGATCGAGGCCCGCAACACCCTGTTCATGTCCGAAGACCTCCGCTCCCCATCAAATACACGAAACCGGGGGTGAGCAGGATAGCCCACCCCCGGCTCCTCCGGGTGCCGATCACCGCGCGACGAGGGACGAGGCCTCGCCGCCGGCGCCTGTGGGCGTCACTCCACCGGGACCGCGGCAGGCGCGGCCGGATCCGCCGCGGGCGCAGGCTCAGCAGCCGGCGGGGGCGCGGCGGGGGCGGCGGCCTCCGCCGGCGTCCCGGTCGCGGAGTCGCACCCCACGAAGGAGATGTCGTCGACGTAAATGTCGAAGTTGGCGCCGTTTGTGTTCACCTGCCACTGCAGGGCGTAGATCTTGCTGGGCGTGATCCGCGGGAACTCGTCGCCCCAGTAGGGCTCCTGCTTCGCCAGCTCGAACGGCAGGACGTACTCCGTCCAGGCGTCCGTCACCGGGAAGGTCACGCCGAAGTCGTTGAAGCACTCCTTGCACTTGCCCGCGTCGGGATCGGTGTTGATGTCCGGGATCTTGAGCCGAACCTTGTCGGTCGAGCCCGGCCCCTTCCGCGCGTAGAACTTGACGCCGCCGTACATCGAGGCGTCATACGGCTCCTTGGGGTCGACGAAGTTCACGCCCATGCCAGAGTACACGGTGCCGCCGGGCCCGAGGGTGCCCCACATGCGGGCCGCGTACTGCGAGCCGTTGGCCCCACCGGGTGACATCGTGAAGGTGCCCCCCAGCTTGCCCGCGGTCGGCTCCACCGTCGACTTGTTGTCGTCGACGTAGGTGTACCAGTAGCCCCCGCGTCCCTTCTGGATGATCACCTGGTTGTTCTGGTCCTCGCCATCATCGACCAGGGCATCCGTCCCGCACGCGGCCGTCGCCGCCGCGCCCGTCTTCATCGGCGCCGCGTCACCACCGGCAGCCGGACCGCCGCAGCCTACCGTGAGCGCCGCCGCCGCGACGCTGCCCAACACCACGCTCATGCTCAGCTTCATCTCTCGTCTCCTCCTCGCCCGCGCCTCAACTCTGTAGTCGGTGCGCGCTCGCACCGTTGATCGCCTCTGCCGAATGGCCCCGGGGCATGTCTCCTGGCTCCCGCCCGTCGATCCACACGCCACTCTCGAGGTCGGCCCGCGCGGGGCCGCCCGGAGCCGCCGCGCCCCGCCGGGCGGCCAGCGAGCGCTCCGCGCTCACCGACGCCCGCGTGGGCGCGCGCCCCGGGAAGACCTCACCACCACATCGAAGCCTCGATCTTGAACACGTTCTCGTCCGGCAGGGTGTTGTTCGGGTTACCGCCCGTGACGGGCGCCCCGCGCCAGTTGGTGGTGGCCTCGAGCGCCGTGGCGCCCCAGCCCTCCGGCAGGCGCGGACCAGACGGGATCTGCGCGCAGTCCTGCGTGGCCGGTAGGCCGCCGAAGTTCTGCGGAGATCCCGTGTAATCGAACTCGGCGTTGTTGGTGTCGGAGAGCGCCTCGTAGGCGTTGTAGTTGCGGAGCGTCGGGCACTCGCGCTGCGCGTACATGTAGCGAGAGTACCCGATGGTGATCTTCTCTCGGGTGACCCAGCGGGAGCGGAACTCGATCCGCGGTGACAGGATGCTGAAGGCCTGGTTCGCCAGGTTGTTGTTCGGCCGCAGGTGGTCGATGCGCAGGCCCACCGCCATGTTTGAGAACAGGCTGCCGTAGAGGTCGGTCCCGAGCTTGAACTTGCTGTGGTCGGAGTAGTTGTCGCCGTGGGTGGCCCAGAACGACCGGCCCGACCCCGACGCCGAGCCGGTGGGCCAGGCGTTGGGGTGCCCGATGCCGCCGTAGGGCTCCTTGGTCCCGTAGGTGCCGTCCAGGTTCACGTCGTAGTCGCTCTGCACCTTGGAGTACATGGCGTAGAGCTTCCACACGAAGTCCCGCCCCTCGCCCCAGAAGCGCTCGCCGCTCTCGAGCCCCTTGATGAGGTTCATCAGACTGAACTCGTACTGGAACTCGATGTTGTGGACGGTGCCGTTACCGCCCGAGGAGCACTCGCCCTTGGCCGCCTTGCACCGCGGGTTGTCGAGGTAGTTGTTGGTCACGCCGAGCCCGAACTCGCCGCCGCCGTTGGCGTGGATCACCTCCAGCGCCGGCCCCACGGTGAGCGCGTTCTTGGCCTGCACCAGCGAGTAGCCGAGGTAGAAGAGCCCGAAGGTGCCGGTCTCCCACTTGATCTCGGGCCCCATCACGCTCATGCGCCCGTCGGGTAGCCAGACGTTGCCGTCGCCGCCGTCGGCAAACTCGCCGAAGCCGGCGACCGAGCCCACGGGGTAGACGCCCGGGCCGACACCGCCGCCGTAGGGCGAGCCCCACAGCTGGGTGCAGACGCTGTTGGTGCTGGGATACCCGTCGTCGTCCGAGACGCCGCCGGGCCCGGGGCAGCCCTGGCCGTCACGGTCCTCCTCCTGCGCCCAGGAGTGGAGGTAATGCAGCCCGAACATCAAGCCCTTGTACTCGAGGAAGGCGTGGCCGTGGCCGAGCAGGGTGAACTTGGCCGTGTTGTACTTGCTGGGGTGCGGCCGGTGCCCGCCGAAGCCCTCCTCGATGGCCAGGCGCACCTTGCCGAGCTGGAACTGCTCGCGCACCAGGGCGCCCATCACCTTGGTGCGACCGAACAGGTACATGTCGTACTCGCCCGCGTCGTAGCGACCGGCCATGCCGTAGCGGCCCCAGTGCGAGCCGACCTTGGCGTTGATCTTGACGCCGTCCCAGGGCAATTCCGGCTTGATGGTCACGTAGGCCATCGAGACGCCGAACTGCGTCTCTGGATCGGCGAACGAGTTGTTGGTGAAGTTGTAGCCAGCCACCGACATCGTCCCCTCGGCGATGCTGTTGCCGACGCTGAAGAAGAGCTCGGCCCAGTCGGTGGGGTTGTGGTTGGTGTGCTGCCAGCTCAGGTACTGGTCGTCGGGGATCTGCGGGACGTGGAAGGTGGTCTTCTTGTAGGCGTCCGCCGGGTTGTAGTCGCGCGCGACGTAGCTGTTGTAGGACCCGTCGGGGTTGACCACGCTCTGCCGGCTGCCAGGCGGTGGGATTATCGGGTTGCCGACCACCGGGTTGCGCACGTCGGTCCCGGTCGCCGTCGCGTCGATGGTCCCCAGGCCCGTCCGCTGGTTGTCCGCTCGCTTGGCGATGCCAGTGCGGAAGGGGGCCCGGAAGTAGCCGTGGAAACCGAAGGTCCACCCCCCCTCGCCCACGTCGATGCCGCCGGTGGTGGCCGGTCCGGTTTCCGCCCCGAGCATGACGGACGAGCCGGAGGGCGCGGCCGCGGTGGTGGAAACGGCCGCGTCGGTGGTGCCCCCGAGCGTCGCGGTGGTGGTGGCGGTGGCAGCGGGTGCCGCCTCCGGCGCAGCGACGGGCGCTGGCGCCGGTGCCGGCGCGGGCTCCGGGGCGGGCGCCACTTCCGGCTCCTCCTCGAGCTCCACCGGGGCGGGCGCCACGCCGCCCTCGGGCTCCTGCGCGAGCGCAGTCGCGGCCAAGAAGAAGCTAGTGATGAATACCGTTGTCTTGAGCTTACCCGAGTGACAGAGCATGTCTTTCCCGCTTTCCGGACCTGGTCCGCGGCTGATGGCGACCCTTGTAACCCAAGGCGCCAGGCTCCTCAAAGGCTTTGTCGCGCCCTCCCGGGGGCGACCGAAGCGGCAACGACGGCGTCCTCGCCGCTGCACGCAAGGCGCGCGACCGTCCCCGGTCGCGCCGGTGCGCGGCGCTCGCTCCGCGTCGAGGGCGAATAGTTCCGCGAGTGTACATTACGAAGCCGGCCGTCGTTTCGGGCGCCCGCGCCCGCGCCCGCCGCCGACCCTAGCGCGGCGAGCCACGTCCTCGACGACGGTGTTCTTCATGCCGCAGAGCACGCCAGGGCTGCTTCTCTTTTCGCACCCATTGCTTATCATTGGATCCCCGTGCCGCCCGACGTGCGGGCCGGGAGTCGCCGCTCGCTCGGCGTCTCGAGACGGGGACGGCGAGGGAGCGCCACGCCAGCGCGGCGCCGTCGGGGCAGCGCGGAGGAGCGACGCGGCCCCGGCCGGCGCGCGCCGGCCCGCCCAAACCCGGCAACCTTGGCCGAGAAACAACGTCGCTCCAAGCGCGCCGCCCTGTGATAGCCTGGCTGCCGGCGCCGGTCGGATTGGGCTGGCGCGCAACTCGCTCATCACGCCTGGCAGACGCCGTTCGCCGGGAGGTTCTCTCGAGCCATGCTGAAGTGTCCGCACTGCGGCGCGCTCAACGACGAAGCGGCACGCTACTGCGTGCAGTGCGGGACCCGCCTCCCCGCGGCGGCGTCCCCGAGCGTTCCGCCGCCGACGGTAGGACCGCGCGGCGCGGGCGCGGGCAACGCTGCGACGCCGCCGGCAGCGAACGCCGCTCCCGCGGCGGCCACCAATGCATCGGTGGCCGCGCCCGTCGAGCCCGCGCGCAAGCCACCGCGAAGATCTCTCATGCAGACCCTGGGGCTCGCGCCCGCGCCGAGCCCCCCCCCCGCCACCGAGCCCCCCCCCGCGGCCGCCGCGGCACCGCCAAAGGCCGGATCCGCGCGGCCGCTCGCCCGGACCCAGATCGGGATGAGCGCCACCGGCACCGCCCACCTCCCCCTCCGTCCCTCGGCTCCCGACCTGCTCGTGCAGCCGCTGGCGCCCCACGAGGGGCAGCTGGCCGGCGCGCTCACGGACGCCGCCGACCGCGCCGCGGG
>CAYOLF010000102.1:0-5129 GCA_964404725.1 uncultured Polyangiaceae bacterium
GCTGAGTCGGCGCGGCAGGCAAGGGAGGCCCTCCACGCGATCCGCGAGCAGCGGGCGCAAGAGGCCGCCGGCGAGGGCGGCGCGATAGCCGTAGGCCGTCTCCGTCGCGTCGTCGTCGCTCGTGAGCTTGGGGCAGGCGGAGCCGAGCCCGGCGTTGAGGCCGAAGTCCTTGAGCACGCTCAGGAACCGGAGGCCAGGGTAGGCCTTGGCGTAGTGCTGGGTGACGTCGGTCCCCGCCTGCCCGGCGGCCTGGCAGAGGGGCTTGGTGGCGAGGTTCGGGTCCGCCTCCCTGCACTCGCATTTGCCGGGGACCGTGTCCGTGCACTGCCGCGCCTGCTCGAGGGGGAAGATGCAGGCGTACTGCAGGTCCCCGCCATCCGTGACCGTGTACTCGTGGCCGTTGATGGGGCTCGCGGCGCCGGCCGAGTTGACGTCGAGCGGGCGATCGCCGGTGATCGGGTTGGCCTCGGGGAATGGCAGCCCGCTGAGGGCGTGGGTCCCGACCCGCGGTGTGATCGACTCCCACATGAACGGATCGAGTGGGTAGCCGTTGGTATTCTCGCCGCCCAGGATGGTGTCCCAGCGGTTCTGGAGCGACTCCTGGCCCACCTGCGCCGTCGTCGCGGGCAACAGCTCCAGGTCGTTCGGGTCGTTCAGCGTCTCCGGGGTGGCGATGTCCTGCCAGGGCACGCCCACGATGCTCGTGAAGTAGATGAGCTCCGAGCCCGAGCGGGGGAACCGATCCGGGTAGTACGGGTTCTCGCTCAAGAGCGGGTTACCGTACTGGCAGTAGCGGGCGCCGCCGGGCACATCCACGCAACGGCCGCCCTGGGGCTGCTGCGGGCTCGGCGGGCAGTCCTGGTCGCCGCCGCAGGCGCGGCCGTAGACGAGGGAGCTCCTGAGCCCATCGACGTAGCGCGCCGTCGGGTAGAGGAAATCGATCCCGAAGCGCCGCTTCTGCTCGTAGCAGCGGAGGTTCGGGTGCTCCTCGGCCCCGGTGAAGGGCCCGAGCTGGCAGTCCGGATCGGCGCCGAGCGCCGAGCAGCCGTCCGGGGGGTTCGCCTCCGCCAGGGCGCAGGAGCGGCAGCAGGGGTCGTCGGGAGCGGTGGCGCAGATCTGCGTGCCCCGCCGCAGCTTCCCGCCGGCGGTCGCCCCCGCGATGTAGAAGCCCGGCCCATCGTCGCGCACGGAGCAGTCGTTCTCGTCGGAGAGGACGAGGATCGCCACCGCGGAGTCGGGGCGGAGGAAGCGGGCGCGCTGCTCGAGGAGCGTCGCGTTGATGCCGTCCGCGTGGGAGGCGGCGCCGTCGTTCAGCACCTCTAGCGGCGGCATCGGATCGACCAGGAAGCGGTACCAGGCCTCGAGGGGCGCCTCGTTCGCGCAGCCGGTCTCGCCGGTGGCGAGCACCAGCTCCGCGACCTCGGCGGCGAGCTCGGCGGGATCCCCGTCTCCGTCCCAGGCGAAGAAGCCGAGGTCGTCGGGGGTCCGTATCCCGCGGAGCGGCGCGATGAGCTCGCCGCGCTCGTCCTTCTCGGGCACGAAGCTGCTGCCCTCGGCCGGTGAGCAGGCGATGCCGCCGTGCCCGCCGAGGCTCGAGGTGATCACCCCGACGTGCAGGTCCCCAAACCCGCTGCGGGGCGAGCCCGCGCCGTCCGGGCAGTCGCCGTCCGGCGCCGGGAGGAGCGCTCCCGTAGCCTCGTCGAAGCAGGTCCGACCGACGAGCGCGGCGAAGAGCTCCGGCAGGGCGCGGGCGAGGAAGTGGTGCTTGTCCGCCATGCGCGGCGAGTTGTCGAGCACGAGGAGCAGATCGAGCGCCTCGGCGGGGGAACCGAGCGCGATCTCCGTGATGAACACGTTCGTGCGTGTCGGCGGATCGCTGGCGATGTCGCGGCTCTGGCAGGCGAGCGCGCCGAGGGCGAGCGCGAGCAGCGCGAGGGGCGCGGGCGACCGGTGGATGGCGTTCCTTCCGGGTGGGGTCCCCCCTTGCCCGGCGGCGCGGTCCACGGTCGACCCACGTCCCATGTCACGGGACCAAGCAGGATCCGTGCCGTCACCCTGAGGCGGGAGAACGGCCCTCTCCGCCCTTTCGCGGCCAACTCCGTTGGCGATCCATCGAAAGGGGGCGCCCGCGCGATGGCACCTCACCGGGGCCAGCCACCCCCTGGGTGCCGCCCCGGCCGGGACCACCCCGTCACTCCCCGAGTGACAGCGTCCACTCGCTGCGGCCCGCGACGGCGCGGTCCTCGTCGGAGCAGAACTCGCCCCGCGCGACGAGCTCGGTGACGATGCCGTCGAGGGTCCTCACCAGCGTCGCGACGGGAGCCCGCCGCGCGCGACCGGACCTCGGCTCGAAGCGGTGATCGTCGTTAGCGCCCGCTCGCGCGCGGAAGCGCACGCGGCGTGATGGCCCCGCCTCGCCCGGCTCGGTGCCGTCGAGCCCACCCGCCTCGACCGGCTCCGTGGTGAAGAGGGCGTCGATCGCCGCGAGCTGATCCTCGTCGAGCCACCCGGAGAGGAAGCAGCGCTCCATGTCGTTCGGCGTTGCCGCGCGTGCGAGCACGAGCTCGTAGGTCCCGTCCTCGCCCACCGCGAGTCCGAAGCGGCTAATGGCGTCGGCGGAGTTCCCTTCGTAGCGGAGCCAGGGAACGTCCGCACCGTCGCCGTCGGGAGCCCCGCGATCTACCGTCGGGGCGACGAGCGAGGCCAAGGGCGGCGCCGCGACGCGGAACAGCCAGTCACCGAAGCGCAGCCCCGCGCGCAGCGTCGCCTGCGCCCCGCGCTCGCGGCTCGGGGCGATCATCGAAGCCGCTGTTTCCGTTCCATCGCGGGACACCGACCGCGCTTGGGCCACCGTCGACCGTCTCCTTGCTTGCTCGGGGTCGAGCGACCAACGCCAACACCGCGAGGCGGGTGACACGCTGCCTCGTCCTCGCGGGGAGGGGAATCCGTTTCTCACTCGTCGGTTACGGTTTCTCGTGCCCTTCGGAATTGGAGTCGCCAGCACCGGGTCGGGCCCGAGCGCAGGTGTCGATTCCCGCCACCCGCCGGCCCCGAAAGAGACGCTCGCGGAGGACCCTCCGTCGGGACCGCGAAGTTCGCCGAGCGGTGGGCACCACGGACTCACGGGGTGACGGATCTCGCCAGCAGCGACGTCTCGGAGCGCCCGGCTCCGTCGCGTCTCCTCGCCACCCGACCACCCCCCAGGGCCTTGATGAGGGGGCAAGGCAGGGCCGCCCTTCACGCGGCGTTCGCGCGGCCGTTCCCATCATCGAAGAGCCATGCCAAAGGTGACATGCAAGCCGGGATCCTGCGATGACCTCCTCGTCTTCTCGCTGCGCGGCCGGGTGACGTTGCGCGACGTCGTCGAGGCTTTGGAGCAATCACTCGAATTTGGTCCTCCGGACCACGTGCTCTGGAGTGCCGTGGACGGCGATCTGAGCGGCCTCTCACTCTCCGAGCTCGGCACGCTGGTCGCCTGCGTCCTCGGGGGGGACTGGGCCCCACGTCGATGGGCGATCCTTGCCGACCGGGGGCCGACCCTCGCCGCTGCCGCCCTTATCGAGGCCTTCGCGGGCGAGCAGGGGGCCGAGGGCCGCGTGATGGCGTTCCGCGATCGCGAGGCGGCTCTCGAATGGCTAGGGATTCGGGAGCGGCCGACGACCCCGACGCCGTTCTACTGGAGTCCGGCGAGTCACTGAGCGTCTCCCCGGTTGGCGTCGACCGCCTCCCCGACGGTTGGCGCCCGTGCGCCTCCTCGAGCCGCGCGTGTCCCGGTTGCGTCACCGGCTGTGATCTGGGAAATTGCTCCCTGTGGGAGGGCTGAGGGTCGAGTACGTGCGCGCGCTCGAGGTGTGCTTCGTCCGGGTGAGGGGGAGGGTTTCGACGAGTGAGGTCATCGCGGTGCTCGTCACCGCCGTGAGCCAGTTCCCCGCGCCCAGGATGCTCTGGGACATCTCGGAGGCCTCCGTCGACGAGTGGACGGAGGCGCGCGCTCGGGCTCTCGTCGACGGGCTCACGGCGGCCGTGGGCGACGTGCCGGGGCTCAGCATCGCCCTCGTGGCGGGGGGCGCGCGTGGCGCCGACGTCCGCCGGACGGTGGAGAGCCGCTTCTCCCTGCGTCGCCTCTCGAGCTCGGTAGAGACGTTCAGCAGCCGTGCCGCCGCCCTCGACTGGCTCGGCGTCATGCACCTGCCCATCGGGAACGCGGACCCGGTTCGCCGCCTGGCTTGAGCCGATCTCCTCCCGGCACGGGGGCGGTTCTCAGGGTGCCGACGCCGTTGACGAATCGATTGGTGCTCTAGAGCACCGATCAGGTTGCCGACAGCGACGGAGGCCCAGAAGATGCCTCCGTGCACGGCGAGGAGACATTTTCCAGGCCTCCTTTGCCGAGGTCTGCTCCCAATTCGGTGCTCCAGAACGTTGATCTGTCGCAGCAATCAACCTGATTGCTGCTCTAGAAGTGGGTGAGCGTGAGCAGGCCGAGCAGGCTCGCGTAGGTGAGCTCGGGGTCGCCGCCGAGCTTGGCGTAGTTGCCCTGCAGCGCCAGCCCGACGCTTCCGTCGCCGTCACCGAACCACTCCTTGCCGACGGTCAGGCCGAGGCCGGGGCCGCTGGTCCCGTCGATGCACTGCCAGAAGCACTCGATGTCCGGCATGAACACGATCATCGTCACCCAGCGCAGGTGCGCGGTGAAGAACCAGTCATGCTCGAAGTAATACGAGCCAGTGACGCCGAGCCCGAAGAGCTTGAAGCCGGCCCGCGAGGGCTCCTTCACGCGCGCCAGCATGTGCTCGAAGGACAGCTCCGCGGCGATGGCGAGATCGTTCCCACCGCCGCCGAGCAGCCCCGACAGGGCGAGCACCGGCGCCGTGTGGTTCAGATCGTCGATGGGCTTGAAGCCGGGCTTCGGCGGCAGCTCGCCGCGAACGTTGGCGACGCCACCGCCCAGGGTGAAGCGTGCGAAGAACCCCCGGTGCGGCTCGTCCTCGTCCTGCTCCGCGTCAGCAGCGGGCGGGGTAGGCGGGGCGACCTGCTGCGGTGGGTAGGGCTGGCCCGGTTGCGCGGGCTGCGCGGGGTAGGGCTGGCCCGGCTGCGCGGGGTAGGGCTGGCCCGGCTGCGCGGGGTACGGC
>CAYOLF010000102.1:5229-22541 GCA_964404725.1 uncultured Polyangiaceae bacterium
GGCTGTGCCGGCTGCGTGGGGTAGGGCTGGGCGGGCTGCGCGGGGTAGGGCTGGGCGGGCTGCGCGGGGTACGGCGGCGCGGGTGGCGCCCCCTGCGCCTGCGCGCTCCCTGCGGCGAAGAGCAGCGTACCGGTCGCGAGGCACCGGGTTACGAAGAACGGGCGCGTCACGGGAACACCTCCGCGCAGACGCTGCTAGTGAGCGCGTCGCAGTCGGAACCGAGCTGGTCGAAGCCGTTGACCGCGAGATAGCAGCGATAGACTCCCGCGCTCCGTTCGGAGCAGAGCTCCGGGGTGGTGCGCAGGTTGGAGAGGTCACAGGCCTTCGCCCGATTCGCCAGGAAGACGGCCTGGTCCGCGCAGGCTTCCTGGTCGGCGGCGCCCGCGGCGCCGGCCGCGCCGGCAGCGCCGGCAGCGCCGCCGGCGCGGCCGCCCGCCGGTGCCCCCGCGCTGCCGGCGGTGACGGTCCCGGCGGCGCCCGCGGCGCCGCCCGTGCCGCTTGCGCCGCCCGTGCCGCTCGTGCCCCCCGTCGGGGGCGGCATCCGGTCGAGCGCCTCGGCGCCCTCCTGTTCGCAGTCGTCGACGGTTCTGGCGTCGCACGGCGCGCAGCGCCCGCTCGCCTCGCACACGTCGCACGAGAAGGACGTGGCTTCGTCACGCTCCTTCGAGCAGAGCAGCGCGGGCTCGCCGCTGCCACAAGGCGCACTCAGCATCATCACCGTGGCACCGTCCCACCAGAGCAGGTAGCAGCGCCCCGCGTCGTACGTGTACTCGTCGCCCTTCCAGGTCGAGAAGACGCGCTCCGGATCGCTCGGATCGTCGGTGGCGAAGGCGATCAGCACCACCTTTTCCGGGACCCCATCGTCGTCGATGTCGACGTCGAGCGTCTGCTCGTAGGCGTCGAACTCGGAGAAGTCGAAGTCGACGGTCCACTCGGTGGCCACGTCGATGCCGCACCAGAGGGCGAGATCTCCGTCGAAATCGGCGCGCATGTCCACGTCGAAGTCCACGTCGAACGCCACGTCGAACCCGAAGTCGAGCCGCCCGCGCAGCTGCGGCACCTCGAGCTCGGGATCGCTGCAACAACTCCCCGCCGCGATCAGCGTCGCGCCGATCGCCGTGCGTCCCAACCGTCGTATGGCCAAGCTCACCTCCTAAGAATGGGTGAATGATAGCCGACCGTGTCTCATTGCGCTACGCGGCAAGGGGTGCCCCGTCGCCGCGCCGACGGGCGCGGGCGCTCGCCCTACCAGCCCGCCAGCGCCGCGATCGGCCCCGCCAGATCCCTGGCGATGGCCGCCTGCTGCTCGCCCGTCGGGTGCGCGTCGCTCGCGTCCCCGGGGTAGTGTTGCGAGGGGACGAAGACCACGCGCGCGTCGGCGACCCGCCGCACCGTCTCGGCGAGGTGGCGCGCGAGCACGGTCTTCTGCGGTCGCGCGGGGTCGGCCGCGTCGTTGACGATAGCGCCCTCGGTGAGCAGCACCTTCGCCTGGGGGTACTGGTCGAGGAGCGTGCGGACGAACGTGACGTAGGGAGCGACGAAATCCGCCTCCGTCGGGAGGGCGCCGAGATCGAGGTTGAAGTCGTTGGTGCCGAGCGAGACGACGACGACGTTGGGCGCGTACTCGCGGTGGTCCCAGGGCACTGGGTCCGCTTCGCTCGGTAGTGCGAGCTCGGCGAAGCGGGGGGCGTTCAGGACGTCGCGCCGCCCCTGCCAGTCCCGGAAGATCCCGCGCCCGCCGAAGCAGACCAAATGACACTGGGCGCCGAGCTCCTGCGCGACGAGCATGCCGAAGGATCGGGTCCCGTCGGACGAGGCCGCCTTGTCGCCGGGGACCATCGCGGCGCGGTCCGCGCCCTCGCCGCAGGTGATGGAGTCACCGATGAACAGCAGCCTTCGCTCGGGCCAAGGTGGCGGCGTCTCCAGCGTCGCGCCCGCGGGCAGGACGAGCCCGCGCACGGTCACGATCCCCTGCCAGGTCTCGGTGCGGTGCACGAGCTCCACGACGTGTGTGCCGGGACCGAGCCCGGCCGCGAGTTCGACGTCGCGCTCCCGCGCCGGGAGCCGTACGACGCGCGCGGGACCGGCATCCACGGTCACCGCGAGCCGGCAGTTGCCGGTCGAGCAGGCGGCGCGTGCCGTGAGTCCGCTGCCGGTGAGCGCCACGCGGAGCGTCACCCCCGGGTATCCGAAGCGGAGCCCGCCGTCCGGCAGGCGGAAGACGCGGCCCATCACCGCGACGCGGGGGTCGTTGGCCGTGACGAAGGTGGCGGGAGCGGGATGGGGCGGTGCGGTCGGCATGGCCGTGGGGGGGACGCTCGGCGGGGCCGCCGGGGCGACCGGCGACGGAGCGAGCGGCCGAGGTTCACACGCGACCGTGGTGCCGGCGATGGCGACGGCGGCGAGCCACGGAGCGCGGAGGCGCATGGAATGCATCGGGATCTACGTGCCGAGCATGCCCACCGTATCAGCGCTGTCGCAACCGGGCCCTTCCACTTCACGCGCACGCCTCCGTTGTGGGCCGACCTGCCGGCCCGGTGTGCCGGCGGGAAGGCTGTGCCGATGACGGACGTAGCGTCTCTGGGTAGGGTTGAACACCATGTGCGTGAGTGGGGGGGAGACGACCACCTGCGACCATTCCCAGGACGGAGCGCCGCCGGGCAACGCCGACGATCTCGGGCTCGTCCGTATCCATCCCTGGACACCGACGACCGCGCCCCTCGTGTGGTCCATCCGCCGCGCGCGGTCCGTCGGGCGTGCTCAGGCATGCGCCGTTCGCACCGACGATCAGGCGATGTCCCGGGTGCACGCGGAGGTCATCCCGAGCGGTGACTGCTTGGTGATCCAGGACTGCAGCCGCCATGGGACGTTCGTTGACGGTGTACGCGTCCCCGGCGGCGGCGTGCGGGCCCGCCCCGGCAGTGTCGTTCGCTGCGGTGGAACGCTGCTGCTGATCGTCCGCGACTCGGCTCGCCACGACGCGCCGCCGCGCCGCCTGGCGCGGGACTTCACCGGGCTGGCGCAAGACGTGCTGGCGGGGCCCGCCACCTGGCAGACGTGGCAGGAGGCGACCCAGGCCGCGAAGGCCGACCACCCCTTGCTGGTGCTCGGGGAGAGCGGATCGGGCAAGGAGGTGATCGCGCGCGTCCTGCACCGGGCCCACCCCCGCCCGGGAGCGTTCGTCGCCGTCAACCTCGCGGCGATCCCCGCCGCGCTCTTCGAGGCGGAGCTGTTCGGCCACGCCAAGGGCGCCTTCACCGGGGCTGCGACCGCGAGGCTCGGCGCCTTCCGGGAGGCGTCCGACGGCACGCTCTTCCTCGACGAGGTAGGAGACCTCAAGAGCGAGCTCCAGGTGAAGCTCCTGCGGGCGCTAGAGAGCGGGAGCGTGCGGCCGCTCGGCGCCGACGGCGACGTCGCCGTCAACCCACGGCTGGTGACGGCCACCAGTCGCGATCTCGAGGCGGCGACGCGCACGGGAGAGTTTCGTCGCGACCTGTTCTATCGCCTCTCGGCGGTGGTCATCCGCGTACCGCCGCTGCGGACTCGGCGCGACGAGATCCTGTTGCTCGCCGCGGAGCAATTGGCGCGGGACGCTCCGGGCGTGACGCTCTCGCCCGGAGCGGCGGAGGCCCTGGCCTTGCGGCCCTGGGGCGGAAACGTTCGCGAGCTGCAGTTCACGCTGCTGCAGGCGATCCTTCGCGTGGCGGCGGAGGGGGGGCACTCGATCCACCAGCGGCACCTGCCAGAACCCGTCGAGAGCGCGCCGCCGCCTCGCGCCGAGCTCACGGTCGATTCGGTGCGGGCGGCGCTCGGGCGCACGAGGGGCAACGCGACCATGGCGGCGCGGCTGCTCGGCGTGTCACGGGCGACCCTCTACAACTTCTGCACCCGATGCGGGCTGGATCTCGCGGCCCTCCGCGCGGAGGTGCATCCCAGGGAGAGCGATGGCGAGTCCTGACATCGCGCTCGGTGGGGCGCTGCGCGACCCGACGGAGCCGGTGCCGGACGACCTCGGCCTGGTCGGCTCCATCATCGATGGTCGCTACCTGATCGAGCGAGTCGTCGGCGCGGGCGGGTTCGGGGTGGTCTTCCGGGCGCACCACGTCCAGTTCGATTCCCCCGCGGCGATCAAGGTGCTCGTGCGCGGCGCCAAGATCGGCCGCGATCCGGCGCCCGGAGGTCGTTCGCCCAGCGAGGGTCAGCTGCAGTTCAAGCTCGCGCCGCTCCACGCCGCCTTCGTGCACGTGTTCGAGGCCGGCGTGGTGCGCTGCAGCCGGCAGCGAACGTTGCCTTACCTCGCCATGGAGTGGCTCGACGGCGTCACCCTCAAGGCGCTCTTCGATTCTTTGCGCGACGAGGGATGCCACCTGTCGCTGGGCACGGTCCTGCACCTGTTCGACGGGCTCGCCCGCGGGCTCGGCGTCGCCCATGCGCGTCGCATCGCGCACCGAGATCTGAAGCCGAGCAACGTCTTTCTCGCCGTGACGGACGGGACAGTGTCGCCGAAGCTCCTCGACTTCGGGCTCGCCAAGCAAGGAAGCCCGCGGACGGACGCCGTCGACGACACCGGGCTCGAGCCCTGCCCGTTCACGCCGGCGTACGGCGCGCCAGAGCAGTGGGATCGTGCCCTGGGGGCGACCGGCCCCTGGACGGACGCCTACGCCTTCGCGCTGATGGTATCGGAGCTCTTGGCGGGCCGCCGCTGGAACGCGGAGCTCTCGTCGAGCGAGCTGATGAGTGCCACCCTCGACCCCACGCGCCGCCCGACGCCCGGATGGCTCGGCGCGGCGGTACCGCACCTCGTCGAGGCCGTCTTCGCGCAGGCGCTGGCCGTCGATCCCCGTCACCGCTACCCGGACGTCGAGCGCTTCTGGCGGGCGCTCGGCGACGCCGCGGGCTGGAAGCATCCGGGCGCTCCGGTGCTGGCGACCGAGCTCGGCATTGTCGCGAGTGACCGCGCGGGGTCGGTGCTCCCCGGCGCGTCCGGCCCCCTGCTGGCGTCGTTGCCGAGATCCCGCACCACGCTATGGCTGGGGCCGGCGCTGGGTGCGACCGCGGAGCCCCCCGCGTCCGAGCGGAGGATGCCCGTCAGAGACGACGCGAGCCGTGCGACGATGGTGCGCTCGGCACCCCCTCCCGCGCGCGCATCCCGGCGTTACCTGGGATTGGTGCTGGTCCCGCTCGGCCTCGCCGTGGCCCTGGCCGCCGCGCTGGCGGCGACCGTGGCCGGCACGCGGAGCGGGGGCTCGGCGGGCAGCGCGGAGCGCTCGACGCCCGCGGTGACGCTGCTCGCCGCGGGAGCCACGGGCGTCTCGGGCGCGGGCTCGGTCCCGTCCCCCAGCGCTCATCCGGCGCCGCATGCGGCGGGTCGAGACGGGACACCGACCACGTCCCCACCCACGGTGCTGCCGGAGCCTTCGGGCCCGGCTCGGATCGAGCCCAAGTCCGTCGTCGCGAGACGATCGCCCGATGGCGGTCGGGAGCCCTGGCAAGCCCGCGCGGCCGATGCCGTTTCCGCCGGGCGTTTGGATTCGACGTCATCGCCTCGGCCCACCGCCAGCGCCACGCCCTCGATCCGGCCGGGGCACCCCGCGGCCGTCCTGCTGGAACCGCCCATGCTCTCGAGACATTGACCGTGACGCCGCATTACCGACGGATTCGGGCCCTCGCCGTCGGCGTGCTCGCGCTCGCTGCCCTCGTCGCGCCGCGCGCGCGCGCCGAAGAAGCCGTGGCGACGTCGGCTCAGGCGCTCTTCGACGAGGGACGCCGGCTGCTTCTCGATGGCGACTACGAACGGGCCTGCGCCAAGCTGGCCGAGAGCCAGCTCGAGGAGCCGGCGGCCGGCACGCTCCTGAACCTCGCCTTCTGTCACGAGCAGCTCGGCAGGACCGCGACCGCCTACGTCGAGTACCAGTACGTGCTCGCGCGGAGCGTCGGGGCCGGCGACGAGGCTCGCGCGGCGCTGGTGCGGCAGCGCCTCGCCGCGCTCGAGCCTCGCCTGGTTCGCCTGCGGATCCGGCTGGCCTCGGGCAGCGCCGCCGAGACGATGGTCGACCTCGATGGCGCTCGCCTCCGCCTGGACGCGCTCGACGCACCGATCCCGATCGACCCGGGCCATCACCGGATCGGCGGTACGATCGGCGGCGGCCGCCGGTTCACGTTGGAGCTGGTCGCGGACCAACCGGGGACCACGACCGAGATCACGGTCCCGCCGCCAGAGCTCTCGGCGCCACCCGAACCCGGTACCGGCGCCACCCGGGGCGCGCAGCCCGTATCCGGCGCCGCGGCGCCGGATACGGCCCGCCTCGGGGAGGCCGCGCCTCGCTCCTCGACCGCTAGCGTCTCCACCGACGCCTCGCGCGACGCTCGCGCCGGCGCGGCGCGGACCGTCTTGAGCGTCACCACCCTCGCCGTGGGGGCGCTCGGGCTGGCCGCGGGGGCGTACTTCGGGCTCGACGCGTTCGACGCCTGGGCGCAGAGGGATCGCCACTGTCCGCGCGGCATCTGCGACGAGGTGGCCGAGGCGGCTTACCGTCGGGCGCGGCGCTCGGCGAGCGCGTCGAACCTGTGCTTCGCGGCCGGCGCGGCGAGCGGGGCGGCTGGGCTCTACCTCGTCGTCCGGGCTCCCTCGCGTGGCTCGTCGCCCCGCGACGATTCCGACGATGCTGTTCGAGCGAGCGCGCTCCTGGTTGCCCGTGGCCGCTTCTGACGTTGCGCGGCCGGTCGGGGAGCGGCGTCGTCTCGCTCGACCCACCTCCGCGGATGACGCTGGATGTTCGGCCATGGACGTGGTGAAGAAACGGGAGTGGACGTGGTGCCTCCGGGCGCCACGTGCCCGAACGACAGGGGTAAGGATCGTGTGTCTGGAACCAGCCGCGAACGACCTCGATGCCATGGCTCGCGACCAACGACGCCGGAACCTCGCTCCCGCGTCGCGGGCGCCGTTCGGTCGGACGCGCCGTGACGCGGCCCTGGCGATCCTCGGTGGCGTGCTCGCGACGATGACGGGCTGCGCCGAGATTGTCGGGATCAGTGACACCAGGGTCGAAGATGGGCGCGTCCCAGCCGGTGGGGGCGGCGGGAGCGCCGGCGAGAGCGCCGAGGACGGCGGAGTCCCGGCTGCCTCCGGGGCGCGCCCGGTCCCGGGGACGGCGGGCGACGTGTCCGGTGGGAGTGAAGCGCCCGGCGTGAGCGGTGGCGTCCCCTCCCGGGGCGGAGACGGCGGGGCGGTGAGTGGCGCCGGCGAACGAGGCGGAGCGCAGGCAGCCGGTGGCACCGGGGCGCTCACCGGCGGTGCGCTCGTCACGGGCGGTTTCCCCGAGCCACCCGGCGGTGCTGGCGGCGGAGCGACAACCGCGGGCGTCGCCGGGGGGCTCGCCGGCAACCCTGGCGTCACGGGCGGTGTTCCAGAGCCGCCCTCCGGCGGCGGGGGCGCGGCGAACACCGGCGGGGCCGGGACGCTCGGCGGAAGCCCCAGCGCTACCGGCGGGGTCCCGGCGTCGAGCGGCGGCACGGGCGGGGGCTCCGGCGAGCCCGTCCCGATCGGTGCCGCCGGCACGACCGCGGGCGCCGCGGGCGGGGAGGCGGGCGGAGACGACGCCGGCGGGGTTGGAGGAGGCGCGCCCGGCGGAGCGCCCCCCGCCTGTAGCGCCGGCGGTGCCGCCGGCGCGGCGCCGGTGTGCACACCGGCGTGTCCCCCGGATCGCCCGACCTGCGTCGCCGACCAGTGCGTCGTGCGTGGCCCCACGATGATCCTGGTGGAGCGATTGCCCGCGTCGGACTCGTTCTACATCGACAGCACCGAGGTCACGGTCCGGCAGTACCTCGACTTCCTCGCGGCGACGGGCGATGAGGTCGGCTGCCAGCCGAGCGAGTGCCGCTGGAACACCTCCTTCGCCCCGGGCCCGGGCGAGGTCACCTCGGTCAGCGATCTGCCCATGCACTACGTCGACTGGTGCGACGCCACGGCCTACTGCGCTTGGGCGGGCAAGCGGCTCTGCGGTCGCATCGGCGGTGGCGACCTGTCGCCCGATGGCGCCAACGACTACGATCTGAGCGAGTGGCTGGCCGCCTGCGGCGGCCCGAACTACTTCTGGCATCCCTCGCTGGACGCCTCGGGGGAACCCGCCGTCGAGTGCAATGACTGGACCTGGAGCCGCGCGCCCGCGGGCTCGACCTGCGAGGGCTCCTATTCGGGACTCTTCGACATGCAAGGCAACGTGAACGAGTGGATCGACGCATGCGCCGGCACCGCGGGGGCCACGGACTCCTGCGAGACCCTGGGGGGAGATGCCATGGGCAGCGCCGCTGGGATCTGTTACGCCCGCGATCCGCTCCGACGCGACAGCCGCTACTCGTTCTTCGGGTTCCGTTGCTGCGCGTCAACGAGATAGGGCACGGGTCGCGGGCGGCGTCACCGCGGCCGGATCGGCGGCGTCACCGCCCAAGAGTCGATCGATCCCGGGATCACCTGGCGGTTCACGGCGAACGCGAGCGGCGCCCCCTCCGACGAAGGGGCGCCGGCGCGACTGCCCTGCGAGTGGCGCTCGCTCACCGAGCTCAGCTCGGCGCCGGGCTGGTGTTGCAGCAGAGGATCGAGTGGATCTCGCCCGTGCTCGGGTTGGCGCTCACGCCCTTCAGGATCTGATTGGGGGCGCATTCGTTCTTCGAGTAGCCGTAGGCCCAATCGCCGGTGTCGCTGCTGAGGCGGTTGTCGGACGTGGTCGAGTAGGCCAAAGTCTGGCAGGACGCGGGGTTCGCCATGAGCTCGGCGCGGAAGAAGTTGCACGCGATCTTGGTCATCTTGAGCGATGCGTTCGCGGTCTGCGCCACGCCCGTGACGGCCTCGTGGGCGCCGCACTCGGCCTTGTAATAGCCGGGATCCCAGTCCCCGGTGCTGGTATCGGCGCGATCGTCGGGGCCGGTCAGGCTGCGGATCGTCTCCATCCCCGCGCTCGTCAGCGTCGTGAACTGTGGCATGCAGAGCGCCGAGTGCGCGCGCGAGCCCGTGCCCTGTCCCACCGCGGTGGCCGAGATCCCGACGACGCTGTCGCCGGACTTGCACTGCCCCTTGTAGGAGCCCTTGGCCCAGTCCCCGTCTCTGACGTAGCCGCGCTGACTGCCGTTGTCGAAGCGCTGAGCGTAGCTCTTGGCCGACGTGAGGATCCAGCTGCGCGCCCCGTCGGTGGTGGTCGTCGTCCAATCGCAGGTCCCCGGGCCGCCGTTCGGCCCGTTGTTCCACTGCTCCCGGGCGATGCCCACCTGCTGCCCGTTGTAGATGCAGGCGCCACCAGAGTCTCCGGGGAGGCAGGTCTGCCCCGCGCTGTTGGGGGCGATGTAGAACGTGTACGCGTCGGGGACGGAGCCGCCGATGGTCGAGGTCATCGAGAGCAGCCCGCCAGGGAAGGCGCCGTTCACGGTCTTCGGCCCATAGCCGTAGCAGGTCACCGTCTTCCCGATGAGGCTCGCGGTGGTGCCGTTGTACAGCTTGCGCGTGTAGCCCGTGGTCCTGCCGTTCATGGTGAACGGCTTGGAGACGTGGGCGAGCGCAGCGTCGTGATAGAAGTCGCCGGGCTGCAGGATGATGCGATCGACCGTGCGGGTCTGCGACCCCATCTGGTAGGTGACGTTCGCCGGGTTCGTCCCGTAACCGTCGGGGAAGCAATGGCGAGCGGTCAGCACCCAGTCGTTCGTCAGCAGCTCGCCGCTGCAATTGGGCGCGAGCACGTGCCCGCTCCCCTCGGCGTTCACCGTCTTCCCGTTGAGGATCGGCTCGGAGAGCGATTCGATGTCCTCATCGAGGAGATCGCCCCCGTCGGCGCCAGCGCAAGCGGCGAGCGTGGCGGCGAGGACGGAGAGGATAGAGAGTCTTTGCGTCAGTCGGATCATGGTCGGCTTCCTTTCGGCTCTGGGGGCCGGAGCGGTGGGATCGAGGCCCCACGACGTCCGGCAGCGATGGACGAAGTGCCCCGTCGGCAGGCCCGAGCCCGAGCGGAGTCCCGCGCGGTGTGGTCGCCGGAGGGCGGTTGCTTCCGCCCGTCAGTGCAATCCGAGTGCCACCGCGGCGAACCGCACGGCGCCGCGCCGACGAGCCGATCCGAGTGGAGCTGGCTCTGTCCAGTGGATGACGGCTAGACGTCAACTGGACGGCCCAGGCCTCGCTTGGAGCGGGCTGAGCCGGGCGGGGGCGAGGCCGGCATGGCTGTCGGGGCGACGCCCCTGGGGGCCCACCGACGACCGGCGCCGCGCGGGCGGGTCAGGGGGCGGCAGGCGCGGCGGGGGCGGCCGCGGACGGAGCGGCGGGGGCGGCCACGGCCCCGAACGGCGGCCACGGCAGCAGCGTCGCCGCCTGCGCGGCCGGCGGCAGGTAGGCGTCGAGCTTGCCCATGGCCCACCCGATGCCGAGCGCCACCACGACGAGCAGCAGCGCCCAGAGCCACCAGCGCGTCGGCTTGTCCGCGTATGGATCGGCGCCGACCTCCCGCCCCGCGCCGGCGGGGAGCTCGGCCACCTTGGTGAGCGCGCCGCCGAAGGGGACGTTGACGCGCACGCGCCCGTTGATGGCCCAGCCGTTGGCGTCGAGGATGGGGCCGAGGTTGCGCTGCCGGAGCTTGAGCCAGGCGATCAGCATCGAGGGCAGCGAGATCGCGAGCACGAGCGCCAGGAAACCGAGGGGCATCCAGAGGCCGAGGCCGAGGAACATGCCGAGCGCGGTCGCGAGGAAGGTGGCAGCGCCCGCGACGGCGACGCCCACCGCGGCGACCATCCCCACGTCGACCTTCTTGGGCGGCGCGGCGGCGGCGCCGGGGGCGGCCTTGTCGGCGGTGGCGGCGGCGGTGGCGGCGCCGTCCACGCGGGCCGTGGACGCCTTCTCCTTGTCGGCGGCGCGCTTGGCGACCTGCTCCTCGATCATCCGCACCAGCCGCTTGTACGGGGACCAGAACGCTTGCCGGACGCTGATGGGGTTCTCGACCACGTTGGTGATCCGGGCGTCCCAGTCGTTGCCCTTCCGGTCGTAGAAGACGCCGTTTCGCCCTGCCATCAGGTGGTCGACGTCGCCGGCCGTGAAGGCGGCCACGATGCTCCTCTTCTCCGCGCCGCGAGTGCAGTCGCAGTACGCCAGGTACGCCTTGGACAGACCGGCCAGCGCGGCGTGCTGGGCCGGGTCGTTCACGGCGACCACGAGCTCGCAGGCGCGCCCGTCGAGGTACAGGGTACCCGCTTGAAAGACCGCCCCCTTGCGCCCGTAGAAATCGGCGAAGCTCACGAAGTTGCGGAGCATCGTCACCAGGTCGCGGCGCAGCCGGACGGCCTTCTCCACCGCCGCGATCTGCGCGTACTCGGCCTCGAGGGCCGCGTCCTCCGCGATCAGCACCGCGATCTCCCCTGACTGCCCGCCGTTGACCAGCTCGCGCAGGCGCTCGATCCCCAGCGAAGCGACCGGGGTGGCGGGGGCCTTCGCCTTCCAGGCGCGGAACGCGGCGAGCCGCTCCACGATCGCCGTGTAGTCCGCCTCCGTCAGTCCGGTGCGGGCGCCGATCAGGGGGGTGACGGCGGCGCTCGCGAACCGGGCGAGCCGCTCCGCCCACGCCGGGTTCACGCCCGCGCCGAGCGGCAGCGCGCGGCCGCTTTCGACCCGCGCCACCGGGAGCTTGGCGACGTCCTCGTCGTCGCGGACGAGCGAGCGTGGCGAGAGCGCCTGGAGCTCGGCCTCCGTCGCGTTGAGCGCCTCGGCGGCGCGGGCATCGTAGGTCGCGATCCGGCACCGCGCGAAGTAGTCGTCGAGCTTGGCCTGCACCGCGTCGAGCGCCTCGGCGGCGGCGGCCGTGCCGTCGCCGAGCGGGCGGACCCCCTCCGCGTCGCCTGCCGCGTGGTGCTCGAGCTCGGACTTCGCGTGCTCGAAGAACAGATCGACGAGCTTCTGGTCGACGCCCGGTTTCCCGCTCCGATCCGGCACCGAGCCGACCGCCGCCATCACCTGCTCGATCGTCTGGCGTGTGCCTTCGTCGTCCGCCGACTCAGCCGGCACGATCCCGTCGCCGTTGAAGCGAGTCGCGGCGAAGACCTCCGCCATGGCCTCGACGTCCGCCAGGGCGATCGCCTTGCCGTCCTTCTTGCCCTGTTCGGCGAGGATGCGCTTGGCGGCGGCCAGCACCGCCTTGCCCTCCTTGTTCGACCCATCGAGCTCGGCCAACGGGATCGAGTCGCCCGCCTCGAACAGGAGGTCGAGCCGCTTGAGCACCTTGCCCATCCAGTCCACGGCGGCGAGGACCTCGGGCACGCGCACGCGCCCGTCTTGATCGGCGTCGATGAGCACCAGCGTCTTCTCGTCCAGCTCCGTGCCCCGCGTCGGGCACGCGAGCGCGACCCAGAGCTTCTTATCCAGCTCGTCCAAGTGCGCGATGTCCGCGCCCGTGGAGAGGACGACCTGATCGACGCCGCCCGCGCGGAAGAAACGCCAACGATGGGGTGCTCGCTTCGCCATGGCGCGCGAGGATAGACGCCTCCCTCGGCGGTGTCGACGCGGCAATCATCCGCGCCGCCGACCCGCGACGATCGGGTCCAGTCGCCCGCGACGCCTCCGGGTCTCACCTAGAGCACCGATCAGGTTGCCAATGGCAACGGCGCCTCTAAAGACGCACCCCCTCAGGGCGAGGGTGCGTCTTCAGAGGCGCCTTTGGCGAGATCTGCTCCCGGTTCGGCGCTCTAGGTCGTTGATCTTTCGCAGCAATCAACCTGATTGCCGCTCTAGGGAAGGAGGGGGGCATCCTCTAAGGGAAGACCCCCATTGCCCCCGACATCATGAGGAGCGACAGGGCGGTCCAGGAGGTTTGGTAGTAGAGGGTCCCGTTCAGAAGGGTCCCCGTCTCGACTAGGGACCAGGCCTGGTCGAGCTCGGGCTGCCAAGCCGGGTCGCTCATGAACGCCACCCCCGCGGGACCGACGAACGAGGCGGCCTGCGTGGAGGAGTCGTTCTCCGGGCGCGGGGTGCCGTCGAGGTCGTAGCCGTTCTCGATCGCGGCGACCCCCACTCCGGCAAAAAAGGCCACGATCTTGTCGAGGTAGGCCTTGGCCCGCGGCTCGCCGAACCAGCACCAGTCCTGGCCGAGGCGGAACGGCGTGCGCGTCGAGTCGTTCTGGAAATGGGTGGGGGCGCCGTCGTAGGCCGAGACGAGGTTGCCCTGCGAGTCCGACCAGGCCGGAACCAGGCCGTTGTTCGCGTTGCCGAGGGTGTCATTGAGGGTTCGCTCGAGGACGGCGTAATTGCCGTCGATGACGGCGTTCCACCCCTCGACGTTGTTGGTCACCTCGCCGAAGATCCGGAAATAGGCCGGCGCGAAGTAGGAGAGGTTGGTGACGTCCCGGCCGCCCCAGGCGTCTCCCGGGAGCCACAGGTGGCCGCGCCCCTCATCCACCTCGTGCTCCCACATTGCCTCGATCATGCGGACAGCGAGCGTCAGGTAGTCCTCGTCGAGCGATCCGTGACCTCCCCAGCGCTGGGCGGCCATGACGAGGGCGAACGCGATGTCCTCGTCGCCGTCGCTGGCCGCGCCAGTGCCGATGACGTCCCCGTTCGGATCCACCTCCCAGTCCATCAGGCCGTTGTCGTTGAGGTAGAGCGCCGTGTAGCGCCAGAGCGCGTCGAAGGTGGCCTGGTCGTCGTGATAGACGGCGAGGAGCAACCCGTAGCCCATGCCCTCGGAGACGGTGGAGCCGATCACGCTGCCGGAGTCGGGCTTCCAGATGCGCAGATGGCCCTGGGCCCCGTCCGCGGTCACCACGGTGTCCTTGAACGTGGCGTAATAGGCGCGGGCCGCCTCGGCGCTCGCGCCGGTGGGCAGCGAGCAGCGCGCGTCGGCGCCTCCGGCGCCACCCGCTGGCGCTGCCCCGGCCGCCCCGGCGGTGCCGCCGGACGTCGTCGTGGCGCCGCTGCCCGCCGCCGCGGCCGCGCCGCCAGTCTCCAGGCCGCCCGCGCCGCCCGTCGGTCCGGCACCCCCGCCGGGATTTTCGCCACCGGCCGGAGGGGTGCTCCCACTGCCGCCCGCGGGCGTACCGCCCGTACCGCCCGCGCCGCCCGTCGTTCCGTTGCCGCCCGTCGCGTCCTCGCCGCCTGTCACTCCGCTACCGCCCGTCGTCTCGACGCCGCCCGTCGTCCCGTTGCCGCCCGTCGTCCCGTTGCCGCCCGTCGTCCCGGCGCCGCCTGTCGTCCCGTTGCCGCCTGTCGTCCCGTTGCCGCCTGTCGTCCCGTTGCCGCCCGTCGTCCCGTTGCCGCCGGTCGTCCCGGCGCCGCCGGCCCCGCCCCTGGCGCCCGTGCTCGTCGGATCGGAGGCCGAGTCGGCTCCGTCTTCACCGCACGCGACGCAGAGCGTCGCCACGAGCGCCATCGCGAGAGGAGTGGTCCGCATCCGAGCATTCTAGATCGGCGCGAGGCTCCTGCCCAAAGGCGCAGGGGACCGAGGGCGGGGGGTCGTGGGGTCCGCTCCCCCGCCTCGGTCCGCGAGCGACGTGGCGCGACCCGCTTGCGGTCGCGCCCACTCGCCGAACTCGTGCGCGCCGAGCGTGCAGGCGGTGGCGTGGGCGGTGCCGCGCTGATCGGTCGCGGCGCAGTCGCTGCCGGCGGCCGCGGCGGGGCCGTCGGCAGTGGGGGCAAGGGTGAGCGTCGCGCCGCCGCGGTCCTCCAGGGCGCCGAGCGCCGGATCGGCTGCGACGATGCCCGGCGTGCATTCGGCCTCCCCCGCGGGCCACTGGAGGTTGTGGTCACCCGCGAGCGTCCGGTAGCAGCCCTGGAAGATGGAGTTGGTGACGGTGGCGGTCGCGTTCTCGTCGACCAAGATCCGGAGCTCGATGTCGTCCCCGGGATTGTCGGCCACGGTGACGTTCTGCCAGCGACCACTGGCGTTCTCGTCCAGGGTCGAGCGGTCGAAGACCGTGGTCTGCGCGGGGCCATCCGCGGTGCGGAACATGGCGCCGTCGAAGCGCGTCGAGACGTTGCCCGCGACGGTGAGGCCGCAGAAGCGCGCGGTGGAGTCGCCGTCGCCGTCCAGGTAGATGGCACCGCCGTTGCCGCTGCCGTCGACGCCGACCGCCTGGTTGTCCACCAGGGTGGAGTCGGTGATCTCGATGGTCGAGCCGAGCAGCCCGATGGCGCCGCCGCCGGCGTAGGTGTCCTTGCCGCCGGAGTCCGCGCCGTGGTCGGCGGAGTTGCCGTTCACCAAGCGCAGTCGCTGCACGGTGAGGTTGATGGTGACGTCGTCGTGGTCGGCCGTGTCGAAGGTGATGAGGCGCACGGCGCCCCCGCCGCCTAGCGTGATCCGGCCGTCGCCGACGACGTCGTCGGCCCCGGTCGTGTCGACCCGGCGCGCTGGGTCGTCGCACTTGCGCGCGGGCGGGTCGACGGGCGAGCAGGTGCCGGCCGGGACGAAGTCGGTGCCGCAGCGCTCCTGACCGCTGGCGCAGCGGGTGGCGCCGCTACCGCCCGCGCCGGCATCACCCTCGCCCCCACCGCACCCCATCACGAGCCACGTCATCAGCGCCGAAGCTCCCGTTCCCGCAGGTGAAGGTCGCGATCGACAGCGACCGATTCGCTCGGGTGTTCGACGCCAGCAACGGCCTCGGGACGGACTTCAACGCCCGGGGGACGCCGCATTTCTTCGTCAATGGCTATCGCTCGAGCGACGCCCCGCCGTACGAGAGATTCAAGGAGGTGGTCGACCAACAGCTCACGCGCGCCGACGCGCTCGTGCAGGTGATCGCAGGGAAGCATCGCTTGCTCGAGCTCCTCGGCAAGGGCGGTATGGGGTCGGTCTGGCGGGCGGGGCCCGTCGAGCTCGGCATCATGTCTGTGGCGGTGAAGCTCATGCTGCCGGAGTTTGCCGCGCACCCGGAGGCGCTAGCGCGCTTCAAGCGGGAAGCGGAGGCGTTGACCCTGCTCCGGAGCCCGCACCTCGTGCCGGTCTGCGACTTTGGGGTCGACGCGGGCACGCCGTACATCGTGATGGAGCTCCTGCGGGGAGGCGGGGTGCTGAGCGATCGGCTGGCGCGGGTTGGCCGGCTCTCGCTCGGGGAGACCGCGGCGCTCCTCGCGCAGGTGGCGCGCGGCGTGGGCAAGGCGCACGACGCCGGGATCGTGCATCGCGGTCTCAAGCCCGCGAACCTCTACCTCGAGCCGGACGACGACCGTGAGGTCGTCAAGGTGTTCGACTTCGGGATCGCCAAGCGCATGGATGGCTTCGGGCTGAGCACGATCGGGCTCCGGACGCAGTCGGGGGCGGTGCCCGGTACGCCCTTCTACATGAGCCGCGAGCAGGCGACCGCGAACCGGGAGATCGACCGTCGTACGGACACCTGGTCTTCGGGGATCATCGCGTTCGAGTGCGTGACCGGGTCCCCGCCGCCCGAACGGGAGAACATCGGCGCGCTCGCGGTGCCGATCTGGGCGGAGGGGAGTGTCGAGAGCGCGACCTGAAACCACTTCACCGGGACGGCGCGGTCGCGACCGTGGCCGTGGCCAGCTCGGCGTGCCGCGTTCGCGGCAGCTTCTCGAGTACTGAGTCCGGCGACGGTGAGCGCGCCGCGGGCTGCGCCTCCCGCGTGACCACCGCCGGCGCTGGGGTCCCTGGGCCGAGGTAGCGCTCGAAGAACGTCGCCATGACCCGGTAGAACTGATCGCGGTTCTTGCGCTTGCGGAACCCGTGCCCATCGTCCGTGGCGACGAAGAGCCATGCATCGTTGCCGTGCTGGCGCACGGCGTCGACAATCTGGTGCGCCTCGCTGAGGGGGACGCGCGGATCGTTGGCGCCGTGCGCCACCAGAAGAGGGCTCGAGATCCGCTGCGGCCGCCCGAGGGGAGAGATGGTTTCCAGGTAAGCACGGACCTCCGGTACCCGCTCGTCGCCATACTCAGCGCGCCGATTGTCCTGCCAGTACTTCCGGGTCCCCTCGAGGAAGGTCACCAGGTTGCCGACGCCGACCAGGCTGCACCCCGCGCGCAACCGGGTCCCGTAGGTGGCCAGACTGGCGAGGGTAACGAAGCCCCCGTAGGACGCGCCGTAGATGCCGACCCGGCGCGCGTCGAGATCGGTGTCCCGGTCGATCCAGTTGAGCACCGCCCCGATGTCGCGGATCGCGTCGAACCGGCGCAGTCCGTTGTCCAGGCCACGGTAGTGCTTGCCGTAGCCGTCCGAGCCGCGGACGTTCGGGATGACGACGGCGATGCCGAGCACGCGGACGAAGTACTGCACGATCGGCTCGAAGACGGGTCGCGACTGCTTCTCTGGACCGCCATGGACCCACACCAGGGCGGCGTGAGGACC
>CAYOLF010000103.1:0-22015 GCA_964404725.1 uncultured Polyangiaceae bacterium
AGGCTCACTCGTCGAGCCAGAGGACGGTAGTGACGCCGCGCGGGTAGTAACGGCTCCCGCACACGACGCCCGTGTCGCTGCGGATCTGGTCGCACATCGCGTGCTCGCCGCAGCCGGGCGTCCGCTGCCAATCGGCGTGCACGCGGTCGGCCGCGCGCGCCTCGGCGCTCAGGACGGACGGGAACAGCCGCCGCACCACGTACTGCGAGAGCGCGATCTTGCTGAACCAGGTGTTGGTGCTGGTGCTGCTCATCTTCCAGCCCCCACTGGTCGCGTCGAGGCAGACGCCGCGCTTGAGCACCTGTCGGAGGTGCCGCTCGAGCAGATCGAGCAGCAACCCGAAGCGGCCACGGCGGCTCGTCGCCCAGTCGAGCCCGAGGTAGAGCGGGTAAGCGAACCCCTCGACGGCGGGGATGATCCGGGAAACGTTGCCTGCCTCGAACACGGCCGGGAAGGTGTCCGTGTTCGGGTCGAACTGCGTGACCAGGGTGGCCGCGAGCAGGTCGGCGCTCGCGGCGGCGGCGGTGGCGTCGGCGGTGCGCCCGAGTCGGGAGAAGGCGTGCTCGAGCAGGATCCACGCCCCCAACGTCTTCACCGCAAGGTAGCAGTTGTTGCGGGCCTGACCGAGCGAGACGTCCAGGCTGTCGTAGGTCGTGATCTCGGCGGCGTCGGCGCCACCGCGGAGCGTGTCGTAGCCGAGCACGCCGTTGCGGCGACGCGGGTCGGGATCATCGCGCCGGCGCAGGCTCTCGGCGCAGGCGAGCAGCGTGTCCGCGCGCCTGCGCAGCCAGGCGAGGTCGTCGGTGTGCGAGGCGTAGGTCACGGCGCACAGCACCCAGTTGAGGAGCTGCTCCATGGTCATGTGGCCAAGGCAGCCGCGCAGGTGGTCGCACTCGTAGGACGAGTGTCCGGGGGGCGTGAAGGCGTTACAGACACCCATGTCGTGGGTGAACGCGATGCCGCCCGGCGCCGAGCGGCCGTCACCGACCTGGAGGCGATCGGTGTATGAGTAGCGCGACGCGTAGAGATCCAGGATGTTGCGGACCGCCCACGGGAACCAGCGAAGCTCGAAGAACATCTGATCGATCGCGAGATCGAACGTGTTCATCATCCGGTACTCGCCCTCGTTGACCACCCAGATCGAGCGCTTGCCGTCCCAGAGCAACTGCGTGCTGCCGAGGTAGCTGTGGGTCGCCTGCGCGACCAGGTAGCGCTGGTCCGCGTCGAGCTTGGAGCGCTCGAGCTCCCGATCCCGACGAGCCGCCAGCTTCTCGTAATGCGAGCGGGCGTCGAGGCCGTGGTGGACCACCTCTTCCAGCGTGTCGAAGTACCGGGTGTAGGCGTAGCGCGCGGGGATGCCGCTGGTGACGCTTCCCTGCTCGTAGAAGGCGAGCACCAGCGGGAAGCGGCGCCGCGCCCCGGCGGGTACGGTGAAGACGAGGGCCGTCTCGGCGCCGATGACGCTCAGCCCCCGGTAGTCGCGGTGCTTGGGGGCGAGGACGTCGCTGCCCTGGCGCGGCTCGATGTCGGCCCGCGGCGGCGTCGCGTAGGCGAAGCGGGTGCCCAGCGCGAAGCCGCAGAGGGTGGGGTCGGCGTCCTGGAGCGGACGGAGCACCCAGTCCCCGTCCCCCACGCCGAAGATGAGCTGGACGGGCTCGGTGCCGTCCCGGTTGTCGTACTCGATCCAGCCGTTGAGGTGGGGCGAGAACGCTAGACGAGCCTCGTCCGCCTTCATCCGCGCCGGATCGGGGACGGGACCGAACGGACTCAAGAGCGCGAACCCGAAGCGGGAGGCGTGCGCCCGCCAGGTGTCGCTCGCCCAGCCGAGGTGCCGCTCGAACTCCCCTGCCGACAGCGGCTGATAGCCCCTCGGCGGCCGCATGGTGGCCTCCTCACCGGCGAAGACGCTCTCGCCAGAACCCGGCGACTCGACGAAGGGCAGCAGGCGCCATTCCCCCGAACGTCCCGTGCGGAAGCCGACGTAGACGTTCTGCCGCGCCGGACCGCGGAGCGCATGACCGAAGCCCCCTTGCGAGCCCAAGAGCCCCAGCGTGAAGGTGGCGAACGCCCCGAAGGGCGAGTGCTGCGAGTGGTAGCTCTCCGTGACGGGCGGTGTTCCACGGTGGGGAGTCATGCTTTCGACGATCCTCGCTGGTGCGGCCCGAACGACGCGTCCGGGCAATGCCGGGCGATTGTCGTCCGTCCCGGATCATCGAGCAAGCGCGCCGCCCACCCCACGGACCCTGCGTGGCCTAGACCCGATCCGAGCCGACGGAACCGGGACTGCACGCTTGCGTATCACGGCGTCTTTACATTCTCTGCCGTGCTTGCCTGTGGACCACACTGCTCGCGTCCGGCTGGAGCGGTGATCGGTTTGATTGCCGCGGAGAAGACGCGACCTGGAGCCACGAGCGAGCAGCAGATTTCGCCGAAGGCGCCCTGAAGAACCGCTATGATCGGCGCGCGTGAAACCCTCGATGCTCTGGGCCGTTGCCTGGCTGCTCGGCGCTTGTGCGCCGCGAGGCGGCGCGCCCGCGACGAGCCCCCCGCCCGTGACCGCGAGCGATCGCGATCCCGGCGGGGCAGCGCGGCCCGGCGAGGCCGAGCCCGCTGGCGGCGAGCGCGCCGCAACGCCGCTGTCGGGCCGCCGACTCTCGTCGCTCGACGTGGACGGCTTCGGTCCCGCCGTGGTTTCCGTCCCGCCCCCTCGCGCGCGCCCCTACCCGCTCCTGGTCGCGGCGCACGGGGCGGGCGACTTCCCCGAGTGGCATTGCGAGCTGTACGGCGAGCTCGTCGGCGACCGCGGGGTCGTGCTCTGCCCGCGTGGCCGTCGCCTCGACGCGCGCGAGCCGCTCGACCGGGCCTCCTGCTACTTCCCGGACCACCATTACCTCGGCGCCGTCGTCGAGGCCTCGCTCGCGGCGCTGCTCGCCCGCGCGAAGCGCGAGGGGCCCGACGGGCTGCGCCTCGACCCGGAGGGGGCGGTGTTCGCGGGGTACTCTCAGGGCGCCACCATGGGAGCACTCGTGGTCGCGAGGGCCCCGCGGCGGTTCGCGCGCGCCCTGCTCGTCGAGGGGGGGTTCAGCGAATGGAACGTGGCGATCGCCGGCCGCTATCGGGCCGGCGGCGGTCAGCGGGTCGCCCTCGTCTGCGGCGGGCTCGGCTGCGCGCTCTCCGCGGCGAAGAGCGCACGCTGGCTCGAGCAGGGGGGCGTCTCCGCGCGGGCGATCCACGTGGAGGGCGCCGGCCACACCTACGGCGGCGCCGTCGCCGCCCGCCTGCCCGAAATCTTCCGCTGGCTGGTCGCCGACGACCCACGGTGGGGGCTCGACGGGCTCTGAGTGCAGCCCCGGAGGCGGGGGGGTGCAGCGCAGCGCGGACCCCGAGACGGCAAGAGGCCCGAGGGACCAGCCCTCGAGCCTCGCCGGAGCCACGGAGGGCTCACTCCCACGGACGACTCAGTACGTGAACGTGTAGGGCTCGCTGCTCGCGTACTCGACGACGGCTCCCTCGCCCAGCCAGTGGAGCGAGCCGTTCACCATGACGGTGATCGTGTAGGGGATGGGATCGGGGTCGCCACCCGCGTTGTAGTTGCGCACCCAGACGGCGTAGTCGCCCGGCGTGGCCGACTCGAAGAAGATGTTCTCCACGTGCGTCCCCTCGTTGTCGAGACAGGAGAGACCCACGCAGTCATCAACGTCGAGTTCGCCACCGTCGGCCACCTTGTGGCTGTAGTAGATCTCGTTGCCCGCCGGGGTTTGGACGTGCAGATCGAGGTCGATGACCGCGTCCCAGGCCAGGCTGATCCGGATGCTGCCGGTCTGCACGCAGACACCCTCGAAGCAGAGCGACCCGGGCTTGCACTCCTCCGTGACCGTGCAGATCTCGCCCACGTCGATGTCGCCGGTGCCCGTCTCCTCCGCGCCGCCCTGGGGCGCGCCCGCCATGGGCACAGCGCCGCCCGCCGCCACCGGAGCGCCCGCGGCCGCAACCGGAGCGCCAGCCGCACCGCCCTCGACGACCGGAGCGCCCGCGTTCACGGCGCCACCCGCCGTCTCGATGCCGCCGGTCGCGGCGGCCGCGCCCGCTGCTCCACCCGCCTCGGCGCCGCCCGTCTCGGTCGGGGCCGCTCCCGCCGCCGCGGGGCCGCCCGCGTTGCCCGCGCCGCCCGACGCCGTGGCGCTGCCGCCCTGGTCGCCGCCGCTGTCCGCGCCGCCCGCGCCGCCCTCGTCGCCGCCGCCGTCCTTACCAGCGTCGCCGTCGTCGTCGTCGTCCGACGCCTCGCCGCCGTTCTCGTCGTTCAGGAGGTCGTCCAGGACGTCACCGTCTACTGTGCAGCCGCCGAGCCCGAACATCCCAACCACGACCGCAATCGCTCCGAACCTCAAGCCATTCATGTGTCCCGCTCCTTATCTCGTAATCCGGTGAGCACCCCGGCACGCCGGGGTGGGGGCCCTGGGGGCCCGTGTCACGACCGATCCGCGCTTCTACCCGACCGACCAGATCCACCCAAGGGGCATTCTTCCCCGAGGGGACCGGACGCCCAACTCCCCCGCCCGGCGGAAAGGTGAGCGCTCGGCGACCGCACCGTTAACCCGGCCGCAGGCCGACGGGCGGTCCAACTTCGGGCGATCGAGGAGCGATCACCCGAGCCCATTCTACGAACGCCCGTTCCGGGACCTCCCCTTCCCCGTCCGGATTTCTGGCCGCGGACGTGGCGGTGCCCCGAGCGGCGAGGCTTTGGCGACGCCAGGCCCGTCGTCCGGGCGGCCCGGTTGGGTTCCGCAGCGTCACCGAGATCGCGGTGGCGGGTCGCGCGTCTTCAGCGCGGCGCCTCTTCGCAGACCGCGGCTTGGCGCTCCGGGCAGGCGATCCGTACGTGAAAGTGGTCGTCGTGCGGGCAGGCACCGGGGGGCTGGGAGAGCAGGCCGCCGAGTCGTTCCACCAGCGCGCGATCCGCCCCGCGCGCAAGGCCGTGAGCGAGCAGCCGCTCGCGCAGCCAGCGCGCGACGAACACGGCCGTGGCCCGCGCGCGCGGATCCTCGACGAAGGACGCGAGCAGAGCGAAGTTCCGTTCGTCGTCGAAGACCAGCCCGTCGTGATGGATCGCCTTGCCATCCGCGCCGAAGGCGACGAAGTGTCCGGGCTGGAACGCGCGCCCGCGCCAGTCCCGCACGTAGAAGCCCACGTCCGCGTCGCGACCGCTCTGGTGGGACCGATGCCCCGAGAGGGGGCCGCCCGGCTCGGCGCTGAGGTCACCGACGAGGAGCACCGATCCCGGGAACCGTTGGGCGACGCGGTCGGCGCTCCGCTCCAGCATGAAGACCAGCGCGGGGTGCCCGAAGGCGTTGGCACGGCTGTTCGGCTTGACGAGGAGCGACGGTCGGACGAGCAAATGCCGCGGCCGGACCTGCCAGCCGTCGTTCGGTGCCCCGACCGAGAGCGACATCAGCGAGTACGGGGAGCGGGAGAAGCGCGCCGGGAGTTGCCGCCCGGGATCGGCGGCGGCGGTCCGGGCCGACGCGCCCGCGAAGGCCGCGGCGAGCCCGCCGGCGACGCCGCAGAGGAGGAGACGCCCGGCGCGCGGTCGGGGGCCGGGTCTCGTTGGGGTTGCTCGCGCGGGGATCGACACCGCCCCGCCGCGCTATCAGGCTCGTCAGCCCTGGGCCAAATCCCCGACCGGTCGGGGGTCGCCCCCGGGCCAGCGGAGCCGGCGCCGCTCAGCGAGGAGCGAAAACCTCGCCCGCGGCGGCCAGCGACAGCCGCTGCCAGCGCGCGTAGGTCCTGACCACGCGCTGGCGCACCGCCGCCAGCGGCTCGTTGGCGGCCAGACCCTGGACGACCGCGTCCACCACGTATCCCTCGGGGGCCATCAGCGTCCGGGTCGTGATCAGCGGCTCTACCCCGACCTGCCGCAGCGCCGCGGAGAAGTAGCGGTCGGAGCTACACGCCAGCACGAAGGCGGGCACCGGCGCGTCCCCGGGCGCGATCGGATCCAGGCGCGGCGGGAACGGGATCCCGTCCATGACACGGTTGTGTCCCGCGTAGCCCACGGCGTGGACGCGCACGCGCCGCGGCCCCTCCGCCCCCGGCACGGTCGTCCACGCGCCGCGAGCGCTCCGCCGGAAAAGCCAATCGACCGCCTCGTCGATGTGATCCCCGTGGACCGCCTCGAGGACGACGAGCACCTCCACCGTGGCCCCCGCGGTGAGGCCCCAGGGCTCGCCAGGGACCTCCCGCTGGTACACCGCGCGCTCCAGCAGCGGACCCGGGTGCTGCTCGAGCGCCACCCTCGCCCAACCGGAGTCGGGGCGGTCGAAGAGCGTGCGCGCCCCGAAGATCGCGCCCCAGTAGAGGTTGGTGCGCGGCGTGCCGGGTCGCCCGGCGTAGTCCGCGCCGCACCAGATCTGCGAGTTGTTGCAGAGGGGGACGAGCACCTCGATGGTGAGCGGCGCCCCGCTGCCCACCTCGCTCGTAATGCTGGGGTAGGCCGCGCTCCAGGCGGGGGCCGCCGGCGCCCCCGCTCGCGGGCGAGCGCCGCTCGCCGGCGCCGACGGCGCTGGACTGGGGGGGGCCGCAGGGCTCTCGGCCCGGGCCAGCCCCGACCCGAGGCCGAGCAGGGCGAGCGCGCCGAGCGCGCGGAGGGACCGATGGACGCGGAGCCGGGGCACACCCCATTGTCGCACGCCCCACCCGGAGCGTGACGTGCGATATCCTCTTCCCGTGCCGCCGCCCGAGCCCGCACCGAGCACCCGGTCACCTTCGCCGCCGGCGGCGGACGCCGAGCCACCCCTGGCGCATCGGGCGACGGCGGAGCTCGCCCCGCTCCTGCCCCCTTGGGCGGAGCGCGTCACCCGCCTGCTCGACGACGCGCTGCGCGTGCCGGGCACCCGACTCGGTGTCGGCCTCGACGGGGTCCTCGGCCTGCTGGTGCCGGGGGTCGGCGACGCGGTCACGGGGACCGGATCGATCGCGCTGCTCCTGCTCGCCCTGCGCGAACGAGTCCCGACCGTGATCCTCGGGAGGATGCTGCTCAACATCGCCGTCGACCTCGTGGTCGGCGTGATCCCGGTGGTCGGCGACGTCTTCGACGTCCTCTTCCGCGCCAACCGGCTCAACCTCGCGCTGGTGGAGCAGTATCGCCGCGGGGCTGGGGGGGCGCCCACCCGGACCGACTACTTGATCGTGACCGCCGGGATCGTGCTCTCCCTGCTCATCCTGCTCACCCCCATCGTACTCGGGCTCGTCTACGCGACGGTCATCGGCGTGGCGCTCCACCAGCTCCTCGGTGCCGCCGGGTGAGCGGCGCGCCCCGGGGGTGTCCCGGAACGCGTGGCCCGGAAGCCCTACCCCCGGGGCCACGCCCGGGCGCCGCGCGATTACAGCCTCGCCAACGGGCACCTTGTGGGCGGCGGCGCGCCGCGACAGAGTGCGCGGCCGATGTCACCCCGTCACCTGCGCACGGCGCTGCTGCTCCTTGGCCTCACCCTGGTCGGCTCTCTGGTCGCCTGCCGTCGTTCCAGCGAGCGCGGTGGAGGGCCCGAAGCGGCGGCGTCCGCCGCGCCGCCGAACCTCGTCATCGAGCCGCCGAGTCACGATTTCGGCAAGGTGACGGAGGGGCAGCGGCTCACCCACGTCTTCGTCGTGAAGAACACGGGCGGGCAACCGCTCGAGATCGGGGCCGTGCAGCCGTCCTGCGGCTGCACGGCGGCCGTCCTGGCGGAGAAGGTCGTGGCTCCCGGCGGCAGCACCCGCATCGAGGTGGCCTTCGACACACGCGGCCGACTGGGCAAGAACCGCAAGACCATCCGGGTACGTTCCAACGACCCCGACAGCCAGTCGACGGAGCTCGTGTTCACCGCGGACGTCGAGGCCCTGCTGGCCTTCGAGCCGCCGCAGGTGCGGCTCCAGGCCAACCACGGCGAGTCGCCGACGGTCGAGGCGTGGCTCGTCGGGAAGCTCGTGGCGAGCGCCAAGCTCGAGGTCGACCGGGCGTCGCTGCAGGGGATCGAGGTCGAGCCGCTGGAGCGGCCGCAGGACGGCGGCGTCCAGCGCGGCCTGCGCGTCAAGCTCACGAGCCGGGAGATCGGGAGCGCGCATGGGGCGGTGAAGATCGCCACGGGTCTCGCCGAGCTCCCCACCCTCGAGCTCAGATACAGCCTGCTGGTCCGGGGCAACCTCACCACGCCGCAGCAGATCTACCTCGACCCGTCGCGCCCGACCTTGGCGGAGCGCACCATCCAGATCAAGAGCACGCGCCCTGACTTCAAGCTCACCGCAGCTCGCGTCGTCGAGGGCCCGTTCCAGGCCACGAAGCTGGGGCCGAACGCCAAGGGCGAGCAGGAGGTCCGCGTCACCACGACCGCGCCCGCCGATCGGAAGACGAGCCTCACCGGCAAGCTCCTGCTCGTGAGCAACGATCCGCTGGAGCCGCAGAAGGCCGTCAAGCTCACCGTCGCGGGCCCGCGTCCGGCGCGGCCCGCCGGCTCCGGCGCCCCTCGGCCCGCGCGCCCACCGTTCCCGCCGCCCCCCCCTCAACCCTGACCCGGTGCCCGGTCGCCGGCGGGGACGGGCCCCGCCCACCCCGGGCTGGCCGCAGGACGAGTCGGCGCGCCCGAGGCGAGGTACGATCGACGGATGCGCTGCCCCGAGCACGGACTCGCGGCCGGACCGGACGGCACCTGTGTGCTCTGCCGGCGAGGCCAGCCGCAGCCGGGCGCGGCACCGGACCCGGTGACCGCCGCGCTCACGGACAGCTCCTGGGTCGGTCCGAACGCCCTCGTGCTCGCGCTCGTCGGACTCGCGCTCGCCGCCTACGTCGGGATCCGAGCGCTGTTCGGCCTCGGCCCCTTCGCTCCCATCGAAGCGCCGCACACCGAGCGCCACGCCACCGAGGCGCCGGCCGATCCCGGAAAGCCAGAGGAACGAGCGCTCGACGACCTCGACCCGCGCGGCGCCGACACGGCAGATCCGGCGCTCGCCCAGGCCATGCGCGAGGTGCCCGTCACCGTGTACTTCACCACCTGGTGCCCCCACTGCCGACACGCCCGCGCCTGGCTCACCCAGCGCAAGATCCCCTACGAGGGGCTCGACGTCGAGCTCGACCTCAGCGCGGCCCGCGAGCTCCGCCAGCTCAACCCGCGCGGCGGCGTTCCTACGATCGTGATCGACGGGCAGACGATGGTCGGCTTCAACGCCAGCGAGGTCGAGCGCCGCCTGGTCGCCGCCGCCCGCGAGCGCCTCGCCGAGGAGTGAGCGCGGGCGCCCGACCCTGCCGGGATCGGCGGCTACCGCCCGGCGAAGGACACCTCCGTGACGTCGAAGCCGAGCCCTGGCTCGAGCTTCAGCGCGGCGACGACGCGCCGCAGGCAGCGCTCGATCTCGGGCTGCGGCGGCTCCGCGCGCGCGGTCACTCCCATCACTCGGCCGTCGCTGACGGCGACGCAGATCGACACCGCCGCGTCGTAAGCCCCCTCGCAGTCGAGCAGATACGAACCCTGCGCGAGCGCGTCACGGTGGGCGTCGACCGTCACCCGCAGCCCGGCGTCACCCTCCGCCATGGCACGATCGCGGTGCGCCCGGAGCGCGGCCTCGCAGGTCGGCAGCGCGCGCCGCGCCCCGGGACCGCTCCCCGCTGCGCCCAAGCTCGGACGAGCGCCAGCGCCCGCTCCCCCGCGACCCACCTCGAGGCCCGCGGCCGAGCGCGCCGCCAGGGGGCGCGGCGGCCGCGGCCGGCCCGCAAGACCCGCCGACCCCGGGGGGTCGTCAACCGCGAGCGCCGCCGACGTCGTCACCGACTCGGGGCGCCCGGGCGCGCTCGTCGCACCCCAGCTCCGCGAGGCCCGACGCACCAGGGCAGCGCCTCGCGCGACACCCCACGCCCACCAGTCGGCGCGCCGGGCCGGCGGGGTCGTCACCAGCGCTCCCACCGCCACGGCCAGCGCCCACAGCAATAGCCCGCCGAGCAGGAGTGGGGAGCGGCGCCGGCGCACCCGCGGCGCCGGTGGGGGATCCGCCGACAACCGGACGCGACGCTTGGTGCCGAGCTCGGCCACGGGCGCTCAGTCGGGCGCTGCAGCGGAGGGCGCCGCCGGCGTCCGCTCCGTGCCGGTAGCGGCAGCTCCACCGGTGGGGAGCGGCCCGGCCGCGCCCGCGTCCGCAGTCGACCTCACCCCCTCGGGGCCCGGCGGCGCCCCGCCGTCGTCGGGGCCGACGACCGTCGCCGCCGACTGCGCGCTGCCGGACGCGGCCGCCGACGCGGCGCTCGTGGGCTCGGGCGCCTCTCGGCGCCGTTCACGGGTGAGCTCCGGCCGGCACGCGTCGGACTCGGGGCGCGTCACCGGACCTAGATCCCGACAGCAGCGGAACCCGAGGTGGTAGTTCATGTGGCTGCTCGGGGAGAGGACGCGGCCGCCATGCCAGTCGGGGGCGCGCCAGCGACAGTCGTCGATGTGCGCCTCGTAGGCCTGAAAGATGAACCAGCTGCCCTTCATCTCCGTCTGCCCGAGCGGCTCGCCGTACTTCGCGAGCTCGCACGGCTGCATGGGGAGGTTCATGTGCTCGGCCGCGTTGCCGTGCAGATCGTAGGCCCCGAACGGGCTGACGCAGCCCGGGAAGGCCCCCGCCGGGTAGGTGTTGGTGCCGCACTTCTCCCAGGTCGGGGTCACGCAGCCGTCGCTCTTGCGGCTCCCCGTGGCACACTGCGCGTGGTCCTTCTCCGCTCCGTAGGCCCAGCGGACCTCGCGCTTCTGATTGTGGTCGTGCCCGAGCGCGATCCGCCGCTGCTCCATTTCCTCGCCGGCGCGCAACCCCCAGGCGTACTCGGCTTCGGCGGGGAGCAAGGCGCCAGCGCACGCGCCCTCCCACTCGTGCGCGTCGCAGAGGCGCTTGCCCTCCGCGGCGCAGAGCTGGTGCGCCACCTGGGCGCGCACCCAGGTCGTCGGGTACTCGCAGGGGAGGTTCGGGAACTCGAACTGGTCGATGCACACCGTGGCGTCGTCGGCCGTCTGGCCCCGCGTGGGATCGAAGAGGGGCACCATGTACCGGGCGCCGCAGCGCGCGCGGTCCTCGGGGACGAGCCGCGGCGCGCGCGCGCGGATCGCGCGGCACTCGGCGCGCGTCATCGGGTGCCGGGTCGGCTCCGGGTTGCCCTGGCCGAACCAGCGCTCGCTCTCGACGATCGCCCGCATCCGCGCCGTCTGCTCGCCGGTGAGCCCTCGGAACTTCTCGAGCTTGCGCCACATCGCCGCCCGCTGGTCCTCGAGATTGTCCTCCATCGCGTCGTCCTCGGGGGTCCACTCCGGGTCGGGGACGAGCGGCGCCGAGCTGGCGCCGGCGGGCGGAGCGGCCACGCTCGCCACGGCCGCCGCGACCGACGGCGCGACCGCGGGGAGGCGGACGGACGCGGGCGCCAGGGGGGCGCGGGGGCGGAGGGCGGCCGCGTACCACCGCTCCGCCACGATGATCGCGCCGACCAGCGCGACCGCGAAGGCCAGGTTGACGCCGAACCGGCGCGCGCCGCGAGGGGGGGCGAGGGTCATTCCGTGCCGGACGTTACCCTCGACGCCGCCGGCTCGGTAGCTCCTCGTCCTGGCGGGTCCCCCGCGACGACGGAGCACGCCCCCGCCCTACCCCCGGGGGTGGGCGCTCGCTAGACTCCCCGGGCCGTGAGCCACGCCGACGCCCCGAGGTACCTCCGCGCGGAGCGCTGCGTCCTCGGCGGGATCACCGAGCCGCTGCGCGTGGCCGCCGCGACCCTCACCCTCGCGGACGGCCGGATCGTGGCCGTGGACGAGGGCGCGCCCGCCGCGATGCCGGGTGCGGGCGCCGCCGACACGATCGACCTCGGCCGCCGCCTGGTGACGCCGGCGTTCGTCAACGGGCACACTCACCTCGCGATGGCAGCCTTCCGCGGCGCCGCCGGCCTGGCCGCGCTCCGGGGCAACGTCGTCGAGGATCTCTTCTTCCGCCTCGAGCAGGATCTCACCGCGGACGAGGTCCGCGCCTTCACCCGGCTGGGCGCCTTCGAGAGCCTGCTGGCCGGGGTCGGCACCGTCTTCGACCACTATTACCAGGGGGAGGCGGTCGCCGCGGCGCTCGCGGACGTCGGCCTCACGGGCGTGGTCGCGCCCACGCTCCAGGACCTCGCCGGGCCCGGACGCCTCGGGCATCGCGCGGCCCTCGACGCCACCGTCGCCATCGACGAGAGCACCGAGCTCCGCGCCGCCGGCGTGGTGGCCGCCCTCGGCCCCCACGCAACCGACACGGTGTCGGCCGAGCTCTGGCGCGCCGCCGTCGACCTCGCCACCGCGCGCGACCTGCCGCTGCACGCCCACGTCGCGCAGTCCCTCGAGGAAACCGCGCGGTCCCTCGCGCGGCACGGGACGACGCCGCTCGGCTGGCTCGCTCGGGAGGGGATCCTGGAGCGCGCCGGTCGCCTGCTCCTGGTCCACGGCATCTTCGTCACCGACGGCGATCTCGCCCGCCTCGATCCGGCGCGGCACACCCTCGGGTTCTGCCCCTACTCGCAGGTACAGTTCTGCTTCCCCGCCGCTGTCGAGCGCTTCGCCCGCGCGGGCCTGCCGTGGTGCGTGGCCACCGACTGCGCGGCGAGCAACGACTCCATGAACGTGCAGAAGGAGCTCCGCTTGGTGTCCGGCATGGGGCTCGCGGCGGCGACCTTCTCCGACGCCGCCGACCGCTTCGCGGTGGGGGCGGGCACGCCCGCGGCGGCCACCGCCCTCGACGCCGCGCGCACGGCCGCCTTCGACGCCTGGGCGCCGCTCCGGGACCCCGCGGCGCTCCTCGCCACGGTCTGGTCGGTGCCGGGGCGACTCCACCCCGCGCTTCCCTGCGGCGCGCTCGAGCCCGGTCGCCTCGCCAACCTCCTCGTACTCGACCCCGACCACCCCGCACTCTGGCCGGCGCTCGATCCACTCCGTGCGCTGGTGATGGGCGACGTCGCGCCCGCCATCGAGGCGATGATGCTGCGCGGCCGCTTCCTCGGACGGCGCGGCGACTTCGGTCGGAGCCTGCTCGAGCTCGGCTACGGTGACGCACGCGCCGAGGCCACTGCCCGGCTCACCGAGCGGCTGCGGCGCCTCGGGCTCTCGGGGTGAGGGAAGGCCGCCGGGTTTTCGCTGGCAACGCCCCGCGGCCTGGGCTCTAATGCGCCCGGAAGTGGCGGGCGGTCCCGTCCCTCCGCGCACGCTCCGCCGCGCGGGCCCGGTTCGAGCGTGCAGCTGCGCGAGAATGGTGCGGTGACGACGTCGCAGTGCGCTGCGCCCGTCGCCCTGACGGTCCCGTCTGCGACGCTCGGTGAAGACCATGAACAGCTTGCTCTCTCGCATGGGGCGCGTTTACCGCGTCCTCCGTCGCGCCCACGGCCTCAACGTCATCCCGCTCTTCCTGGCCTTGCTGTTCGCGAACGTTCGGCTCCTGGTGTGGGCGGCGATGGGGCTCGATCACCTCTTCTTCCCCCGCCTCTCCCGCACCAAGGTGGTCCGCCCACTGGTCCTGGTCGGCAACCCGCGCACCGGGACGACCTTCCTCCAGCGCTTCCTCTCCGCCGAGGGGTTCGGCTCGGGGATGCAGCTCTTCCTCATGCTGTACCCCTCTCTGGTCCTACAGAAGCTGCTGCGGCCGCTGCTCCCGCTGCTCGAGAAGCTCAGCCCCGCCCGCTGGCACTCGACCGAGGCCCACCAGACGAGCCTCGCGTCGGTGGAGACGGACGACGTCGCCGTGCTCTTCCGCTACCTCGACGGGTTCTTCCTCTACGGTTTCTTTCTGTCCTTCGACGACGAGGACCTCCTGAGCACGGTCGATCCGAAGGTGCGTGACACCTCGGAGCGGGATTTCTCCTGGCTCGAGGCGCTCTGGCGGCGCAGCGTCGTGCTTTACGGCACGGAGCGGAACGTCGCCAAGCTCTTCTCGGTCGCCCCCCGCATGCCAGCGTTCATGCGCCGGTTCCCGGACGCGCAGATCCTCTACATGGCACGCGATCCGCTCGCCGTGATCCCGAGCTCGATGAGCCTCGTCGTGGGCGTGCTCGATCGCGCCTTCGGGTTCTGGAAGAAGCCGGAGGCGGTCCGCCAGCGCTGGCTCGACCGCATGTACGGCGGCCTGGTCATGCTGCTCCGTCGCTTCCACGACGACTGGACCAGCGGCGCCATCGACAAGAGCAAGGTCTTCGTGGTGCGCTACGATCGCATGATGGCGGATTTCGAGGCCATGATGGAGGACCTCTGCCGCTTCGTGGGCCGCGAGATCACCCCGGAGCTCCGCGCGTCCATCCAGAAGAACGCCGAGAAGCAGCGCAAGTACGAGTCCGAGCACAAGTACGATCTGGCCAAGTTCGGACTCAGCGAAGCGAAGATCCGCGAGGACTGCGCGTTCTTCTACGACACCTTCCTGCCCCCGCAGGAGCCGCCCGCCGCGTGAGCGCGCGGGCCCCGCAGGAGCCGCCCGCCCGGGGGGGCGGCAGCCGCGCCCCAGACCCCCGATGCGGCACGGCCCGCACGCCCCGGGAGGGGGCGGACGGGCCGCATCCCCGCGCGCTGCGCGGGTTCACCATTGGGAGGCTCAGAGGCGCTGCAGGTACGCTTCGGTGAAGAGGTCGTCCGCCGGCACGTTGGCGGACACCGCGGTCGTCTCGAAGACGGAGCGGCGACCGGACTGCACGTTCTTCATCTCCATCTTCATCGCCCGGAACCGCTTGGTGCCGCCGACGGTCGCGAGCTCCTTGACGTTCGACGTGGTGAGCTCCTTCATCAGCTTGCCGTCCAGGCCGAAGAACTGCCCCTTGCGGACGGCGCTGGTGGCCTTGCTCACCCAGTAGACCTTCTTCTGGTACCCGTCGTTCTTGGCGATCTGCGGGGACTTGGGGGTAACCTCGACCACGTAGCAGGCCTCGCCACCGCCCTGCTCCTCCCGGTCCGACTTGTACGTGTAGTCGTCGAGCGGGGGGATGTTCAGGTCGCCGTAGCTGAACTCGCTCCCCATGAAGCTCTTGGCGCTGTCACCGCCAAGGACCCGTCGCGTGGTGCGCAGGGCCGGCAGGAAGATCCAGATGTCGTCCGCCTTGGCCGCGTAGTCGAACACGAGGATCCCGGTGCCCTTGACGTCCGGCGGGTCCACGAACCGGTAGATGCGCTTCTCCGTGGCGCCGCCGTCGTAGAGCTTGGACGCCATCGTCAGCGTCCGGGAGCTCAGGACCTTGCCGGCGGCATCCATGGTCTTCATCGTCACCTTGGCCTCGGAGCCCTCGAGCTTTCGGGTGAGGGCGACCTTGTCCATCGTCGCGCGCCCGTCGGGCGGCGCGCTGATGGCATCGGTGACGGAAAGCAGGCCGATCCCGGCCACGGCGACGAGGACCCACGGGGTCACTTTGCGAGCAGTGCGGAGGTGCTTCATCGGATTTCTCCAAGCTTACGAGGGTCGGTCACTGGCAACGGAGGGCTCCCTCATGGGCGCTCCCTCCTGATACGGTTGGCGGGCCGGGCTGCCTCCCCCGGTCGCCGGGGGCCGTTCCCGGCCCCAGGGTCGGTGGGCGCGTCGCGTACGCGGCGCGCCGGCAGGATGGCGCGAGCCCAGGCAAGGGCTCAGCCGCCGAAGAGGGACTTGAGCAGCGGGACCCGGAAGTCGCTGCCCGGCGCCATGTAGCTGGCCATGACGACGGTGCGCACGTCCGGGCTGGTGTCGGTGGAGTCGATGAAGGGTGTCACGTGGTCGGGACCGACGACGACGGTGCGGACCGAGCCGGGCTTGACCCGGTACAGGAGCCGGTCGCCCTTCTTGTACCCGCGGTCCTGGATCGCCTTGAACGTCCCCGGCAGGCCGTCACCGACCTTCTTCTCGAGCGCGGCGCTGATGAGGCCTGCCTCGCGTGCCTGCTGGAGGTTGCGTCGCACCTCCGCCATCCAGGAGTTGAGCGGGACGTCGCGCTTGAACTCGAGCTGGACCACGGCGTTGGGGGCCTTGATGGCGACGCCGGCGATCTGACCGCCAAGCTCGTCGGAGTACGCCTTGCCCGCGGCGATGGCCGCGATCTTCTCCTGGGTCGGTTTGTCCACGCGGACGTCGACCGTGAGAACGTCCACGGCGAGCACGGTCTTCTCGAGCAGCATGTGCATGGACGAGAAGGGGCCGCTGCCGAGATCCGGCGCGTTGAGTGAAGGCGGCGCGTCCGCGAGGACCGCCCCGGCGAGCAGGCCGCAGAGGAGCAGCGTGCGGAAAAAGACCCGTCCTGGCCTCATCGATTCCTCCCAAGAGTGCAGAGTGACGTGTTTCGATGGTAGCTCGGCGGCCGACCCCCGCCAGGCGATTGTGGGCGCGCTCGCCGCCGGCTCGAGCCCCGCTCGCTCGTGGTCGCGCTCCCGCGACGCGGTGACGGAGCAAGCTGGCGCGGGCTGCGCCCGCCGCCCCCCGCCGCGCGCATTCCGTTCCGGGCGGCATTGTCCGAGTTCATCGAAGCGAGCTTCCTGACTTTGATACGGCGACGAGCGCCGAGGCCTTCCCCGAGGCCCAGGGCTGCCGGTCACCACGGCCTTGCCGGATGACGCAGTCCACAGGGTGTTCGACGGGAGACGGTCAAAATCGATACAACAGATCGAGCGACGCGACGTGGGAGTGGGCCCGAAACTCGCCCCCGTTCACCGTGGGTGCGGGCTGGCCGATGACCTCGGGGTGACAGGTGTCCGGGTCGGTGTAGGGGGCCACGCACTGGCTTCCGGGGACCTCCTGGTAGACCCGCCCGTTCGCCTCCGTCACCTCGACCGGCAGCGCCTGCTGGTAGCCGTAGGCGACCGCCACCTCGAGCGGCCCGCGGAGCAACGAGGCGCCGAGGGCGCCGCCCACCTGAGTCCCGCTGACGAAGTCCACGTGCGAGTAGGCCTGATCGGCGAAGGCCGACTCGTAGGCCACGCCCCCGCGCAGGGTCAGCAGGTCCGGCACCGCCGCGAAGTCGCCCCCGAGGTGCACGCCGAGGGAGTTTTTCCACTCCTTCTCGATGTCGATGACCCCGATGTCGAGCTGCTGCGCGAGCAGATTGGCGACCAGATCGTCGCTGTCGAGTCGGAACCGGTCCACCCGGGACCAGGTTTCGTAGACGAGGTCGAGCTCCACGTCGAAGCGCTCCTCGCCGTCGTCACGCCCCACGTAGCGGACCCCCGCGCGTGCCGTCAGCGGCAGCGGGAGCGAGAGACTGACGTCGTCCGCGGGGCGCCCTGCGCGGCGCAGCTCGACCTCCTCGTCGATGTCGTCCATCACCGGGGCGACGTCGAGCGTGCTCTTGGTGCGGATCGTGCTGGGGATCACCTGCGCCGCGAGCCCGACCTCGATGGCGGACGAAGCGCGAAAGAGGGCCCCGATGACAGCGTTGGGGGTGAAGTGGTCAGCGCCGCTGACGGTGGCGAGCATGTCGAGCTCGCTCCACACCGGCCTTATCTCCCCCCTGAACTGGGTCGCGTCGATCACCAGCGAGTACTCGAGCCGCGCCACGTCGACCCATTGCAGGCTCACCCCCAGGCTGAACCGCTCGGAAACGTCGTAGGCCACCGTGGCCGAGTAGACGAGGATCTGCGCGTTGCGCCGGACCATCATGTAGCGCTGGCCGCCGTCCGCCGGGAAGCGCAGCCGGCCGATGCCGGAGGGCGCGAAGGCGGCCAGGGCGAAGCGCCAGTCCTGAAGGCCGAGGTCGGTGCCGAAGCCGACGAACGGCTCGAGCCCCTGCCAGGGCGTCTGGTTGCGCGCAGTCGCGAACTCGACCCGCGGCGGCACGCCGCCCTCGAGGTGGCCCCAGTCGAGCGTCGGGGCCCGCGTGAACTCGCTCGCGTTGTAGGAGACGCGATTGCCGACCTGCAACGTCGGCTCCTCGAGACGCCCCAGCCCCGCCGGGTTGTAGACGACCGCCGAGAGATCGTCGGCCCGCGCCGTGAACGCCCCGGCGCGCCCGGCGACCCGCGCGCCCTTGTGCCCCGAGAAGTAGCCCCCGCTCGCCTGCGCGGCGGGCGCCAGGGTGGCCAAGAGGAGCAAGACGCGGACCGCCCCCGCGGGGGGAACGCTCGGCAAGCGCCCAGACATCGACTAGGCGCCGTCCGGCTCGAGGACGGTGAGGACGAGCGGCGCGGGGCTCTGGCAGCCGCTGCACATCAGCCCCAGCAGCCAGACCCCATCCTCCGCCTGATCGAAACCCGTGAACGCGGCCCCCGGCGCGCCGCTCGCCGTGCGCTCGCGGGCGTCCGCCAGATCGGCGGACATCGCGCCCGACACCGGGATCTCCCACAAGGTCGTGGCGACCAGCTCCAGATCCATGATCTGGCTCTGGATCTGCTCAACCGTCATGCCGCCGTAGAACCCCAGCAGCACGCTGTCGATGGACTCGAAGGCGAGATCGCCGCCCTGCCCGTTCGTGGTGAGCCCGTCCCAGTCCACCACCCACGGCCCCGCCGCGGGGATCGACACGGCCTCGGCGGACGCCAGGTCCGCCGTGAAATCGAGGATGTCGCAGCTCGACGGGATGCTCACGGAGGTGCTCGTGGAGGCGGCGGTCGGCTTCACGAACGTCATCGACCGCGTCCCCACCCCGGGGGTGGTGCCCACGGCCGTGAGCAGCAGGTAGGTGAACCGCTCGTCGTCGACGTAGTCCGACGCGACGTCGATCTGCGAGCCGAAGATCTCCATCACGGAGAGCTGGACGCAGGTGTCAGCGTGGTCCGTCTCGTACTCGAAGTACGCGTCGACGTCCTGCATGGAGAGGCGCCCCGTCGCGAGCTCGTCCTCGAGGTCCGCCTCGGACATGCCGTCGAACCGCAGCAGCGCCACGTTGTCGATCCCCCCGACCGGATCGATCTCGTGGCACTGCAGGTCGCTCGTCATCTCGGTCCAGCAGACCTCGATGTCCCCCACCGCCGTCTCGATGGCGGGCGGGATCGCGAGCGCGGTCGTCGACGAGTAATTGTGCCGGTCGAGGAGGACGACGTTGCCGGCCGCCGCTTCCTCGCCGTCGTCACCGCAGCCGGCCAGGGCGCAGAGCCCGCTGGCGAGCAAGACGCCGCGCACCAGCGCGGTCGAACCCAGCGTCGCGACCCGCGCGATCAGACGTCGAGGGGCACCGTTTCCGTCGAGAGGCATGGCGAGCAACTAGACCAGCCGCTCGACGAAGTAAAGAAGCCCTAATCCCCGGGTCACGCGGCCCGGCCCGCGCTGCGCGGCGCCGTCTGGCGCGAGCTCGCTTCTCGTTTTTCGTCGTTCCGACGGGGCCCTGGGGGCAGCGCGAAACCGCACCCGGCGAGTAGAAAGTTGTCGCCTCGTCGGAGCGCGCGGCGGCTGGCGACGGCGGCCAACGACGGCTCCAGACGACCCGGCTCGACCGAGCTCGCGCCTTCTCCCCCCTTCCCCCGCTTCGTCCTGCCTGGGTGGCGCCGGGGTTGGTTACAGGAGGATGACGAGCCGCGGGCGCTGGCGAGCAGCGGGCACCACGCCCGGGCTCTCCGCCTTCCCATCTCGACTCGCACGCGAGACGCCGGAGTCCTTCTGCAGAATTCAAGCACGTCCGGAACCACCCTCTCCTGCCCGCCCGATCGGGACGGCGTGCCGACGAGCGGCGTCCAGCGGCGGCGGGCGCGCTGCACCTGGGTCCACGCGGGGACGGCAGCGTCACCGCGCTGGATGGGCTATGTATTCCATGGTAGTCCGCGCCGGTCACGGGTGTCGCGCAGGAGCGTCGATCGCCGTGGCGTGGCTCGCAACGACACGGACGAGATGGGATGACGATGACACGTGCACACTGGGCGCTGCTGCTCGCGACCGTGTGGCCGCTGCTCGGCGGCTGCAGCGACGAGGCCACGGAGGACGCCGTGGGCCCGGAGAGCTGGGCCGAGCAGACCTTCCGGATGCAGATCTCGGCCGCGAGCTGGACGGAGCCACCGGGCTGGGGGGCAGAGATCGGCGACTTCGTGCCGGAGTTCGTCTTCACGACGGGCGCGCTCACCGCGGACTCGCTGCCGGTGACCATCGCGACCGCGGACGCGGCCGGATTGCAGCAGCCGTGCAACCCCACGGTCGCCGTCACCGCCGCCACCTCTAGCTTCCCGAGCTCGCAGCTCGGCCCGATCGACTTCCCGCTCTACCTCAAGCACATCCGTGAAGACGTGGCGGTCATCGGCACCGTCCGAGGCATGACGCTCACCAACGTGCTGCCTGGGGAGGGCGCGACGAAGGCGGGGGAGCTCACGGGCATCCTCGACTTCCGCGAGATCTACCCGATGTTCACTGTCCTCATGCCGCCGACGCCAGAAAGCGCCTGCAACGCGCTGACCGACACCGGCGTCACCTGCGCGGCCTGCCCGCACGACAGCGAGCCCTTCTGCGTCGCCATCAAGGCGGTGCGGCTCGGCGCGACCGCGGCCGCGTCGATGACCCTCGCCCCGGTGGCGCAGGGGAGCGTGGACTCCGCCGCGTGCGGCCTCGACGCGCTGTAGCGGCCCGCCGGGGCCACCCCGGGAGGACCGGAGAAGTCATGCGACATCGAACCTCTTCCCTAATTCTGCTCGGCCTCGCCTTCTCCCTCGCCGGCTCCGGCTGCCAGGAGGAGTCCGGGGCGCCGCTGCCCGGCGATGCCGGCTGCCTCGCGGGCACCACCTCGTGCGGCGGCGTCTGCGTGGACCTCGCCACCAGCGCCACCGACTGCGGCGCCTGTGGCGCCGCCTGCGGTGCCGGCCAGACCTGCAGCGGCGGCGCCTGCGCCTGCGCATCGGGGACCACGCTCTGCGGCACGGCCTGCGTGAACACGGCCCACGACGTCGCCAACTGCGGCGCCTGCGGCGCCGTCTGCCCGTCCGGCGCCTCGTGCGTTCTGGGCAGCTGCGCTTGCCATGACGGGCTCGACCAGTGCGGCACCGCCTGCGTGAACCTCCAGGGCGACGGCGCCAACTGCGGCGCCTGCGGGGCCCTCTGCACGGCGCCCGCGGTCTGCTCCGCCGGCGTCTGCTCCGCGACCGGGTGCACCATCGCCGGGCAGACCCAGTGCGGCTCGAGCTGCGTGACCCTGGCGAGCGATCCGGCCAACTGCGGGGCGTGCGGCACCCGCTGTGCGACCGGCCAGACCTGCACCAACGGGACCTGCGGCTGCCCAGCGCCGACGACCGCCTGCGGCGGCGCCTGCGTGGACATCGCGGCCGACAACGCCAACTGCGGCGCCTGCGGCGTCACCTGCTCCGGCGGGCAGACCTGCCGGGCGGGGGCCTGCGCCTGCGCCACCGCCGGGCAGACCGCCTGCAGCGGGGTCTGCACCACCCTGGCGACCGACGCCCGCAACTGCGGGACCTGCGGGAACGTCTGCACTGGCGGCCAGACCTGCCAGAACGGGACCTGCCTCGGCGGCACCGGCGGCGGCCCCGGCACCGGCGGCGGCGGCTCGTCGTCCTGCACCGACGTCACCTTCACCATCAGCTCCACCGTCAGCAGCACCATCGCGTCGGTCGCCACGGTGAGCTGGTCGGTCAACGTCCCCATCACGGCTGCCCACATCGACTTCGGGCGCACCGCGGGCAGCTGGGAGTACACCGCGCCGGTGCCGTCGCCGAGCCAGAGCGGCAACGAGACGCTCCTGCTCGGCATGAAGCCGAAGACGACGTACTCGTATCAGGTGGTGGTGGAGCGGAGCGGCGGCTCCTGCACCAGCGCAGTGCAGACGGTCACCACCGGAGAGAAGCGCAACGGGCTGCCCACCTTCTCCCTCGAGACGCCCAACGCGAGCGCCGTCTCCCCCGGCTTCACCGTCGCCTGCGTCTTCGGGATGAGCATGTGGGGCGGCGGCGAGGGGAGCTGGACCTTCATCCTGGACCAGGACGGGGAGCACGTCTGGTGGTACCAGGGCTCCGGCGGCGGGGACTGCGTGCGCGCGACGATGTCCTTCGACGGCCAGCACATGTGGATGGCCAACGGGAACGTCCCCGGACCGAGCAGCGGCACCCTCACCCGCGTGAAGATGGACGGGTCGGGCGAGGAGAGCTTCACC
>CAYOLF010000104.1:0-6529 GCA_964404725.1 uncultured Polyangiaceae bacterium
CCCAGCGGTGGCTGGGTGGGACCCGGAGGACGCGGGTCCCTAGGTCATTGATTTGGCGCAGCAATCAACCTGATTGCTGCTCTAGAGCACCGAGCGGTTCGCCAACCGCGTCGGGGGTAGCTGCGCCCGGGGGATTGGGCTAGCTCGTCCGTTCGAGGAGACCCGACATGCTCGTGATCTCGATGGGTTGTCCGGCGGGCGTGGGACCGGAGGTCGCCGTGGCGGCGGCGGCCCGGCGCCGGCGAGCCTCCGCGGTCATCGTCGGTGACGCGGCCACTCTGCACGCCGCGGCAGAGCTGGTGGGGGTGCCGCGGCGGCGGCTCGTGCCCTTCACCGGAGAAGCGCCGCCGCCGGGCCGGATCGCCGTCCTGCAGGTGGGGTCCCCGCTGGCCGAGCGCGATCGCGCTGCGGGTCGCCCGACGCGCCGGAGCGGCGCCGCTCAGCTCGCCTACGTCGGCGCGGCCCTCGATCTCGCCCGCGCCGCGCCGGGGCGAGCGCTCGTCACCGCGCCGGTGAGCAAGGCCGTGATCGCGCGGTCCGGCGCCCCGGGCGCCGCGGGGTTCCTCGGTCACACCGAGTGGCTACGGGACCGGGACGGCGCCAAGGCCGCCGTGATGTGCTTCGCGTCGGAGCGGCTCTCCACCAGCCTCGCGACGACCCACGTCCCCATCGTGGACCTGCCGCGCCGCCTCGACGCGGCGAGCGTTGCGGACGCCACCTACTGGCTCGGGCGGCTCCTGCTCGCCCTCGGGCGCACCGCACCGCGCCTCGCGGTCTGCTCCCTCAACCCGCACGCCGGCGAGACGGAGTTGCTCGGCGAGGAGGAGCGGACGGCGATCCTGCCGGGGCTGCGCGCGGCGCGCCGCCGGCTCCGCGGCGCGGTGGAGGTCGAGGGACCCATCGGCGCGGAAACCGCCTACCGGAAGGCCTACGCAGGGGGCTTCGACGGTGTCGTCGCCATGTACCACGATCAGGCCACCATCCCGCTGAAGCTGGTCGCCTTCGGATCCGCGGTGAACGTCACCATGGGGCTCTCCGTCCTGCGCACGAGCGTCGACCACGGTACCGCCTACGACATCGCCTGGCGGGGCGAGGCGAGCCCGGCTGGCATGCTCGCGGCGCTCGACCTCGCCGCGCGCCTGACGGCACGTTAATCCCAACCCCCGTCGCCGCCAGCGGGCGACCGGGCCCGACGGCGGACCCAAGCTGTCGACCCCGGCCTCACGGCGCGGGGTCTTTTCCAGTGGAGCCGAGGAGGATCGAACTCCTGACCTCTTGACTGCCAGTCAAGCGCTCTCCCAGCTGAGCTACGGCCCCAGGACGAGGGGCGAAACCCTACACCATCGCGCGCGCGCGGGAAGGGAATTCTTCGGCAGGCGACCGGCGCCTCCCGGGGCCATCACCCGGAGCCGCCGTCACCGGGGACATACCGCCGCGCCAGGGTTCCGGGCGCTCGGGCGGGCTCACGGCTCAGGGGCGGACGGGGCGACCGCCCGTGGCGAGCCCGGCCGAACGGCCTCTGGGCGCGGTCGGGGCGGCATGGTCCCGGGCCTGCCCGCCCGCGGCGGGGTCGGGGCATCGACCGCCGCTTCGCCGCGCGGGCCACCGCGTCGCGGTGCCGTCCGATCCTGCGCTACGCCCCCGCTCGGCGCGGCGGACGCCGCTTCGCCCGCCGCCGCCGCCGAGACGGCGGGGGCGGTCTCTGCCAAGCTCGCTGGCGGTGGCGCGGCCAGCCACCCGAGCAAGCCGGCGAGGCCGAGTCCCACCCCGAGGAGGGGCAACCAGGCCGGGGTCGGACTCTCGTCGGCCGCCAGCGTCTCCTCCGGGGGCTCGACGTGCTCGAGCGGTGACTCTCCGCTCCCTCCGCGCGGGGCCACCCGACTCTCGTCGTGGGACATGGTCGCGATCTAGGGGCAGCGACCGGCCGCGGTCAAGCGCCGTTCCCACCGGCGACGGCGGCGCGGCGATGCGTCCGCGGTGCTACCCTCGCACGCCCCGCCGCCGACCATCGCGACGATGGTTGAGCCGCGCTTCGCAGTCGTCGCCAAGGCGGCGACCACCGGCGATCACGCCGCCGCCTTCGGCTCGCGGCTGACCGAGCTCACGGGCGTTCGCCTCGTGCCGCACGTGGTCGACTCGTGAGCGGCGCTCATCGCCGACTTCGTCCAGGCGCGCTGCGAGGTCGCCTGGCTCCCGCCCCGTGAGTGGCGCCGTCCTGCTTGACCGACCGCGAGCCGCCCACCTACGCTGCACGGGCGCCGCGCGCCAGCGGCGCGCGCGCGCGCCGAGCGATCGATGGCACAGCAGAGCCAGCGTTACCGGGTCATCGAGAAGATCGCTTCGGGCGGCATGGCGGAGGTGTTCCGCGCCGAGAGCGCGGGGCTGGAGGGCTTCAAGAAGACCGTCGCCATCAAGCGCGTTCTGCCGCACCTCTCCGAGAAGAAGCAGTTCATCGGGATGTTCCTCGACGAGGCGCGCCTCAGCGCGCACCTGTCGCACTCGAACTGCGTGCAGGTCTTCGACATCGGCGTCGGCGACAACACCTACTTCATCGTGATGGAGTTCGTGGACGGCGCGGATCTCAAGGGCGTCGTCGAGTACCAGAAGCGCGTCGGGCGGAGGATCCCCGTCGAGGAGGCCTGCCTCATCTGCGTCCGGATCTGCGAGGGGCTCGCCTACGCGCACGACGCCCGTGACCCGAAGGGCAACCACCTGCACATCGTCCACCGCGACATGTCGCCGCCGAACGTGCTCATCACTCGGCACGGCGAGGTGAAGATCGTGGACTTTGGGCTCGCCAAGGCCAACAGCCAGCTCGAGAAGAGCGAGCCCGGGATCATCAAGGGCAAGTTCAGCTACCTCTCGCCGGAGGCTGCGCTCGGTCGCCCCGTGGACACGCGCACGGACATCTTCGCCGTCGGCATCATCCTCTGGGAGCTCCTCGCCGGGCGCCGCCTCTTCATGGGGGACTCGGACCTGGAAACGGTCCGCCTGGTCCAGTCCGTCACGGTCCCCCCGATCCGGCAGCTCAACCCCAAGGTCACGCCCGAGATCGAGCGGGTCATCGCGCGCGCGCTCACCCAGGACCCCAACGACCGGTACCAGACGGCGCGCCAGTTCGGCGAAGACCTGAACAACATGCTCTTCCACCTCGACCGGGCCGTGTCGTCCTTCGACATCGCCAAGCTGGTCGAGCCGGTCGCCGCGGAGCGGACGGCGCGGGCGAAGCGTCGCGGCTCCGACAAGTCCTCGCTCATCGGGTTGATGATCGAGGAGGTGCTCTTCGAGTTCCGGTCCCTCGACGACTCCGACGGATCGCAGGGGAAGGTCCTCGGGTCCGCGCCCCTGCAGATCGACACCTTCGAGCGCGCGGACGAGTGGGGCGCCGAGCTCGGCGGTTACGGTGGTGCCGACGAGGTCGTCCCGGCCTATGGTTCCGGGCCGCATCGGGCGGTCGAGTCCTTCAACCTCGCCGCCCTAGAGGAGGACCCGAACGCGCGCCGCGCCGACGAGTCGGAGCCCCCGATGGCCGACGTGCTGGACGACACCTCGCCGTCCGCGCCGTCCAGCCACGGTCGCCTGCCGCAGCCGAGCTCCAACCTCACCTTCATCGTGCTGCTGGTGATGGTGGTCTTGCTCGGCGGGCTCGCCGGGGCTTACTTCGCCGGCGCCTTCAGCGGCTGAGCCGCGGCCCGAGGCGCACGGGGGGCGGCGGCCGCTGCCCCTTCGTCGGCCGGGCTGGGATCACCCTCGCCGGACGCGGCGGTCGCGCGGTCGCGGTGCGTCCTTGGCGGCAGGCGCCCGCCTCGCCTCTGCGTCGTCGCCGCGCTTGCGGCCGTCGATGCCGGAGAGGCCGTCCTTCAGGGCGCGGATCCCGGTGCCGAGGTCCCGACCGATGGTCGGCAAGCGCGACGCTCCGAAGAGGAGCATCACGACCAACGCGACAATCAGGATCTCCGTGAAGCCCAGGCCCATGGGAGGCCTCCCGCCGTTCGAGCTAGCACGCGCCGGACCGGCCCGCAACGAAGGACCGGCCCGGCCTCAGGCTCCCTCTCCGTCCTTCTCGTCGTCGACCTTCTCGTCGTCGTCGTCGTCGTCGTCGTCGTCGTCGTCGTCGTCGTCGTCGTCGTCGTCGAGGTCCTCGTCGTCGACCTCCTCGTCGGGGAGGACGATGCCAGCCTTCTCGGCCTTGAGCTTCTCCTCGGCCTGCCGCGAGCGCTCCTGCGCGAGCCGCTGCAGGACCTGCGGTTTCGGCGAGATGATGATGGTCATCGCGCGCCCCTCCATCGTCGGTCGTTGCTCGACGTTGGCGAGATCCTCGCAGTGCGACACGATGAACTCGAGCTGCTGCGACGCGATCTGGGGGTGGGTGATCTCGCGGCCGCGGAAGCGGCAGATCACCTTCACCTTGTTGCCGGCCTCAAGGAACTTGCGGGCCGCGCGCACCTTCACGTTCAGGTCGTGGTCGTCTGTTTTCGGCCGGAGCTTGATCTCCTTGACCTCCACCACGGTCTGGCGCTTCTTCGCCTCGCGCTGCCGCTTCTTCTCCTCGTACTTGTACTTTCCGAAGTCGAGGATCTTGCACACCGGCGGCGCGGCCTTGGGGTTCACCTCGACGAGGTCCAGACCCTTGCCCTGGGCCCGGCGTAGGGCCTCCTCGGTCGGGATTACGCCGAGGTTCGAGCCATCATCGTCGACGACACGAACCTCCGGCACCCGGATGCGGTGGTTGATCCGGATTTGCGGCCCCCTCGGCTCGCGGCTGAATCGTCGCCCCATTGCCATGTGTGTGCGTGATCTCCCTTACTGTTCGCGGTCACTGTCTCACGGCGGGGGGCGGCGGCCCCTCGCTGCACGGCCTCTCACGGACGCATCCGCCCGGCGCACGGTCACCCTCGCGCCTCGCCCGCCAGGCGACGTCGCGGCGGCCGCGAGCGCCCGGCCCCCTCGGTCCATCGCCCGTGCGCGCCCGACGCGGCGGGCGGCGCCGTGTCGAGCGCACCGCGTCCCCACACCGTCATGCGTCAAGCAGCCATCGCGGCTGACCGCTGCCCGGAGTGGGAAGGGGGGCTCGGGGCGCGCCCGGTCCACGGCGGGGAGTTACCCCGCACGCCGGGCGCAGTAGGCGCGCGCAGGATTGAACTGCGGACCCCTACCGTGTCAAGGTAGTGCTCTTCCACTGAGCTACGCGCCTGCGGTCCAGCCCCCTCGGCCGGGGACGGTGTGGACCTCGAATTGGGTTCCGAGCTGAACAAGGAGGGGCCGAACGCTTACCGGTGCGCCCGGGGGCTGTCAAGGCGCGCCACCACGCGCCCGCGGGGGCCGGACCCTTCCTCAACACCCGTTCACCCCCGCCAGGGGCCGCGAATCGGGCGGTCTCGCCGCCGAATGCGGCTGGGCCGCCGGCTTGCGTGGCCCCCTCAAAGTGGGTATAGCCGCCGCTCCCGGAGTACCGATTGGCCAATTTCGCCTTCCAAGACCTCCCCGCGCAACCGCAGCGTCTGGAGGTTGGGCAGCAGGGGGTGCCGCAGACGGCACAGGACCCCGCGCCCGCCCCGCCCGCGAGCGGCGACCCCACCGGGCTCGGCCCCTTGCTGCCGATGCTGCTCATGATCGCCCCGCTCTTCCTGCTCATGTGGTGGATGAGCCGGTCGCAGCAGAAGCGGCAGGAGAAGGCGCTCGCCGAGCTGAAGAAGGGCGACCGGGTCCTGACCCAGTCCGGTCTGGTCGGCAAGCTCCTGGAGGTCGGCGACCGCTACGCGAAGGTCGAGGTCGCGGCTGGGGTCAAGGTCGAGGTCCTGCGCACGAGCCTGCTCGGCCGGGACACCGGGGAGAACCAGCCCGACAAGAAGTGAAGCGCCCCGCCAGCTGGAGCCGAGCCCGTGAGCAACCCGATCAACGAAACTCTCACCTACGTCCTCGCCGGAGCGGCCGTGCTCCTGGCGGGATTCGGGTATTTCCAGCGCCGCCGCCGGAATGCCCTCTGGGTCGGCGCCCTCTGCGCCGCCGGCGCGGCCGCCTCCGCCTATTTCGACTCCTTCTGGGGGATGGCCGTCCTCGCCATCTTCGCCCTGTGGGCGCTGATCGCGGCGCTCGACCTCGTCGATCTCAACTGGCGCCTGCGCGCCGGGCTGGTCGTCTCCGTCGCCCTGGTCGCCCTCCTTTCCATGTGGCCGACGCTGAGCGACATGAGCGGCGGGCGGCTTTCTTGCCCGGACTACCTCTGCGCCCCGCGCGCCGAGTTGCCGCCGCGCGTGAACATGAAGCTCGGTCGCGGCCTCGACCTCCGGGGCGGACTCCGGCTCGTCTACACGGTGGACGTCGACGAGGCGATCCGCGATCGCCGCGACCGGTACTACGAGGAGATGCGCTCGCTGCTCGCCACCAGCTACGGCATCCACAGCGGTAGCCAGGCGCCCACCGAGGAGGAGCTCACCCGGCTCCGCGAGAAGGTCGTCGTCACCGCGCCGCGGCAGCCCGCCAACCAGCTCGTCCTCACCTTCACCGATCCGGCGGACGTGGAGGCGCG
>CAYOLF010000104.1:6629-21865 GCA_964404725.1 uncultured Polyangiaceae bacterium
GAGATCCGCGAGGTGATCAGCCAGACCGCGCGCCTCGAGTTCAAGCTCCTCGACGACGAGAACGACTTCTTCGGCCCGGTCAAGGCCGACCTCGAGCAGCAGGGGTCAGACGCCTGGCCGCTCGACGGCCTCGAGTTCCAGCGCGAGCGCGTCCCGGCGGGGCTGGACCCCAACGGTGACCGCGTCGTTAAGGTGGTCACCTTCGCGTACCTCCCGATCCCGAAGGGCGAGGAGTCGAAGGTCGTGCTGGAGCGGTTGAAGGGGTGGGTCGCCACCCTGCCGCTGCCGCCCGACCGGGAGGTGGGCTTCGGGCTCGAGTACCAGACGGTTGACGAGGTGACGCTGAAGCAGGAGCCCGCGGGCTGGCGCACCTACCTGCTCAAGAGCCGCGCCGAGATCACCGGCGACATGATCCGGGACGCCCGCGCCCAGCCGGACCAGGGCGGGGGCCTCGGCGGCTGGAACGTGGGGCTCGTCTTCACCGAGCAGGGCGGCAGCAACTTCGGCAAGATCACTGCCGCCAACGTCAAGAAGCGCTTCGCCATCATCCTGGACACCAAGGTGGAGAGCGCGCCGGAGATCCTCTCCGCCATCACCGGCGGGCACGCCCAGATCACGATGGGCTCGGGCGATCCCGAGATCCAGCTCCGCGACTCCCGCAAGCTCGAAATGGTGCTCCGCTCCGGCGCCCTGCCCGCGCCCATCTCGCCCTCCAACGAGCAGCGGATCGGGCCGTCCCTCGGGGCCGACGCCATCAAGCTGAGCGTCGAGGGCGCGGCGGTCGGCGCCTCCCTCGTGCTCGCGTTCATACTTTTCTACTACGAGATGGCCGGGGTGGTGGCGGCGCTCTCGGTGATGCTCAACGTCTTCTTGCAGCTCGCGATCCTGGCGTCGCTCGGCGCCTCGATGACCCTGCCCGGCATCGCCGGCATCGCGCTCACCATGGGCATGGGCGTGGACGCCAACGTGCTGCAGAACGAGCGCATCCGGGACGAGATCCGCGAGGGCAAGAGCCCGCGCGCCGCGGTCGAGATCGGCTTCTCCCGCGCGCTCAGCGCCATCATCGACGGCAACCTCACCACCATCATCTCGGCCATCGTGCTGGCCCAGTACGGCACCGGGCCCATCAAGGGCTTCGCCTTCACCCTGATGGTGGGCACCACGGTCAACATCTTCTGCGGAGTCTTCGTCTCCCGCGTGCTCTACGACCTGTGGGTGCGGACGATGAATCGCAAATCCAAATTCCGCATCGGCTGAGCGCCGGGGGAGCCAGCCGCCATGCAGCTCTTTCCTGTCAACCGCGTCTTCGACTTCATGAGCCTGCGCCGGTACTTCGCCGGCGTCTCCGTCGTGATCGTGCTCCTCTCGCTGGGGATGCTGATCTGGCCCGGCCCCAAGCTCGGCACGGACTTCCGGGGCGGCACGGAGATTGAGGTCGCCTTCAACCCGCCGACGTCGGCCGGGGAGATCCGGCAGGCGGTCGTCGCCGCCGGCTTCAGCGGCGCCGACGTGATCCACGTCCAGAGCCCCACCCACGAGGCCCAGTACATCATCCGGGTGCAGGACGTCAGCACCGTGAGCGCGGAGGCCGCGGCCGCCATCGACCGGGTCGTCTGCTACGGCGAGGGCCTGGCGGAGGCGGACTGCCCCCCGACCGAGCTGGCCTCGGAGGTGAAGATCAGCCCCGGCGGCGACAAGGTCACCGTCCGCTTCCGCGAGGCGGTGGACGAGGCCCAGCTCGCCCGGTTGCGCGAGCGTTTCGAGGCCGAGGTGACCCCGGCATTCAGGCTGGAGCTCCGCCCCGGCGCCAACAACCCCTCGGTGCAGAGCGCCCGCGACCACAAGGTGGAGCTGCAGCTGATGAGCAAGGGTGACCAGCTAATGCAGGCCCTGCAGACCCGGCTCGGCGAGGATCGCCTCCCCACGATGCTCCCCGGCGACGTCATGAACCCCCTGCGGTCGGAGTGGATCGGCCCCAAGGCGGGCCGTCAGCTCCGCGACTCGGCCATCCTCAGCGTCGCGATCTCGCTCGTCTTCATCATGGCCTACATCGCGTTCCGGTTTGATCTCCGGTTCGCGCCGGGCGCCGTGGTCGCCCTGTGTCACGACGCCATCGTGACGGTCGGATTCCTCACCGTGCTCGGTCACGAGCTCACGCTCTCGACGGTGGCGGCCGTGCTCACCATCGTCGGCTACTCGGTCAACGACACCGTCGTGGTCTACGACCGCGTGCGCGAGAACCTCGGCCGCATGCGCGGCGCGTCCTTCCCAGCCATCATCAACAAGAGCCTGTCCGAGATGATGTCGCGGACGATCCTGACGAGCATGACGACCATCATCAGCCTGCTCGGGATCTTCGTCTGGGGCACCGGCGCCCTGAAGGAGTTCGCGCTGACCCTGACCTTCGGGATCATCATCGGCACCTTCTCGTCGATGTTCGTCGCGCTGCCGATCACCTTCTTGCTGGATCGCGCCTTCTTCTCCAAGGTGGAGAAGAAGGGCCGCGCGATCGGCGAAGAGCGGCGCCACAAGAACGGCCCCAACCCGGCGACTGCGTGAGGGCGCGGGCTGAAGGCGGAACCTCAGGCGCCGCACTTGGTGCGGCGCCGTGGAGGCGGGCCGCGCCCCCCCCCGGGGGCGCGCGGCCGTTCAGTCCCGCGACGACAGGAAGATCTGCAGCACGTACCAGAACATCAGCGCGACCGAGCTGAAGAGCTGGAGTGCCGCGGCGACGTACCGATCCTCGGGGTAGTGGTGCAGCACGTTGGAGGTGCTGTACAGGATGGAGGCGCCGGCCAGCGCCACCATCGCGACGCTGAAGAACACGCCCAGCGTGAGGCCGAAGATCATCGCGGCGACGATGACCACCAGGGCGGTCACCCCGCCCCACATCACGATCCCACGGAGGAAGCTGAAGTCCCGGCGGGTCACGAACGCGATGGCCGTCAGCCCCCCGAACCCGAGCAGGGTGACCAGCGCCGCGCTGTAGATGGTGTCGGGCGCGATCTGGGTCGCGACGTAGAGGATGGGGGTGAAGACCAGGGCCTCCGCGACCACCAGCGCCGCGAGCCCTGCGTACTGCGCGGCCCGGGATCGCGCCGTGTGCGCCCAGTGGCTCCCGAGCCAGCTCGCGGCGACGAAGCCGCCGAGCGCGATCCACCAGTTTCTCCCGAGGACGCTGGCGATGGGCGCGGCCAGACCCGACGCGAAGAGCGCGGCTTCGAGCCCCGCGAAGGCGAGGAGCGCCACGAAGAGGTGGTTGTAGGTGCGGACGATGAAGGTCGCGCGCCGGTCGACTTGGCTCGGCGCGTAGCCGCCCACTGCCCGCGACGAGTAGCCGTATCCTTGGGTCATCTCGGTTCTCCTGCCACGGATAGGTAACGCTCGCCGCCCCCTGGCGCCAGGGCGTCGGCGGTTGACTCCCCCTTCCGGCCGTGCGTTCCTCGCCCCGCCATGGCCCTGCCGGACCCCGCCGTCGCTGCCCCCGGCGCGGGCGGAGCGCCAGCGGATGGGGCGGATGCGGCCCTCGAGCTCGCCCGCGCCACGGGGCTCAGCGCGACGGTGGCCGGGCTCCTCGTTTCGCGCGGACTCGGGGATCCGGCCGCTGCGGCGCGGTTCCTGGAGCCACGGCTGGCCCACCTCACCCCGCCGGACGGTATGGCCGGCCGCGCGGCGGGTGCCGCGCGCCTCGCGGACGCGGTGCGGCGCGGCGAGCGCGTCGTGGTCTTCGGGGATTACGACTGCGACGGCATCACCGCGACCGCCGTGCTCACGGACACCCTTCGGCGCCTCGACACGGACGTCGCGCCGCTGCTCGCCAGCCGGTTCGACGGGGGCTACGGGGTGACGCCGGCCGCGGCGCGCCGGATCACCGCCGCCGCCCCCACGCTGCTCGTCACCTGCGACTGCGGCTCTTCGGATCACGCCGTGCTCGCCGACCTCGGTCGCCGGGGGATGGACGTGGTCGTCATCGATCATCACCTGGTCCCCGACGAGCCGCTCCCGGTCCACGCCTTCCTCAACCCGCACCGCCCGGACTGCGCCTTCCCGTACGACGGCCTCGCCTCCTGCGGGCTCGCCCTCACCCTCGCCGCGGCGCTCCGGTGCGAGCTCGGGGTCACCCTCGATCTGCGCGAGACGCTGGATCTGGTCGCCATCGGCACCATCGCCGACGTGGCGCCCCTCGACGGCGACAACCGCGTGCTGGTGCGGGCCGGGCTCGCTCGCCTCCGGGCCCCCACGCGGCCCGGGCTCCGGGCGCTCGCCGCCCGCGCCGCCCTCGGGGCGGACCTGCCCATCGGCAGCGAGGACGTGGCCTTCCGGATCGCGCCCCGCCTGAACGCCCCCGGGCGCCTCGGGCCGCCCGATCCGGCGCTGGAACTCCTGCTGGCCACCGATGCCGTGCGGGCCGAGGCTCTCGCGGCCGAGCTCGAGCAGCGCACCGTCGAGCGGCGCGCCGAGCAGGATCGGATCCTGGCCGAGGCGACCGCCGAGATCGACCGGCGCGGGTACCGCGAGAGCGGCGCGCTGGTGCTCGGCGGCGCCGGCTGGGGGCAGGGGATCGTCGGCATCGTGGCGGGGCGGCTGGCCGCGGAGCTCAGGCGGCCCGTGGTGGTGATCGGCTTCGACGAGCGCGGCGTGGGCCGCGGGTCGGTGCGCGGGCCGCGAGGCTTCCCCCTCTTCGATGCGGTCACGGCCGTCGCGTCGCTGCTCGATCGCCACGGCGGGCACCAGGCGGCGGCGGGCCTGGAGGTTCGCGCGGAGCGCCTCGACGAGCTGCGCGAGGCGTTCGTGGCCGCCTGCGCCGAGCGGGCCCCGGTGGTCACGGCCGAGCCGGCGGCGATCGCCCCCTGCGCGGGGGACGATCCGGCGCGGCTGCTGCGGGACCTCGACCGGCTCGAGCCGTTCGGGGAGCGCAACCCCCCGCCCCGGTTCCGCTTCACGGGCACGGTCGTCGCCGCGCGCGAGGTGCGGGGTGGCCACCTCAAGCTCGACCTCCGCCTCGCCGACGGCGGCCGGATCTCGGGCTTCGGCCCCGGGCTCGGGGCGGAGGCGGCGGCGCTGCGCGGCACAGTTTCGGTCGTGGGCTCGCCGCGCCGGGACCGGTGGCGCGGCGGCGGGGCCGTCGAGCTCGGCATCGACCGCGTCGAGCCCGGCGGGTGACGGGCATCGGTGAACCGGCGGCGACCGCGCGGGGCGGGGCGCCTTGCGCGAGGCCGCGTTATGGGGCCGAATCGACCGGCGGGGAGCCGCCCCCATGAGCACGCTCATCCAGTTCAAGAACGTCCGGAAGCGCTTCGGGCCCAAGGTCATCTACACCGGGCTCGATCTGGAAGTGCGGCGCGGCGAGGTGCTCACCGTGGTCGGCGGCTCCGGGGTGGGCAAGAGCGTGATGCTCAAGATGCTCATCGGGCTGCTCAGGGCCGACTCTGGATCCATCGTGTTCGACGGGGCCGAGGTGACGCGGATGCGGGAGCGCCAGCTCTCGGAGGTCCGGCGGCGGATCGCCATGCTCTTCCAGGCGGGCGCCCTGTTCGACTCGCTCGACGTCGGGCAAAACGTCGCCTATGGCCTGGAGGAGCACTACCACTACTCGATGAGCCGGGATCAGATCCGGGAGCGCGTCGAGTGGGCGCTCGGCCTGGTCGACCTGCCTGGGATCGAGGCCATGGACCCCGCGGATCTCTCCGGCGGCATGCGCAAGCGGGTGGCACTGGCGCGCGCCATCGCCGTGCAGCCGGAGGTCCTCCTGTACGACGAGCCGACGACCGGGCTCGATCCCATCAACACGGCCCGCGTCAACCACCTCATCATGGGCCTGCAGCGCAAGCTCTCCATCACCAGCATCGTGGTCACCCACGACATGAAGAGCGCGTTTTCCGTTAGCGATCGGGTGGCGATGGTGCACTCCGGCCGCCTGATCGCCCACGGGACGGTGGAGGAGTTCCGGGCCTCGCCCGATCCGCGGGTCACCGACTTCATCGAGGGCGTCGCGCCGGCGAAGGAGGACGTGGAAACCCTGCTGAACGCCTGACCGCGCGGCCGTCGGGGCTGCGGCCGGCGCGGCCGGTCGCACGCCGCCGGCCGCCCCCCGAGAGCCAGGTTGCAGTCCCCGCGCGTTGCGTGAAAGATTGGGCTGTCCCATGGCTTACTCCCGGGAGATCAAGGTCGGCGCCTTCGTGATCGTGGCGCTCGCCGCGATGGGCGTCGTGATCTCGCTCATCGGCCAGGAGCAGGGGCTCTTCCGCGCCAAGCACCAGTACTCGATCGTCTTCTCCGACGTGCAGGGCCTCAAGCCAGGCTCGCCCGTGCGCATGGGTGGCGTGGACGTCGGCACGGTCAAGCGCGTCGACTACGCGGTCGAGCGCCGTGACCCGAAGCTGTACGTGACCGTCGCGGTCGCCCGCGACGCGGCCACGCGCATCCGGCAGGACAGCGTCGCGTCCATCGCCGGCAAGGGCATGCTCGGCGACAAGATGGTCGTCATCACGGTCGGGGACTCGGCCGCGCCGGCGGTCCCCCCCGGCGCCCCCATCCAGAGCACCGAGGGCGGCGGCTTCGAGGCCATGATGGACCGGGTCAGCGCCATCGGCGAGAAGGCCGACCGAGTCATGACCAACCTCGAGACGACCACGGGCACCCTGGCCGACGAGCGGTTCCGCGCCGACCTCGCCTCCACCCTCCACTCGGTGGCGGGGATACTCGAGAAGGTGAACGAGGGCGATGGCTACGTGAGCCGCCTGCTCCGCGATTCGGCCGAGGCCGACCGGCTCTCGAACCTGGTCGGCAGTCTGGAGCAGACCTCCCGCGATCTCCGCGGGACGGTGGCCCACGCGAACGCGGTGATGACCCGGGTCGAGCAGGGTCCTGGCTTCACCCACGACCTCATCTACGGGGACGGACCGGGGGCCGCGCTCGGGCAGGTGGGGGCCGCCGCCGACGAGGTCGCCGTAACCCTGAAGGGGATCCGCGAGGGCAACGGTCCGGCCCGGAGCCTCATCTACGGCGACGAGGGATCCGCGGCGATGATGGCGAACCTCAACGCCATGAGCACGGATCTCCGGCACATCGTGGCGGACGTGCGCGCGGGCCGCGGCACCCTGGGCGCCCTTTTGGTCGATCCCTCGGTCTACGAGGACATCAAGCTGCTGCTCGGGAACGTGGAGCGGAACCGGTCGTTGCGCGCCCTCGTTCGCTACTCCATCCAGCGGGACGAGCCCATGCCCGGGGTCGAGGTCCGGGACCCGGAGCCGACCCCCACCGCGCCGGCGAGCGGCGCGGCGGCGGGACGGGCCGCGACCAAGCCCGCGGAGTAGCGAGGCAGTTCCTCGCCAGTCAGCCGGCGTGAACGGATACCCCTTGAACCGAACGAACCCACTCCCCCTCCTGACGCGGCTGCTCGAGCGGATCGCCCGGGTGATGCTGATCCTGTTGCTGTTTGGCGCGACCACCTACTTGGCGCTCACTTTCGGCGTCGGGGGGCTCTGGCGCGGGTTCGAGGCCGCGCACGCGGTGGCGAACCCGGGGCGCGCGCTGACCCCTTACGAGCCGACCCGGCTCGCGGCGGTGATGCCGACGCTCGACACCATCGGTAAGCACTACGTCAACCCCAGCCGCATCGATCCGCGGCAGATGTTCCTCTCCGCCCTGAACCTGATCCAGGTCGAGGTGGCGCAGGTGATCATCCTGCACGAGGAGAAATCGCCGAGCGTCAAGGTGCGCGTCTACGACGCCGAGCGTGAGTTCCGGGTCGACAACGTGCAGGCGCCCTGGGACGTCGCCGCTCGCTTGCGTGAGGTCTTCGCGTTCCTCCAGGAGCAACTGCGCGACACGGACGTCGATCTGAGGGAGCTCGAGTACGCCGCCTGCAACGGGATGCTCCGCACCCTCGACCCGCACAGCGTGTTCATGAGCCCGGAGGACTACCGGGAGATGAACCTGTCGACCTCCGGGCACTTCGGCGGCCTCGGGATCGTGATCTCGATCCGGGATCAGGCCCTCACCGTGATGCGCCCGATGCCCGACACGCCGGCGGGGCGCGCTGGTCTGAAGCGGCTCGACCGCATCACCAAGATCAACAACGAGTCCACGCTGAACATGCCGCTCGACGACGCGGTCGGGCGCCTCCGCGGGCAGCCGGGGACCAAGGTCACCGTCTGGGTGCATCGTGATGGGGCGGGCGGCTGGCAGGGGTCCCGGCCGTTCGAGCTCACGCGCGAGGTGATCCGCGTCCGCTCGGTCGACTCGCGCCCGCTCGGGGGCGGGGTCGGGTACGTTCGCATCAGACAGTTCCAGAGCAACACCGACGACGAGCTCGGCGCCGCGCTGGTCAAGCTCGGCGCCGGGGAGCCCCTGCGTGGCCTGGTGCTCGACCTGCGCGACAACCCCGGCGGGTTGCTCGATCAGGCCGCCAAGGTGGCCGACCGATTCCTGGACCAGGGGGTGATCGTCGCCACCGCCGGGTACAGCGAGGGCCGGGAGCAGAAGGAGGCCACGCGGCGCGGGACGGAGCCGAACTACCCCATCGTCGTGCTCACGAACGGCTCCAGCGCGAGCGCGAGTGAGATCGTCGCCGGCGCGTTGAAGAACCTCGACCGCGCGGTGGTCGTCGGGCAGCGGACCTTCGGCAAGGGCACCGTTCAGCTCGTGTTCCCGCAGATCACGCCCGACGGCGCTGCGCTCAAGCTCACCATCGCCGAGTACCTCACCCCCGGCGACTACTCGATCCAGGGTGTCGGGGTCACGCCGGACGTCGAGCTCGATCCGATGACCGCCGATCCTCTGGAGATGGATCTGCTCCGCTCGGATCGCTTCGGCGAGCGCGACCTGTCGCAGAGCCTCGACACCTCGGCGCGGCGGTCCCGCGAGGTGCCGTCCTTCAAGCTCCGTTACAACCTCCCCGAGCCGGAGCGGCTCGCCATCATCGACCGGGGCGGCGACATCGACGACGACTTCACCCTCGACTTCCCGGTGCGGTTCGCGCGCGATCTCGTCGGCAAGCTCCCGCGGGAAGCGCGGCCGAACCAGCTCCGGCAGGCGAAGGGCCCGATCGAGAAGGTCCAGGACGCGGAGCTCGGCGCGATCGCCGCCGACCTGGCGCGGCTGGGGGTGGACTGGAGCGCTCCCCCGCGGGACGCCCGTCCCGGCCCCCGCGCCGGCGACTACGAGGTGGCGGTCAAGACCGATCGAGCAGGGGACGTCGTGACGGCCGGCGACGCGATGAACCTCGAGGTGTCGGTGACCAACCGCGGAGTAGAACCGATCTACCAGCTCCGCGCCGTGACCAAGAGCGACGGCGGGTACTACGACGAGAAGGAGCTGGTGTTCGGCAAGGTCGGCCCAGGTCAAACGGTGACCGCGCGCGCTCCGCTCGGGTGGTGCGAGATCGAGGGTCGCAAGCCGGGTTCCTCGGCGCCGGTGTCCCAGAGCGCGAAGCGCATCTGCCGGCTCCCCATGAGCGCCGTCACCCGGCAGGACGTCGTCGCCGTGCGCTTCTTCGCCGAGGGGGGAGAGGCGCCGCGCGAGGCGTCGCTGCGGCCCACGGTGCAGGCGTTGCCACGGCCGGTGTTCGCGTACACCTACCAGATCGTCGACAACCGGACCGGCAACGGGGACGGTCAGGTCGCCCGCGCCGAGGGCGTCACCATGTACCTCACGGTCAAGAACGTGGGGACAGGCCGCTCCCACGAGACGCAGGCCAACCTCCGCAACCTCACCGGCGACGGGCTCCTCCTTCACGCCGGCCGGTTCGACGTCTCGAACCTCGCCCCGGGCGAGCAGCGCGAGGTGGCCTTCACCTTCGACGTGCTCCCGGCGCTCCAGGAGAACGTGGTCAAGGTCGAGCTGTCCGTCGCCGATCGGGATCTGGACGTGGTGGCGCGTGAGAAGCTCGACGTCCCGATCACGCGCACCGGCCTGTTCGTGAACGCCGCGCAGGGCGCGGTGGTGGTCACCGCGGCGGACGTCATGGTGCGCAGCCAGCCGCTGGCGGCGGCACCCACGGTCGGGCGCCTCGCGCGCGACAGTGTGGCGGAGCGCCTCGGCGCCTTCGGGGACTACACCAAGCTCCGCCTCGCGGGGGATCGGTTCGGCTTCGTCGAGACGCGGTCTCTGGCCGAGTCGGCGCGGCCCCCGCGCCTCACCTTCTCGCCGCTGCTCCAGCGCTCGCCCCCCGTGCTCGAGCTCGGCACCGTGGAGCTCTCCGCCCGCGGTGATCACGTCCGCATCGAGGGCACCGCCCGGGACCCCGACGGCGTGCTCGACGCCTACGTGTTCGTGGGCACCACCAAGGTCTACTACCAGTCGGCGCCCAAGGGGCAGCGGCGCGAGCGGCTGACCATCGACCACGACGTCAAGCTCCAGCCGGGGATCAACGTGATCACGGTGGTCGCTCGGGAGAACGAGGACACGGCGAGCCGCCTCACCCGCGTCGTGCGGCGGGATGGGCCGCGTGGCGAGATCCTGGCCACTCCCAAGCGGGACGATTTCGCCGCTGACTGGGTCTTCACGGACCCGGCGAACGAGTGACGACCGCGCTCCCGCGGGCGAGGGCGGGGGCTCCCGCGGTCACCGCGGTCGCACGCACGGGAGCGGCGCGCCGGCCTCCAGGAAGTCGACGAACCACGCAGCGACGTCCACCTTCTCGGCCAGGAGCCGCTGGTGCTGGCCGGCGAGCGAGGCGCGCAGGCGGGGCTCGGCGAGCCAGCGATCGAGGTGGGCGAGGAGGGCGTCGGCCTGTTGCGGGTGGTACGCGAAGGTGAGCGCGTAGCGTTGCTCGAGCTCGTTCAGGTAGGCGAGCCGCCCGGTCCAGGAGGAGACGCGCAGGCTCGGCGTCCCCAGCACCGCTGCCTCCGCGGCCATCGTCTGGCTGTCGCCGACCATGAGGTCGGCGAAGGCGATGGCGTCGTGCATTCGGTCCGGAGAGAGCGGGAAGGCGAGGTCCCGCAGATCGTCGGGCAGGGCGCCCTCGGAGCTCACGAAGACCCGCCCGCAGGCGCGCAGCCGCGCGACGATCCCGTGCTTCACCGCCGCGGGCAGGCCGCCCTCGCCGACGTCGTGGCTCGCGAGCATCGCCACGAACCGAACGATGAAGTACCGCTCCTCGGGGCCGACGCCGAGCGCGGCGAGGACGCCGCGATCCGGGGTGAAATGGTTGGGGTGCAGGTACGCGCCCTGCTTGTAACCGGGGTACTTGACGTGCCTCGCCCCGTAGTCCTCGTCGGTGCAGTCGGGGGTCGTGATCACGTGCGCGAAGGGGGCGGCCGCCCAGAAGTGCACACCTGCCGCGCGCCCGTCGTCCGTGTCGAACACGGCGGGGATCCGGAGCAGCCGCCCCACCTGGGCGCCGGCGGGGTTGCGGGTCACGATCACGTCGGGGCGAAACTCGCGCGCGATCGCGGCGAGCCGCAGGTCACGCTCGGCGAGCTCCCGCGCCTGACCGAAGAGGGTCTTCTTGCCGGAGCGTCCCACCGAGTCGTAGGGCAGGCCCAGGCGGTCGAGCAACGCCGTCGTCACGTCCTTGTGGCGGGCGACGAGCCGGGTCCGGTGGCCGCGTGCCTCGAGCCCGTGGACCATGTGCTTGAAGAAGTGCACGTGCGCGGGGTGGGAGATGTCGAACAGGACGCGCATGGCGTGGCCTCCCTTCACGACGACGCGGCGGTGGCGACCCCGTCCGGCTCGCCCGCGGGGAGGCGGCCCCCGTCGAGGAACGCAAGCAGCGCACGGGCGGCGCGCTCCCCGGCGTGGCCGTCCCATAGCGCAGGGACACCCCCGCGTGGCACGTCTCCGGCGAGGACCGCGCGGACCGCGGGCGGGATCGCGGTGGGATCCCCGCCGATGAGGCGGTTCGAGCCCTCGGTGAGGGTGATGGGGCGCTCGGTGTTGTCACGGGCGGTGAGGCACGGCACGCCGAGCACCGTCGTCTCCTCCTGGATGCCGCCCGAGTCCGTGATCACCACCCGCGCCGCGTCCTGGAGCTGCAGGAAGTCGAGGTAGCCCAGCGGCTCGCAGAGGCGGAGGCCACCGCGCTCGAGGTCGGTGACGGAGACGGCGGCGGCGTCGAGGCGCGCGCGCGTCCGTGGGTGCACCGGGAAGACCACGGGCAGCTCCGCGGCCGTCGCGCGGAGCGCGACGACCAGCCGGAGCAGCTTGGCCTCGTCGTCGACGTTGGATGGGCGGTGGAAGGTCGCCAGGGCGAAGCCGCCGCGCTCGACCCCGAAGCGGGTGAGCGCGGCGCCCGCGCGCGCGCGCGCCCGGTTACCGAGCAGGGAGTCGATCATGCAGTTGCCCACGCGCGCGATGCGCGCCGGGTCCGTCCCCTCGGCGAGGAGGTTCGCGTCCGCGTCGGGGGATGGGGTGAGCAGCACCCGCGCCAGCCGGTCGGTGACGATGCGGTTGATCTCCTCCGGCATGGTCCAGTCGTGCGAGCGCAGCCCCGCCTCGAGGTGCGCGACGGGGACGGTGGCCTTGGCGGCGACGACGGAGCAGGCCAGGGTCGAGTTGACGTCACCCGCGACCACGACCAGCCGGGGGCGCCGCTCGTCGACCAGCCGCTCGAAGGCGACCATGATGCGACCCGTCTGCTCGGCGTGCGTGCCCGACCCCGCGCCGAGGTGCACATCCGGCGCCCGTAGCGACAGATCCCGAAAGATCGCGTCGTTAAGGTGGGCGTCGTAGTGCTGGCCCGTGTGCACGAGCAGATGCTCGTAGCCGCCCGGGTCGCGCTCGAGGGCGGCCACGAGCGGCGCCATCTTCATGAAGTTCGGGCGCGCGCCGACGACGTGGAGGACGACCCGTCCCATGCGTGGGCGCCACGCTAGTGAGGAACCCCAGGCGACGCAAGCGCGCGGTCGCCCAGGAGGCGTCTCGAGCTCAGACGCGCCGCGCCACCGCGAGCACGCTCGAGCCGACGGGGAGCGCGCCGCCTCGAGCGAGCCACGCGCGCTCCGCGGCGGAAGCCGCCGCGACGGGCGGCCCCAGCCACCGCGACGGGCGATGGTCACCGTCGTCGTCGGCGGCGGGGCGAGACGGGCGGAGGCGATCTCGCAGCGTGCGCCCCGCGAGGATCGGGGGGACGAGGAAGGAGAAGAAGCAGCTGGTCCGCTCGACGTGGAGGCCGGCGGCGACGAGCGTGGCCTCGAGCGACCGCGGCGTGTAACGGCGGAAGTGCCCGGCGTGCTCATCGGCGCGCGACCACAGCCACCCGAACGCGGGCACCGAGACGTACAAGCGCCCACCGCCGCCGAGCGCGTCGCGGAGCCGGGCGAGGAAGGCGACGTCGTCCTCCACGTGCTCGAGGACGTCGAACAGCCCGGCCGCGGGCACCGACCCGGGGACGAGGCCGGCGTCGTCGAGCGTCGCGTGCAAGATGGGGCCGAGCCCGCGGGCGAGCGCGGCGGCCACCCCGTCGGCGCCGGGCTCGAGCAGGGCGACCTCGTGACCGGCTCGCACGAGCGCGGCGGCCACCGCGCCGTTGCCGCCGCCGACGTCGAGCAGCCAGCCTGGCGGTGCCGAGCGCGCGAGGGCGTCGACGATCACGCCGTTGCGGTGCGAGAACCAGAACGAGTCGTCCTCGACGCAGCGGCACCCCGCGTTGCCGGCTGCCGGGTAATGGACCGCGCCGATGCGTGGGGCCGCGTGCACCCCGTCGTCGCGCGCGACCAGGGTTGGGGCCACGGCGCCGACGTCGATCATCCCGCGCAACATGGCGCGCGCGGGGGGTGGCGACAAGCGACAGCGCTGGGGCGCCGGAGCGCGGCGCCCGTCCCTTCCGTGCGCTCACCGCGCTGGGTGATACCCTTCGCGCCGCGGTGCCGTAGACTCTAACCCCCGATCGGAGCCCCCTTGCCCGCTTCCTCCCGCCACGCAGCCCTCGCGGCCGCCGCGCTGATCCTGTCGGCCTGTCCGGCGCTGCTCGAGGACGACTTCGAGGCTGTCGAGGGGACGGGAGGCGCGAGCAGTACCGCGCCCCGCGCGGGGGCGGCAGGGGATGGCGGCGAAGCGGCGGGTGTCGCCGGGGCGGCCCTAGCGACGCCGGCGGGCGGCTCGTGGGGAGACGCCGGTCGCGGCGGAGCCGCGGGCGCGGGCGCGACGGCGGCAGGAGGCGCCCCGAGCGGCGGCACGCCGAGCGGCGGCGTGGGCGGCACGCCGAGCGGTGGCGCAGGCGGCGTGCCGATGGGTGCCGCCGGTGGCGCGCCGAGCGGCGGGACCAGCGGCATCGGCGGTACGGGCGGCGAAGCGGGCAGCAGCGGCAGCCCGGGCGGCAGCGCCGGTCGCGGCGGCGCCAGCGGGACTCGCGGCGGCGGGGCAGGGGCCGGCGCGGACGGGGGCGCGGCAACGGGCGGCGCCGGTGGTCTGGCGCGCGCGGGCGCCGGCGGCGAGGCGGGAGCTGGCGGCGCCGTCGAGCCCCTCTGCGCGACCTCATCGGCCGACTGCGCGGTCCTTCTCGGGTCGCTCCTGCACCGCTACCGCTTCGACGGCACTGGCACCACCGTGACCGACTCGGTCGGTGGAGCCGATGGGGTGGCCAAGGGCGGGGCGACGCTCGAAGGGTTGGGGGAGCTCGAGCTCGCGGGCGGCAGCTCCGGGCAGTACGTCGATCTGCCGAATGACCTCCTCAGCACGCTCGAGGACGCGACGCTGGAGCTCTGGGTGGTGTGGAACGGCGGCGCCGCGTGGCAGCGCGTCTTCGATTTCGGCGACGCCATGGCCAATAGCTGCACCTCGGGGGGCGCCAGCGCGCCGGAGGGCCAACCCGGCGCTTGCGGTCGCACCTACCTCAACCTCACGCCCGCCACCGAGGCCTCCGCAGGCACCGTCCCGCGGGTGGCCTTCATGCGACAACCCGGCGATCCCACGGAGGACAGCCTCCTCGTCGACGGTCCGCGTGTCACGGCTCGCACCGAGCTCCACCTGGTTGTCGTCGTCAACGACACGCAGGACGAGCTCCGGTTCTTCGTCGACGGGGGGCTCGGTGGCGCCGAGGAGTTCGTCGATCACCTCGCCGACGTCAACGACATCAACAACTGGCTCGGTCGCTCCCAGTTCTCGTCGGACGCCGACAAGTACTTCGGCGGCGTCTTCCGGGAGTTCAGGATCTACGGCGCTGCGCTCACGGACGAACAGGTCGCGACCTCCTTCGCCGAGGGACCGGACGCGCCGTTCCTCGAGTGAACGGGACGGTGAGCTCTCCCCCGACCCGCTCCGGTGTCGTCGCCGAATCCAGCGACGGGACCGCG
>CAYOLF010000105.1:0-1901 GCA_964404725.1 uncultured Polyangiaceae bacterium
GAGCAGCCGTCGCCGTCCTCGGTCCCGCCGTCGTCGCAGAGCTCGCCCGGCTCGAGCTCCCCGTTGCCGCAGACCGCCGGCTGCTCCACGGGGCCCTCGCCGCCGTCCCCGGTCGCGCCCCCCTGCGAGATCACGATCCGTCCGCCGGTGCCGGTCGGCTGCTCGGGGCCCCCGCCACCCTCGCCGCTTCCCCCCTCGTTTCCGATGGCGTCCGGGTCCGACCTGAGCACGGTCGGGTACGACTCGCAGCCGAGCACCAGGAGGGCGCCGGTGACGATGGAGAGCAGCAGGGTGCGATGGTGCATGAGAATCTTCCTCGCGGGAGTCCACCCGACTCCAACCAGGAGTCTAAAATAGGGCCAGGCACGGCGCTACCCGCCGCAGCGGATATTTCCAGGGCCAGACGATGCTGGCTCCTCCCCGCAGGCGGGAGCCGCTCGGGCCCCGCCGCACGCCTGGCACCGGTAGGTCGAGGTCAGAGGCGGACCCACCCGACCGCGGACGCGCGCCTGCACCCGCCGCGGCGACGGGCGAGCCTGGCACCGTCGCCGCGCCGCGCCCCCCCCGGCGGGCGGCCCCGCAGCGCGTCAGTACCGGTAATGATCGGCCTTGTACGGCCCGCCCACGGGCACGCCGATGTACGCCGCCTGCTTCTCGCTGAGCCGCGTCAGCTTGGCGCCGAGGTGGTCGAGGTGCAGGCGCGCGACCTCCTCGTCGAGCTCCTTGCTCAGGCGGTAGACGCCGACGGGGCGCCGGTTCCGCCACAGATCGATCTGAGCCAAGGTCTGGTTGGTGAACGAGCTCGACATCACGAAGCTCGGGTGCCCGGTGGCGCAACCGAGGTTCACCAGGCGCCCCTCGGCGAGCAGGTAGATGGAGTGCCCGTCGGGGAAGGTGAGCATGTCCACCTGCGGCTTGATGTTGGTGCGGCGGATCCCGGGCCAGGAGAGCAGCCGCTCGACCTGGATCTCGTTGTCGAAATGGCCGATGTTGCAGACGATGGCCTGGTCCTTCATCGCGGCCATGTGCTCCGCCGTGATGACGTCGCAGTTGCCGGTGGTGGTGACGTAGAGGTCGGCAAACGGGAGCGCGTCCTCGAGGGTGCCCACCTGGAAGCCCGCCATGCAGGCCTGCAGGGCACAGATGGGATCGATCTCGGTCACCCACACCCGCGCGCGCTGGCTCCGCAGCGCCTCCGCCGAGCCCTTGCCCACGTCGCCGTAGCCGCAGACCACCGCCACCTTGCCGGCGACCATCACGTCGGTGGCGCGCTTGATCCCGTCCACCAGCGACTCGCGGCAGCCGTAGATGTTGTCGAACTTGCTCTTGGTGACCGAGTCGTTCACGTTGATGGCCGGGACCAGGAGCTCGCCGCGCTCCTGCATCTGGTACAGGCGGTGCACGCCGGTGGTGGTTTCTTCGCTCACCCCGCGCCAGGCGGCGACCACGTCGTGCCAGTGGCGGGGCCGCGCCGCGAGCTGCTGCTTGAGGACCGCGTTGATGATCCTGAGCTCCTTGTTGTCGGTCGGCACGTCGAGGATCTTGGGATCGTCCTCCGCCTGGTAGCCGCGATGGATGAGCAGGGTCGCGTCGCCACCGTCGTCCACCACCAGCTCGGGGCCCTTGCCATCCGGCCAGGTCAGCGTGCGGAGCGTGAAGTCCCAGTACTCCTCCAGCGACTCGCCCTTGAAGGCGAACACCGGCACCCCCGCCGCCGCGATCGCCGCCGCCGCGTGGTCCTGGGTGGAGAAGATGTTGCAGGACGCCCAGCGCACGTCCGCTCCCAGCTCCACCAGCGTCTCGATCAGCACGGCGGTCTGGATGGTCATGTGCAGGCTCCCGGTGATCCGGGCGCCGGCGAGCGGCTTCTCCGGCCCGTACTTGCGCCGGGTGGCCATCAG
>CAYOLF010000105.1:2001-21625 GCA_964404725.1 uncultured Polyangiaceae bacterium
CCGACGTGGCAGGCCGGGATGCGCCGCGTCGCGGCGCCCCGGAGCCCGGCGGCGGTGGCGAGCGCGGCGAGCTCCGCCGGCTCGAAGCCGAGCCACACGTCCGCCTGCTGCTCCGCGAGGTGCTCGTCGTCGTGGCGGACGTAGTCGATGACGAGGACGTGCCCCCCCGGCCGCGCCAGCCGGCCCAGGGCGGCGAGCGCCTCCACCGGGCGGGGCGCGTGGTGCAGCATCCGCGCCGACACCACCAGATCTGCGCCGACGCCCACCCGCGCGCGGACCGCCTCCGCGTCGAGCTCCGCGCACAGGAGCTCGACGTTGCGATAGCCGCGCGCCGCGACCCGCGCCGCCGCGCGCGCGAGCTGGGCCTCGCTGCGATCGACGGCGAGCACGGCGTCGAAGAGGGGCGCGAGCAGGTCCAGCAGGGCCCCATCCCCGCTGCCCGCGTCGACGGCGAGGCCGCGCCGCGCGAGCGCGGGGGCGAGCGCGAAGAGGTACGCCGGCGCCGCCGCCGCCACCGCCGCCGGATCGGGCGCCGCGGCGTGGCGGGCGAAGAGCTCGCGCCCGCGCTGGTCGCGGCCGCGCACGACCGCCTCCACCCGCCCGAGGCTCCCGTCCTCGCCGACCAGGCGGGCTCCCGCGGCGAGCGCGTCGGCCACCACCGCGTCGGCCGCGGCCGCACCGGGCACGCTGAGGTACACGCGGGTCCCCTGCCGGCGCTCGGCGAGCAACCCCGCCTGGCGCAGCGCGGCGGCGTGACGGCTCACGTTCGGCTGCCCCTCGCCGAGCAACTCCGCCAGCTCGCCAACCCCGAGCTCCTCCACCGCCGCGAGCGCGAGCAGGCGCAGCCGCACCGGCTCGGCGAGGATCCGGTAGAGCTGCCAGCGATCGGCGTTGGCGAGGGCGGGCTCCACGCCCCTGTTCTATGCCCCTATGCGCATAAACGCAAATAGAGCATTTCCTTGGCCGCCAGTGATCCGTCCCGGGGGCCGGTACCGCCAGGCAGGGCCCGTTCGCTCAGCGCCCCACGGGGAACATCGCCCCCGGGGGATCGACGCGCTCGAGCTTCCAGATGTCCTGCGCGTACTCGCGGATGGTCCGGTCGCTCGAGAACTTGCCGACGCGGGCGGTGTTCAGGATCGCCATCCGGGCCCAGCGCGCCCGATCGGCGAAGGCGCGGTCGACCTCCCCCTGCGCCCGACAGTACGCCTCGTAGTCGGCGCAGACCATGAAGGGATCACCCCCGTCGAGCAGGCTCTGCACGACCTGCCCAATCTCCCAGTGCGGGGCGAAGTACCCGGAGCCGAGCCAGTCGAGCACCGCCTTCAGCTCCTCGTTCTGCTCGTAGTAGCTGCGCGAATCGTAGCCCTGACGCCGGAGCTCCTCCACCTGCTCGACCGTGTTGCCGAAGATGAAGATGTTGGCGCTGCCGACCTCCTCGAGGATCTCGACGTTGGCGCCGTCGAGGGTGCCGACGGTGACGGCGCCGTTGAGGGCGAGCTTCATGTTCCCCGTCCCCGACGCCTCCTTGCCGGCGGTGGAGATCTGCTCGGACACGTCGGTGGCCGGGATGATGCGCTCCGCCAGGCTCACCGAGTAGTTGGGCAGGAACACCACCTTGAGCAGATCCCTCACGCGCGGGTCGGTATTCACCTTGGCCGCCACCGCGTTGATGGCGTGAATGATCCGCTTGGCCAGATCGTATCCCGGCGCCGCCTTGGCCCCGAAGACGAAGACCCGCTTCGGCATGGTCAGCGTGGGATCGTGCAGGATGCGCCGGTAGAGCGTCAGGATGTGGAGCAGGTTCAGGTGCTGGCGCTTGTACTCGTGCAGGCGCTTGATCTGCACGTCGAAGATCGCCGTCGGATCCACGGTCACGTTGCAGAGGTGCTGGATCACCTCGGCGAGATCGCGCTTGTTGGCGAGCTTGACGTCCATGAAGCGCCGCTGAAACTCCGGGTCCTCAGCGTGGCGCTCGAGCTGCCGGAGCTGATCGAGGTCCACCGGCCAGCCGTCGCCGATGGTTTCGTCGATCAAGGCCGAGAGGCGGGGGTTGCACTGCTTGAGCCAGCGCCGCGGCGTGATCCCGTTGGTCTTGTTCTGGAAGCGACCGGGGAAGAGCTCGTCGAAGGTCTTGAACAGGCGGGTCCGGAGCAGCTGGGTGTGCAGGGCCGCCACGCCGTTGACGGCGTGGCTGGCGATGACCGACAGGTACGCCATCCGGACGTGCTTGGGGCTGCCCTCCTCGATGACCGAGAGCTCGGCGCGCTTGCCAACGTCCCCCGGCCAGCGACGCTCGACCACCTCGTCGAGGAAGCGGCGGTTGATCTCGTAGATGATCTCGAGGTGCCGGGGCAGCACGTTCTCCAGCAGCGGGACGCTCCACTTCTCGAGCGCCTCCGGCATGAGCGTGTGGTTGGTGTAGCTGAACACGCGGGAGCAGAGCCCCCAGGCCTTTTCCCAGGTGAGCCCCTCCTCGTCGAGCAGGATGCGCATCAGCTCGGGCACCGCGATCGCCGGGTGGGTGTCGTTGAGCTGGATGGCGACCTTGTCGGCGAAGGCGTCCCAGCCCTGGTTCTTCTTGCGGTATCTCCGGATGATGTCCTTGAGCGAGCAGGCCACGAAGAAGTACTGCTGCACCAGCCGGAGCTCCTTGCCGCTCTCGGAGGCGTCGTTCGGGTAAAGAACCTTGGTGATGGTCTCCCCGACCGCCTTCTCGCGGACCGCCTCCACGTAGCCGCCCTCGTTGAACACCTTGAGGTCGAACTCGCGCGAGGCCCGCGACTCCCACAGCCGGAGGAAGTTGACGGTATTGCCCCCGTAGCCGCAGATGGGGATGTCGTGGGGGATGCCGAGCACGCTGCGAGTCCCCTCCCAGCGCACGCGGAAGTCGCCCCGGTCGTTGACGTCCTTCTCGACCCAGCCGTAAAGGCGCACCTCGATGGCGTACTCCGGCCGCGTCACCACCCAGGGCGTCGGGGTCTGCAGCCAGTTGTCGGGGAACTCTGCCTGCTTGCCGCCGATGAACTCCTGGCGGAAGAGGCCGAACTCGTAGAACAGGCCGTAGCCGATCGCCGGGTAGTCGAGGGTGGCCAGGGAGTCGAGGAAACAGGCGGCGAGGCGGCCGAGGCCACCGTTGCCGAGCCCCATGTCGGGCTCCTCCTCGTCGAGGGTCGGCAGCTGGTGGCCGAGCTCCTCGAGCGCCTGCCGCGTGGCGTCGAGCAGCCCCGCGTTGACGAGGTTGTTGTGCAAGAGGCGCCCCATCAGATACTCGAGGGACAGGTAATAGACGCGCCGCGCGTTGGCGCTGGTCTGCACCGCCATCGTCTCGATGAAGCGCGCCATGATCCGGTCGCGCACCGCGAAGGCCGCCGCCTGGTACCAGTCCTGCTGGGTGGCGGTGTCGGGGTCCCGCGCCAGCGTGAACTTGAGGTGGCTCTTGATCGATTCCTTCATGCCGACGGGCCCCATGTCGATCCGGGACCGGAAGGTCCTGAGCGAAGCGGGCGCCCGCTCCGAGTGACAGGGCTCGCTCGGCGGCGGGGGCGCCTGAGGCTTGTGCTTGCCGCTCGACTTGGGCTCCTTGGCCATCGCATGCTCCCGGTGAAGTGGCGGACGAAACGCCCGGCGGCAGCAGGGTAGAGCGTCGGCGTCAGCCCGTGAAGCCGCATCTCGGGACGCGGGGCGCGCGCTCCCCGGGACGGGACCGGCCAGGAGTTCGGCGCCATCGCCGCGGCGCGCGGCGGCCGCCGGAGCCCCCGTGGTAGCGTTCGGCCCGTGGCCGAGCCGGTCCTGCGCGTCGAGCACCTGACGACCGCGCTCTCCGCCGAGCGCGGCCGGCTGCGCGCGGTGGACGACGTCTCCTTCGAGGTCGACGCGGGGCGCACCCTCGCCCTGGTCGGCGAGAGCGGCGCGGGCAAGAGCGTCACCGCGCTGAGCTTGCTCCGCCTCCTGCCCGAGCCAACCGGCGTCATCGAGCGCGGGCGCGTGCTCTTCGAGGGCGTCGACCTGATGACCTTGCCCGAGCGCCGGCTCCGGCGGCTCCGCGGCCCCGGGATCGCCCTGATCTCGCAGGAGCCGCTGGCGTCCCTGGACCCGGTGCACACGGTGGGGGCGCAGCTCGTGCAGGTGCTGCGCCGGCACGACCGAGCCCGCGGGCGGGCGGCGCGCGCCCGCGCCGTCGAGCTGCTCGAGCGGGTCGGGATCCCCGCGGCCGCGACCCGCGCGGACGCCTTCCCCCACGAGCTATCGGCCGGGATGCGGCAGCTCGTCGCCATCGCCATGGCGCTCGCCTGCGAGCCGCGCGTGCTGATCGCCGACGAGCCGACCGCGTCGCTCGACGTCACCAACCAGGCGCAGATCCTCGATCGGGTGCGGGAGCTGCAGGCCGAGCGCGGGATGGCGCTGGTCCTCGTCACGCGCGACCTCGGGGTCGCGGCCGAGATCGCCGACGAGGTCGCGGTGATGTACGCCGGGCGGGTGGTGGAGCGCGGCCCGGTGGCGGCGGCCTTCACCGCCCCCGCGCACCCGTACACGCGGGCCCTGCTCGCCGCCGCGACGCCCAGCGACGGCGCGCGCGACGTCGGTCGCCGGCGGCGCCTGACCGCCATCGATGGCGTCGGCCCCGATCTGCTCGAGCTCGGCCCCGGCTGCCGCTTCGCCGACCGCTGCGCCCTGCGCGCGGGGCGGACGCCCCCGCCATCGGCCTGCCGGGAGACGGAGCCGGAGCTCCGGGCGCTCCCGTCCGGCGGGGTCGCCCGTTGCCACTTCCCCGGGGAGGTCGCGTGACGGACCCCGCAGCGCCGACCCGACCCGAGTCCGCCGCGGGGCCGCTCCTGCAGGTGGAGCAGCTGACCAAGTTCTTCCCCGTGCGGCGGGGGCCCTGGTCCAAGCGGCAGTTCGTCCGCGCGGTCGACGGGGTGTCGCTCTACGTGCGCCGTGGGGAGACGCTGGGGCTGGTCGGCGAGAGCGGCTGCGGCAAGACAACGCTCGGCCGCGCGAGCCTGCGCCTGGTGGAGCCGACCTTCGGACGCATCCGATTCGACGGGCAGGATCTGATGCCGCTGACGCAGGCCGAGCTCCGGCCGCTGCGCCGGCGGATGCAGATCGTGCCCCAGGATCCGCTGGCGTCGCTCGATCCCCGTTTCGCCGTGCGCGACGCCATCGCCGAGGGGATGCGCATCCATCACCTCACCCGCTCGCGGGGGGAGGAGGAGGAGCGCGTGGCCGACCTGCTCGCCCGCGTGGGCCTCCGACCCGAGACGATGGGGCGCTACCCCCACGAGCTCAGCGGCGGCCAGCGGCAGCGCGTGGGGCTGGCGCGGGCGCTGGCGGTGGACCCGGAATTCTTGGTCTGCGACGCGTCGCTGAGCGCGCTCGACCCGTCCGTCCGGGCCCGGATCGCCAACCTGCTCGTGGACCTGCAGGAGGAGCGCCGCCTGTCCTTCCTGTTCGTGTCCCACGATCTTCCGGTCGTCGAGGCCGTGAGCCACCGCGTCGCCGTGATGTTCCTCGGCAAGCTGGTCGAGGTGGCCCCGGTCCGAGCGCTGTTCGAGCGGCGTTGCCACCCCTACACGCGCGCGCTGCTGAGCGCGGTCCCCGTCCCCGATCCCACCCGCAAGCGGCTGCGGGTGCTGGTGGAGGGCGGCCTGCCGAGCTCGCTCGCGCCGCCCCCGGGCTGCTCCTTTCACCCGCGGTGCCCCCGCGCGGAGCCGGGGCGCTGCGACGCCGAGGCCCCCGAGCTCGACGAGATCGAGCCCGGATCGCACCACCGCGTCGCCTGCCACCACCCCTTCCTGTGACGAGCGGCGAGGGAATGAACGCCTGCTCAGGGGGGCGCTCGCGCGGGGGAGCCGCTACGCTGCCGCGCCGGGTCGGCGGGACACTTGCGGAGAGACGCCCATGGCGACCGGGAAGAGCACTGCGTCCAGACCACCGCGCGACCGCGACCGCGCCACCAGGCCGACCACGGCGGCCCGCGAGGCGCGGGCGCTCGCCGCGCTGCAGACCCTCGAGCCGACCCTCGCCGACGCCGACGCACGGCTCGATCCCGAGCGCCGCGCGCGCCTGCACCACGAGTGCGCCCGCCTGCTCGAGGAGCTCGGCCGCCCCGCGGACGCGCGGCCGCATTACGAGCGCGCCGCCGAGCCGGAGGCGCTCCACCTCCCCGCCCTCGCCGGCCTGCGGCGGGTCCTCGGGCGCCTGGGCGAGCTCGAGGGGGTGGTCGACGCCCTCGCGCTGGAGGCGGCGCGCACGAAGGACGTGCGGCGCCAGGCCGAGCTCGAGCACCAGCGCGGACGCCTGCTCGAGCGGCTCGGCCACCACGAGGCGGCCGAAGCACCTTTGACGCGCGCGGCGGCGCTGGGGCAAGAGGACGCGCGGCTCCTCGACTCCCGCTGGCTCGCGCGGAGCGTCGCGGGCTCCGCCGAGACCCTCGACGCGGCCTACGCCGCGCGCATCGCGGTGCCCGACGGGGATCCGCGCCTCCGCGCCGCGCTGCTGGTCGCGCGCGCGGAGCTGCTCGACACCCGCCTCGACCGCCCCGCCGACGCCATCGCGGCGTACCGGGCGGCGCTCGAGGCCGACCCCGAGGTGCCGGGCGCCCTGCCCGCGCTGGACGCCCTGCTGACGCGGGAGCAGCGCTGGGAGGAGCTCGGCGAGGTGGTCCGGCGCGAGCTCGACCTCGCCCCCTCCGCGGAGGAGCAGGGCGCGCTGACGGTGCGCCTGGCGCGGCTGCTGCGCGACCACCTCGACCAGCCCGACGAGGCCACGACGCTGATGCACGCGGCGGTCGCGCTCCTGCCGGGGGAGCTGGGGCCGCTGCTGGAGCTCTACGATCTCGCCCTCGAGGGGGACGACCTCGAGCGGCTCATCACGGCGCTCCAGGGCCTCGCGGAGGCCACCGAGGCCGGGCCCGACCGAGCGGACCTCTGGTACCGGGCGGGCCGCCTCCGCGACCGCGCGGGCGACGGGGACGGCGCGCTCGCCTGCCACGCGCAGGCGCTCTTCTCGCGGGCGGACCACCACGGCGCGCGCCGCGCCATCGAGGCCTCGCTCGAGCAGCGGGAGGACTGGCCGCGCCTCATCCACGTCCTCGAGTCCTCCGTGGCCGAGGCGGACGCGACGACCGCGCTCGGGGCCCTCCTGCGCGCGGCGGAGGTCTGCGAACGGCACCTCGGCGACTCCGGGCGGGCGCTCTCGCTGCACCAGCGTATCCTGGAGGCGACCCCGGACTTCGAGCCGTCACTGCAAGCGCGGCTCCGCCTCCTGCAGGGCCTCGGGCGCTTCACCGAGCTCGCCGAGGCCTACGCCACCGCCGCGGCCACCGCGGCGACAGGCGCCGATCGCGCGGCGTACCTGCTGCGGCGCGCCGAGATCCAGGAGCTCCTGCTGGGCGACCCGGAGGCGGCGCTCGCCACCCACCGGGAGCTCTGCGAACTCGACGTCAAGCAGCAGCTCGCCGCGCACGGCCTGGGCCGCCTCGCCCTTCTGCAGCAGGACTGGGAGGGCGTCGAGCTCGCGCTCAAGTACGAGCTCCGCGGCCGCCGCGGGGCGCGCGCCGCCGACGTCCTGCACCAGCTCGGTGAGCTGATGGAGCGCGAGCTCGACCAGCCCGACGCGGCGATCGAGCATTACCGACGCGCGCTCGACGCCGCCCCGGAGCACCCGCTCGCCGCCGCCAGCCTCGAGGGCCTGCTGGTCGAGCTCGAGCGGCACACGGACCTGGCCGCCTACTATCGCGCCGAGCTCGAGCGCGCGGAGGATCCGGTCCGCCGCGGCGAGCTCGCCACGCAGATCGGCCGCGCCGAGGCCGACCAGGGGGATCGCCCCGCGGCGATCGCCACCCTGACCCCCGTCGCCGAGGCGGGGCTCCTGACGGCGCGCCGCGAGCTCGAGCGCTTGCTCGGCCGCGAGCGCCGCTGGGCCGAGCTCGCCGCGCTGCTCGAGCGGCACGCGGCCGAGAGCGAGGTCGACGCCGAGCGCGTCCGGGCCCTCACGCGCCTGGCGGCGCTGCGGGAGCAGGAGCTCGGCGACCCGGCCGCGGCGCGCGCGGCGTACGAGCGCGCGCTCGAGCTCGATCCCGAGTCCGCGGAGGCGCGCGCCGGCCTCGGCCGCGCCCTCCAGCTCACCGGGGACTGGCCGCGGCTCGCCGAGTGGCTGGCGCAGACGGCGGAGGCCGAGGCGGGCCTCGCGAGGACGACGGCGCAGTACCGGCTGGCCACGCTGCGCCGGGACCAGCTCGCCGACCCCACCAGCGCGATCGCCGACTTCGAGGCGCTGCTCGGCGAGGAGCCGGCGCCGGTCGGGGCGCTGCTCGGGCTGGTCGCGCTCTACGAGCGGGAGGAGCGCCTCGAGGACCTCGCGGGCGTGCTGGCCCGACTCGGCCGGGAGCTCGCCGACGACGCGAGCCGGAGCTCGATGATGTTCCGGCTCACCCAGACCGCGGAGCGGGCGCGCTTCGGCAGCCCCGGCCAGCTCGTGCAGGCGTACGGCAAGCTCACCGAAGAATCGACGACCGAGCTCGGCGCGCTGCTCGAGCTCGATCGCCTCGTCGGTCCGGGCGATCCGGCCGCGCGCCCGGCGATCGCCGAGGGGCTCGCGGCCGAGTCCCGCGATCCGACGGTGGCGGCGGCCTTCCTGGTGGAGCAGGGCGAGCTCTGCGAGGACGAGGATCCCGAGGTCGCGCTGGAGCGGTTCCGCGCGGCGCTGGCGCTCGATCCGCGGTGCCTCGGCGCCATCGACGGGCTCGCCCGCGGCGCGCAGCGCGACCACGACGCGGCCGACCTCGATCGCGCCGCCGATCGCCATGCGGAGCTCGGCTGCCCGGCGCGCGCGGTCGAGCTCCGCCTCGCCGCCGCCGAGGAGCACTCGCTCGACGGGGACCCCGCGGCGAGCGGCGTGGCCCTGTGGCGGGCACTGGCCGCGGCCCCCGAGCACCCCGCGGCGCGGGAGCGCCTCGCCGCGCTGCTGCGCTTGGACGAAATGGACGACGTGCTGAGGGCGATCGACGGCGTGGCGGACGCGACCTCGAGCGGTGACGACCGCCGTCGGCAGTGGCTCGCCGTGGCGGACGCCCTGCGCGACGACGTGCCCCGCGCCGCGTCCATCCTCGAGCGCGCGCTCCTTAGCGGCCCCGCGAGCCCGGCGATGCGGATCGAGCTGGCCGGGCTCTACGCGCAGATGGAGCAGGCGGGGCGGGCGAGCGAGCTCCTGGCGGAGGTGCTCCGCGAGGCGCCGCCGGGACCCGAGCGTGGCCGGGCGTCCCTCGCCCGGGCGCGCCTCGCCCGCGGCCCCCTCGGCGAGCCCGCGCAGGCGCTGGAGCTGCTCGAGGACGTCATCGCCGAGGCGTCGAGCGACCCGGCCGACGTCGAGGCCGCGCTGACCGAGCTGGTGGAGCTGCGCGCGGCCAGCGGGGCCGTCGAGGACGCCATCGCCGCCGCCAGCGCGCTGGCCAAGCGGGCGCGCGACCCCGCCAAGCGCGTCGCGGCGCTGCAGAACGTCATCGATCTCGAGCTCGGGCGGGACGGCAACCAGGAGGCGGCGGAGGCCTGCGCCCGAATGGTCGCCGTCGAGGGGCCAGGCTCGTCGGCCGTGGCCACGCTCCGGGACCTGGTCGCAGGCGACGAGGTCCTGCAGCGGAGCGGGCACCGAGCGCTCGTGCGCGGGCTTCAGGACTACGCGACGGACCACCCGGACGCGCGCGACGCCGGGCTCGCCTGGGCGCGCGCGGCGGAGTGCCTCGCCGACCCGCTCGCGGACACCGCGGGCGCGCGAGCCCTGCTCGAGCGCGCGGTCGCGTCCCGCCCGGACGACCTCGGGCTCGCGGTGGCCCTGGGCCAGCGGCTCGAGCGGGACGGGGCCCTGCCGGACGCGCTCGAGCGCTATCGCGACGTGCTCGCCGCGGCGCCCCAGCACGCGGGGGCCTGGCGCGGGCTGGCGCGCGCCTTCGCCTCCATGAGCCCGCCCCGGCCGTCGTCGGTAGCCCTCGCTTGCCTCGCCAGCGCCGGCGGGGCCTCACCGACGGAGCTCGAGCGAGTCGGCGCGCGGGCGCGGCGCGGCCTGCGCGCCGACGCGCCGCCGGCGTCGACGTGGGAGCGCCTGGTGTCGCTCAGCGGCCCGGAATTCGCCACCCTCGACGCCTTCCACCAGGCCATCGCCGACACCCTGGGGCGGATCCACGTCTCCCGGCTGCGCGAGCTCGGCCTCGACAGCTCCGATCGCCTGGGCGCCCGCGGCGAGCACCCGCTCCGCGCTGCCGCGGATGGGGTCGCCGCCGCGCTCGGCGCCGGCAGCTTCCACCTGTACCTCGCCAAGGACGAGGAGCCACTTTTGCGCTTCGCCTTCACCAACCCGCCGAGCCTCGTGCTCCCGGCAGCGCTGCCGAGCCAGCCCGAGGGAACGCAGCGCTTCGTCCTCGCCAAGGCGCTGATCCCGCTGGCGCGCCGGCGGCAGGCGCTGCTGGAGTTCGACACGGCGGGGATCGAGGAGCTCATCGCCGCGGCGGTGCGCGCCGCCGACACCAGCGACGAGCTCTCCTTCGCCGCCGACGTCCGGATCGCGCGGCTGCTCCGCCGCTTCGTGCCGGAGGGGGACCTGCCCGCGCTCGGTGAGGCGGCACGCGCGGCCGCGGCGCTCGACGCCGCGACGCTCGGCGCGTGGATCCAGGACACCCACGGGAGCGCCACCCGGTTGGCGCTCGTGCTCGCCGACGACGTGGCCGCCTCGCTGTCCGCGCTCGATTGCTTCCCACCGGAACAGCATGGCGGCACCGAGGACGAGCTGCGGCGCTACTTCGCCAGCGATCTGGCGTTCGAGCTGCGCGAGCTATTCCTGGAGCCCGCGGCGCCGGAGGGGCCACCGCCGGAGGAGCCCGGAGAGCCGGAGGAGCCGGCGCCAGGGCCCGACGAGGCGGAGGCCGGCGCGGCCGCGGAGCCCGCTCCCGCGAAGGCGCGCGTCACGCCGCCGCCGCCGCCCGCGCCCTCACTGCGCGTGACCCCGCCCCCACCGCCGCCGCACTCGTCGTCCACACCGCCGCCGCGCGTCACGCCGCCGCCGCCGCCCGCGCCCTCGCTGCGCGTGACCCCGCCCCCACCGCCGCCACGCTCGTCGTCGGTGCCGCCACCACCGCCACCGTCCTTTCCGCCGCCACCCGCGCGCCCGTCCTCGGCGCCACCGCCACCGCCGCCCGAGCCCGCGGGCGCGAGCGCGCCGGGCCTGCCAGCCACCGATGCCCCGTGCCCGCCGCCTGCGGCGACGAAGGCCGGCGCGCCCGGGAGCGAGCCGGAGCTCGACTGGGACGAGCCCGACGCTGCCCCGGAGGACGCGCCGCCCGCGCGACCGTCGTCGGTGCCGCCACCGGCGCGACCGTCCGCACCGCCGCCGCCGAGCGCGCGCATGGCGCCCCCACCGCCGCCACCCTCCGCAGCACCGCGGTCGCGCGCCGACGAGGCCCTCGCCGAGCTCCTGGCGAGCGACGGCGGCGGCCCCGCGCGCCCGCCCAAGTCGTGAGCGCGCGCGGATCGGCACGGCAGCCCCGTCGGGCTGGCCCTCCGCGCGCGGATCCGGCTACCATCCGGCCGCGCGCGCGCCCCCGGGCGGACGCGGCGCGCAGACGAGGGAGAGAGGTCAGCATGGAGACTCGGCAGCGATTCGGAGCGTTGGTGGTGGCGGCGTGGCTCTTGACAGTGCTCAGCGGCTGCGACCCGAACGCCAAGTGCAAACAGAGCGCGGAGTGCACGAACCAAGGCAAGTGCACGGCGTCGGAGGACGGTGCCTGCGTCGCCGCCTCCAACGACGACTGCAAGGGGAGCAAGGCGTGCAAGGCCGAGGGCAAGTGCACGGCCAAGGAGAAGATCTGCTCTGTCGGCTCGGCGGAGGACTGCAAGGGGTCCGACGCCTGCACCAAGCTCGGCATGTGCGACGCCGATCAGGGCACCTGCGCCAACCTCGCCAAGGCCTTCCACGGCGACTGCGGCAAGGAGTGCAAGGACGACGGCCTCTGCGTCAAGAAGGACGGCAAGTGCACGGCGCTGTCGGAGTACCACTGCCGCGGCACCACCGAGGACAAGCCCGAGGCGGAGAGCCCCTGCCGCAAGGAGGGCCGCTGCACGGCCAAGGACGGCGCCTGCGTCGCCGGCAAGAGCGAGGAGTGTAACGGCTCGCTGCTCTGCAAGAACGAGGGCCGCTGCGTCGCCGAGGGCGGCAAATGCGTGGCGACCAAGGAGCTTTGCATGGAGAGCGTGATCTGCTCCAGCAGCGGCAAGTGCGGGGTGAAGGACGGCGGCTGCTCCGCCACCGACAACGGGGACTGCAAGAAGGCCTCCCGCTGCAAGCTCGAGGGGCTCTGCTCCGCCATCGACGGCGCCTGCGTCGCACACACCACCGCCGACTGCCGCGGCTCGACCGTCTGCACCAAGGACAAGCGCTGCACGGCCAAGGACGGCGTCTGCGTGAAGTGACTCCCCTCCGCCTCGTCGTGGTCGGCGCCGGGGCCGTCGGTGGCTATTTTGGCGCGCGGCTCGCGCGCGCCGGCCACGACGTGCAGTTCCTGGCGCGCAGCGACCGCGAGCACCTCGAGCGCCACGGGCTCCGGGTGGAGTCCGTGGCCGGCGACTTCACGCTCGCGCCCGTCGAGGCCCACGCCGATCCCGCGGCCGTGCGCCCCGTGGAGATCGCGCTGGTCGCGCTCAAGACCACCGCCAACGCGGCGCTGCCGGCGATCCTGCCGCGCGTGCTGGTGCCCGGGGGCACGGTCGTCCTGCTCCAGAACGGCCTCGGCGAGGAGGAGCGGGCCGCCGCGCTCCCCGGCGTCGGCGCGGTGCTCGCGGGGCTCGCCTTCGTGTGCGTGAGCAAGGTGGGCCCCGGCCACGTCCGGCACCTCGACTACGGCTCCATCCGCCTCGCGGCCTTCGCCCCGGGCGGCGCCGCCGCCGGGATCACCCCTGTCATGGAGCGGCTGGGCGCCGCGCTCGAGGGCGCCGGCGTCCCGGTCACCCTGGAGCCGGACTGGCTCGCGGCGCGCTGGCAGAAGCTGGTGTGGAACGTCCCTTACAACGGCCTCTCCGTGCTGCTCCGCGCCGACACCGGCGCGCTGATGGCGTCGCCGCCCGTGCGCGCGCTCGTCGCGGCGATGATGCGCGAGGTCACCGCCGCGAGCGCCGCCGAGGGCCACTCGATCGGTGACGCCTTCGTGGACGAGATGCTGACGGGCACCGACGCCATGCGGCCCTACTTGCCGAGCATGCGCCTCGATTTTGACGCTGGCCGCCCGCTCGAGCTCGCGTCGATGTACGCGGTGCCCGTGGCCCGGGCGCGCGCCGCCGGCGCCCCCATGGCGCGCGTGGAGGCGCTCCTCGCCGAGCTGGAGTTCCTGGTCGCCGCGCGGGACGGGGAGCGGGGCAGCGCCCCCGCGTCGCCCGGGAAGTGACGCCGCGAGGGTCGATCCGCGATGCTCGTCGGTGTGGGCGGGGCCTCAGTGGTCGCAACGAATCGCGAGGGACGTAGACGGCTCTCCGCGACACAACGCGCCCAAATCGAGGAACGTGGCGCCGACGCAAGTCCCGAGAATGGTATCCGGAACGAAGGCGCACCCCCCGTGGTCGCCGTACATGACCTCGTTGCAGTCCACCTCGTCGGCGCACTCCGACGGCGAGTACCAGCGGCACCCCGGATTCGAATTGCAGTCGCCCGCCGAGTAGAGCTGGCACGAGCGCGGCGTGCCCGAACAGAACGTGCCCGCAGTCCAGGCGCACCCGTCCACACTCTCGCACAGCGTCTGGGTGTTGTAGTTCGCCCGACAAGCGTTGCTGTAGGTGCTGTCGTCGTAGAACTGCCGCCCGGCGCCGAGACAGACGCCGCCGAACCCCGACGAGGCGTCGCCGACGCTGCCACCGTCGGCGCATGCGGTCGTCACTGCGCATATCCCGAGGACCCACCCGCCCAGGGTCGCGTGTCTCGCCATGAGGGTCCGATCCTACAGACCGGTGTGAGGGCGGCAACTCCGCTTTCTGCCTTCTCGACGCGCGCGGCCCTGGCCTCCGCGGGACCCCGTGGCGCGCGCTGCGACCCACTTTGTCGGTACCGGTCGCACCTCGGACGAGAGGGGCGCACCCGGAGCCGGCGCGGCGAGGTCGCCCGTTCGCCGGTCCGACCTTGCCCGTGGGGAGGGGAGCGGGGGCGTGCCCCAAGCGGTTTCTGCGTGGCGTTGGGCGCGGTTCGACCTCGAAACCGTGGCATCCAACTCGGTCCCCCTGGTGGCCCGTCAACGCCGGAACAGGAACCAGTCCCAGATTGACACTGCTTGCGCTAGATTTGATCGACGCTCGGGACGTCCGTGGCGTCGGTTCGCGCTCATGGATCGCCACTCCACACTCCAGGTGGCCCTGCTGCTCGTCCTGCCGGTGGCGTTCGCGGCTTGCGACGTCTACACGCCCGAGCTGCTCCGCGGGTCGGGCCAGACCCTCGCCGACAGCGGCGGCACCGGCGACCGGACCGAGGCCGACGGGGGGACTTCGGGGCGCGGCCCGAGCGGTGGGCTCGGCGGGTTCGGCATCGGGGGCTCGCGGGATGGCTCCGGCGGTGGGGTGCCTTCCGGCGGCGACTCGAGCGCAGGCGGCGCCAGCGGAACCGGGAGCGCATCGACCGGAGGCTTGGCAGCCGCTGGGACCTCTGGTTCCCAGGGCAGCACGGGCGGCGCCGCGGGGGAGAGGTCCATGGGAGGGACCGGAGGCACGGGTGACGGCTCCGGGAGCGGAGGCCTCTCGACGGGCGGGGACGACTCCGGCGGCCTGGCAACCGGTGGTGCCAGCAGCGGCGGCGCCGAAGCCAGCGGGGGGACCGCCGGCATCGCTGCGGTCGCGGCGGGAGCCGCGCCTCTCGCGGGGGCGCCGAACGGCGGCGCTGCCGCGGGCGGTCCACCCGACGGAGGCGCGGCCGGCAGCGCCACGCCCACGGGCGGTGAGGGGACGGGCGGCGCGCCCAGCGGTGGCCAGCAGACCGGCGGCGTCAGCACGGGTGGGGAGGCCACCGGCGGCGCGCCCACCGGCGGCCAGGCGAGCGGTGGCGCCCCGAGCGGCGGCGCGGAGACCGGCGGGCTGCCCGCCGGGATCACCGTCATCGACCTGCTCGACGATGCGAACAACACCATCGAGCTCTCGAACGGCGAGGGCCTCTGGTACGTGTTCCACGACGGCTCCGCGGACGGGGTCATCACCCCCGACACACCGCGCGACACGACCGCGAGGGTAGTCCCCGTCTCGCTCCCGGCCGCCCGCGACGGGAGCCTGCTCGGCGTCCACGTGGTAGCGGACGACGGGTTCGCGGCCTGGGGAGCCGGCGTCGGGTTCAACCTGAACTCGCCCGATTCATCGACCCGGCTCCCCTACGACGTCTCGCCCTACGCCGGAATCGTGCTGTGGGCGCGCAGCGGAACGGGCACGGTGACCCTGCGTCTGAAGCTGGTCACCGCGGACATCGCCCCCGACACCGAGCCCGGCGGCGAGTGCGCGGAGAACTGCAGCGACGCCTTCGGCACCGCCCTCGACCTCACCGAGGCCTGGCGAGAGTACTCGGTGCCCTTCTCCGCCTTGACGCAGCAAGGATGGGGCAACGTCCCGCCGGCTGGCTTCGATCCGACGAGCGTGCTCGCGGTGCAGCTCCACGCGGACGCCGGCGTGGCCTTCGATCTCTGGCTCGACGACGTGCGGTTCTACGAATAGGAAGGCTGCCATCGTTCGGCCTGGCTACGGTGGCCCATGAAGCTCCGGCTCGCGCGTGGTGGCGCGTTGTCGATGGACTGAGCCGACGCGATGACGGCCGCCGGATCCAGCTTCGCTGGCGAAAGAGGAGGCGTGGAACGAAGCGCCGTCGGCAGCCGAGACTTGCGGCGGTCCTTCCGCTTCCCGTCGGGCTCGGGGAGCCTCAGCTCTGGGGCTCGCCCCTGCTAGAGTTGGCGAAAGGATGAGGACCGCTTGGCCGCTGGTGGCGCTGGCGCTCGGAGCGAGCTGGTCGTGCGGAGGTCGCACGACCCTCGATGACTTCGCCACCGACGCGACGGCGCGCACGGATTCGGCCTCCGGGGGCGCCCCGGCACTGGAAAACGTGCCCAACCCCTCGTCGGCCTCGGGAGGCGCGCCATCGGGCGGCGCGCCATCGGGCGGCGCGCCATCGGGCGGCACGCCGTCGGGAGGCGCGCCATCGGGAGGCGCGCCGTCGGGAGGCGCGCCGTCGGGAGGCGCTCCATCGGGCGGCGCGCCATCGGGCGGCGGGCACGTCGCCCGCACGGGAGGTACGTCCAACGGTGGCGCTGGCGCGCTGCCCGGCGCGGGCCGGGGAGGCGCCGGGGGGGTCCTCGGCCAGGGAGGACGAGGCGGTGCGGCGGGAGAGCCGCTCGGGCTCGCGGGGGGAGCGGCTGCGGGCGCCTCGGGGCGAGGGGGCGGGGGCGGTGAAACCTGCCTGCCCGAGACGCTCGAGCTCGTCGTGGATCGGGAGTTGCCCCACGACACCAGGGTCCCAAGCTTGCTCGTTCGCGACGACGAGCTCGTGCTGCTGGCGATCACGAATGCCGATGCCGGGGCGCGCTTGTACCGCCATGACCTCGACGGGGAGCCGCTGGGCGTCGTCCACCTGCCGGGTCGTCGGCATTCCCAGCTACTGGCAACCGAGACGGGCTTTCTCTTGCTCCACGCCGGCGCGGGGCAGCTCGAGCTCCGTCCCCTGAACGCGGAAGGCGAGCTCGTCACGGAGACGTTCGTCGAGCTCGACGTCGGGACGAGCAGCGACGTCTGGGTCGCGGCCGCCGTTGACGGTGATCGGCTCGCGGTCGCCTACCTGGTGGCATCGGGAGAGCTCATTGGCAACCACGGGGTCGTGCATTTGGCCACCTTCTCCCTCAACGGCAGCCGACTCACCGACATCCCCCTCGCTGCCGAAAACGCCATCGTCGAACCCCGCTCCATACTGCCCACCGCGGCGGGCTGGGCCGTGGCCTGGGCCGAGATCGCGTCGGGCGATCGTCGCGTGCATCTCGACGAGATCGAGACGGACGGACTCACGATCGCCAGTCAGGCTCAGCTTGCGACCTTTCGGCAGGGCCTCCAGGGCGGATTCCCCTCCCTGCCGCTCGTGGCCGGTGATGACGGCGGCCTGGTCCTGTCCTGGCTGGACACCCGTGACGACTTCGACGAACCGGACCTGCTCGTCCTGTGGCGGCGCGAGCCCTCCGGCCACGAGGGCCAGTCGTCCCACCCCGTCGAAACACGGATCTTCGACGTCCCCGATCTGGTCGAGCAGGGTAGCGACGTCACCGCGCTCGTCGACGTCGCCGACTACGCCGAGGTTCACCACTTCGTAACCGGGGAACCCGGCCCCGTCGAAACGTACGACGCCCCTGACGTCAGGGACTATTACCACACCATCGAGAAGATCCCTGGCGGCTACGCCCTCGCGGGCGTGCGAGTCGACGTTGGCCTCGGCGCTGCCGTCCAGCTCGTGTTACATCGCTGTGTGGAGCGATGAGGTCGTGGTGGTCCTTCCTAGCGGCCCCTGGGGTGGATGATGAACGGGTCGATGGCTCTCGCTCGACTGCTGATCGGAGCGGCGCTCGCCGCGCAGCTGGTGCTGGCCTGCGGGGGTGCGACCGCCGGTGAGGGCACTGAAGGAGGTGGTGGTGACCTCACGTCCGGTGGTCGCGAGGGTGGCGCGGCTCCCGTCAGCGAACCGCACGGTGGAGCGGGCGAAGTTGGCGGCCGCGGCGGGGCCAGCGGTGACCCCAGCGGCATGCCCGGCGGAACGGGGAGCTTTCCGGGTACTGGTGTCGGCAGCTTCCCCGGCGGCGGAACGGGGAGCTTTCCGAGTACTGGTGTCGGCAGCTTCCCTGGGGACGGGGGCTCCGGTGGGCAGGGCGTTGGCGGCTCCGGCGGCTCCGGCGGCGACCCGGATCTCCTCGACGACTTCGAGGCCAACAACACCTCGATCGCGCCCCTCTCGGGTCGCTCGGGGCATTGGTACAGCTTCGCGGACGGAACCGGCGGTGGGATGACCCCCGCGGAGGGGGCCCAGGTGCGCCCCTCCGACCTGAACGCCCTCGCTCGCGACGGGAGCCTCCACGCCCTGCACGTCGTCTGCGTGGAGGCCTTCACCTCCGGGGGCGCGGGGGTCGGGTTCCACATCGCAGACGGGGACGAGTACGGCGTCGCCTTCTACGCCGGGGTTCGCTTCTTCGTGCGCAGCGGCGAGGACTTCACCGACGTTCACCCCGAGGTCGTGCTGCAGGTGAAGACGGTGGACACCGCGACGGCTGCCGACGGCGGCACTTGCCCGCCTGCTGGCCAGGTCGAAGACGTCTGCAACAACGTCCACCGGGCGTCCTTCGCAGTGACAGCGACGTGGACCGAGGTGAGCGTCCCGTTCACCAGGCTCGCGCAGGACGACAGCGGGGGACACCTCGTCGACTTCGACCCCGACGCCGTCCTGGCGATCCAGTTCGCAGGGCCCGCGGAGGAGACGTTCGATTTCTGGATCGACGACGTCAGCCTCTACGCCGAGTAGACCACCGCTCAGCGTGCCGACGACTCGGCGCTCTCGACCTCGCCGACGGGCCCCTCGACGGCCAGCGGCGTCGACGTCAGGGGGGCAAGGCGGCACACGATGTCGATCTTCTGCCAGATCTTGCGCGAGAGGCCCGAGGTGAGGCTCCCGAGATCATTGACGGAGGCCAGCACCACGGGATCCGGAAATTCCTGGACGAGAAGCGCCGAGAGCTTCCCCACCAAGGCCAGCATCTCGGTGCAGAAGTCGAGGTAGCGGGAGAGCTGGAACGGGGTCAGCCCGTGATGGGGTGACGACTTGGTGTCCAGCGTCGGCTCGACGGCGCGTTCGGGATCCTTCGTTAGCTGGTGCATGTCGATGAGGTGCGCCGGGGCGCGCGGGGCGTGCAGGAAGCGCAACGCGCGCCGACGCTGGAGCCGCTCCTCGACGGAAAAGAGAAACCAGGCCGCGATGCCGATGAGCACCAGATCGTTGATCGCGGACTCGAGGGCGGCCATCCACTCCCCCCCCGGGGCGAGGTTGAGGTCGATGCTCGCCAGGACGCCGACCACCGCGCCGTAGAGCAGCAGCAGCCCGGTGCAGCACACGACGCGGATCCCCCACCAGGGGCGCGCGAGCTCGTGGGACAGCCGGCAGGTGGACTCGGTCAACGTGACGAGATCGCGGGCGATCGCGCTCAAGTGACGGTTGGGGAAGCGCTCCTCGACGGCCTCGGCGTGACGCCGGCCGAGCCCGCGCCCCAGCGGGTGCCGGTCACGGTGGCGCGGCGCTCGAGGTTGCCATGCTCATCACATGCAAGTATGCTCCGCGCATGACCGTCATGCTGCAGGTACGCAATGTCCCGGAACAAGTGCACCGCACCCTCAAGGCGCGCGCGGCGCAGGCCGGCCTGTCGCTGTCGGATTACGTTCTCGCCGAGCTGAGGCGCGTCGCCGAGCGGCCCACCCGCGAAGAGCTCATCGCCCGACTGGCACGCCGTCCATCGGTGCGCCTACGGCAAGGCGCAGCTCAGTCGCTGCGGAGGGAACGTGACGGTCGATGATTGTCCTCGACGCGTCTGCCGCCATCGAGCTGCTGCTCT
>CAYOLF010000106.1:0-15043 GCA_964404725.1 uncultured Polyangiaceae bacterium
GACGGGGACGGGGACGGGGACGGGGACGGGGACGGGGACGGGGACGGGGACGGGGACGGGGCGGCGTCGAGGAGCTTGCGGAGGCGGGGGGAGCGCACACTCGATCGCGCGGCCAGGCGGCGGATGGGGGCGGTGAGGGAGCGGTAGGAGCCGTAGCGGAGGGCCTCGTCGTAGTAGCGGAGGGCCTCGTTCGGGCGCCCGCTCTTCTCGAAGACGAAGCCTGCGAAGTAGCTCCCCGGTCCGAGCAGCGCGAAGGCGGGGTCCTCGTGATCGGTGAGGTACTTCTGCATCACGGCCAGGCGCCGCGCCTCCACCCGCGCCCCGCCGAGATCCCCCTCGGCGAGGTAATTGACCATGTTCATGGTGTTGATGAGAAGCTTCTCGTACGCGGGGGCTCGGTAGGGGCCGGAGCTGTCGCTGAAGAGGTAGCGGCCGATGGCGTCCACGGCGTCGCGCGACAGGTCCAGGATCTCGATCGCCTTGTCCGCGACCTCGAGATCGCGGCTCGAGAGCGGGTAGCGGCCGAGCTGCTGAAGCACCATCGCCCGGTCGAGCAAGAGCAGGGTGTTCTTGCCCTTGACGTCGGCGGGGACGTCGGCGGCGTCCTTGACGTCGAGCTCCTTGTTGAGCAGCCGGAGCGCCTCCTCTGGCTGCCGCGCGTCGAGCGCCGAGCGCGCCCGCTCCGTGCGCGCCGCGTGCCCGGCGCAGCCAGCCGCGAGCGTAGCGGCGGCGAGCGCCGCCGCCAGGACCAGGCCGCGCGCCGGGCGCCGCCGGGTTTCACCCACGCCACGCCCCCCGCCAAATGGCTGAGCGCGCCTCTCGATCATTGGTTCCCTGAGGTGGATCATGGGAGAAGAAGCAAGCGGGGATGGGGCCCCGCGCGCAGCCGCGCCGCGTAGGCGGCGCGATGTTGGGCGGGGGGCCCCGCGAGGAGCATCCGAGCGGGGGGAGGGGCTGCGCCAGCCCCTCCAGAGGACCCTCACGACAGTGAGGGTCGAAGACCCCACCAGCGACGCCCCGAAACCCAAGCCGCCTTCTGGGTTCGGTTCATGGGTGCTTCAGGATCTCGCCTTCTCGATCAAATGATCGCCTTGGTCACCGCGCTCTTGTTCTGGAACAGGATGGCGCTCGTCTCCACCTCCAGCACCTGCATGAAGAAGAAGTACTGCACCCGCCGCTCCTTGCGCTGGCGCTCGTCGGTGCTGAAGATCTTGCCGGTGATCACGTAGCGGACCCCGATCTGCCGGCCCCACCGCGCCACGTCGCCGGCGTTGAAGCCGTCGCCGGACTGGCGCTGGATCTCCGCCATCAGGTCGGCCTGGTTCTCGAGGCTGATGACGCGGACGTGGCCGGCGGTGGACAGCTGGGTCTCGATGTCGCTCGCCAGGGCCTGCAGGGCGCTGTCCACGTGCTCGGTCGTCTCGTTGCGGATGGGGAGCACGGCGAGCGCCGGCTGGGCCTCGGATTGCCAGCGCTGGATGACCCGCGAGGCCTGCAGCGCCTCCATGTTGTCGTGCAAGAGCTGCTGCAGGTCGCGCCGGTCGAGGCCGGTGCTCATGGCCTCGTCGTCGAGCCCCTCGACCTGCTCGCCCCGCACCGCCTTGGGCGACGCGCAGCCGGCGAGCGGGACCATCACCGCCAGGAGCCCCAGGAACCAGAGTTTGCCGAGCCGTGCCATGAGCCGAGTCCTTTCGATGAGAACGATCCGTAGTACGGGCCGCGGGGCGGCGCCCTTCCATCCCCCCAGCGCGCCCGCGCGCCGCGGGGGGGGGCGAAGGAGCCCTTCGCGGTCGATCTAGCGCGGCCCCGGGGCCGCGTCACCACGGCGCCACGGCCGGGCGGCCGCCGGCCGGGGCGCGGGCGGCCGCCGGAGCGCTGGCGGCGGGCGGCGGGCGGACCGAGGTGGCTCAGGCCCGCCGCACGGGGATGATCTGGACCCGGCGGTCGTCCCCCTCGCCGTCGCTCTTGGTGATCACGCCCTCGAACTTGGCCAGGGCGAGGTGGACGACGCGGCGATCGCGGGGGTTCATCGGCTCGAAGGTGATGATCTTGCCCTCGTCGACCGCCTGCTTGCCCAGCCGTCGCGCCATGGTCGCCAGCGTGCTGTCGCGACGCTGCCGGTAGCCCTCGGCGTCCACCAGGACGTGGCGGCGCTCGATCCCCGGGCGGTTCACGACGCGGTGGACGATGAACTGCAGGGCCCCCAGCACCTGCCCCTTCTTGCCGATGATCCGGCCGGCGTCGTGCCCGTAGATCTCGAGGTTGATCTCGTCCTCGGCGGCCTCCGCCCGGGGCCGCCGCAGCCGGGCGCGACAGTCCATGTCCATCTCGTCGAGCACGCGGTTGACGAAATCGAGGGCGAGGCGGGCTCGCTCGTCGGCCGAAGCCGAGATGTCCTCGTCCTGATCGCGCCGGCGCTGGCGTGGGCGCCGCTCGGCCCCGTCGGCCGGTGGCGAGCCCGGGGCCGCCGCGTCGTCGTCGTCGTCCCGGTCGTCGTCGTCGCGGTCGTCGTCGTCGCGGTCGTCGTCGTCGTCGCGGTCGTCGTCGTCGTCGTCGCGGTCGTCGTCGTCGTCCCGGTCGCCCTCGACGCGGTCGTCGTCGTCGCGGTCGCCCTCGACGCGGTCGTCCTCATCGCGGTCGTCCTGCGCCTCGTCCTTCTCGTCGCCCCGTCGGTCGTCATCGAGATCGTTCATCGTTCGTCCTTTTTTCACCGAGCGGCGTCGCGCTCTATTGGCTCGTTCATGGGCCGGGTCAGGACGCCTCGGCCCCGTCCTCGCCGCCACCCGGGCGGCCCCGGCGCTTGCCGTGCATCCTCGCGTGGCGCGCGGCCTCCGCGTCGTCCAGCTCCGGCCCCGCGGCCCCGGGGCCGCCGGGCTTGACCGTCCGCCGGACGTGCCACTCCACCGCCTGCTGCTGGGCGATGCCGAGCAAGCTGTTGGTGAACATGTACACGCCGAGCCCGGCCGGGAGGAACAGCATGAAGACGGTGAACATCGCCGGCATCATGTAGAGCATCATCTTCTGCTGCGCCGGATCGCCGCCCTGCATCGGCATCATCTTCTGCTGCACGAAGGAGGTGGCGCCGATGACGAAGGGCAGCACGAAGAACGGGTCGGGCTCCGACAGATCGGGGAACCAGAGGAAGGGGATGTTGTAGAGCTCCACCGCGGTCTGCAGGGTCTGGTAGAGCGCGAACCACACCGGGATGGTGGCGAGCTGCGGGAGGCACCCGATGAAGGGGTTGACCTTGTGTTCGCGCCAGAGCTGCATCTGGGCGACGCCCTTGCCCTGCGCGTCGTCCTTGTACTTCTCGTTGAGGGCGTCGACCTCGGGCTTGAGCTCGCGCATCTTGATCATGCTGCGGAGCGAGGGGATGGTCAGCGGGAAGAGAATCGTCCGCGCCGTCACCGTCAGCAGGATGATCGCGACCCCCCAGTTATTGAAGATGCCGTGGACCCAGAGCAAGAAGCTCACCAGCACCTTGGCGATGACCGAGAAGAAGCCGAGGTTGATGAGCTCGGGGAGGTCGTGGTTGCCCCCCGCGGCGCTCGCCAGGATCCGCCGCTCCTTGGGCCCGATGTAGCTCAGCACGGAGTAGCGCTGGGAGGCGCCCGGGGGGAGCTCGAGCGGGGGGTAGGCCAGGCGCGCGCGGTACATCGCGCCGGCGCGCGGGTCGTGCTCGGCGCCCAGCTTCTCGATCTGCAGCTGGCAGACGGGGGCGCCGGGGGCGGTGAGGGGGACGATCGCGTGCGAGAAGTAGGCGTTGGTCACTCCGGCGAAGCTCGGGTTGCCGGGGACCTCGTGCCAGTCGCCGAGGGACCGATCGCTGGAGACGAAGGCCTCCGTCTGCTTCTTGAAGTCCTTGGCGTCGAAGTCGGCCGGGGTCAGCCGCGTCGCCTCGCCGCCCTCCAGCACGCACTCGACGTCGGTGATGAAGGGGCTGACGCGGAACATGTGCCCCGACACCTCCCGCGAGGTCCGCCAGGAGGTCGTGTGCACGGTCAGGGCGTGGAGGCGGGGCTCGGGGGCGAGGTTCTTGATGGTCTCGGTCGCCTCGAGCTCGTAGGGGCGCTCGGTGGCGCTGACCACGCGGGTGAGCTCGACCTCCGGATCGCGGTAGCGGAAAGTGCAGCTCTTGCCGTCGGCGGCGACCAGCTCGAACAGGAGCAGATCGTGGTCGAGCTGCCAGTAGTCGCCGTCGAGCAGGCCACGGGTGCCGCGATCCGCGCCGGGGGCCGCGGCGGGGTTGCGCCAGTCGAAGCGGAGCTGCTGGCGCAGCGGCACGGCCGGGGTGGTCCCGAGGTCGAGCCCGACGTCCTGCTTGCGGTACTTGGCCGTCAAGAGCTCGTAGTGGACCAGCGTGCCGCCGCGCGTGGAGAGCTCGGCGCGGAAGAAGGGGGTCCAGATCTCGCAGGGCCTCGCCGGGGCGTCGGGCGCGTGGATCCGGTCGGGCTCGAAGAGGAGCGGCTGGGGCTCCTCGGCACCGCCGCCCCACCAGCGTGGCAGGACGACGAGCAGCAGCACGGCTGCGATGCCGATCAGGAGCCAGCGCGCAAGTCCGCCTTGTTCCATGTCATCTCACGCTGATCGGTGCCGAGGGCTCGGCACGCAGGGCTCCGCGGTTGTCGTGCGCGGTCACCAGCGGCGTCACGGGGAGGCGGCCGGTCGCGATGGGGCGGCCTCCCCCGCGTCGGGGGCGGGCGGCATCGCAGCACCGGAGGGCGTCTCCTGTCCAGAGCCGAGGTGAGGGAGGGGTCCGACCCCGCGCGGCGGGGGTGGCGGATCGTAGCCGCCGGGGTGAAAGGGGTGGCAGCGCAGGATGCGCCGGAGGCCGAGCCAGGACCCGCGCAGGGCGCCGTGGCTCTCGATGCATGCTGCCGTGTAGCGCGAGCAGGACGGCTCGAAGCGGCAGACCGGGCCGAGCAAAGGGGCCAGGAGCAGCTGATAGAGCCGGATGAGGAGGAGGAGGGCCCGCGCGACCACAGGATTTCGCCGAGTGTGCGGCCATCAGGTGCCTCGTGCCAGGCTCTCTCGTCGCGCCTCGCGATCACGGCGCGCCTCGACGGTGCGGCGCCGGATGGCGCGCTCGGCCTGCTGGAGCTCGGCCACCACGTCGGCGAGCCCCGGGGCGGGGCGGACGTGGCGCACGATGACGACCAGATCGCAGTCCAGCGCCCAGAGCCCTCGGGTGGCGCGAAACGCCTCGCGGACCACGCGCTTGGCGCGGTTTCGGGTGACGGCGACGCCGACCTTGCGGGACACGGTGACCCCGAGCCGTGGACCGGTCGGGGCGCCCTCGCGCGCCCGGAGCAGGAGCACCAGGCGCGGCGTGGCGACGCGGCGGCCCGCGTTCTGGATCTCCAGAAACTCCGAACGCTTGCGGACGCGCTGGGTGCGCGGGAACCGCCCCGTCGGGCGCCCGCTCCCGGCCTCGCCCGTTAGCTCGATGTCCGCCCCGCCCGATCGAGCGCCCGTCTCCACGGGCACGGCTCGGGACGACGGGCTCCGTTCGGTGGGGGACGGTCCGTCCAGGACCGACACGCCAGCCTCCGACCCAGCCAGGGTCACTTCTGGTAGGCGGACACCGCGAGGCGCCAGCGCCCCTTGCTGCGGCGGTTCTTGAGCACCGCCTGGCCGCCCTTGGTCTTCATGCGGTGGCGGTACCCGTGGGTGCGGAGCCGGCTGAGGTTGTGGGGCTGGTAGGTGCGCTTGGTCATCGGAGCTCGACTCCTGTTACCGGAAACCTTGGGGACGGCGCGGGCGACGCTCGCTCGCCAGTCCTGTTGCCAGAGCCCCGGGAAACCAGGGGCCGCGACGGGGCCGAAAGTCAGCCACGGTCGGCGGGAGCCGTCAAGCTCGGCCCCACCCGGCGACCGCAGGTAGCGTGCCGAATCCGGTCGGCCGTCTCGCCGGCGCTGGGCGCCCGGCGAAAGCTCTGCGGGCGAGAGCGCACGCGCGGCCTTGCTGGGAGGGGGGCCGCGTGATAACTGCTCCGCCCTACCATGCGCGACAACATCCGTCTCGTCTCCACCGCTGGCACGGGCTTCACGTACTACACGAAGAAGAACAAGCGGACGACGCCCGAGAAGCTCGAGCTGAAGAAGTACGATCCGGTCGTGCGCCAGCACGTGATCTTCAAAGAGCAGAAGATGCCGCCGCACAGCAAGTGACGCGCGCCCGACGGCGGACGCGAGCCCCCGCTCGTCGTCCCGCTGCCGCCCCACGACCCGCCGCACCCTGGTGCGCGCGGGTCGTCTCGTCTCTGGGGTCCGTCGTTCGGGGCCCTGTCGTTCTGCGCCTTGGCGTCCCGGGCCCGGACGCGTGACGGCCCGCCGGGCGCGGTCGCCGGGCGGGCCGTCGTCAGCAGCGGGGCCGGGCCCCGCCGCTAACCGCGCTCAGTCCTGGTTTAGCATCTTGAACTCGACGCGGCGGTTGATCGTCCAGCACTCCTCGGTCTCTTCGTTGCACTTGGGCCGCGACTCGCCGTAGCCCTCGGACTCGAGGCGGCCGCCGGCGATCCCGTGATCGGCGAGGTACTTCAGCACCGACGCGGCGCGCCGCTTGCTGAGGTTGAGGTTGTAGTTGTCGTTGCCGCGGCTGTCGGTGTGTCCGTAGACGCCGATGCGGAGGTTACTCCGCGCCTTGAGCAGGCCGACCACCTCATCCAGGATCGGGAAGCTGACCGGCTTGATCTGGGCGCTGTTGTACTCGAACTGGATCGGCTCCAGGATCGCGATCTCGCCGGTCTGGTCGTCGATGCGCGCGAGCCCGGGGCAGCCATGCTTCTCGGCGATGTCGGAGGCGGGCCCTGGCTCGGTCGGGCACTTGTCCTCGGCGTCCGGGATGTTGTCGTTGTCGGCGTCCGTCTCCGGGCAGCCGTCATGATCCTCTACGCCGTCCTTGTCCTCCGGCGTGTCGGGGCACCGGTCCATGTCGTCCGGGATGCCGTCGCCGTCGCGGTCGGCGTCCACCGGGCAGCCGTCGGTCGGCTCGGGCTCCTTGCCGTCCTCCTTGATGTCCGGGCACTTGTCGATGTTGTCCGGGAAGCCGTCGCCGTCGCGATCGGCTTCCTTCTCCTCCACCTCGGGGGCGGCGCGCCAGCGCCGCGCCGGTGAGGGCGGCTCCTTGTCCTTGATGGGGAACCAGTAGCCGATCTGCGCCAGCACGCGCAGGTCCGGGGCGCCGTAGCCCGGGGCCAGTCGGGTGCCCAACCCCGCGTTGAGCCACGCGCGGCGCTTCTCGTCGAGCGTGAAGCGCCCCTGGGCGAGCCACTCGAGGTCCGTGTTGCGCCCCTCGAGGAAGGCGTCCCGGCCGTTCGAGTTCTGGATGCCGGTGGTGCCCCAGAGCTCGAGCCCGACCCGGATCCGGTTGTCCTTGAACGGCATGTAGCCGCCGAAGGCCCAGCGCAGGTCGGACGCGACCTGCAGCGGGCTGTCCCCGTTCAGGCCGCGCTCGGGCCGGAAGTGCGGGCCGAGGGTCCCCGCGAGGAAGAACTTCTCGAAGTCGTGCTCGAGGCCGAGGTAGAGCATCCCCGTCGTCAGGTCGTCGCTGCCGAAGGAGTCCTCGTTCCCGGTCGGCCCCCAGAGCCCGGCGCCGAAGCCGAAGCGGGTGTCGTTCTTGTCGACCACCGGCAGCCGCAGATCGAACCGCACGTCGTGCAGCGCCTGCGCCGACGTCGCCGCGTTCGGCGCGTCGGGGTTGTTCATCGTCTCCGCCGGGTCCTCCCCGTGCTGGTACAGGCCGATGGGCAGCGAGAAGTTGACCCCGAGGTGACCGGCGATCTCGGCGCCGGCCATCAGGTAGGTCATCAGCTGGTTCGAAACCGGGTTCTTGATGTCCCGCAGGACGTCGACGTCGTCGGTGACCGTCTCGTCGCGCAGTGGGTTCTGCGAGTAGCCGAGGGCGAGCGACCCATACAGCCGAGTCCTTTCGTGCAGGTACGGCCGCCACACGGTGAAGCCGTCGTCGGGGGCGCCCGAAATCTGGATGCGGTCGAGGTAGAACGTCCTGTCCTGGGCGCTCGCCGGCAGCGCCGCCAAGAGCCCCGCCACGACCACCGACCCCGCGATCACGCGCCTTGCGTGGAGCATCTCTCCTCCCAGATCTCTGTGATTTCGGGCGTCCACCGGACGCCTGGCCGAAACGCTAGCCTGGCCGCCCTCGCAAGGAAAGCCCCCGCGGCTCTGGCACGGCTGATTTTCCGGGGTGGGGGGCCTCGGCGCCGCAGGGGGCCGTCCCCTTCGCCGCACTCGAGGGAGCTTCGTCCGTCCTGTCCGGAAAATTCCATCGACCGGGACGGAAGGAAACGCGGCCGCGCCGGGGCGCCGCGCGCCGCGCGCCTCAGCGCTGGGCGAAGACCTCGCAGACCCAGGTGGTGCCGTCCGGGTCCTCCACCAGGCCGACGCCGACCGCGTCGTAGCGATCGTCCAGCAACGTCGCGCGGTGCGAGGGGCTCTGCCAGAGGGCGCGATGGGCGCGGGTGACGTTCCGGGCGCGCGCCACGTTCTCCCCGGCCACGTGCGGCGCGAGGTCGGCGGCGGCGAGGCGCGCGACGAGATCGCCGTGGCCCACGTCGTGACCGAGGCGGCCGGCGGCGCGCATGGCCTCCGCGTGGGCGGTCGCGAGCGCCCCGAGCTCGGGGTCGGCGTCGAGCCGAGCGAGCCCCTCGCTCGCGCGCGCGGCGTCGATCATCGCCGCCAGGGCGCGCGGCGGTGCGGTCGCGCCGTGCGCGGCGGCCTCGCCCGGGACCGCGGTCGCGACGTACTCGTCGGGGGGAGTGACGTCCGCGTGCACGAGGGCCTCGCCCACGGGGCGGGGCCCGGTCGCGGTGTCGGCCAGGAGCTGGACGAGCCACTGCCCCGGCTCCGCGAGCGCGAAGGCGGCGCTGGCGTGGCCGTCGACGAGCGAGGTGGGCACCGGTCGCGGGCGACCGCGCGGACCGAGCAGGACCACCTTGGCCGTCGCGGCCGGGACCAGCAGCTCGGCCTCGAGGCGCAGCCACGCGCCGGCGCGCGCGCGGACGGGGAGCGCCGCGAAGTCGGCGAGGACGTCGGCGACGACGGCGACCAGGTGCGTCGCGCCCTGCGCGTCCGTCGCGCGCCCGAGCCCGCAGCGGCGCTCGCCGCCGTCGTCGAAGCTGGCGAGCCACCGCTCGAGCGGGGGGGCGGCCGTCTCCGTGTCGAGGGCCGCGCCGGTGAGCGTGAAGACCCGCGGCCACGCGTATGGCGCGCCGGCCGCGCGCAGCTCGAACGAAACCCGTGCCGTGTCCAGCTCGGCCTCGCCGCGCGCGTGCTCCCCCGCGAGGCGCGCCGCCACCGCACCCAGCGCGGCGTCGGGCGCGCCACAGCGGCGCGTGAGCGCGGGCTCGACGGCGGGGGATGTCGGGTGCGGCGACTGCACCGCGGACGCCCAGCGACCGGCTGCGCTCGGTGTCGGCGCGGCCAACGCGGCGGGCGCGGCGGGGTCGCCGCGCGGGCCCGCCGCCGGCGGGGGCGCCGTCGCGCATGCGGCGACCGCGCCGACGAGGCCCACGCCGCGCCCGGCGGCGAGGACGCGGCGGCGCACCCGCGATGATCGCATCGCCGGGCAGTCTACCGCGCGCCCGTCGCCGGTGCGCTGCCCCGCGCGCGGCGGCGCGCGAAGTCGACCGGCCGGCGGTCCCCTGCTAGGGTCGAACGCGATCCATGAACCGGATCTCGACGGCAGCGCGCGTGGGGGCATTCGTCGTCGTGATGACCATCGCCGGCGTCTTCGTCTACCGCTTCGTGAGCCAGGAGGCGGGCGGCTCGGACGGCTACACCGTGTACTGCCTGGTGAAGGACGCGCAGGGGATCGCGCGGCGCTCTCAGGTCAAGATGGCCGGTATCCCGGTGGGGAGCATCAAGTCCGTGCGCCTCCAGGACGGCATGGCGCGGGTCGACATCACGGTGGACAAGGACGTTCCGCTCTACGACGACGCGGCCGTCGCCAAGGTGTCGAGCAGCCTGCTCGGCGAGTACTACCTGAGCCTCGCCGCCGGCACCGAGGGCAAGCGGGTCCTGGTCGACGGCGATCAGGTGCGGTTCGTGGTCGAGGCGACGACCACCGACGACCTCATGAAGAACCTGTCCGAGATCGCCGAGGACGTGAAGAAGGTGACCGGGGCGCTGGCCAAGTCGGTGGGGACCCCGAAGGGGGAGGAGGAGGTCCGCGCGACGCTGGAGAACCTGGCCCAGATCACCGACAACCTGAACAAGATCGTCGCCGAGAACCGGCAGAGCATCCGCACCATCCTCAACAACGTCGAGAACATCACCGCCCGCAGCGAGCCCGAGGTCGACCGCATCCTGCAGAACGTCCGCGTCGCCACCCAGGAGGTGCGCGAGATGGTGGCGCAGAGCGACGAGGGCGGGGTCGCGCCGGGCGAGGTGCGGCAGATCATCGAGAAGCTCAACCGCTCCACCTCCAGCCTCGAGTCGGCGCTCGCCAACGTGGACGCGATGACGGAGCGGATCGAGCGCGGTGAGGGGACCCTCGGCCGGCTGAGCAAGGACGACCAGCTCATCGACGAGGTCCAGGGGGTCGTCGAGGGGGCCAACGACTTCGTCGGCGGCATGACCCGGATGCAGACGGTGGTGGAGCTCCGCTCGGACTACCAGTTTCTCGCCAGCACCGTGAAGAGCTACCTCAAGCTGAGGCTGCAGCCGCGCGAGGACAAGTACTACCTCATCGAGGTGATCAGCGACCCCAAGGGCCTGACCACCTTCGAGCAGATCGACGTCGATAGCACCAACCCCAACGACCCCCCGCACTACCGCGAGGTGCGCGCGGTCACCCGCAACGAGTTTCGCTTCTCCATCGAGTTTGCCAAGTCCATCGGGCCCTTCACCGGGCGGTTCGGGGTCATCGAGTCCACCGGCGGGATCGGGCTCGACCTGCTCCTCTTGGACGATCGCTTCGAGATCGCGCAGGACGTCTTCGGGTTCGGGGAGTTCGTGCTCCCCCGGTACCGCGTCCACATCGGCTACGAGTTCATCAACAACCTGTGGCTGCTCGCGGGCGTCGACGACGCCCTGAGCGACGATCGGCGCGACTACTTCTTGGGGCTCGCCCTGCGCTACAACGACCAGGATCTGAAGGGGATCCTCCCCTTCGCGGGCTCGGCCGGCGGCGCGCTCTGACCGGTTCTGCTAGCGTCCGTGCTCCGCATGGCCGCGACGCACTCTGGAGCTGGGCAAGGGGGGTGGCGGCGGCTGCGCGCGCCCCTGCGCTGGGCGGCCGGGCTGCTGTTCTTCTACGTCTGCGCGCGGGTGCTGCTCGACAACCCCGAGCCGCTCCGGCGCCTCGCCTCGCTCCACCCGGGGCTGCTCGGCGCCCTGCTGGTGCTCGCCGTGCTCAACGATCTGTTCATGGCGTGGCGGCTGGCCCTGGCGGTGACGGAGTGTGGCGGCCCACGGGTGTCGGGCCTGAGCTGGTTCCGCCTGGTCGTCGTCGGCCAGTTCTTGAACCTCGTCGTGCCGCAGCTCGGCAACCTGTACCGCGGCGTCGTGCTCAAGCGCGAGCACGGGGTGCCGTACATGGCCTACGCCTCGGGGCTGTTCGCGTTCGTCTGGCTCGACACGGTGCTCGGGTTCTCGATCTGCACGGTGATCCTTGCCTTGCTCCGGCCGGGGCTGGCCCTCGCCGGCGTGCCGGCGCTGCCGGTCCTGGTCGCGGTGGTCGGGGCCCTGGTGGCGGGGCCGGTGCTCTTGGCCCGGGGGCTCGGCGCGGCGCGGCTGCGCGGCGCCTGGGCGAGCTGGCTGCACGAGCGCGCGACGCGGCTGCTGCAGACCGCGACGCGGAGCCTCGGGCGGCCGGGCTTCGTCGGCCGCTTCTTCTCGGTGAGCGTGCTGGTCACCGCGGAGCAGATGCTGGCGCTCTGGATCTGCTTCGGCGCCGTGGGGCACCCGGTGGATCTGCCCACAGCAGCGCTGTTCCAGGTGGTCGTCAAGCTCAGCAACCAGGTCCAGATCACCCCCGGCAACGTCGGGCTCACCGAGCTCGCCTGGGGGGCGCTGGGGGCGGCCGCGCAGGGCGGCGGCCTGGAGCACGGGATCGCCGCCGCGCTGCTCTTCCGCGTCGCCTTCACCACGGTGCTGGTGCTGCTGGCCGCGGTCTTCGGCGGGTTCGGGCTGCTCCGCGGGGGCCGCGCCGGCGTGCTCGCCGCGGGGGCCGACGCGCCCACGGCCGCCGAGGGCGACGGGCCGTCCGCCGCGCCCCCCGGCGCATGAGCCGCCTCAGGGCTGGACGTCCGCGACGTACACTATCTGGTAGCTCAGCCCGACCGGGCAGGGCCACCCCGTGGGCCAGAGCCCGACCGCCTCGACCGCGCGGACGACGTACCCCGTCCGCTCCAGCATGCGCACCACCCAGCGCGGCGAGAAGTAGTACGCATGGTCGTCGGTGAAGAACCGCCGCGGGCTCCGCGCCCACTCGAACCAGGCGACCGGGATCGCGAGCGGGTTGGGCGTGCTGACCAGGAGGCGCCCAGCGGGGACCAGGTGCCCGCGGAGCAGGCGCAGCAGATCGTAGGGGCGCTCGACGTGCTCGATGAACTCCCCCATGACGATGGAGTCGTAGGCGCGGCCGTCGTCCAGCTTCGCGAGCTCGAACACGTCGCCGACCAGGTGCCGGTCGTAGCGGACCGAGCCCGTGGGCGGCGCCAGATCGAGCCCGGTGATCCGCCGCCCGGGGCGCCGCAGGTGCTCGTTCATGCCCTGCGAGCAGCCGAGATCGAGCACCTCGTCGCCCAAGGTCGCGGCGGCGAGCCGGCGGAGCCGCGAGCGCTCGTAGTCGGCGGCGACGAACACGGCGGGAGGCAAGCAGAGCCTCCGGGGATCGTCAAGGCGCCGCGCGGGGTGACGGGGGATCGGCGCGGGGATCGGGCCCCGGAGAGGGGTTTGGGTCCGGTCAGGGGGCGGGAGCTCGGGCCCGGGCTAGAGCACCGATCAGGTTGCCGACAGCGACGGAGGCTTGGAAAACGTCTCCGTGCAAGGCGAGGAGACGCTTTCCAAGCCTCCTCTGCCGAGATCTGCTCCCAGCTCGGCGCTCTAGGTCATTGATTTGTCGCAGCAATCAACCTGATTGCTGCTCTAGGGGGCGGGCGTCGGGCTCACTCGGCGGCGTCGGTGGTCGTCGCGGCGGCGCTCGCGGGGCCCGGCTCGATCCCGTCGAGGGTGAGCTCTCCGTCCACGACCGTGAGCCAGGCGACGTCGCCCGCCCCCAGCTCGCCGCGCAGGATCCGATCGGCGAGCGGGGCCTCCACCAGCCGCGCGATGGTGCGCCGGAGCGGGCGCGCGCCCAGGGTGGGATCGAAGCCGCCCGCGTCGAGCAGCGCCTCGATCGCCTCCGGATCGCAGACGAGGCGCGCGCCGCGCTCGAGGGTGAGGGTCTGGTCGAGGCGAGCCAGCGCCCGGCGGGCGATCTCGCGCACCCGGTCGCGGTCGAGCGGCGCGTACACCAGCACCTCGTCGATGCGGTTGTAGAGCTCCGGGGCCAGGGTCGCGCGCGCCGCCGCGACCACGCCGCGCTCGCGATCCTCGGTGGTGGGCCCCGCGTCGCCGCCGAAGCCGACCCGGCGTCGCACCCGGGCGCCGCTCTCGTCGGCGCCGAGGTTCGAGGTCATGAAGATCACGGTGTTGGTGAAGTCCACGGTGCGCCCGCGGCCGTCGGTCAGGCGCCCCTCGTCGAGCACGCCGAGGAACGCGAGGAGCACGTCGGGGTGGGCCTTCTCGATCTCATCGAGCAGGAGCACCTGGTAGGGGCGGCGGCGTACGGCCTCGGTGAGCTGACCGCCGGCCTCGTGCCCGACGTAGCCCGGCGGCGCGCCGATGAGCCGCGCCACCGCGTGCTGCTCGCCGTACTCGGAGAGATCGATCCGGGTCATCGCCGTGTCGGCGTGGAAGAGCGCCTCGGCGACGGCCTTGGCCGTCTCCGTCTTGCCGACCCCCGTCGGTCCGAGCAGGAGGAAGCTCCCGAGCGGGCGGCGGCCGACCAGGCCCGCGGCGTTGCGGCGCAGGATGCGCGCGACACGGTGGAGCTCCGCCTCGTGCCCCACCACGCGCTCGCCCAGGAGCCGCTCGAGGTCGAGCATGCGCTCCCCGTCGGACTCCAGCAGCCGCTCGAGGGGCACGTCCGCCTGCTCGGCGACCAGCTCCGCCATCAGCTCGACCTCGACGCTGCGCTCGCCGCGGCGGCTGGCCCGCGCCCCGGCGAGATCGGCGATGGCGATCACCTTCTCGGGGAGGGCCTGGCCGGGGAGGTAGCGGATCGACCAGCTCACCGCGCGGGCCAGTGCGGCCTCCGAGTAGGTGACGCGGTGGTGGGCCGCGAGCCGCTCGCTGGCGGCCTCGACGACGAGGTACGCCTCCGCGCGATCGGGCTCCTCGATCTCGATCACGGTGAAGCAGCGGGCGAGCCCCGGATCGTGACCGAGCAGGCGCGTGAGCTGCTCGGGCGTTGCCGTCCCCAGGCAGGGCAGCGAGCCCTGGGCGAGCGCGCCGCGGAGCTCGCCGGCGATCTCGTCGGCCGCGTCGGAGCCGAAGAGCTGCGGCAGATCGTCGAAGCCCAGGACCACGCGGCCGTGGGCGGCGACCTCCTTGCGGAGCGTCCCGAACCGATCCGCGAGCGCGCCGCGGACGCCCGTGCCCGCGAGCAGATCGACGACGGGGATCTCGATGAGCAGCCGCTCGTCCGCCGTGCGCTGGGGATCGCCCGCGGCGATCTGCCTCGCGAGGCCGCGGACCGTGGCCGTCTTGCCGACGCCAGGCCGGCCGACGAAAAGGGGGCTATTGCCGCGGCGCTTGGCGAGCACGTCGAGGGCGCGCTCGATCTCCAGCTCGCGTCCGATCACCGGATCGAGCTCCCCGCGCGCGGCCTTCAGCGTCAGGTTATGGCCGAGCGCGGTGAGCAGGGGGAAGCGTCGAGGATCGAGCGCGAAGCGTGCCTCGTTGGCGGCGGCGGCGCGGCGCGGCGGACGCGCGCTCGGACTCGCGGGGGCCGGGGTCGAGGTCGTGGCGGGGGCCGG
>CAYOLF010000106.1:15143-21006 GCA_964404725.1 uncultured Polyangiaceae bacterium
CGGAGTCGAGTTCGTCGCGGGGGTGGCGCTCCCGGCCTCGGGCGGTGGCGCGGGCGTCGCCGCGGCGGCCGCCGCGGGCTCCGGGGTCCGCTCGCTGCCGCGGCCGCGGGGGCGGCGGGGCAGGGTGCGCGTCTTCTCGGGGGGCAACAGCGGGATCGCGACGCCCGACGGCTTGCGCGGCGGCGCGGTCCGGGTGGCGGCCGGGGTGGCGGCGACGGCGGCCTGCTGCGGCTCGGGCCGGCTGCCGATCAGGCGCCGACGCCCGACCACGCCGAGCGCGACGTGCAGGGCGGCCAGGCGCAGGCGCGCGAGATCCGCGCCGAGCGCGCTCGCGGCGCGGTGCGCGAGCGATCGGCGCTCGGTGAGCAACGCTACCAGCAGGTGGGCCGCGGTCGGATCGGCGTCCCCCATGTTGCCCGCCACGTCCGCGGCGCGGGCCGCCGCGTGGCCGAGCGGGTCCGGCAGCTCCTGGCCGAGCCCGGCCGCCGCGGCCAGCACCGCCGCGGCCCCCAGCCGGCGCTCCACCAGCAGGTCGGCGGCCGCGCTCGGGCGGCTAGCGACGACGGCGAGCAGATGCGCCGTGCTCACCGGCTCGCGGCGGGAGCGGGCGAGGTCCTCGGCGAGCCGACGGAGGGTTTCGATCTCGCTCTCCTGACGCGGCTGCGGCATCCGATGGGGCTCCTCGGGGCCCCCAGGATGCTCATGGTCGCGTCGTCTCGGCCAAATTTGCGGGCCGCGACGCGATCGGTGAAGTAGGGTAGCCGGGATGGCCTCGGCCGCCGCTGCGCGCGCGCTCCTGCTCGGCGTGGCCGTGGCCGGTGGGCTCGGCGCCCCGGGCGTGGCCGTGGCCGCGGGCGGGGCGGGCGACGGGGCGACGCGGGGGCGCAAGGTGGAGGGGCGCGTCGCGCTGGCGGCGCAGGGCGGACCGCTCGCGCGGGTCGCCCGCGGCCGCGCCGCCAGCCCCGCGGTCGCGCTGCTGGTGCAAGCTGTCGAGCCGGAGGGTGTGGCCGCCACCGTCCGCGCGAGCGGCGGCCGCGTCGGCGTCATCGCCGGCGACGTGCTCACCGTGCGCGTGCCGCCCGCGGCGGTGGCGATGCTCGCCGCGGATCCCCGGGTGGTCCGGGTGGAGGTCGCGCGGCCGCTCTCGCCGCGGCTGGACCGCGTGCGCAGCGTGCTCGGGGTCGACGCGATTCACGCCGGTGAGGCGCCGCAGGTCGCCCCCTACACGGGACGCTCGGTGCTGATCGGGGCCGTCGACCTGACGCTGGACGTGGGCCACCGCGCCTTCTTCGCCGGGAGCCGGAGCCGCGTCGTCGCGCTCTGGGATCAGGACGGCAGCGGCGCGCCGCCGGCGGGGTTCGACTACGGGGGGGTCTGCACTGCGGCGCAGATCGACGCCGGGCGCTGCCCGCACGCGGTCTACCACGATCACGGCACCGGGGTGCTCGCCATCGCCGGCGGCTCGCGTCTGGTGGGCACCCCGTACTACGGCGTCGCGCCGGGTGCGGATCTCGCGTTCGTCAACCTCGGGGGCCTCGGCGGCGCCGATGACTTCGACGACTGGTTTACCGGCGCGCTCTGCGACGGCGTCGCCTACCTCTTCTCCCTCGCCGACCAGCGCGGTCAGCCCGCGGTGGTCAACCTGAGCATGGGCACGCACGCGGGGCCGCACGACGGGTCGAGCCTCGGGGATCGCTGCCTCGATAACCTGGTGGGGCCGGGCCGGATCGTGGTGGCGGCGGCGGGCAACGAGGGTGCTCCGCTGCCGCACTACGACACCCAGGAACCCGTCTGGGTGCACGCCTCCGGGTCGGCGGGGGCGACGCCCGAGCGCATCGGCTTCCGCCTCGGCGATCAGGTCGCGCTGGGCGAGGCGATGCAGGTCTGGTTCGAGGAGCCCTTCGCGGCGGCGACCGTCCGCGTGGGCGTCCGGACGGCGGCTGGTCAGGAGGCGACGACCACGCTCGTCACGCTCGACGACGCGGTGGCCGAGCTCGAGCTCTCCTTCGACGGCGTGGCGCTCGGGCCCCTGTTCGTCCTCACCGATCAGGCGCCGAGCGGGGACCGGGCGTTCGAGGTCCTCGTGGTGGACGGCGACGAGGACAGCGCCGAGGAGGCCCTCGGCTGGTTCGTGGAGATCGCCGACACCGGGCCGTTCGACGCCTACCTCGACGTCAACGCCGGTGGCGGCTTCGTCGAGCCGGAGCGCTCGGCCGGGGTCGCGCTCGACGGGCGCCGGAGCATCGGGTTCCCGGCCACGGCGGCGGGGGTGATCGCCGTCGGCTCCTCCGTGTCCCGCGCCAGCTGGCGGGCGGTGGACGGGGCGAAGCTGGAGGCGTACGACGTCGTCACCGGGGAGTCGCTCGAGCTCGGGGCGCTCAGCGCCTTCTCGAGCCGCGGGCCCACGCGCGATCCCGAGCGCACGGGGCCCAAGCCGGACTGCGTGGCGCCGGGCGAGATGGTCGCCTCGGCATTGCCCGCGTCGATGGTGGCCGACACGCCCGTGGAGGTCATCGTGACGGAGCGCCCCGCGTACTACGCGATCGGCGCCGGGACCAGCCAGTCGGCCCCGGCGGCGGCCGGGGTGATCGCGCTCCTGCTCGAGCGCGATCCTTCGCTCGACCCCGCCGCCGTGCGGGCGCTGCTCCGCGCGACGAGCCGGCTCCCCGCCGGGGTAGCTCCGGACGGCCCGGACTGGGGCCTCGGGCTCGTCGACGCGCGCGCCGCGTTGCTCGAGACGCCGGAGATCGATCCGGGCGAGCTGCCGGCGGAGCCGCCCGGGGACGACGGCTGCGGCTGCGCCGTCGCGGGGCGGCGCTCCCCCGGCGGCCTGGCGTGGCTGATGGCGCTGCTCGGCGGGATCTGCGCGTGGCGCGGGCGCCGCGCGGGCCGAGCGCGCGGTTGACGGGCGCGCCGGCCCCGATCCACCGTGGGCCGTCATGAACCGGTCGCTGCTCGCCCTCCCGCTCGCCTCGCTCCTGGTCGCCCTCCCGGGTTGCGATTGGCTCGGCAAGCTCCGTGGCGAGGGGCCCCCGGCCGGCGCGGGGTCTGCGAGCGCCGGGGTTTCGGCGTCCGCGTCCACCGCCGCGGGGCCGGGCCTGCCCGCGAGCTTCGCGGCGCTGAAGGTCCCCGCGGGCGAGGCCCCCGACGGGGCGTGGCTGCCGGCATACGCCGTCGGGCGACCGGCGCGGAGCGACGGGCTGACGCTCGAGCGCGCGGTGCACGCCTGCCAGGAGCAGGGCCAAGACCTCTGCACCGAGACGCAGTGGGCGCGCGCCTGCCTTACCCATGAGGCCGTGGGCACGGTGCCGTCGTGGACCCTCGGCGCCGCTCGGTCCGGCGCCGCCGTAGTCCGCGGTGCCGATGGGTGTCGGGGGCGTGCGGAGATCGCGCCGACGGCGGCCGAGCCCGCGCGCGCCGCGCTGTGCTGCACGCGCGCCGTGGCCGTCTCCACGCAGAACGGGCCCGAGGTTTCCCTCGCCACCAGCGCCAAGCGGCTGCTCGACTACGAGCGCGTCACCCGCGCCCGCGAGGCCGGGGCGCTGCGCGGGCTGTTCGCGGAGACGGTGATCTTCGACGGCAAGGAGCAACCCCGCGACGAGCTCGCGGCCGCCTTCGGGCGTCAGCCTCCCCAGAGCTTCGTCGCGCTCGATCGCTGCGAGGTCTCCCTCGACCAGACCGGCCCCCAGCCAGCCCTCGTCGCCGACTGCCGCACGACCAGCTTCGCCGCCGGCAAGCTCGGCTCGGCGCTGCTCCGTATCGTTTACGGAGGTCCAGACATGAAAGTACTGCTGGTGGGCGCCCCGGAGACGATGTCGCGGCTCGTCCGGGGCAGGACGCAGCGGGCGCGGGAGCTCATCGGCGGCGACTGAGTCGCGCGGCGCCGGAGTGCGCCGTGCGTCAGGGCGCGGGGCGACCGGCGCGCGCGCAGGCGGTCGCCAGCCCGAGCTCGCAGGCGCGGCCGAGGAGCTGGTCGGCGCGCGCCGGGTCCTTCGCGACGCCGTCGCCGGTGCGGGTGCGGCCGGCGAGCTCGCTGCAGGACTCGGCGTTGCCGAGCGCGCAGGCCCGGTCGAAGTGGCGCGCGGCCTGGGCGGGGTCGGCGGCGACGCCGCTACCGCGGGCGTACAGCCGCGCGAGGTTGTGGCAGCCGCGCGGCTCGTCACCCTCGCAGGCCCGCTTGAAGTGACCGAAGGCCTGGGCCGGCTCCCGGGCCACGCCCTCGCCTTCGTCGTAGGCGGCGCCGACGTTGACGCAGGCCACCGCCTTGCCGGCGTCGCAGGCCTGGACGAAGAGGGCGAAGGCGCGCGCCGGATCCCGGGCGACGCCGGCGCCGTCGTAGGTGAGCACGCCCAGGTTGAAGCAGCCGTCGGCCTCTCCGAGCTGGCAGGCGCGATCGAAGAGCTCGGCCGCCTTCGCCTCGTCGCGCGCCGTGCCCTTGCCCTGCGCGACGAGGATGCCGAGGCGGGTGCAGCCCAGGCCGTGCTCCATGGCGCAGGCCTTGCCGTAGTAGCTGGCGGCGGCGGCAGGGTCGGCGGTGACGCCGCTCCCGCGGGCGAGGAGCGACGCGAGCCGGGCGCAGCTCGCGGCGTCGCCCGCGTCGCACTGGGTCCGGCAGTCAGTCGCGTCGTCGCCGGCGCAGACGTGGGCGCCGGCCCGGTCCGGGGCGACGCACTTGCCCTCCGAGAGCACGAGCCCCTCGGGGCAGCCGGGGTCGTCCTCCACCGGGGCGCTCGCCGCCGGGTCGGCGGTCGCCTTGGGGACCACGTCCCCGTCCGTTGGCGCGGCGCTGGGCGCGGGCGCGGGCGCGGTGGCGTCGGCGGGGAGCGCGGCCGCGGCCGTGGCGCTCACGGGGACCCCGCTGGTGATCGGGATCAGGTGGAGGCGGATCAGCGCGCGGCAGTTGCCCGGGGGATCGCTGGCGTCCGGTGTGGCGCGCTCGCAGTCGGCGAGGCGGCCGTCCTCCACGCGGGTGAGGCGGCTGCTCGCGCTGCCCGCGCCGGCGCCCACCCCGAAGATCTGCGCCGCCGTGAGCACCTCGGTCTCGCTCCCGGTCTGCATCACGAAGGCGCCGATGTTGGCGCCGCGCACGTAATGGCTCGCCCCCTCGCAGCTCCCGGTCAGCTCGGCGCGCTCGACCCGGAGGCGCGTCGAGGTGACGTTGCCGATCAGCGCCGTGGCCAGGTCGAGGGTGGTGCCGCGCTCGAGCTCGCTGCCGAGCTTGGCCGCGACCGCGATGCCGGTGAGCGGGAGGTTCGTCCTGACCTCGTCCTCGTCGGCGAGGCGGATGAGCTGCTGCTTGAGCACGACGCCCTTGAACCCGTAGGAGCCCTCGGCGTGGCACTCGGTCAGGAGCGTGAGGCCCCCGCAGTCGTAGCGGACGATCGCGATCCCCTCGCCCATGGCGATCTCGAGATCGCCCCGCTGCTCGGGCTGGAGGTCGACGATGAGCGGCCGGACCGCGCCGCTCACGTCGCGGCAGGTCGGGTCGGGGGGCTCTCCGAGCGCGGAGGCGGCGGAGGCTGGCTTGGGGTGGATGAGGCGCGCCAGGGCGCCCGGCCCACCTTGGCAGCCGAGCACCAGGCCGCCGAGGCCGAGGGTCAGAAGGCGAGCCCGCCGCCGATCGCGCGTCGTCACGAGCCAGGAATCTCGCACGGGGGCTCGTCCGGAAAAAGGGGCCAGGTGCTGGCGGCCCCGACGGGCCGGGGGCCCGGGCGCGGCCGTCGCCGCCCCGGGGGCGCCCAGGGTCGCGCCCGCGCGGCCGGCCCAGCGGGCCGTATCGAGGACCCGACGCGCTGATTTAGACTCCGCGACCGATGCAGCAGCTGGCCGAGTTCCTGTCCGGGGCAGAGTTCGTCTTCGGCGG
>CAYOLF010000107.1:0-8774 GCA_964404725.1 uncultured Polyangiaceae bacterium
GGGAGTTTGGCAGCGACTATGCCATCAGCGACAGCGACTGCACGACCCTCGCGCCACAGGAGACGTGCACCGTCTCGGTGGTGTGCAGCCCGCCGATGAGCGCTGCCGGCGGCCCCCGAGACGCCATCCTGTCGATCACCGACGGCAGCACCCACGTCGCGATCCCGCTGACCGCCCAGGTGACGTTTCGGGATTGAAGGGCTTCCGGCCGGGGGCCGACGAGGCTCCGGCGGCAGTCCCGTTGAGGCGCGCGGACCTCCGGGCCCTTGACGCGCGCGTGTCCGTCGCGGAAAAGCGCACCCATGCGCTCGGCGCGCCACCGCCCCCCGGGCGGCAACCCGCTCCCCGCTCGAGCGAGCGCGCGCCAGGAGCCCCCACGTCCATGAAGCGCTCCAGCACCGGCCGTCGCTCGGGCGCAGATCCCGCCGAGAGCGGGGGCGCCCCGTCGCTCTGTCTGACGCCCCACGGCCACTTGCTGATGGTGCCGACCGATGGCGCCCCGCCGCTCGACGCCGCGCTGGCCGGGCGCCTCACGCGCGCCTTCGAGCGGGGCGGCGGGCACGGGCTGCTCGAGCTCGGCGGCGCGACGGTCGGTCAGGCGTTGCCGCCGGTCTTCGCCTACTTCCGAGACCTCGGGGCACGGTTCGTCACCGCGCTCTGCACGCGGCCCGAGCTCGAGGGTGCTGACGCCGAGCTGCCGCCGGCGCCCGACGACCTCGAGCGCATCGCCGGGGCGGCGCCGCCGCTGGTGGGCGGCGAGTATCTGACTGCAGACGTCTTGAGCTCGCTCTGGGCCGAGCTCGGCGCGGCCTTCGCGGAGGGATGGGCCGCGGCGCAGGTCCCCCTGGCAGAGTACCTGCGCCGCCTGAGCCCCGCGTGGAACGTCGTCGGACGCGTGCACTTCAACCTGGCCGAGAACCGCCGGGACGCCGAGGCCCCCTTCGCGTTCCTCGCCACCTTCACCGACCGCCTCGCGGCCCACGGCCAGGCCCGCCACCGCCCGCTCGGCGAGGCGCTCGAGGAGTACGCCGGGGCGCGGAACAAGGACCGCATGCTGGCGCTGCTGCTGCCCGTGCAGCGAGCTGCCGAGCGCTCGGCCTGGCTCCGCGAGCTCGTCGAACACGGTGAGCTCTTCCACCCGCTGCGCTGGTCGCCCGAGGAGGCTTGCCGACTGCTCAGCGACCTCCCCGAGCTCGAGCGCGCGGGGATCGTGGTGCGGATGCCGGCGACCTGGCGCGGCGGACGCCCGGCGCGGCCGCAGGTCACCGCGACAGTGGGCGAGAAGCCGCCATCGACGCTCGGCCTCGGCGCGCTGCTCGACTTCCGGACGGAGGTGACGCTCGACGGGGAGCGCCTGACGCGGACCGAGGTGAGCGCGATCCTCGCGAGCAGCGCGGGGCTGGCGCTGGTCCGCGGGCGGTGGGTCGAGGTCGACCGAGCGCGCCTCGCGCGGGCGCTCGCGCGCTTCCAAGCGGCCGAGGCCCTCGCGGCCCGGGGCGCGCTCTCCTTCGCGGAGGCCACGCGCCTGCTCAACGGCGTGGAGCTCACCGAGGAGGGCTCCCGAGACGCTCCGGGGTGGTCCGAGGTCGTCGCGGGCCAATGGCTCGCGGAGACGCTCGGCGCGCTGCGCTCCCCGGAACTCGCCGCCCGGCTCGATCCCGGCAGCGAGCTCCACGGCGAGCTCCGACCGTACCAGCGAGCGGGGCTCGCCTGGCTCCACCTGCTCGCGAGCCTCGGCCTCGGCGCGTGCCTCGCCGACGACATGGGCCTCGGCAAGACGATCCAGGTGCTCGCGCTCCTGCTCGTGCTTCGCCGCACGACGCGCGGGCCGTCCCGCCCGAGCCTGCTCGTCGCCCCGGCGTCCCTGCTCGCCAACTGGGCCGCCGAGGCCGCACGCTTCGCGCCAACGCTACGCCTGCGGATCGCCCACCCCGCCTCCATGCCGGCGGCAGAGCTACGGTCGCCTTCGCCCGGCTGGCTCGACAGCGTGGATCTCGTCGTCACCAGCTACGCCTCGCTCCTGCGTGTGCCCTGGCTCACGACCACCGACTGGCGCCTCGCGATCCTCGACGAGGCCCAGGCCATCAAGAATCCCGGCGCCCGGCAGACCCGCTCCGCCAAGGGGCTCCGCGCCCAGGCGCGCGTCGCCCTCACGGGCACCCCCATCGAGAACCGACTGGGCGATCTCTGGTCGCTCTTCGACTTCCTCAACCCGGGGCTGCTCGGCTCCGCCAAGCAGTTCACGGCCTACGCGAAGGCGCTCGCCCAGCGGCCGCACAACGCCTACGGGCCGCTGCGGGAACTGGTGCGCCCCTACCTCTTGCGACGGCTCAAGACTGACCGCACCGTGATCGCGGATCTCCCGGAGAAGACCGAGGTGAAGGCGTTCTGCCTGCTCAGCCGCCGCCAGGTCGCGCTCTACCAGCAGGCCGTGAGGGAGCTCCGCCAGGAGCTCGAGCGCGCGGAGGGCATCGCGCGACGGGGCCTCGTCCTCGCGTCCTTGATGCGCTTCAAGCAGATCTGCAACCACCCGTCGCAGTGGCTCGGCGACGGCGCCTGGAGCGAGGAGGACAGCGGCAAGTGGTCGCGCCTGCGTGACCTCGGGGAGGTGATCGCCGCCAAGCAGGAGAAGATGCTGGTGTTCACCCAGTTCCGCGAGGTGACCGCCCCGCTGGCGGCCTTCCTCGGCGGGGTCTTCGGTCGACCCGGGCTGGTCCTGCACGGCGGGACCGCCGTCCGCCAGCGCCAGGGCCTCGTCGAGCGCTTCCAGCAGGACGAGCTGGTACCGTTCTTCGTCCTTTCCCTGAAGGCGGGCGGCTCCGGCTTGAACCTCACGGCGGCCTCGCACGTCGTCCACTTCGATCGCTGGTGGAACCCGGCCGTCGAGAGCCAGGCGACCGATCGCGCGTTTCGTATCGGGCAGCGCCGCAACGTGCTCGTCCACAAGTTCGTCTGTCGCGGCACGGTAGAAGAGAAGATCGACGAGCTCATCGAGTCGAAGGTGGCGCTCTCGCACGAGCTACTGGAGGGCGGCACGGAGCTGGACTTGACGGCGCTCCCCAACGACGAGCTGATTCGGCTGGTGTCGCTAGACCTCGCGAGCGTCGTCCAGGAGTGACCCGATGTCCTTTCACTGGAAGCCCTACGTGCCCGTCGCCCGCCGCCGCCAGTCGGCCGAGCGCGAGATGGCCAAGCTCCGCAAGCAGGGGCACCCCGTCGCGCCCATCGCGATCGAGGGCCGCACCATCGCCCAGACCTTCTGGGGGAAGGCATGGTGCGACAACCTCGAGCGGTACAGCGACTACGCCAATCGCCTACCCCGTGGCCGCACCTACGTCCGCAACGGCTCCGTGGTCGACCTCCAGATCGAGCCCGGCGTGGTGCGCGCGCGCGTCAGCGGCTCCGAGCTCTACCGGGTCGAGGTGAAGATCACCGCGGTGCGCGCCGAGCGCTGGTCGGCGCTCTGCGCCGACTGCGCCGGCACCATCGATTCGCTGGTGGAGCTGCTCCAGGGACGGTTCTCGAAGGGCGTGATGGAGCGCCTCTGCCGGCCAGAAACCGGGCTGTTCCCGGCGCCGCGAGAGATCAAGCTCAACTGCTCGTGCCCGGACTGGGCCACGATGTGCAAGCACGTCGCCGCGGTGCTGTACGGCGTCGGCGCCCGCCTCGACCACCAGCCAGAGCTCCTCTTCCGGCTGCGACAGGTGGCCCCGCAGGATCTCCTGGTCCGCGCGAGCCGCGGCACAACGCTGTCTAGGCCAGCCGCGTCACGCGCGCGCATGCTCGCGACCGACGATCTGGGCGCGCTCTTCGGCCTGGATCTCGGCCAGGACAGCGACGAGGCCTTCACCGCCCGCGCCGCTCCGGCGAAGCGCGCAGCGAAGCCGCCGCCGCCGACCGCGTCCGCTCCGCGCAGAGCGCCCGCGACGCGCGCAGCGAAGCCGCCGCCACCACCCCTGTCCACTCAACGCAGAGCTCCCGCGACGGCCGCAGCGAAGCCGCTGCCGCCCCGAGCCGTCAAGGGCGCCGCGCCGGCGAGGCGCCCGGCGAAGCCGCCGCCGCCACGCCACCCCAAGGCGGTCGAGGTTCCGCTGGAGCGCCCGCGACGTCCGGCGAAGGGCCGCGGCAAGGACCGGTGACACGGACGTCGATCCTGCGGCACTCTGACCCCATGAGCCACAGCGTCGCGCTCGAGAGACCGTCACCGCCAGGGGGCGAGCGCAGCCTCCGCGCGCATCGCCTCGTGCGCCTGCTCGCCGTCGCGATCGTGCTCGGCGCGCTCGGGTACACGAGCTTCCAGGGGGTCACCTTCACCGAGCAACTGCTGCGGCTGGCCGTCGGGGCGCTCGGGTAGCCATGATTTGTGGGCTCTCGTACTGGGATCCCCCGCCCTGGGCGTGGAGCTACTGGGGGCTGCCGATCATCACTTGGATCGGCCACGCAGCGCTCGGCACGCTGCTCCTGCTGCGCTGCGGGCGGTGGCTCGTCGCGCGACGCCGCGCGAAGCCCGCGGGGTGGTGGGCCCGGGTCGGGGACAGCCTCGAACCCTGGCTCGCCTCGGCCGCGCTCGCCGCAGTGATCGCTGGCCACGCGCGGAGTCTGCTGGCGCTCTGGGCGGAGCTCAACAGGGGCTGGGCCAAGCTGTTCATCGTCCTCCATGCCCTCGGAGACGAGCTGCCCGTCGTCGCGCGAAGCCTCCCCATCGCGCTCGCGCTCTGGTCCACGCTGCTCGCCTGGTGCTTCGGTCGCGGCCTCTCGTCGAGGGGGCGCTGGTGCGTCGGCGCTGGCCTGGTGCTGTGGCTCGGGCTCGGCCTCGGCACGGTGAGCGTCGGCGTCACGACGTACCTAGGCCGGGTCTTCGGGTTCTTCCCCGTCCCCGACTGGGCGTCGCTGGCCGTCGCCATCGCGATGGACGAGCGACCCGGCCTCGAACGCGCCTTCGTGGTGGCGGCCGTCGCCCTCGCGCTCGGCGTCGGCTGCGCGGCGCTCGGGGTGGCGCTCGGTCGTCACGATCGCGACGCGGCGGCGCCGCGACGCTGGCGGGAGTGGCTGGAGACGAGCCTCTGTGTCGCCCTCGCCGGCGCCGCGGTGGCCGCGCTCCTCCGTGCCGGAGTGCCGATGGCTCGCGAGAACGCGCACCCCATCGATCCCCGCTTCAGCTACGTCAACTGCAGCCTTGGCTTCTGGCCGACGCTCGCCGTGGAAGGGGTCGGACCCCACGCCCTGCGGGAGGCCCCCCAGGTCGAGGTCGGCAGCCAGGGCGATCTCGTCGATGGCGTCCACGCGAGTGACGAAGACCTCTTCGCGATCCTGAAGAACAAGCGCGAGCTCTGGAAGCAGGTCAACCCGGGGCGTGAGTTTCCCGGGGTGGTTTGGCTCAACGCCGCTGGCCTCGGGCGGGTCGCGGAGCTCGAGTCACGCCTCGCCACCGTCTTCTGGGCTGGCTACTTCGCGGTCGACCTCGCCTTCACCGATCTCCACTACGAGGTGCGGCCGCTCTTCGGCGAGCGCTGGGGACGGCGCGACACGGCGCTGCGAGTGCGCGTGGCGCGGCGACCGAGCGAGTGCGGTGCCGAGCCGCTGCACCTGCTCGAGCTCGGCCCCAACGCCGACGACTCGGCCGGAGAGTTTCTCCGCGAGCTCGCCGCTCGCCACCGCGACGGGTCCGTCCCCTGTGTGCTCTTGTCGCCCTGGGTCTGGCGCGCGCCCCACGCGCAGGGCGGCGGCCTCCGCGATCGCGGGTATCGGGTCTGGGAGCAGCACGTGGATGGCGAGGACCGCTTCGTGACGCGGGTGCGTCACGCGGGCGCGGAGCTCTGGCTCGTGCTCGTCCCCCAGGGACCGCTCGCTTTCGGGCCCAGTTTCACCGCGCTCGATGACCTGACGTGGTTCATGGAGCAGGAGCGGGAGCAGGAGCGGGAGCAGGAGCGGTCGTGGGGCGATCTCGAGCCCATACCGCCGTGGCCGGCGGAGTACGCCCATTGCTCGCGGCTCCTGCACGACGGCGTCATCGTGCCCGCGCCGGCGAGCCTGGCGGAAACCCCCGCACGGCGAGCCGCGCTCGGCATCGTCGAGTTCGCTGACGACCTCGCGTTCTTGCTCGCGGTGACCGCGACGCCGATGACCCGGGCCGAGCTCGCTGCCGTGCTCACGGACCTGGACTGCACGGACGCGCGCACGGTCGAGCCACCACCGCGCCTGGAGGCCCTCCTCGGACCCCTCGGCCTCGGCGTCCGGGAGTGAGCCCGGCGGAGCTACTGCAGATCGGACGCGGAGACGATGCGGGGGCCTGGTCCCTCACGCTCAACCCGGCGTCGGTGCGGCTGGCTCCGCAGGTACACGGTGTACCGGTTGGGGATCCGGACGACCTGGGAGAAGCCTCGCCGGAGGAAGGCCGCCTGAGCGGGATTGGGCTTAGCCGCAGCGCCGATGACAACGGCGTCCACGTCCAGGGCGTCGAGCCCGGCCGCGTCGGTGGGCGCCGGGGCCTCGGGAGCGGCGTACTGGTGCTGGGTTTCCAGGACGTGCTCCATGGTGTTCAGCCGCTCGATGGGGAAGACGCCGCTCCCATAGCCGACCAGGTCGAGGGTCAGGACCGTGTACGGAGGCTCGACCGGGGGCGAAGCCTCGGGCAGCCGGTGCAGCCGCAGGGAGCCGGTCGTCAGCATGGGCGGCCCCAGCCCGCGCACGAACGCCTGGAAGACCACCTCCCCCTGGATCGACGCGTCGAAGCGCTCGGCGGGGGCGTAGAGGAGGTGGGAGATGCCGTGCCTCAGATAGAGCTCGTGCACTTCCCGCGCGTTGTGCACGTCCGCGTAGCTGATGAGCCCCTGAAAGCCCGCCCAATCCAGCACCAGCTCCCGATCCACACCGAGGCTCGAGTGGCTCATGTGCAGCAGGACCTTGGCGTCGGGGGGCAGCGCCTTGCCGACGGCGACGTAGGAGGGGCGGTAGCCGTCGAAGCGGGTCTTGGCTTGGCCGCGGTAGCCGCTGGTGATGAGCTCGAGGGCGTCCTCGAGGCGGCCCTGGCTGGAGAAGAACAGGGCGTCCGCGCCCCAGATGGCCTGGAAGATCACGAGCGGAGCGATGGCGAGGCGGGCGAACCGGCCGAGCCGCAGGATCCCCACCAGGAGCGCCGCCGTCGTCGCCACCAGGATGGGCAGGAAGACCTGGAGATTGCGATCGACGTTGTAGGTCAGTCCCCAAAGGACCAACGCGCCGAGCCCGACGGACGCGCCGAGCAGGACGTGGCGCCGCTCCCGCACGCAGAGCAGCGCTGGCAACAGCAAGGTGAACAGCGACCCGAACACCGGCAGGTCCTTGGCGAAGGAGTAATGCGGGTACAAGGAGAAGGTGAACGCGAGCTTCACCGCGTGACCCAGGCGCCTCAGCCAGGTGCCCTGGGGCACCCAGTTCTGGTCGACGAACATATGGCTGAAGAGGTACGCGGCGCCCTCCACCTGGGGTCGGGTCCCGGGGAAGAGGTCCTGGGCGAAGGGATAGACGGGGTTATTGTAGAACACCCAGGCCCGCAAGAAGTGGGGCATCACCAGCAGCGCGAAGGCGCCCCCGATCCACAGCGGCAGCCACCCGAGCGCGCGGCGCTTCCGGGCAAGCGAGACCGGCGACCGCCGCAGCCGATAGAGCGCGACCCCCCACCCACAACCCATTACGCCCAGCAGCGGCAGGATCCAGTACAGCGCCTGGTACTTGGCGAGGAACCCGCCCGCCATGCACACCGCCAGCGGCACCGCGCGCTGCCAGCGAGGTTCCTGCAGCAGTCTGCCGGCCGCCACCAGACCGGGCAGGGAGAAGAAGGCGGCGACGTGGTCGAGCGCCCCACCCAAATTGTTGTCGTAGACGAAGATGGCGGGGAACAGATAGAACGCGACCCAGGAGCCGCGCAGCGTCTGATCCTTGACCATGAAGCGCGTGGCCGCGGCGACCCCGGCCAGCGTCCAGAGAACCAGGCTGAACTCCTGGTGCAGGGCCAGCATCCAGCGCAGCGCCGGGTGTGGGAGCCCGGGGACGCTGAACACCCAGGTTCGCAGCAGGGTGGCCAGCTGCGGCACGTTCTTGTTGTAGTCGCCGGGGAAGGCGACCATGCGCCCAGCGCGCGCGTAGTCCTGCGGCGCGGTCAGGTGACACCAGGCCGCGTCGTAGTTGACGGAGTCGGGGGTGAGGGCGCCGAGATAGAGCAGCAGCGTGAGCGCGCCGCCGAGCGCCCAGAGCAGGAGGACCGACACGCTGGCGGGCGCCGCTGCCGCCGACTCTTCACGCCAGCGGCGCCACCAACGCCGGAGCTCCGGGGCCCCGGCGGCGCTCAGCCCGAGGGCGAGGCCGAGCGAGCACCAGGGCCCGTAGAGCCCGAGCGCTCCCGCCAGGTACATCAGCTCCGTGAACACGACCGCGCCCACGGCCGTGCCGAGCACCGCGCCCTCGAGGGTCGGCAGCTCTCGCAGCCCGAGCCCGCGGCGCACCACCCAAGACCCACTCGAGAACCAGGCCAGGTTGCAGAGCGCCGTGTACCCCCAGATGGTCAGCAGCGGCCACGCGAGCCAGTCTCCGACCGGATACTGGCCGTGCGCCGTGCGCGCGTAGACGAACAGACCCCCCGCGCTCGTCGCCACCACCAGCGCGATGGCGAGCGGCCAGGGCAAAGGACGCCCGATCCCCTCTTCCAGGCGCAGTCCGATGCTCGAGTGCGTGCGCGGCTCGGGCATACGGGAGATCTACCCGACCGTGGGAATTGGGCAATAGGTCGCGCCTCACTT
>CAYOLF010000107.1:8874-20983 GCA_964404725.1 uncultured Polyangiaceae bacterium
TGACTCCGCGTCCTGTCCAGGTTGGCCGTCGCAACTGGAGTCCTGGGCGCGGGTCGACGAGTCACGCGCGCAGACGATCGGCGAGGGCGTCGCCTCATTCTGCCGGCGAGCACTCGCGAGGCCCTCGACCAAGGCGAGGGCCTCGCGCGCGCCTCAGCGATCAGGGACACCATGTCGGGGGAAGAAGACTCCGTGCGAGCCCGCGTGGGAGCGCACGAGCGGGACCGCAGCGGCTCCGCATTCCTCTTGCGCACACGCGTCGCGCAGGTGCCGACGGAGACTACGGCAGGCCGCGTCGTCTAGATCCCGCGGCGAGGTGGCAGCGCGAACGTCGATGGCCTCGCCCCGGACGTCGCGCCGTTGATCGACGTTCGCGGGTTGGTGCCTTCCGGGGGCGGGCGCGACAGGGTGGATTGCTCAGCGCCCGAACCCCCCGGTGGCAAGCACCATCGTCCACCGGGTCCAGGCCGATGTCACCTGGCGGATCTCGTCACTTGCGTCACTCGCCCGTTGATAGACGATTGGCAGTCGTTGAAGTGACCTTCGGCGAAGACCAGAGCAAACCGCTGCCGATCGGCCGCGTTTCTCCGCGCGCTTCGGTGGCCCGGGTGACGTGTAGGCGGGATCCCCACAATGACGCCGTCGTGTGGGCCCTGCACGGGAAGGTGACATCGCGAGACCTCAAGACCGCGCTCGACCGAGCACTCGATCTGGGCCTGGCCGAGTTCGTCATCTGGGACATCGTCGATGGCGACCTGACCGAGCTCTCGCTCCGCGAGCTCGAGGCGATCGCCGCTGAGGTCGTCGCCGGTCCGGCGGCACCCCGCAAGTGGGCGATCCTGGGCGCCCCGGGCGCCTCGCTGGCCGCCGCGACCGTGCTCGTCGCCGCGGCCGAGGACCGGGGCTTCGGCGACCGCGTGGAGGCCTTCGTGGACCGCGATGCGGCGTACGAATGGCTGGGGTTTCGGGAGCTGCCGACGACGCCGGCGGCTCCGGATGCGGAGCTGCTGCGCCGCTGAGCGCGCACCCCGCGTGCAAGACGCCACGGAGCTCGCCGTGCCGACGGCGCGCGAGCAACTCCTTCGCGGCGGCTACCAACTCATCGGGGCCGAACGGCTTTGGCCAGGAGGCGCGTCGCGGCGGAGGCCGTGCTCGTCGGCGCTCCGATCCGGGTGCCTGTTCCTGAGCCGCGCGTGCCGGGGCCTCACCCCTCGCGACGCGTCGCGAGCTCTTCCCAGCGCGCCATCGCCGTCGTGAGGCGCTGGTGGGCGGCGTCGCGGGCGGCGAGCAGGGCGGGGACCTCGGCGCTCCGCTCGGCATAGGTCGCAGGATCGGCGAGCTCGGAGTCACGGTCGGTGAGCTCCGTCTCGAGCGCCGCGATCTCGACCTCGACGCGCTCCAGCTCGCGCGCCTCGTTCCAGGTGAGGCCGCGCGGTCGCCCGGAAGGGGCGGCCCGCGTCGTGGCGGCCCCGGGCGGCGGCGCGCTCCGTGCGCGCGGCTCGGCGGCGGCGGCCTCGCGGGCGCGCGCGCGGGCCGCATCGCGCAGGGCGACGTAGCTCGCGTGGTTGCCCGGGTAGCGCACCACCTGCCCGTCACCCTCGAAGGCGAGGATGGAGGTCGCCACCTTGTCGAGGAAGTAGCGGTCGTGGGTGACCACCAGCGCGGTCGCGCTCATCTCGATGAGCATTTCTTCGACGGCGGCCAGCGTCTGCACGTCAAGATCGTTGGTGGGCTCGTCCATCACCACCACGTTGGCGGGCTCGAGCAGCATCTTGGCCAGCGCCACCCGCGCCCGCTCGCCGCCGGAGAGCGAGCCGACGGGCTGCCGGAGCCGGTCGCGGTAGAACAGGAACCGCTCGAGGTACGCGTAGGCGGAGACGGTCTGCTCGCCCCAGCGCACCACCTCCGCGTCGCCCGCCACGTTCTGTAGCACCGTCGCCGCGTCGTCGAGGCCGGCGCGGCCCTGCTCGAAGTAGGTGCAGCGCACCCGCGCGCCGCGCACGATCCGCCCCACGCTCGGCTCTAGCTCGCCGAGCAGGGCCCGGAGGAGCGTGGTCTTGCCGGCGCCGTTACGGCCGATGATCCCGATCCGCTCCCCCTTGGTGACGTGCAGGGTGAGCCCGCGCACGAGCTCGCGGCCGCCCAGCGACAGCCCGAGGTCGTGGAGCTCGAGCACCGTGGCGCCGAGCTCCGCGGCCACCAGCCGCAGCGACACGCCCCGGTCCGGGCCCGCGGGCGCAGCCGCGGCCGCCGCCTCGACGCGCTGGATGCGAGCCTTCTGCTTGCCCGTGCGCGCCTTGGGCTGCCGGGCGAGCCAGACCAGCTCGGTGCGGAGCAGGTTCTGCCGGTTCGACTCGGTGCGCGCGGCCAGCTCGGCGCGCTCGGCCTTGGCGAGCAGGTAGTCCTCCCAGCCCCCGTCGTAGGAGTGGACGGCGCCGGCGTCGAGCTCCAGCGTGCGGCCGACGACGCGGTCGAGCACCCAGCGGTCGTGGGTGATGAGCAGGAGTGCCCCCTCGTGCTCTTCGCGGAGGTAGCGCTCGAGCCACTCGATCGTCTCGGCGTCGAGGTGGTTGGTGGGCTCGTCGAGGATGGCCAGGGTGGGACGCGACACCAGCAGCGCCGCCAGCGCCACGCGCCGCCGCTCGCCTCCGCTCATCGTGCCCACGGCGCGATCCGGATCCTGCACGCCGAGCTCGGTCAGCATGGCGGTCGCGCGGTGCTCGAGCTCCCAGCCGCCCCGGTGCTCGACGTCCGCCGCGGCCGCGGCCTGCTCGTCGAGCAGCGCCGCGATGTCGCCCGTCGCCTGCTCCAGCGCCTCGCTCACCGTCTGGTACCGCGCCCGCGCGGCCGACCACTCGCCGAGCCCCTGGAGCACCAGCTCGCGCGGGGTGGCCGCGGGCGGGAGCGCCGGCTCCTGCGCCAGCAGCGCGATCCGCGCGTCGCGCCGCCGGATCACCGACCCCTCGTCGGGCTCCTCCACCCCGGCCAGGATCCGGGCGAGCGTGCTCTTGCCGCTCCCGTTGCGGCCAACCAGCCCCAACCGCTCGCGCTCCTCGATCGCGAACGACGCCCCGTCGAGGAGGCGGTCGGCGCCGTAAGCCTTGACCAGGGACTGCGCGGAGAGGATCGACAAAGGGTGGCCCGGCGCGGGCGATAGCGCGTCACGGGGGCGTTGCCAACCCACGGAGCGTCCGTGGTAGGGGAGCCTCCCGCCCAGCGCCCGTCCTCGATCCGAAGACGGAGCACGGGCGCCAACGCGCCCCCGGAGGGAGCAGCGTGTGCACCGCCTGCGATTACTGCGGACGAAACCCCAGCGGCGCCGGTCGGTCTGGATCGCGCAGTATGGATTTCATGGCATAGCCGGACGGACGAGGCCGTTCGACGCGTTGGCCCCGTTGGCCCCGTCCGCCCTGCCGACCGAGTTGCGCTCCGCCGCGGTGTCAGACACGCGAGAGCTGGGCGCCGCGACCCGCGGCCTCCGCGCCGTCGACTTCAGCGTGGTCGCCTCGAGCACCCGTCGCGTTCCTCCTCCCTCTCGAAGTCCGGCTCGGCCGGCGCGGTGAGGCGCTTCAGTCGATCGGCTCGATCCGGATGTCTTGGATCGGATCACCGTATTTGCCACACTAAGACAACCGGGGCCCCCCAGCGAGTCCCGAACGAATGAGGAACAGGTAGCCCAAGTCCACCTGGGCTCCGAACACCGCACCACGATCCGTCGTGTCGATCGGGGCGGACAACGCCGCACCCGAGCGCTCCAGGTCCAGGGTGTAGTTGACGGGCCGCGTGAGCAGACTCGCCGTGCCGGTTCCCCGAAGAAACAGCTCTGATCCGACGGCATCAGCGGCCGCCGGTGCAGCCGTCGTCAGGGCTACCGCGACGCACCCCACCTCGTGGGCGTGCCGTGACCAGGTCCGGCGCGCGAAAGGCTTCTGCCATCGTTCGATCGCCGTCCGGAGACTTCCCCGACGCGCCCTCATCCACCGGGAAGAATGCGCGTCGGAACGAACTGCGCCAAGCGCGAGAGCCTCCACTCGCGCCGGTTCACGCCCTCCAGCCGCATGACCGGGCTAGTTCCGGAAGGGCGCGCAACCAACGACCGCCAGCGCCATGAGCCATGGGAAAGGCTCCGCTGGGCCGCGCACGATCGCTGTCTCGCTCGCGGGATGGGGCGGCTGGTGAACTCAGGGCGTCCACTCCCGGGCGGCAACTGCAGTCGGCGCGGGCCCCCCGCGCCGCGGGGAGCGGCGCTTGGGGGGCCGGCCGCGCGCAGCGGAGCGAGCACGGCCGCGTGCCCCGGGGGTCCGGCGCGGGGGGCAGCCAAGGCAGCACGCTCCAATCGGCGCGGAGCGTGCCGGGGCCGGGACGTCCGCTGCCGAGCGCCGGTGACGGGCTGAACGCGCCCTGGCGGAGGACCCCGGAGCACTTCACGGGGCTCTCAGGTCCATCGACGAGCCCTTCACGGGGCTCTCAGGTCCATCGACAGGGCGGAAGCTTGCCGCGCCTTGTCCGTCCGTGCCCGTCGCGGCAATCGCCGACAAGAATCTGCCCTCGCGCGGCGCCCCGACGGACCTGAGCGCGCGGTGAAGCCGCCCCAGCGGACCTGAGCGCACGGTGAAGCCGCCCCGACGGACCTGAGCGCGCGGTGAAGCGGCCCCGATGGACCTGAGCGCGCGATGAAGCCGCGTTCCCCAGCGAACGGACCGGCGTCTCGCCTACTCGGCGTAGAACACGCCCTTCAGATCCTCGGTGCTCGAGATGGGGACCCCGTCCTTGATCGAGGTGGCGCGAAACTGGTAGTACATGCCCGGCTCGAGGGGGCCCGGGAACTCGGCGGTGACTGGCGCGCTGCCGCCGGGATCGAGCGCGGTCGCCTCCCAGACGAGGTGGCCGAGCGCGTCGTAGACGACGACCTCGTACGAGTCCTCGCTGGAGTCGTCCTCCCAGGTGAGGGTCACCGGCGCCCCGGACACGGCCTCGGCGCCGTCGGCCCCGGGCGAGAGCACCGCCAGCGCGCCGGTGATCTTGAACCCGGTGACGGAGACGTCCCCGCCGGCGACGGTGAGGTGCTGGATCTCGGTGCCGCCGATGGAGGTGTCCGGATCCCGCACCAGGTCGTCGTTCTCGAAGGCGGCGAGGACGACGTAGTCCCCGTCCGGCACGCCGCTGATCGACCAGGTGTTGTCCACGTCACCCGCCCGGAACCCGGGCGGGGCCTCGCCGGTGATGGTGTTCTCGTCGAACGTCTCCTCCACCACCAGGATGACCGAGGTGAGATCGCCGTCGCCCGGGTTGACCAGGTTGATGTCGCCGCTCACCACGGCGGTCGCCTCGCCGGCGGCCGCGAGCACCACGTCGCCGGTCGTCTCGCCCGCCTCAACGTCCACCGTCTCGGGAACATAGTTCGCGCCCAGCCGGTACGCCTGCACCGTCACCGCGCCCTCGGGCACGTTGAAGACGGTGAAGGAGCCGTCCGCGTCGGCGACCGCGCTCGCCCCGCCGGCGACGACGAAGGTGCCGCCGACCACCTCGCCCGTCACCTTACCGGAGATCGCGCCGAGCCCCGCCGTGCTCTCTAGCGCGATCAGCCCCACCTCGGTGGTCGCGTTCTCTACCACCAGGTCGGAGTCGGACAGGCCGCTCACGTCGAGGGGGATCGCCTCCCGCGGCGGGCGCGGGAAGGTGAGGTAGCCGGCCGCGTCGGCGCGCAGGGTGTAGAGCGTGCCGGCGGCGAGGGTGCCGTCGGGGTTGCGCGCCGCGGGCACGGCCACCGAGTAGGCGCCGTCACCGTCGGTGACCGCGACCCCGGAGACGGCCGCGCCGTTGGCGTCCTGCACCACCACGCGAGCCCCCTCGATGGGCGCGGCATCCGCCGTGTCGAACACGGCGCCGGTGACGGTCACCGGATCGAAGCAGCCCACCGTGCCGCCGACCACCTCCTCGCAGACCCGCCCGTCGAGGCAACCCGCCTCGTCGTCGAGCGAGCAGTCGGGATCCTCCGCCGGAGGCGGATCGTCGTCGCTACAGGCCCCGCCCGCGAGCGTGAGCGCCAGCGGCAGGGCGAGCCCCACCATCGATCGTCGCCAGGTCGTCATGTCGATCGCCTCCTTCCCGGGGCTCAGTTGATGGGCGCCAGGCAGTAGCCGTTGATGCAGTCGACGTGGTTGGTCGCCGGGTCCCCCGTGTGGTTGCAGCAGTCCGCGTCGAGGGAACACTGCTGGCCGTAGAGTGAGCAGGGGGTGGTCCCGCCGGTGCCGCCGGTGGACGGCGCGCCCGCGGCCGGGGTACCGGCCCCGCCGCCCGTGCCGGGGGAGCCGCCCGCGCCGCCCGTGCCGTCGGGCGGCGGGATCTCGCCGCAGACGCCGAGCGTCGAGCCGACGGGCCTGACGCAGGGCAGGCCGGCGCAGCAGTCCGCGTCCACCGTACAGGTGCCGCCGTGGTCGACGCACTCCGTCGCGCCACAGCGCAGGAGGCCGTCCTCCGCAGGCACGCAGGGCATCTGATCGCAGCAGTCGGCCGCCGTGGCGCAGGTTTCGCCGACGATGCGGCATTCACCGAGCCCGTTGCAGCGCGGCACGCCGAACGGATCGAGCAGGCACGACTCGCAGGCGTCGCCCTCGACGGCGCCCGGCTGGCAGAGGAAGCTGGTGCCGCCGCAGACCAGCTCACCGGCCGCGTTCGGCGCGCAGCGCCCCGACTCACCAGTGGCGCCGCAGCAGTTGTTGCGCGACGACGAGATGGAGCAGGCGTAATCCTGGTAGTGGCACACGTTGCCCTGGGGACTGCAGCCGGTCGGGCTCCGGCAGATCCCCACCGGATCGTCGGGCGCGGCCTTGAGGCAGTAGACGTTGCCCTCTCCGGGGAGCCCGGTGCCGTCGACGCCGCAGCAGTCTGTGTCCGCCCGGCACAGATCGCCCATCACGCGGCAGCCCCGCGCGGGCTGGCAGATCATGACCCCGGTGAGCGCGTTGGGGGCGCAGACGCGGCTGCAGCAGCCGCCGCAGTCGTTGCAGAGCATCCCCTCCACCGTGTCGCAGTTGGCCGAGCCGACGTCGATGGTGCCGCAGGTGCCGACGCCGTTGTCCCCGAGGACGCAATCGGCCGTGCAGCACTCCCCGGAGGACCGGCAGATGTCCCCGACCTGCACGCAGAACGAGCCGCCCCGCGAGCAGGTGCCGTCCTCGCTGCAGAGGCCCGAGCAGCATTGGGTGGAGTTGGGACCCACGTCCGTGCAGGGGTTGCCCGCCGTCTTGCAGGTCGTGTTCAGGGCGACGCAGGCGCCGTCCGTGCCGCAGGTGCCGCTGCAGCAGGCGCCGTCCGCGGTGCAGGCGTCGCCGTCCGCGGTGCAGGCGTCGGCGCTGCACTCGGAGTCGACGCAGCTCAGGTTGCAGCAGTCGGTCGAGGTGCCGCAGCTCGCGCCCGGCAGGCCGCACTCGATGACCCGCGAACTGCAGACGCCCTCGGCACAGAGCCCGCTGCAGCAGTCGCCGCCCCGATCGCAGGCGTCGCCGAACAGACCGCAGTCGAGCTGAAAGATGGGGTCGATGCCGGCGCCCGCCGCGCCACCGTTCGGGGTGCCCGCGACCGACGGCGCGCCCGCCGTCACCGGGGCGCCCGCCGCCCCGCCCGGAGCGACCGCGCCCGCCACGCCCGCCGCCGCCACGGCGCCCGCCGCGCCACCCGCGGTGGGCTCGCCACCCTGAGCAGCCCCGCCCGGGTCGGCTCCGCCCGGCGTGATGCCGCCCGTGGCGGCGCCACCCGTCCGGGCGCCGCCCGTCTGCTGGCCGCCCGTCGCGGGAGCGCCCCCTTCGTCACCCGCGCCGCCGCCGAGCCCCGTCGTGCCCCCGCCGCCGTCGTCCTTCGAACAGGCGCCGGTCAGCGCCATCCCCACCGCCAAGGCCATCGCAACGGATCCGAGCTTTCTCATTGGGGCACTCCTTCATCGACGGGGCGCAGCAGACCTGTCCCGGCGGTGAGGGGAGGTTCCCGGGGGGCCCGCGCGGAGGCCAACTTTCTTTCCCGGCCGGAAAATTCCGCCCGACTGGCCGCCCCGGCGAAGTTCGTCGAGCCGTGACGCCGGGGCTCGGGTACCTGATGCTCGTGCGAGTGTCCGCCGAGCGCGAAGTCCCGCCCCCCTGCGCCGTCGTCCGGCGCCTGCCGACGGCGCGCGACGACGCGGCCCTCGTCGCCGGGGTGCGGGAGGGCGCCGATTGGGCGCGGGCGGAGCTGTTCGACCGCTACGCCCCCGACGTCGAGCGGGTGATCCGTCGCGTCCTCGGCCCGGAGCGCCACACCGAGATCGCCGACGTGGTGCACGACGCCTTCGTCCAGGCCCTCTCGGGGCTCGACCAGCTCCGCGACGCCGCCGCCCTCGGGGGGTGGCTGCGCAGCGTCGCCGCCAACACGGCCTACAAGACCGTGCGAGCGCGGAGCCGGCGCCGGTGGCTGCGCTTCCTGCCGCCCGAGGAGCTGCCGGAGGCGCCGACGCACCCCGATCCCGACGGGCAGGAGGCCTGCCGCCACACCTACCGGGTGCTCGACGCGATGCGGGCGGAGGACCGCCTGGTCTTCGCGCTGCGCTACATCGATGGGCGCGAGCTCGCGGAGGTCGCGACGCTCTGCGACCTGTCGCTCTCCACCACCAAGCGCCGCCTCGCGCGCGCCGAGGCGCGCTTCCTGCGCGCGGCGCGCCGCGACCCGGTGCTGCTGCGCTGCCTCGAGGAGGGGAACCGATGGCGACCGTGACCTTGACGCTCGAGAAGCTGGGGGCGACGGTCCGCACCGCGTCGGACCAGGCGGCAGACGTCCCCGCGACCCTCGCGGCGGCGCGCGCGCGCTTCCTGCGTGCGGTCCCTGGATCGCGCTCGCGCGGGCGCCCGGGGCTGCTGCTCGGGCTGGCGGCGGCGCTCTGCACCCTGGCCGCTCTGGTCTGGGTGGCGGCGGCCTCCGTCCGCGGCGCGCCCGCGGCCCTCGCCTTCACGGTCGGGGCCGAGGCGCGACCCGGCGTGGTGGGGGAGTGGGTGAGCGCGGAGGGGGAGCAGCTCGGCGTGCGCTTCTCCGACGGGAGCGCCGTGACCCTGGCACCGCAGAGCCGCGCGAGGATCGCGGGCACGGCCGCGAACGGCGCCGACCTCGTCCTCGAGCAGGGCGTCCTCGACGCCGAGGTCGTGCACCGGGAGCATGCGGCATGGTCCCTGCGGGGCGGGCCCTACTCGGTGCGGGTCACGGGCACGCGGTTCACGCTTTCCTGGGATCCCGCGGCGGAGCGCCTGGAGGTCGCGCTCCAGGAGGGCTCGGTCAGCGTCTCGGGCCCGCACCTGCCGGAGGGCCGCGCGGTGGTGGCCGGCGAACGCCTCCTGGTCGAGGTGCGGACGGGCGAGATGCTCCTCTGGCGAGCGGACCAGGCGCGGGCCGCGCCGTTGGCGTCGGAGTCATCGTCGTCCGCACCGCCCGACCCGACCGCATCCGCCAGCGGACGGGACGCGGATGACGCGGAGTGCCCCTGCTCGCCGTCGGCGAGCGCCGCTCCCCCGGCGGAGGACTGGCGCGCGCGGCTCGCCCGCGGCGACTCCCGCGGCGCCGTCGCGGCGCTGGAGCGCGTCGGCGTGGGTGAGGCGACGCGCTCCGCCACCGCGGCGGAGCTGTGGCAGCTCGCGGACGCCGCGCGGTTCGCGGGACGGCCGGACGTCGCGACCGCCGCGCTCTCCGCGCTGCGCTCCCGCCACGGCGCGCGCGGGTCCACAGCGTTCTTGCTCGGCAAGATCGCGGCCGACCAGCGGGGCGCGCCCGCCGAAGCGGTCCGCTGGTTCGACGTCTACCTCGCCGAGGCGCCGAACGGCCCCCTGGCAGAGGAGGCGCTGGGGCGGCTCATGACCCTGCAGCGGCGCTCGAATCCCCCTGCTGCCGCCACCGCGGCGAAGAAGTACCTGGCACGCTATCCGAACGGTGCATACTCGGGGCTCGCGAGGAGCCTCCGATCGCACTGAGCATCCGTCGAGCCTGGATCCTGGCCGGGCGCGCCCGGCCGCGCGGCGCGCGGCGAACGGCGTGGCGCCTCGCGGCAGCGCTGATCGTGCTGGGGCTGCTCGCCCTGCCCAGGGGTGCGCCGGCCAGCGAGCGCCCGCTGGTGCTGGTGATCGGGGAGAGCAGCGACCCGCTCGTCGCGCGGATCGAGGGCGAGCTCGCGCTGATGGGCTACCGCGCCGAGTCGGTCGCGCGCTCCGCGGACTGGCTCTCCGTCGCCGAAGCGCGGACGGCGGTCGGCGTGGTCGAGGTCGATCCGGAGCGGGACGAGGTCGTGCTCTGGACGCTCGGCTCGACCCCGGACGCCCACCTCGAGTCGAGGAGCCGGGTCGCCTCTCCGGACCCGCAGGTGCTCGCCCTCCGCACCGTGGAGCTGCTCCACGGGCGGCTCACGCCCCTGGGCGAGGGACCGCCGCCCGACGACGGGGGCGAGCGCGACGAGCCGAACGCAGCCGAGGGCGCCCGCGGGCCCCGGCCAGACCAAGCCGTCCCCTCGCGCCCGTCCGGTGCCGCCGCCTTCCCGACGCCCTTCTCCGCGTTCATGGGCGCCTCGCTGACGGGAGCGGCCGGCGGCCTGCCGCCCTGGATCGGGCCGCGGATCGCCGCCGGCTACCGCCCGCACCCGCGCTTCGAAGTCGGGGCAACGGCGCTCTTGCCCCCGAACCGCGCGAGGATCGCGGTGGAGCACGGCGAAGCCGAGGTGGAGGCCTTCGCCCTCGGCCTGACGATGCGGGTCGGCCACCGCCTGCGGTCCTTCGCGCTCGACGGGGGCCTGGCGCTCCTGGCCGTGCACGGGGTGGCGACGACGCTCTCGACCCAGTCGAGCTTCACCGGCGCGCGGGCAGAGGGCTGGTCCTGGCGCCCCGAGCTCGCGGCGGGGGCGACCTGGCTCGCCACCGAGCGGATCGGGCTCCGCGCGCAGGCGTCCGTCGGCGGCGTCACCCCGGAGCTCGAGGTGCTCGGGGTCGATAGCCCGTCCGACCAGCATGGTCCGGAGCCGGTCGCCGGACTGGAGAGCCCCGTCGCCGCACTGACGCTCGGGATCGAGGTGGGGCTCGGCCCGCTCCGTTGAGGAGCGAGCCGCGCCGTCCGCTTTCGATGGCAAACTTGGACTAGCCCTGATCGCGGCACCAGAAGCTGCGGAATGGGCGCGTCGCTACCACGTCCCCCGCTGAGCCGCGCAGGGTGCGGGCAGGGCGCGGTGCCGGCCGTGGCCGCGGCGCACCGTCCGCCCCGACGCGAACTTTCGCGCTCGCTCCGCATGGCAGCGGCCATCGCGACCGTCGCGGCCCTCGCGCGGGCGGCCCTCGGACAATCGAACGCCTCCTGTTCGTGCGGTCTGACGACGAAAGGAGTAATTGTCGAGCTGAGTCGATCTGCGGAGGTTCACCGTGCGTACATCTTCCTACTTCGTGTCTGCGCTCTTTCTCACGCTCGGCGCCGCGGGCTACGTCGCTTGCGGGCCCAGCGACGCCAACGAGAAACCCCAGCTCGACGTCGATCCCGACAACGACGGCAGCGGCACCGGCGGCGACGGCCCTCTGGTCGGTAGCACCGGGGGCAGCACCGTCCTCGAGGGGACGGGTGGCACCGACGAAGAGAACCCGTGCCTCGGGGACAACCCCCCGGCCGACCTCTGCATGCTGGTACCCTCCGGCCCCGCCTGCGGCGACGGCAACCTCGACGCCGACACCCTGGGCGAGGAGTGCGACGACGGCAACGCCCTGCCCGGCGACTGCTGCAACGGCATCTGCAAGGTCGAGCCCAACTGCACCTGCCCCCCCGGCCAGCCCTGCGTCTTCAACTTCGAGTGCGGCAACGGCGAGATCGAGCCGGGCGAGGTCTGCGACGACGGCAACACGGACGACGGGGACGGCTGCAGCGCCGACTGCACCGAGCAGAGCCGGAACTTCGTCTGTATCACCCCCGGCCAGCCCTGCGAGCAGATCGTGTTCTGCGGCGACGGCCGCGTCGCCGGGGACGAGACGTGCGAGGACGACGACGAAACCCCCACCCCCGGCGACGGCTGCGACGCCGACTGCAACGTCGAGCCGGGCTGGATCTGTCGCACACCCGGCGAAAAGTGCGA
>CAYOLF010000108.1:0-7972 GCA_964404725.1 uncultured Polyangiaceae bacterium
CCCCCGCTGCTCCCGCGGCGGGGGACGCGCGGTCGCTCAGCAGCCGACCTCGTCCTCGCCGCCGGGGCAGTCGTTGTCCCCGTCGCAGACCCACATGCCGGGCACCGTCGACCCGTCCCCGCACGTCACGTCCGCGCGCTGGGTGCCGCCCCCGCCGCTCGAGTCGCTGACCATCCCGGGGCACGTCGTCTCCAGCGCCGCGCAGGCCGGCGGTGTCGTCGCCGTCTCGGTGGTGGTCGACGTCCCGTCGAGATCGCTCGCCTCCAACGACTCGCAACTGGGCATGGCGGCGTAGGCCTGGCGCGCCTGCGCGGCGCTCGCGTCGACGCAGGCCTCGACCTCGCCCACCGTCGCCGTGCAGTTGGCGGGGACGGTGCATGACTCGGTCGTCGTCGCGGGCTCCGGGTCGGACGCCAAACACTGCTCGCGGGTAGAGCGGCACGTCTCGCGCAGCGCCGCCACGTCGGCGGTGCCGGCAAACGCCGCCTCCAAGGCGGCCGCCATCAACCCCGTCATCTTGCACACGTCGGCCATCGGCACCGCCGCCCCCTCGCCCATCGAGCTGCAGAGCTGTTGCAGCTCCGCCTCCGTCAGCTCCGACACGGGCTGATCGGCGGGCAGCCCCGAGCCGCCGCTCCCCGCGCCGTCGTCATCGCCGCTGCACGCCAGCGCCAGCAGCGCTCCGAGGGATACCACCGCTCTACCCAGCCCCAAGCGCGACATCTTCATCGTCATCTAGTCCTCCGCTTCCAAGTTCATCGACCCATTACGCCGCCGGCGCGGCCGAGCTTCCCTCGTCGGGAGCCTCGCCGCGACGGCGCAGAGACGGGGCCCCGCCTCACCCCGACTCTTCGCCGAGCTCGAAGAGGTGCAGGTTCACCACCGCGAGGCGTTCGGCGGGCTGCGACTCGGCGACGATGGCCCGGAGCTGCCCGAAATAGTCGCGCTGGAGCTGGCGCAGGCGCTCCAGATCCGCACTCGAGACGGTGAACACGTTGAACGCGAACGCGCCGGCGCCACCCGCCGCGAGCCGCGCGGCCCCGAGTCCCGCGCACCAGCAGGCGAGCTCCTTGGTCGCCTCGGTGTCGTGGCGGAGATCGAGCGTCGCGACCGCGCGCGGCCGCCAGCGCCCCGACTCCCAGACGATCTGGCCTGCCGCCGCGAGCGAGCGCAGGCAGCGCTCCTCCTCCGCCGCCGAGATCCCGACACGCACCGCGATCCAGCCGGGCTGGTGGCGGTCGAGCGCCGCGTAGCCCGCGAGCTCGAGCGCCCGCAGCACGGCGTGCGACCAGGGCGCCTCCTGGGCGATGCGGCGCGCCGCCGCGAGCCGCCTGCCGGCCTCGGCCACGGCGGGGAGCTGGTCCAGCTCCACCAGCGCCCCCAGCAGATCGAGCAGGCGGAGCGAGGTCGCCTCCACCAGCCGCAGGAAGTCAGGCAGGCGCGGCTCGGCGGCCGCCTTGTACCAGCGCGCGAGCGCGAAGCGGTTGTGCCCCGAGGTCTCCGCCACGGCCACCAGCGGCTGCCGGCCGCGCAGATCGCAGAGGAAGGCGGCGACGCCCGCCCGCGAGGTGATCGGAGCCCGGTCGAGCCAGTCCGGCCGCCGCCCGTAGAAGCGAGTGACCGCCGCCGCCGGGTCCTGGCCGAGGCGCTCGGCGAGCTGGAAGGTGCGCGCAGCCGTCGGGTAGGCCGCGCCCGACTCCCACGCGTGGCAGACGTTGCTGCGGTAGCCGAGGCGGCGGCTGACCGCGACCTGCGAGCGCGAGCCGCGCAAGGCCCGGAGGAGCTGGGAGGCGACGGCGTCGTGGTCCATTGTCGCCATTTTGCACATCTGGGAGCGTTTGGGCGCCATGAAATGTGCATTTGGGAACTAGCTCGGCGTCCAACAACTGGCCATACTCGTCCTGGAGCCAAGGACATGACTGCGATCACTACGGGCACGAGGCGGCAGCGGGGCGCTCTCTTCTTGGTGGCGGCGCTCGGCGCGGCCGGCTGCGCGGGGGGCCAGACGGGGGGCGAGTTTGGGGCCGAGAACGGGACCGGGGGCGGCGGGACGCTCGACGGGAACGAAACCGCCAGCGCCTGCGACGAAGACGCCACCGAGCTCGGGCTCGACGAGGTGTCGCCGCTCGGCTTCTCCGCGGACGACGTCCTGGCGCTCGCTGAGGGCACGCACGAGGCCACCCTGACCTGGGTCCCGGACGAGGCGGCGATGGCCACGACGACGCTCGAGCCGGGGACGACCGAGGTGACGCTGGTGATCGAGCCGGCGGGCCCGGCCTCGTTCGTGGACGCCGAGCCGCCGGCGAGCGGCAGCAGCGGGGGCATGATCGAGCTCGGCTGGGTCTGCCCCGACCGCGTCGACGTCCCCGTCACGGTGACGCTGACCACGGCGGACGGCGCCCTCGACGAAACCCTCGACGGCACGCTGTCGGCCACCGACGCCGGGAGCGCCACGCTCCTGGTGCCGATCGAGCTCGACGAGCTCGAGGGGACGCTCTCGTTCGAGGTCGTCTCCCCCGAGGGCGGCGTCCCCATCCAGACCCGGCTCGAGGTGGTCTTCGGAGAGGGGATCTTCGCGGGCCGCCTCAGCGGCACCATCGAGACGCGGACCGACCAGGTGGCGACGGCGGCCGGGGCCACCTACGCCGAGTGGGGGTACGGCGCCTGTGAGCATGGCGAGTACCCGGTCGACCCCGAGACCGCGGGGGCCGTCACCAGCACCGCGTTGCTCGACGTCGTCAACGGCGCCTCCCCACTCGCCGTCACCTGGGGCGATGGAACCGAGACGACGCTCTCGCTCGCTGCCGTCGCCGACGAGCCGACCGTCTGCTGGCGCCCGGCGAGCGAGCAGCTCGGCTACCCCGAGGACGCCTACCTGCTCTCGGCCGAGGTGACGATGACCTCGACCGACGGCCGGCTGGACGCCGTCCAGGCCGTCACCCTCGAGGCCGCGGCGGCCGACGGGGCGCCGACCGCGATCACCCTGCGCTCGGCGGGCGCGCAGCCGGTGGAGCCCGAGGACTTCGAGGACAGCTACGGCCTGACCGACGTGGACCTCGGAGACGCGACGGACGCGTACCTGACGCTCGACCTCGACTACCAGATCGAGGGTGACGCTGTCGTCGCCGACGGCGCCCTCACCGTGCTCGGCATCCCGCCGACCGACTGCGTCAACACGCCGAACAGCACCTGCGGCTCGCCGGGATCGCAGCCCATCGAGGTCATGCCGATCGCGTCGCTCGACTGAAGAGCGTGGACGCGGCCTCGCGCACGGACCGCGTCACGAACGGGTCGGGAGCCCCTCGGCCCAATCGGCGAGCGCCGCGCAGGCAGCCTCGGGGCTGTCCGAGCGGAGCGCCACCGCGGGCACCTCGCCGAGCGCGCTCGCGAGTGCGGCCGGGGCCCAGGGCTCCTCGCCGTCCACCCGCGCGATCCGGAGCGGCCGGAGCCGGACCAGGAGCTCGCCCGCCGTGAGCGGCCGCACCGCGCAGGGTCCCCGCTCGAGGACCGCGATCCCGGCGAGCGGCAGCCACCCCGTCGCGTCGGCGATGGCGCCCTCCGGCGGCCGGACGCGCCAGCGCTCGAGCCGCTCCCCGCCGTCGAGACACCAGGCCTGGCGGCGCAGGGAGAACCCCTCCGCCCCGAGCGCCGCGGGGCCGAGCGGGAGCCGCTCGAGCCCGATGGCCCAACCGAGCCCGCGAAAGCCGCCCTCGGGCACCAGCCAGACCAGATCGTCGGCCGCCAGGCGATAGCCGCGTCGGCAGAGCAGCAAGGCGCTCGTGCTCTTGCCGTCTCCGGAGGCCCCCGCGACGAGGAGGCCACCTCCCCCCGGTCGCTCGAGCCCGGCCGCGTGCAGCCAGAGACCGCGCTCCGTCGGCTCCGGCTCCATCGCGACGCGCAGATCGAGCTGGAGGAGCGGCACCAGGTTGATGGCCTGGTCCGTCACCGCGACCGGGTAGCCGTCGCGCAGCAGGGCGAAGCGCCCGTCCGCGGTTGGCGTGAGGTCGTAGAGCACGAGGGCGCCCGCGCCAGCGCTGTCACGGCCGAGGCACAGGTGCTCGAGCTCCGCGAGGCAAGCGGGGAGCGGGGAGCGGCAAACCACCCGCCACCCCGCGACGACGAACGCGCGCTCGTCGCTACGGCTCAAGCAGGCCCTCGCGCTCGAACGCGCCGAGCAGCGCGCGCACGTCCGCGTCGACGCGCGCGCGGTCGACCGCGGCGCCGAAGTGGTCCGCGAGCGCGCCGCCGATGGCGTCCACGCTCCGGGCCCCGTCGCACAGGAGCCACACCACCGCGGCGAGCGGGGTGACGACGGTGGCCCGCTCACCGCGTGCATCGACCAGCACGGACTCGCCCGTCTGCTCGATCTCGGTCAACGTCAGGTCGCGGCGGCGTCGGGGGCACATGGCGCAGAGGGAGCGGTCGCAGCATACAGCGCGAGCAGCCGCGCGGCCCGCTGGCAGTCACAACAGGTCAACCGCTCGGCAGCCGCCGCGGCCAGGGCCGCCTCGGGGGCGAACGCCCAGCTCGGGCTCGGGCGCGGGGCGGCCAGGATCTCGCGGAGTCGGCCGTCCCGGCCGACTCGGCCGAGGGTGGCCCAGCGCATGAAGATGCAAGGGAAGACGTCGCCGCTGGCGGCCACGCAGGCGCGGCCGCCCTCCTTGCGCCGCTCGGCGCGGTCGGTGTCCCCGCCCCGCGTCCATTGCGCGTAGACCTCCTCGGGGAGCGAAACCCCCGCGTCGAAGCGGCCTCGTCCCACACCGCGGACGACGTCGACCTCCACCGCGTCGGCGTCCCCGGTGAGCTCCCGCGCGAAGCGCAGCGTGGCCAGGATCCGCCGCTCGTTCTCGGGCATCGCAGCCACAGCGACGCGCAACCCGATGCCGGCGGCGCGCGCCCGCCGGATGGCGTCCACTGTGCGCTCGAAGCTGCCCGCGACCCCGGTGATCGCGTCGTGGACGGCGGACTCGTCCCCGTACAGGCTGAAGGCGAGCCGCACCGCGCGCGGGCCGAGCGCCGCGACCAGCGGGGGGTCGAGGAGCAGCCCGTTGGTGAAGATCTCGACCTCGAGGCCCCACTCGCGCGCCGCGTCCACCGCGGGCAAGAGGTGCGGGCTGAGGAGCGGATCGCCGCCGGTGAGCTGCACCTTGCGGAAGCCGATCGCCGCGGCGTCCTCGAGCAAGGCGAGGATCGTCTCGAAGTCGAGCCGCTCGGTGCGCGAGGCACCGGCCTCCGCGTAGCAGTGCGCGCAGGCGAGATTGCAGGCCGCGACCAGCTCGATCCAGAGCGTCCCCCAGCCGCCGCGCCGGACGAGATCGGCAGGGGTAGCGGCCCGAAACGCCCCCGCCCGGAGCGCCGCGATCACGGCGTCGAGGTCGGTGCCGAGCGCGGCGCCGAGGCCGCGCAGGCGCGCCGCGTTGTCGCTCGAGAGCCGCCCCGCGCGGACGTCGTCGCCGAGCCCCCGGGCGAGCTCGCCCTCGAGCCGCACCTCGGGCAGCGCGCGGAAGGCCGCGAGCTCGACGGCCTCGGGCGTCACCACGGCGTAGAGCTCCGGCGCCGGACAGAAGAAGAGCTCCGCGCCCACGCGCTCGCCCGTGGTTGCCTCGATCGGGCTCGTGGGTCGCTCCGGTGGCGGGCAACCCGCCGCTACGGATCGCATTGGGGCCGGCACTCCGGGGGGCACGGCGAGTTCGGCGGGCAGCCCACGGGGGGCGTGCAGGTCGCCTGCGCGGCGGCGTGCAGCGAGAAGGTGCCGATGACCGCGGGCACCGCGTACGCCGTGAGCTTGAGCAGCTTGCGGCGCGCGAGCGCTTCGGCCTCGAGCTGCTCGAGGTGGGGTGCCGGGGGGGGATCGCTGCGTTCGCTCACGATGGCCGGTTCCGCTGATGCCGAACCACACCGTATCACGCGCCCCCCCCGGGGGGCACGCGCCCCAGGTGGCACACCGAGGCCCGACCTGGCACAGCCGGGCGGAGGCGCGCGGCCGGAGGTCCCCGGAAATGGCGGGGATCCGGCGGCTGGCACCCGCCTTGCTTCGCGCCGTGGCCATGCGCGTCGTGCTGGTGGGAGCGGACTCGGAGGAGAACCTGGGCCTGGGGATGGTGGCGGCGAGCCTGCGGGCGTCGGGCCACGAGGTGCGGGTCGTCGCCCTGCTCGAGCGGGGTGAGCTCGATCCGGTCGCGACGCGGGTGCTCGCGGCCGCCCCGGAGCTGGTGGGCCTCGGCGTGCAGTTCCAGCATCTCGCGCCCGACCTGCACCGCCTGGCCATCGAGCTCCGCCGGCGCGGCTTCCGGGGCCACCTCACCGCCGGGGGACAGCACGCGACGTTGAGCTGGGATCGGATCCTGGCGGACAACCCCGCGGTCGACAGCGTCGTCCTGCACGAGGGGGAGGCGACGGCGGTGGCGCTGGTCGCCGCGCTCGGGCGGGGCGAGCCGCTCGAGAACGTCGCCGGGCTCGGGCTACGGGGCGCAGCAGGCCCGCACCGCACGGCGACCCGCCCGCTCGCCGCGGACCTCGACGCGCTACCGTTCCCCCACCGGTACCGCGCGCACGACCGGCACCTCGGCCTCCCGTTCATCCCCGTCTCGGGGAGCCGGGGCTGCTGGGGGTCCTGCTCGTTCTGCGCCATCACCGCGTACTACCGGCAGGCGCAAGCGGCGGGCGCGGGGCGGCGGCACCGCCTGCGCTCGACCGAGAGTCTCGCCGAGGAGCTCGCCGCGCTGCACCACGCGGCGGGCGCTGGGGCCAGCCTCTTCTGCTTCCACGACGACACCCTCCTCCTGCCGCAGCCCGCGGCCACGGTGGCGCGCCTGGGCCAGCTCCGCGACGCGCTCGCCGCCCGTGGGGTCACCCGCTACGGGCTGCTCGGCAAGGGGCGCCCGGAGACGCTCACGCCGGCGCTCGCCCGCGAGCTCGGGCGGCTCGGGGTCGTGCGCCTGTTCGTGGGCATCGAGAACGCGGCGCAGCCGGGCCAGGATCACCTGAACCGCCACACCCGAACCGCCGAGCTCCGGCGCGCGCTCGCGGCGCTCGAGGGCGCCGGGATCATGGCGGCGTACAACCTGCTCGTCTTCGAGCCGGACGCGACGCTCGGGGACGTGCGCGAAAACGCCGCGTTCCTCCGCGCGTTCCCCGCCACGCCCGGCAACTTCTGCCGCGCCGAGCCGTACCACGGCACCGCCCTGCACGCCGAGCTCGCGCGGCGCGGCGCGCTCATCGGCAGTCACCTCGGGTGGGACTACCGGATCGCCGACGACCGGGTCGAGGTCCTCTTCCGCCTGGTGCTCGCCGCCTTCCGCGAGCGCAACTACAGCCCGTCCGGGGTGGCCAACCGCCACCTCGGCCTGGCCTACGCCGCCGCCGTCGAGCGCGCCTTCCACGGGCCGTCGGCGGCGGTCGAGCGCGCCGTCGGCCGGGCCCGGGCCCTGGTCGCGCGCATCTCCCTCGACTCGGCGGACCTGCTGGAGCACGCCGTGGACACGGTCGAGCAGCTCGACCTCGGCGACGCGCGGCGGGTCGAGAGCGCGGCGGTCGAGCTCGCCCTTCGCGTCGCGGCCCAGGACCGGCGCTGGCACCACGAGCTCGATCGCGCCTTCGGCGAGCTCACCGCGGCGAGCGCCCACCGCGACGGCCCGGCGCGCGCGGCGCCCGTTCGCGCGCGGCGAGCGGAGCTCCCGACGCGCCTGGCCGTGGCAGGCTCACTGCTCGTCTCCGCCGCCTGCGGCGGCGACGTCGACGACTCGACCGGTTCCGATGGCGGGAGCGCCGGCGCAGCGGGCGCCGGCCTACCCGACGGGAGCGGCGGCGACGAGACGGGCGGCTCTCCGAGCGGCGGCGGGGGCTCCGGGGGGATGCCGGGGGACGGCGGCTCGCCCCCCATCGTCGGCGGCACCTCCGGCACGGGCGGCTTCCTGGGTGACGGCGGCATGCCCGCGGGCGGCTTCCTGGGCGACGGCGGCATGCCCGCGGG
>CAYOLF010000108.1:8072-20145 GCA_964404725.1 uncultured Polyangiaceae bacterium
GACGGCGGCATGCCCGCGGGCGGCTTCCTGGGCGACGGCGGCATGCCCGCGGGTGGTTTCCTGGGCGACGGCGGCGGGCCCGTCGGGGGTGGCGGGGCCGACACCGGCGGCGTCCCTCCCATCGGCGGCTTCATGGGCGACGGCGGTATGCCCACGGGCGGCTTCCTCGGCGATGGCGGCTTCCCCACGGGCGGCGTCGGTGGCTACGCCATGGGCGGCGGCGACGGCGGCGGGACTCCGCCAATCGGCGGCCTCACGGGCGACGGCGGCGTCCCTACCGGCGGCTACCTTGGTGACGGCGGCGTCCCCGCAGTCGGCGGAGACGCCGGCGCGCCGAGCACGGGCGGGATGGGCGCGAGCGATCCCGGTCCCGAGCCCACCCTCGGCGGCTCGAGCGGTACGGGCGGCATCCTCGGCGACGGTGGCTGGCCCGCCGTCGGCGGCGGCGGCACGAGCGCGAGCTCGCGCGAGGCGGCGTCGTGCGGCGACCGCGACGCCACCTCGGACGGCTACGGCGACGCTGCCGACGCGGCGCTCGCGAGCGCCGCTGGCCAGGGCGCGCCCGCCTCCGAACCGGTGGATCACTGGCGCGACACGTCCCCGAGACACCTGACGCGCGACGCGAGCCTCCCGCTCTTCGATCCGCCGGACGTGGCGCTCGAGGCCTGGGCGGAAGGGGAGGCGGTCCGCGTGCTGGTGCGCGGCGCCACGCCCGAGCTCGAGCTCACCTTCGCGGGACCGGGCCGGCGCGAGGAGGTGGGCGCCGAGCTCGTCTGGACCCCGACCCTCCCCGGCGACCGCCTGACCCTCGTCGCGCGCGGACCGGGCGGGGTGACCTCGACCACCGTCACCGCCGGACGCGTTCGTCGCGCCCGCGGTTGACGCCCGACGCCCCGCGCGGTGCCGGCCACGGCTAGCGCGCGCCCCCGTGGAGCCGTCGCCCGCGTCTGGCATCTGATCCAGGCTCCGTCTCGCTTCGGAGCAGCAAACGAGCTCTGTCTCGCGATTCCGAGACAGGACGGTAGTCTTACCGAGCCGGTCGGTCGGTCTTATCGTCCCCAGGGCAGCCAAATCGGGACTGGAATCGCCCCCGTCGCCGCGGCGAGACGCAGAATCAGGCTCCACAAGCGCACGCGGGGTGAGTAGGGTTGCCGCCTCGGCATCTTGCCCAGGGGGGCTCGATGCAAGGGGGGACTCGGAGGACGGATGAGTCACTTGGTGAGAAGCAAGTTTGGAATCGGTGCACTGACCGCGCTCGCGGCCATCATCTCAATGTCACAGCCGGCGTCAGCCCAGGAGACGGCAGAGGGGATTGCGCTCGATCGTTTCGAGCCGTCGGAACGGGGGAGCTACTGGTTCTCGGCGGACTCCCTCGACCTCCGCGGCAAGGGGCGCCCGGCGATCGGCGCCGTGATCGACTACGGGCACGCGCCGCTGGTCGCCTACGAGGCCGACGACGAGGTCGACACGCTCATCATCGGCGGCCAGCTCTATGGGCACCTCGGCATGTCGCTCGTGGCCGCCGACCGGCTGCGCCTCGGCGTCAACCTGCCCATCCTCATCTACCAAGACGGCAACGACGTCGTCGTGAACGGCACCGACTACACCTACGCGTACACGGGTGGGGTCGGGGACCTCCGCCTGGCGGCCGACCTCCGGCTCGCCGGGAAGTTCGGTGGCCCGGCGACCCTGGCGCTCGGCGCGACCTTGCACGCACCGACGGGTAACCGCGACTCCTACGCGGGTGACGGCAAGGCGCGCCTCTCGCCGCGCCTCCAGCTGGCCGGCGAGGCGCTCCCGTTCGTCTACGCCCTGCGCGTCGGCGTCATCGGCCGCTTCCAGGACGACGACTTCGCCGGTCACCCCTATGGGCCCGAGCTCGACGTGGGCGCGGCCGTGGGCTTCAAGGTGGCCGACGAGCGCCTGGTGTTCGGGCCCGAGCTCAACTGGGCCACGACCCTCATCGACGACGCCGCGTTCCGAAGCAGCAACACGCCAGCCGAGCTCCTCTTCGGGATGCACGTCAACGTCAGCGATGCCTGGCGGCTCGGCGCTGGCGTCGGGCCGGGGCTCTCCCGCGGCACCGGAACGCCGGACGTGCGGGTCGTCGGCAGCATCGAGTGGGTGCCCCCGCCCAAGGAGAAGCAGGTGGCGCCCGAGCCCGACTCGGACGGCGACGGCATCCTCGACCGCGAGGACGCCTGCCCCCAGGAGGCCGGCGTGCCCAACGAGGACCGAGCGCTTCACGGCTGCCCGGCCCCCGTGGACACCGACGGCGACGGAATCGTGGACCAGGACGACGCCTGCCCGGAGGAGGCCGGCGAGCCCAACGAGGACGCGCGCCTGCATGGCTGCCCGGTGGTCAAGGATCGCGACGGCGACGGCGTCCCCGACGAAGAGGACGCCTGCCCGGACGAGGCCGGCGTGGCCGATCCGGTCGACGCCTCGAAGAACGGCTGCCCGCTGCCCAAGGATCGCGACGGTGACGGCATCCTCGACGTCGACGATGCTTGCCCCGATCACGCGGGCGTCGCCCATCCCGAGGACCCGAAGAAGCACGGCTGCCCCCGGGTCATCGTCGAGCGGGGCGAGATCCGGATCATGGAGCGCATCGAGTTCGACACCGGCAAGGCCACCATCCGGAACGAGAGCGACTCGATCCTCGAGGCCGTTCGCGCCGTGCTCGCCGAGCACACCGAGATCACGAAGGTCGAGGTGCAGGGGCACACGGACAACAAGGGCGCGGCCGGTTTCAACAAGAACCTCAGCCAGCGGCGCGCGGCGTCCGTCGTCAAGTGGCTGACCGACAAGGGGATCGAGGCGAACCGCCTGGTGCCCGTCGGCTACGGCCTGGAGAAGCCCATCGACTCGAACGACACCGACGATGGACGTCAGAACAACCGCCGCGTGCAATTCGTCATCCTAGAAGGTGGCACCGCGACCACGGAGGAGAACTAATCATGACACTGCGAGCATTCCCGAGGAGCCTCCGCGGCTGCATCGCCGCGGCGACCACCGGGGCCTGCCTCTTGGCCCCGGGCACCGCCAGCGCTCAGGACTTCCCGAGCGTTTCCTGGCTGGATCTGACGAAGGACGGCGCCGCTCTCGAGGACGCCAGCAACGACTCGATCGGGCCTGGTATCGTCGATCTGGTCGGCGCCACGGGCGCCCCCGCGGCGAGCATCGCCGGTGACGCGAGCTTCGTGTACCTCCGGCTGCGCGTCGATGGCAATCCCACCGACGGCGACGGGCTCGCGAGCTCGGGCTGGGGCTGCGCCATCGACAACGACGGCGACTACGGCGCCTACGAGTTCATGATCTTCGTCGACGGCCAGACCGACACGGTCGAGCTCTGGGACAACCTGTCGGTCCCGGGCGGCCCCGGCGACGCCCCCGACACGCAGCACGGGGAATACCCGGCGGCCACCCACGCGCGCGTCGTGGCCGCCGGCGCCCCGGATCTGGGCAGCCCGGAGTTCACGGATCACTACGTCGAGATGGCCGTACCGACCATGGACCTCATCAGCGCCGGCTTCGATCCGACGGGACCCATCGTGGCCGTGTGCGGCTCGAGCACCAGCGGCGCCGCGATGCTGTCCGCCGACTGCAGCGCGACCGACGCGAGCTGCAGCGTGTCCACGCTCGAGGAGATCGGGACCGATCCGCTGCTCTGCGGGCTCGCCGGCTGCGCGGTCTGCAACACGGACGCGGCGTGCGGCAATCTCTGCGAACCCTGCGCCAACCCGACGCCGTCCTGCGACGCCGGGTCGATGATCTGCCTCGCCTGCGCGGACGACGACGACTGCTTCAGCCCCACGCCGAGCTGCGTCACCGAGGCGGGACCGGATCTGGGCTCCTGCGTGGAGTGCACGGCCGACACCGACTGCGCCGAGGGCGAGACGTGCGACCTTGCCACCCACGCCTGCGAGTTCCACTGCACCGCAGACACCGACTGCGCGGCCCCGACGGCCATCTGCGAGACGGTGTCGGGAGAGTGCGTGGAGTGCACCGCGGCGAACGCCACCGCGTGCGACGCCGGGGAGCTCTGCGAGGTCGGCAGCGGCACCTGCGTGGAGTGCCTCGCCGACAGCGACTGCGGTGACGACGAGAGCGGGCGAGTGTGCCTGTCCTCCGGCGCCTGCGCGGACGGCTGCCGCGGCACCGGGAACGGCTGCCCGGACCCGCTCGTCTGCAACTCGACCGATGACGGCGTGGGCGCCTGCGTCGCGGCGAACGTCGGGGGCGCGGGTGGTGGCGGCGGCGCGGCGGGCGCCCCGGTGACCGCTGGCGCCGCTGGCGCTCCGGTGACGGCCGGCGCGGCGGGCGCACTCGTCGTGGCCGGCGCGGCCGGTGTCCCGGCGGTGGCCGGCGCGGCGGGGTCCCCCGCGGCGGCTGGCAGCGCCGGGGCTCCGATCGTGGCGACCGGCGGCACCCAGCCCGCGACGGGCGGCACCACGACGGGCGGCGCCGTGACCGGCGGCGTCATCAACACCGGGGGCGCCGAGCCCACGACGGGCGGCTCCGCGACCGGTGGGGTATTGACCACCGGCGGGACCCTGGCCACCGGCGGCACCCTGGCCACCGGCGGCACGCTGTCCGAGGGTGGCGAAGGCGGCGAGGACGTGGCCCCGGCCGGCGGCTCGCCCACCGGCGGGTCCGCACCCCGGACCGGCGGCAGCGGCACCGGAGACGTCGACACGACCCCGGATCCGGTTTCGGTCGAGGGCGGCGGGTGCGATTGCGCCACCCCGCGGCAGAACGGCGGAGCCGCCTGGCTGCTGCTGGCACTGCCCGCGCTCGTGGCCGCGCGCCGACGACGTCGGCGGGCGTGAGGCCGGCCGCGGGTGAGCGTCTCGCGACGGTCACCCGCGACAACCCCTGAAGCGAACGGGGCGTGCGTCTCCAGGACGCACGCCCCGTTTTTATCTAGGGAGCAAGTTTCCGACCCCACGGGAGTCCTTGTGCTCCGAAGCGCTGGGCGCCCAATCCTCGGTCAGGCCGCTATTGTCAGGAGGAGGAAGTGGTGACAGATCCTACGAGAACGCACCTCACCCGCCTCCGGTTTGTGCTTTGATCCTGACCTCGGGCGTTCGCCGCGGAGCAATCGATGGCTCGTCCAGAGGGTAGCCGCCAACCAAGGTTCAAGTCGGCAGTGAACGACTCCGACGTCGACCGTGACACGCATCCCATCCTCCAATGCGCGGAGGTGGTGCCGCTCCATCCGCGTCGCGGGTCGGACCCGGGCGACGACGATCCGGATCACACGGCCATCGTGGAGATCGGCTCGACGACCGCGCCCATCTCGATCCGCCCACCGTCGCGCGACGAGCACGATCGCAGCACGGAGTGGTACGTGCGACTGCGCTTACGCGAGGACCGCCTCGCTCGGCTCTGGGTCGACGGGCACACGCACAAGGACATCCTCGTTTGGCGCGACGATCTCGAGTCGTGGGCGCCGCTGCTCACGGTGCCGCAGCTCCGCAATGCGATCCACGTGCAGAGCTCGATGGCGCCCACCGTGCCGAACGTGCCGGAGGTGGTGCGCCGCGAGGTGGCGGAGACGGCAGCGGCCTCGGTGCGCCCCTCGACCACGCCGTCGAGCTGCGCGCCCATGGTGGTCGACACGGATCCGGTCCTCATCCCCGCCGCCCCCCGGATGCCGAGCCTCGCCGGCTTGCTCCCACCCGAGACGCCGGTCCCGGCCGTCCCCTTCGCCCTGGCCCCCCCGGCCACGGACTGGAACGCAGCACGCGCCGGGCTCGCGGCCGCCGCGGGGGATCGCGCGCACCGCTTCGCCGCTCGACTCTCCGCGCTGCTCCCCCCGGGCCTTCAGCTCTCTCAGGCCGAGCGGCTCGCGTGGATGGCAGCGGTCGTCGCCGTCGCCTCCTTCGCGGTGGTGACCGCGAGCCTGCGCCAACGCGACCACACGCAGCGCGCCACGGTGGTCGCCGCCGTGCCGACCGCGCCCGTAGCGACCGGCGCGCAGATCGCGGTGTCCCCGGCGTCGAGCTCGGAGCGCGCCGCCGCGGCCCCCACGGGTGGCGACGTGCGCAACGCCGTCGGGACCAGGCACGAGGCCAGCGACGAGCCGGCCAAGCCCGACCGCTACCCGGTCGCCCGCACCCTCGCGGGCACCCCGCGTAGCCCTGCGGGCAACGCAGTGGCGACGCGCGCCACGCCAGTGTCGGCCGCGACCGCCGTCGGCGGGGCGAATGGCTTCGACAAGAACGCGGCGCGCCTGGCGGCCATCAGCGCGGCACAGCGCGTCCGCGCCTGCACGGACGAGCCCGCCTCCGGGGTGGTGTTGCTCACCTTTGCCCCGAGTGGTCTGGTGTCGAACGCGTCCATCGCCTCGCTGAAGGGCGACAGCATTCGACCCGACTGCGTGCTGCGTTCCTTCCAGGCGGCGCGGATCAACCCCTTCTCGGGTCCGCCCGTCACGGTGCAGAAGAGCTTCGTCGTGAAGTGACGTGGGGGCGCGATCGCCGGCGACCGCGTGGCTATGCGCTGGGCGCTACGAGGCGTCCGATCTCCGCGTGTGCGGCCTCGAGCCGGGCAAGCTTGGCACGGCTCTCGCTCAGGTAGGCGGCGACGACCCAGGGCGCGCCGCTCGGGGGCCAGAGGATGGCCACGTCGTTGCAGGCGCCGCGCTTGCCGGTGCCTGTCTTGTCGCCAGCCCGCCAGCCAGGAGGAAGCTCCGCGCGCAGCCTGGCGCGCCCTGTCTCCGTCTCGACGAGCCATCGGGTCAGCGTCTCGCGGCTCAGCGGCGAGAGGACGTCCCCCGTGAGCACCCGCTCCAGCGAGCCTGCCATGGCCCGCGGCGACGTCGTGTCGCGGGCGTCACCCGGGCGGTTCGTGTTGAGCGAAGGCTCGTCGCGATCGAGGCGCGTGACCGTGTCCCCGAGCTCGCGGAAGAACCGCGTGAGCGCCGCCGGCCCCCCCAGCTTGGCGAGCAGCAGGTTGGTGGCGGTGTTGTCGCTGACGGTGACGGCCGCCCGCGCCAGCGCCTCGACGGACAGTCGCCCCTCGACCACGTGCGCGCGGGCCACCGGGGCGTAGGACTGTAGATCTGCCTTCCCGAAGGGCACCAGCTCGTCGAGCACGAGCTCGCCGCGATCGACCCGGGCCAGCACGGCGGCAGCGAGCGCCCACTTGAAGGTCGAGCAGAACGCGAAGCGCTCGTCGGCCCGGCGCTCGAGTCGGCCGCCACCGCCCACCCGGTAGGCGCACACCCCGACACGACCCCCGAGGCGCCGCTCGAGCGCGGCGAGGGCCTCCCCCGCTCCGCTGGCAGGCGCCGAGCCCGACGGAGTGGCCGCGCACGCGACCGCGGCCGGCGCTCTCCCCCGACCGCAGGCGCTCGCCAGCGCCACCACCCCGAGCCCGAGGAAGCCGCGGCGCCCGAGCCGATCCAGCCTCATGGGCCCTCCAACGCCGGAGGCGGCGCCCCCATTCCCGCGCCGCGGGGCGCCCGTGTCATCGCGTGACCTTGCAGCCGACGCGCTCGGTGGCGACGACGACGTCGTCGTAGAGGATGGTCTGCTCGTCGGAGACGGTCAGGCCCCGCGCCTCGAGCTCCGCGCGCTTGCTGGCCGAGGACCCGCGCTCGTAGTAGGCGTCGAGGAAAATCTGCTTGAAGCGCACCGCGTCGCTCGACCGGAAGTCGAACCCCTCGAATGGGACGGGGTCGGTACAGGCCGACCAGTCGCAGCCACCCGTGTGGAAGCTGTCACGAAGCCAGGTCCCCACCGGGTACCCCGGGCGATACTCGCCGACCGGCCGCTCGTCGACGGTGAACGCGAGCTCCCCGTCCGCGGCGCCGACGGTGTTCGCCTTGCCCATGAGCTCGATGCAGAGCCACTCGTCGCGGGAAAACGCGACCTGCTCCGGGGGCCGGAACACGTTGCCGTAATAGTAGGTCGTCCCCTGATCGCCCTCGCAGCCCGGCACCGCGGTGCCGTCGTTGCAGCGCCCGGAGCGCATCTGATACCAGTAGACGTAGAAGTTGAAGACGTCGTCCAGGTCCGCGTCGAAGTCGAACCAGAACCCCCCGTCGCCCGGGGGGACCGTGTTGGCAAGGCCGCTCGAGGACCAGGCCTCGGTGCCGGCCGCCACCCGCACCCAGTGGTGAGGGTTCGGCGCGACGCCCACGAACCGGGCGTAGAAGCGGACGAAGACCTGCGGCACCCGTTCGGGGAGATCGGCGCGGGTGCTCGACGAGATGTACTCGTCGGCGTCGAGGTCCGCGAAGGTCACCGTCGAGCGCAGGAAGCGCGTGCCCCCATGGGCGAGCGCAGCGTCCTGCTCGAGGTGCAGGTGGGCCGTGTCCGCGCGGGGCTCGTCCCACCGGCCCCAGCCGGCCTCGAAGTCGTCGAAGAAGAGCACCGCCGCGTCGCTCGCAATCCCGTCGTCTTCCGGGTAGCGCTCGCTCAGCGACTCGCCGGCGGCAGCGGCGCTGCCGCCCGTCGTCGAGTCCCCTCCAACACCAGCGCCGCCGCGGCTCTCCCCTCCCCCGGAGGCCGTCGCGCCCGTTCCGTCGCCGCCGCCGGCGTCCGCACCCCCAGCGCCCGTCGCCCCGCCGCGACTGGCTCCGTCCTCGTCACCGTCGCACCCCGTGAGCCCCACCGCGCCCAGCACGCCCAGCGCCGCCACCAGCGCTCCCCTCGACCTCGCCGTCATCCCCTCTCGGTAGTGCATCCCCGCCCGGGACGCGAGCCGCAACCGCGGGGGGTGCGGAGCCGGGCCGCCACGGGCGGGGCCGCCCGGCTCCGTCGGCTCACGGATCGAGCAGCGCGCTCGCCGTGGCGAAGAGGGACTCGAACTCCTCCTTGTCCGGGTCGCCGTCGAACCCCGGGCGGGCCGCCACGGCGCCGATCACCTCCAGCTGCGACGGATCTGCGTAGGGGCTGTCCTTCAGGATCTCGGCGAGGGCGGCGATCGCGATCGCCCACTGGAAACCGGCGTCGACCTCCGCCTCGCTCGCGGCGACGTCGTCCGGGGCGAGCGAGGCACTGACCTCGTAGGCCTCGTCCGTCTCCGTCGCGTCCACGTCCTTGTACCGGATCTTGACCATCACCAGATCGGCGGCGTCCACCTCGACCGCGCCGTCGTAGGCGGCCCCGTCGAGCGGCTCGGGCGCGCCCTCGACGGCGGGGATCTCTTGCCCCTGGAGGACCAGCTCGTAGAGCGCGGTCACGCTGTGCCCCGCGCCGACCTCGCCCGCGTCGATGGCGTCGTCGCGGAACTGCTCATCGGCGATCGCCCGGTTCTCGTAGCCGAGCAGCCGGTAGGCGTAGACGAGCTCCGGGTTGAGCTCGACCTGGAGCTTCATGTCCTTGGCGACGAAATTCATGGTGGAGAGCAGGCGCTCGTCGACGTACTTGGCTACCGAGACCTCGTCGGTCATCACGCCGTAGACGCCGTTGCCCTTGTTGCTCACAAGCTCCATCATCGCGTCGTTGAGGTTGCCGGAGCCATAGCCGAGCACGGTGAGCGTGATGCCCGTCGCGCGCTTCTCCTCGATCATCGCCACCAGCTCCGCGGTGGACGACGGACCGACGTTGAAGTCCCCGTCGGTGCAGAGCAGGACGTGGTTGATCCCTCCCTCGATGAAGGCCACTTCCGCCTGCGCGTAGGCGAGCTCGAGCCCGGCCGCGCCGGCGGTGGAGCCGCCCGCCTCGAACGAGGCGATGGCGTCCGCGATGACCGAGGCCTCTGCCACCGGGGTCGGGGGCAGCGCCACGCGAGTGCTGCCCGCGTAGGTGACGATGGCGACCGTGTCGGCGGGATCGAGCACTTCGAGCGCTTGGGTCAGCGTGTACTTGACCAGCGGCAGCTTGTCGGCGCTCGTCATGCTGCCCGAGGTGTCGATCAGGAACACCAGGTTGGTGGGGCGCTTGGCCCCGTCCGCCGGCGGCAGCTCGGCCTGGATGCCGACGCGGAGCATCACGGTGTCACGGTCGAACAGTCCGGGAGCGGCCGCGAGGTGGAGCGCGAACGGGTGCTCGGCGTCCGCCGCCGGCGCCTCGTAGCCGTAGTCGAAGTAGTTGACGTACTCCTCGAGTCGGACGCTCTCCGGATCGGGGAGCAGCCCGTCGCCGACGTCACGACGGAACAGGTCGTAGCTCGCGGTGTCGACGTCGGCCCCGAAGGTCGAGAGCGGATCGGAGGCCGCGATCACGAAGGGGTTGGTCCCCACCGCCTCGTACCGGTCGCCGGCCTCGACGCGCTCCTCCATCTCTCCCGCGTCGACCAGCAGGACGCCGCCCCCTGTCGGCGCCGAGCTGCTGCCGCCGATGCCGGCGTACAGCGATTCGTCCCCCGAGCTGGGGTAGCCGTACGCTGGCGCGCGACCTTCAGCGTCGGCGTCGTCCGACGAACACCCCAGAGAGCAGCACCCCACCAGAAACAGCGCCCAGAGCCCATCGAGTCTAACGTTCATCGCCACCTCCCGGCCCTGGAGGTGTGCAAGACCCGTACCCGACAGGGGGCGCGGTGAGACGGCGGGATCCCGCTGGGGGGCCTGGGAAACCGACGGGGCTTGCCCCTTCCGGCCGCTCCGCGCGAGCCGCGCCTGTGCCACTGCCGTGCCCCGTGGCTCGGGGCCCCATGACAGGCGGATCAGGGCTGGCCTCCGGCTCGGAGCCCCACGCCGGAGGCGAGGATCTCGGCGCGACTCACCGCCTCGATCGCGGTGCTACGCGGCGCGCTGCGTCCAGCGCAGCACCTCCGGGACCGAGGCGAAGAGCAGCGCGCCGGCCATCGCGGCCACGCCGGTGAAGCCGATGCAGCCGCAGCCGAGCGAGCCGAGCAGGAAGGTCGGCACCATCGCGAGCCCGAACGCGGCCGGGCTCCGCGCCTCGCCGCGCGCGAACTCCGAGACTCGCAGGGCGGCGAGGACGCCGCCAACGGCGCAGGCCGCCGCGCAGAGCGAGAGAGCCCCGCCGTGCGCGCAGCCGGGGCCCGGACCGTTAGCGAGCAGGGCCAGGACGAGCGGGAAGCTGCCGGCGCCGATCCCGGGCAGGAGCGCCCGCTCCGCGAGAGTGCCCCGCCAAAGGTAGCCGACCCCCGTGAGCAGGAGCGCGCCCGCGACGACGAGATCGAAGGCGCGCCCAGGACCGAGCAGGAGCGCCGCCGCCACCAGGCCGAGCAGGGGCGTGCTCAAGGTGAGCGCGCGCCGGAGTCGGCCGAGCTCGTAGGCGCGACGCGCGCGCCGCTCCACCAGGACGAGATCAAGTGCCATAGAGCCTCCGCCAGGTCTCTCGAAGCCGGTGGATGGCGCGCTGCTTGCGCTTGCGAAACGCGCTGTCTTGCCCGCCGGGGCCGCGCTCGTCCGCGCTCAGGACAGCGGCGAGCACCGCCCGGTCCGCCGCGGGGAGCTGCTCGATCGCCGCTGCCAGGGCGGCGCTCAGCTCGGCCTGCTCGAGGATCTCGTCCGGCGCGGGTGCGGAGCCCTCGATCCCTTCCGGTAGGCCCACCGCGGCGCGCCTACCGGTGCGGCGGCGGAGGGTGCGGCACTCCCAGTGAGCGATGGTGAGGACCCACGCCAGTGCCGGCCGCGACGGGTCGTAGTCCGCCACCTGGGCGAAGACGCGCTCGAGCGCGCGCTGCGCCGCGTCGTCCGCGTCCGCGTCGGTGCCGAGGTAGCGTCGACAGAAGCGCTGCACCACCGGCCAGACGGCGCGGAACGCCTCCGGCAGCGCGCTCCGATCCCCGAAGGCGAGCCGCGCGAAGGCGCCGTCGAGCTCGGGATCGGAGCCGCTCCCCATGGACCCTCGCTAGCCGTGGTGGGGGTGACCAGCCGCGTCGCCGCACTTGCAGCCGTCACCGCACTTGCAGTCCGGGCCGCACTTGCAGGCGCCGTTCATCGGGCAGCCTCGCTCCGCGCCGAGCTGATAGGCGGACCAGGCGGTGGCGGGGACCAGCATCACCGCCGCGACCAGGGCGAACCTCTTCCAGTGACTCATGGGTGGCTCCTCTCGGTTACCTGGGGCCGACGGCGGCCCGTCACCAGATCTGGGCGCGACCGCCTCGCTCCGTGACAGGCCGACTCGACGTTCGATGGGCCCCCACG
>CAYOLF010000109.1:0-19789 GCA_964404725.1 uncultured Polyangiaceae bacterium
TTCGGCGCTCTAGGTCGTTGATTTTTCGCAGCAATCAACCTGATTGCTGCTCTAGCCAGCGCAGGCCCGGACGGTGAGGTCCAGGAGCTGCTCGATCTCCGAGGGGGAGTGGTCGGCGTGGAGGACCAAGCGCAGGCGAGCGGTACCTTGGGGAACCGTCGGAGGTCGGATGGCTCGGGCGAGGAAGCCGTGCTCGAGGAGGAGCGCTGCGACCCGGGTGGCTCTCGCGGGATCGCCGAGGAGCACCGGGAGGATCGGGCCGGGGCGGTCGGTGGGGAGGGGCAACCGGGCCTCAGCGCAGCGTCGCTGCGCGGTCAGGGCGAGGCCACGAAGATGCTCGCGCGCGGGGTCGGCGGCACGGACAACGGCGAGGCGGAGGCGCGCGAGGTCGGCGAGGAGGGGCGAAGTGGCCGTGGAAAAGACGAAGCTGCGGGCGCGGTTCCAGAGGAGGGTTCGGACGGGGTCGGTGGTGGTGACGAATGCGCCGTGCAGGCCGAAGGACTTGCCGAGGGTGCCGACGAGGACGTCGGGCGTGAGGCCCGCTGCGGCGGCGAGACCGCGCCCTTCGGGTCCGAACACGCCGAGGGAATGGGCCTCATCGAGGATCCAGCAGGCGTTCGCCTCGGCGACGACGCGGGCGAGGGCAGGGAGGTCGGGACCGTCGCCGTCCATGCTGAAGTAGGCCTCGGTGACCACGAAGCGCCGGCGTGCCGGCGCAGCCAAGGCAGCGGCGACCGCGGCGACGTCGAGGTGGGGTACGACACGGACGGTGGCGCGGGAGAGGCGAGCGCCGTCGATGATCGACGCGTGGTTAAGGGCGTCCGAAACCAGGAGATCGCCGGGTCCGCAGAGCGCGGAGAGGACACCGACGTTCGCGGCGTAGCCGGAGGAGAAGAGGAGCGCCGCGGGATACCCGAGCCAGGCGGCGAGGTCCTGCTCCAGGAGGTCGTGGTCCTGGGTCGTGCCGAAGACGAGGCGGGAGGCGCCAGCCCCGGCGCGATGGGGCCGGGCGGGGAACGTTTCACGTGAAACACCCTGCGCCCCGAGCCCCAGGTAGTCGTTGGAGCTCACGTCGACGAGGCGGCGGCCCCGAGCGCGAAGGTCGTCCTCGAGTCGGTCCCGCTCTTCCCCACGCTCGGGGACCCGGAGCACTCCTCCCTGCTCCAGCCGTCGCAGTTCCTCCAGGACGAAATCCGTGGCGCTCACACGGGCCGCATAGCAGCAACGCGCTCGCCGTCGCCACTCCCGCGAGCCATCCCCCGCCCCGCCGGATCCACCGCCCCCGACGCCGCGTCTGGCACCCTCCGACCGGAACCTCGCGGGAGGTGAGCCGCTCCTCCGCGACGGGAACGGCGTCCATAACACCCACACCGAACGAGGACGCTGTCAGCGCGGCATTCACCGGACCCCACACCCCCGGGGGCCCGCCCCCACCGCACCCGAGCCGACGTCCCCCAACGGCAAAACGGCCAACCGACCGCCCTGACAAACCGGCATTATCCAAGAATTACGGTATACAGACAATACCGATTTCTTCACCCATCCTCCGACTCCGCGAACGCCTCCCATAAAAACGCTCGCGTCTTTATGATCGCCACCGACGACCGCCGAGGGCGCTACGACCGCACCGTCACCCCCCTCGCCCGGGAGCGCGCGACCCGTCGTCGGGTCGTCCTCTGCGCGGTGGACGCGCTCGCGGGCGGCGACCAACCGGGGCTGAACCTGGCGGCTGTCGCGGAGCGAGCCGGCGTGAGCCGCACCACGCTGTATCAGCTCTTCGGCGACGGAAGGCACCTGACCCGCCTCGCGGAGCGGGTCACGGCACGCGACGTGCGGACGGCGCTGAGGGCAGCGGCGTCGACCGCCGTGACGCCGCTGGAGCGGCTCCGCGCGCTCTCCCGCGCCTGGCTGGAGCTGACGGAGCGACCGGACCCCTGCGGGCGCCTCGCCACCCGGCTCGCCTGCGGCGCGCCACCGACCCGGGTGCACCAGGCGCTCGCTGACGCGCTCGCCGACGCGCTCGCGGTGGCGAACGCGAGCGGGCTGGTCGCCCGCGCGCCGCGCCCCGCGCTGGTGGGCGCGCTCGCCGCGGCGTGGGCTCACGCCGCGGCGACCCGGACGACGGGGTCGGCCGCTCCCGGGATCTCTCCGGAGGATCTCGCCGAGCTCACGTGGCGGGTTGCTCGCTGAGGCAAAGGTCCGCGCGAATCCTCCCCGCGACTTCGCTCATCGGCGCGGCCGCGCGGCAAAGGCGCGCCGTGCTCAGCCCGGATCCTCGTGCGCACCCGCGGCCTCGTAGCCGCAGCGGGTCGACGGCTCGTGGACCACCACCGCGGGCGGCACCTCAACCTCGGCGAGCGCGCGATCGATCCGCGCCATCATGGCCTGCACCTGCTCGCGAGCGCGCCGCTCCACGTCACGACGCCGAGCCCGCTCCTCCTCGAGATCGTGCGCCAGCGCGAGCGCCGCGAGCACGACCGATTGCGGCGAGAGCGGCCGTCCCGCTCCACCGAGCTCGTGGAGCTTGGCGTCCACCACCTGCGCGAGGCGGTGCAGGACCTCGGCCTCGGCGGAGGCCACGACGCGGTACGTCTTCCCCCCCACGACGACCTCGACGGGCGCCTCTGCCATCAAGGCGAAGCTACCACCAAGCGCCCGCGATGGAAAGGCGCGCCGCCGCTCCCCGGGGGCCGCGCCTCGCGGCTCGGTGGCGGAGCCGCGAGCCAATGGCGGCGTGCGGTCGCCGCACGTCTCGTTTCGCGCCCGGCGCATGCTCCGGTCGAGCTCCGAATCATCTCGGACGGCCGCGCAGACCCTCCCACGCGAGCAAGGCCGGGAGCGCGAGCACCACGCCGTCGAGGCGCACGCCGACGGTCAGCGCGGACGCTTCCACCGCCCCGAAGCTCGCCTCGTAACCGAAGGCGAAGCCCCAGGCCATCGAGTACCGCCCCCAGGGGTTGCGTCGTCGGCTCCCCACGAAGGCCCAGGTGCTGACCCCGGAGCCCGCCGCCCCGTCGCGCCAGCGCAACATCGGTCCGACTGACAGCTCGCCGACCCACCGCTTCGTGAACGGCGCGAGGCCGGCCGCACCCACCGTCCACGTCGCTTCCTCGAACGACGCCGTCGCCAGGGAGCTCGACAGACCGAGCGCGGGCTCCCCGTCTCGCTCTCGGCCGAAGAGGACGTCCCCCCGGACGGCCCCGCACCAGCGGGTCGCCTCCCAGAGGTCTCCCGAGCGGCCGATCCCACAGACGCCGTTGATGATGCTCGAGCCCCCCTCGAGCGCGAGCGCGGGCCCCGCCGCCAGCAAGCCGAGGAGGACGACGGGGGCGCCCCCGAGGACGCGCCGGCGGGCGACTGCGCGTCGTCGCCGCCCAGCGACCAATCCAGAGGCCACCGTGCCCGTCCGCGCCAGCAAGGGGAGCGGGGGGCGACCCCGCCCGTCGCGGTCTGCGGTCCGCGCTACGGTGCTCGGCACGCGGCGAGGCTGTTGGTGCAGAGTCGGCAATCGACGGTTTCGTCCTGCCCGAAGTAGCAAGGCTCATCGAGGTCGTCGGCGGCCGGGTTCAGGCAGTCGTACTCTGGCGTGGACGGGTTGTCGGCCTCCGGCGGGAACGAAATCAAGCACTTGCTGCAGAGCTGGATCGGGAAGGCGAGCTCACCAGACTCCACCTCGCGCCCGCCGAGGGTGCGGCCATAGACGCGCACGTTCACGATCACGGTGTCGCGATCGATATCCTCGAGATTCGGGATGAGGGTGGCGAAGAAGACGCCGTAGCCGGGCGACGTGCCCGCGGCGGGATCGACGAAGCCCGTGCCGTCGACCGAGAAAGACTTGAGGAGCGCCTGCGTCGTCGAGGCCACCCGGACCTCGGCCCCCCGCAGGGCGACCCGCGCCGTCTCGGTCCGGAGTTGCGTCGGCGAGCCGCGGGCGACGAGCTGATTGCCGACCAGCAGCGCGCCGATGTACGTGGAGGTCAAGGCCGTGTCGAGGATGCCGTTCGCCTGCAGGGTCGCCCCCTGATCGGCGTTCGCGCTGCAGTCACCGGACTCCACCGAGAGGACCCCCCGGATGAACAGGGAGCTCTCGTTGTCCACGCACGCCGTGGTGGAGCTGGCCAGGACCGCGACGAGCGCGGCGAGCGAGAGGCGCGACGGTTCCATGATTTCCTCGTGAAGCGTCCGACGCTGCCCGCACCGGGCGCGCCACACCACAAACTCTATCGGCCCCGCCGAGCCCACGCCAAGATTCCGGCAGGGTCCGCCGATGCCGCACGGATGAGCAGCTATTGGAGCGCGTCCAGGTGCTCTCGCACCTCGGAGAGCGACAGCCGCTCCACGAAAACGGCGCCCGGCGCGGAGGTGAGCACGAAGCGTATCCCGTCGCCGGCACGCTTCTTGTCGTGTCCAATGAGCCCTCCGGCGGCGCGGAGATCCTGCCGCGCGAGGTCCGTCGGGAGCCCCGCGCGCTGGAGCAACGCCACCAGGCGCCGCGTCAGGTCCGCCGGCGTCACGCCGCGACGTTCCCCGATCCTGAGGGCAGCGACGAGGCCGAGGCTGACCGCCTCCCCATGCGTGAGCGTGGCGTATCGGCCCAGCGTCTCCAGGGCGTGCCCCACGGTGTGCCCGAGGTTCAACACCGCCCGGAGCCCAGCCTCGCGCTCGTCGAGCCCGACGATCCGCGCCTTTACCCGCACCGAACGTCGAACCACCTCGGTCAGGATGGCCGGCTCTCGCGCGAGGATGTCGTGGAGCCCCCCCTCGATCAGGTCGAGCAGCGCCGCGTCCCCGATCAGCGCCGTCTTGATCACCTCGGCCAGCCCGCTCGAGAAGCCGCGCGGCGCCTCGGTGCGCAGCGTGTCCATGTCGCACACCACGCCGCTCGGCTGCCAGAAGGCCCCGACCGCGTTCTTCGCCTCCCGAAGGTCGACCCCCGTCTTGCCGCCGACCGACGCGTCGACCATCGCGAGCAGGGTGGTCGGCAAGGCCACCCAGCGGACGCCGCGCATCCAGGTGGCCGCCGCGAAACCCGCGGTGTCCGTGACCACCCCCCCCCCGAACCCGACCACCACCGAGCCGCGATCGAGCCCCGCGGCCGTCGCGCGGCGCCAGATGCGAACCACGGAGCCCAGCACCTTGCTCCGCTCCCCGGGGACCATGACGTGCCGGGCGACCGGACGCCCCAGCCGCGCGAGCGGCTCCGCCAGGAGCGCCCCGTGCAGGCCGTCGACGGTCGCGTCTGTCACCACGCAGACGACCGGTGCCGCCCCCACCAGCTCCGGAGTGCGCTGTGAGATCAGCCCTCGGCCGACCTCCACGACATAGGACCGCGTGCCCGCGGCGACCGCGACCCCGTCGCGCTCCCACGCGACCGACGCCGCGCGCGCGAGGGTCTCGACGTCGTCGAACCCGCCGTCGAGGCGGGCGTGGACCTCCTCGAAAACCGCCGCCTCCGACTCCCGGATGACGGCGAGCGCCGCCCCCTCCTCCGGCGTCCTCCCCCGAGGCTCGGGCGGTTCGTCGATGGCGACCAGGACCGCTCGGTCGAGCAGCGCGAGCCTTGTCGTCCTCCGCCGCAGAGGCGCCGTCCCGACCGCGATGACCCGTGGCTCCCCGGCGGCGACGGCCCGCTCGAGGGCCTCACCGGGCGACTCGAGCCCCGCCGCCTCGGCGGAGTGACCCGCGGTCGCGGTCAGATCCAGGACCTCGGCGCGGACCGACTCGGCGACCCGACGAGCGACCGAAAGGATCGGGGAGGCCGGGGCACCGACGACGACGAGCGGGCGCTTCATGGGGCACATTTGGCACGTTTGGCCCCGAGGCAACAGCGCCACGACGCCGCGCCCCCGGGCGCCGGAGGTCCCCGGGCTTGCCGGCGCGGCGGACGGTGGAGGCCGCGCCCGACCGGGCGTACTCTCTCCTTCCCGCGTGACCGCACTCATCTCGTCCCGCGCTGACGGAGCCCTCGGGCTCGCGGTCCGCGTCAAGCCGCGCGCGTCGGTCAGCCGAGTGCTGGGCGTGCGCGCAGGTGCCCTGGAGGTCGCGGTCGCCGCTCCCCCCGTGGACGGTGCTGCCAACGCCGAGCTCATCGCCACGCTTGCCAAGTGGCTCCGGCTCCCCCGCACGGCGCTGACCGTGATCACCGGCGCCACCGGCCGACAGAAGGTGGTCGCCATCTCGGGCCTCACCGAGACCGAGCTACGCTCCCGGTGCTCTGCATGATCGCCGTCCCGCCACGCCACCGCGGCGCGACCGCTTCCATCGCCCCGGGCGCCCCCGCGCGGGGGCGCGCTTGACTCGCTCGTCGGTGCCGCCGCCGGTGGAGCTCCAGATCACCGGGATCCTGGCTGACCCGGCCGCCGCCAGCTTCCTTCGGCGCGTGCTCGAGCGCGCCGCCCGCGCCGATCGGTTCGCCGTGACCAGCGACCTGGGCGAGGGGCTCGCGACGGCCGTCGCGACCGCCTCCGACCTCGTCTTCATCGACGTGACGATCGGCCGGGGGGCGGGTGTCGCCGGCGTGCACCACCTCCGCGCGTTGATGCCCCAGGCCACCCTGCTCGCCCTGGTTCCGGGCGAGTCGGTGGAGCTCGGTACGCAAGCGATCGCGCTCGGCGCGAACGGGCTGCTGCTGCTGCCGCTCTCCGGGGACGAGATCCTGAGCGCGGTGGCCGAGCGGCGATCGCGGGAGACTGCGCGCCGACGGGTCGAGCAACTCGAAGCGCGGGACCGCCGCGTCGATCGTGGCCTCGATCTGCTCACCCGGATGGGAACGCTCATCCAGGCGCGCAGCCGGCGCGAGGCCGCCTCGCGGCTCTGCGAGCTGATCGCCGAGCACACCGGCGCGACCGCCGTCGGCGCGTATCTCCCGGCGACCGACGCCGCACGTCAGCTCAAGCAGGCCGCGCGCACGGGACCGATGCCGTCGCTGCCTCCGTTCTGCGACGAGCTGGAGCTCCTGGGCGCCGCCGGCGCCCGCGGGCTCTCTGTGCTGAAGCTGGAGGCCGGGTCCGAGACGGCGGGGTTCCTCGTCATGGCGCCGCCGCCGGACGGGCCGCCCGCGGAGCATCTCCCGCTCGCCGAGCAGATCGCGATGCAGTCGGGCACCGCCCTCGCGCTCATCGCGGCGCGCGAGCAGTCACACCGTGGCGCCATCAAGGACCCGGCCTCCAGCGCCTACACGTTCGCCTACTTCGTCGACGTGGCGGGGCGCGAGATCGACAAGGCACGTCGCCACGGGCGCCGCTTCGCGCTCGCCACCATCGTCGTCGAGCCGCCGGAGGGTCCGGTGGTCGATCCGGGTGCCGAGCGACGGGCGCTGGAGGTCGTGGAGCGCGTGCTCGGCACCGTGCGGGCCACGGACGTGCTGGCTCGGGTGGACGACCTCGAGCTCTACCTCCTGCTCCCCGAAACCGGCGGCATCGGCGGCCACTCTTGCCGCCGCCGTGTGCTCAGGGACCTCGCCGCCAGCGGCGGGGCTCCCGGCACCACGCCCCCCGACGTGACCATCGGGGTCGCGTCCTATCCGCAGCACGGCACGGACCTGTCGCGGCTCCTCCGGGTCGCGAAGCACCGGGCCGAGGCGGCGCGCACCTCGGTGGTGCGGTCGCTCGGCCTCTCGTCGCTGCCGCTGGCGGAGGTGCTCGATGCCATCCTCTGGGATCTGGCCACGCCCGCGCGAACGGAGGCGATCCCCGAGCTGCCGCAGAGCCTCGAGCTGCCCGCCGCGGAGGTGCTCGGGCTCGTCGTCGCAGCCCTCGGCGAGGCTCGTCGAGGCGGTGGCGCGCGGGTGGTGGCCACGCTGCGTGCCGGGGTGGGCATCGGTGCTGCCCTCCGTACCGCCCTCGGTCGGGAGGCGGGGGAGGTGAGGCTCGACCTGGTGGACGTCGCCGACGCCCCGGGCTGCCGCGATCTCGAGGTCCTCGCCCTGGTCGCCGAGCAATCCTGCTACGCCTTCCTGGGCCGGAGCGAGCGCGGGCGTGTCCGGGGCATTCACGCTGCCGACCCGCTGCTGGTGGACCTGCTGATCCAGCGATTGGGCGAAACCACGCGAGCGCGGGGGGGAGGCTGATGGCACGATCGGTGCTGCTGGTCGAGCCCGACGTCGACGCGCTGGGCGAGCTCGCGTCGCGGCTCCGGCCGCTGGGGCTCACCGTGGCGCTGGCGAGCGAGCCCGGGGACCTGGCAGAGCGGGTGCGGTCGGCGCGCGTCGAGGTGCTCCTGCTCAGCGACGCCCTGCCCGACCTCGCTGGGGTCCTCCGTGCGCTGGACGCGGAGCCGAGCCTCGCCGCGCTCCCGCGCCTGGTCCTGTCCCGCAGGGAATCGGGGGCGCCGTCCGAGGGGGTCGAGACCCTGCGCCACGACGACTTCGAGGGCATCGCGCAGCGAGTTCACGCCCTGCAGGGACGGCCCGCCCCGGCGGCGAGCCTCCGCGACGATTTCCGCGGCGAGCTCGAGCAGGTGAGCGTCATCGACCTCATCCAGCTGCTCGCCATGAACCGCCGCACCGGCGTGCTCGCCGTCACCACGGCCACCGGCGCCGGCGAGGTCCACCTCGACGACGGTGAGGTCGTGGACGCCTGCTTCCGGCGTCTCGAGGCGGAGAAGGCGCTGCTACGGCTGCTCGCGGAGCAGGAGGGGACCTTCGCCTTCACCAGCACCAGCGGTGGTGCGCCGCGGCGCATCGAGGCCCCCACCCGTGCCCTGTTGATGGACGGGGTGCGCGAGCTCGACGAGGTGCGGCGCTGGCGCGACTCCCTGGGCCTGTCCGATGACGTGCTGGTCACGAGCGTCCGCCCCGGGCCCGATGACCCGGAGGCGGAGGGAGCGACGCTGCGGACGCTCGCGGTGCCGCGGACCGTCGACGAGCTGCTCGACGAGGTCACGCTCTCCGACCACGCGGCGCTCGAGACCCTGCAGCGGTTGCTCGAGGACGGTCGGGTGCGGCGGCTCCCGCGGGGCGCCGCTCGAGCCCCGCTCGCCCCGACCGAGCAGCTGCCCGTGCTGGCGGCCGTAGCGGCACGGCTGGCCCCGCCTGGGTTCGCGGGGCCCGCGCGGATCGCGCTTGCCGGAAGCCCGCGCCGGCTCGCCACCGTCGCCCACACGCTCCGGCGCGTCACGGACGCGCAGCCGCCGTCGGAGGCGCCGCCCTCGCTGCCGATCCCACACGAGCTCGGCACCCTGCAGCTCGGCGAGAGCGCCGAGCTGATCCTGGTGGGGCTGCCCACGGTGCCGGCCTACTCGCCCCTCTGGACACTCGCGCTGCCCGGGAGCGCCGCGCTCATCCGCCTCGACGACCCCTTGGGCGTCGTGCTGGAGGAAACCTGCTCCGTGCTCGGGATACCCCTGCTCGACGCGCCAGTTCTGGTCGGGGATCTCGACGAGGCCGACCCGGCCCAGGTGGCCTCGCTGGTGCGCGCCGCGCTCGATTCGCTAGCCGGCGACTGAAGGCCCAAAAACTCGGCCACCTCGTGGGCCTGTGATACGGCCCCGTGATCATGACGTCACTGGCCTCGACTGCCAGCGCGACCCGGGGTCTGGAGGAGCTGCGCCGGGACTTCGTCGCCAGCCTCCCGCGCCGACTCGACGCCCTGACCCGCGCGCTGACCAAGCTGGCCGCAGAGCCGGGCTCCGGGGCGCGTCGAGACGACGTGCTGCGCCGGGTGCACGCGGCTGCTGCCTCCGCGCGTTCGTTGGGGCTGGAGCTGTCCGCGCGCGTCCTGGAGGCAGCAGCCGGGCGCCTGCAGGCCGCGGCCATCCGCGGGCCGCTCTCTCCCACCGCCCTGGCGGACCTGGAGCGGACGCTGACGGCGCTCACGGAGGTCGTCGCGCAGGACCGCAACGCCGGCAGCGACGGTGAGCCCGTCGCCTCTGGTACGGCCGTCCCCGTCTGCGTGCTCGTCCTCGGCTCGCGCGGGCTCGCGGCTGGTCTGGAGGCGAGTGACGCCGTCGAGGTGCAGACCGTCGACCGCGCCGACGACTTGCCCGAGCGCGCGCTCGCGCTCGCGCCGGACGTCGTCCTGGTCGACGCCGACCAGCGGGGGTGTCGCGAGGCCGTGGAGGCGCTCACTCGCGCGGGTCTGCCGGAGACGCCGGCGATCGTGGTGGTCGGCACCTTCGACGCGCCGGAGGCGGCGGCCCCCTACGCGGCGCTCGGTGCCGCCCGCGTCCTGCCGCGCCCGGCCAGCCCGGACGCCCTCGCCCGCGCCGTGCACGCCGCCCTCGCCGACCGGACGCTGCCGCGTGCGGGCAGCTCGCCGCTCGGCACCGTGACCATCGATGCCCTGGCTGACCGCCTCGCGGAGGAGGTACGCCGTGGCCTCGTCGGCGCGGCGGAGGCCGGCAGCGAGGCGTTCACGGTACCGCTCGGTGAGGGCGTCGACGTACTGTCCGCGGTCTGGGGTTCGGTGGCGCGCATCCGCGAGCTCGTCACCATGCGCTCCGGCGGGGTGGTGCGGTTCCGCGCGACCGGACCCGAGGGCGCGATCCTGCTCGCGCCCTGGGCCGGCGGCGAACGTCGGACGGGGGCCCACGGCCGCCGTCAGGCGAGCAGCCTCGAGGTTTCCCTCGCGCGTCGGCGCGCGGTGGTCGTCGACGACGACCCGGCGGTCGTCTGGTTCCTGAGCGGACTGCTGCAACGCGCGGGCGTCCAGGTCCTGGAGGCGCACGACGGAGAGCGTGCGCTCGAGCTCGTGCTGAGCAGCGTCCCGGATCTGGTGATCACCGACGTCCTGATGCCGGGGCGCGACGGGTTTTCGCTCGCCCGTGAGCTCAAGCGGGACGTCGTCGTGCGCGACGTGCCCGTGATCCTGCTGTCGTGGAAGGAAGACCTGCTGGAGCGGGCCCGCGAGCTCGGCGCCGACGCGGAGGGGTACCTGCTGAAGGAGGCGACGGAGCTCGTCGTGCTGGAGCGAGTGCGAGAGGTGCTGCGTCCCCGGGCGCGCATCGAGGCCCGCCTGCAGGCGGGCCAGGAGGTGCGCGGGCGCCTCGACGGTCTGACCCCGCGGCTCGTCCTGGACCTGGTCTGCGCGCGCGGTGAGGACGCGCGGGTCGCCTTCCGTGACGCCGCCTACCTGTACGAGGTCGAGGTGCGCCGGGGTCGGGTTCGCAGCGTGGCCCGGACGGCACCGGACGGGCGCTTCGACCGCGGGGAGCCCGCGCTCGCGGGCCTGCTCGGCGCCGCTGCCGGTCGCTTCGTCGTCACCCCCGGCGGCGGGCCCTGCGCTTGCGACCTCGACGCGCCCCTCGCCGAGCTGATCGGACCGCCCGTCGTGCGCGCGCGCGCCGTGCTCCGGGCGCTCGCGCCGGAGCGGCTCGCGCGGGTGGCGCGGGTGGTGATCGACCTCGAGCGCGTGAACGCTTACCTCGCCACCTCACCGCGGGACGCGCGGACCGCCATCGAGCGGCTGAGCGCCGGCGTCGCCCCGAGCGCGATCCTCGCCGAGGCCGGCCTGTCGCCCAGCGTGGTCGCCGACGTCCTCGCCGACGTGGCCCGGCGCGGCGCCATCCAGGCCGTGCTCGGGGCCGATGGCGAGGACCTGCTGAACGGAGCGCCGGAGCCCGGCGCAGTCCGGACCGTCCCGGCCGCGGCGGATCTGCCGACTCCCTCCCCCATGTTCACCTTCGCGCTCTCGCCCGCTCCGCTCCCCATCGATGGGGCGGGGAACGGGGCCGACGTGGCACCGGAGCCCGCGGGGGCCGCGATCTCGCTGCCCGCTCAGCCGGTGGCGGCCGAGTCGCTCGCGTCCGCGATGCCGATTGTCGCGCTCGGCGACGGAGAGGTCGGGAGCGCCACGGCCGCAGCGAGCGACGAGAGCCGACTCCCGGCGCTCCCCGACGTCGCGGCCGCCTCCCCGGAGCCCGCTCCCGCCGACGGCGCGGCGGAGCTTCGAGCCGGTGGGGTGTGCGACCGGGTTTCGGCGGCCGTCCTCGCGGAACCGGCCGGCGTCTTGGAGCAGACCCCGAGCGGCACTCGGCTCGCCGCGGCCGCGCCCGGCCCGGAGCGAGCCGGCGAAGAGGACGAGCAGCCCGTGGCCGAGCGAGCTGGGGACGAGGTCGGAAGCGCGCCGGAGCCCGTCGACGGGCCCGAGCCCGCGACGTCGCGGGGTGACGGGGTGGCCTCCGCCCAGGCACCTGTGGAGCCGCCGAGCCCGGAGCCGATCCCGGCGCCGGCCCGCGTTGACGGGGGGCTCGCCATCAAGGCGCGCATCGCCTTCCCCGGTCGCCGGACCGCCGAGCCCCTCCCAGCTCCCGCGCTCGCGGCGCCCGCGCCCGCGGGCGATCCGCCCGCGCGCCCGATCGTGTTCCCGCCGCGAGCGCGGGGGCCTGCGCAATGCCCGGCCGCTCCCGCAACCGCGCTCGACGGCGACCTCGCCGCCGATCCGAGCCAGGACCTCGCCGAGGTCGCGACCTCCGTCACCCCGCCCGGCGTGGGGGAGGAGCGCCGGTTCGCTGGAGAAGAGTCGGTCACCCCGCCCCCGGGCTGGTCGCAGCACATCCCGGCGTCCCTCACCGGCGCGCTGCGGGTGACGGGCATCACGCTCGCCACGGCCCTCCTCTCCTTCGGCCTCGTACGGCTCGCCTTCTCGCCGCGGGGCGACGGGGTCGCGGACGCCCCCGCGGCCGCTGGCAGCGCGGCCGCCCCCGTGGTGGCGTCGGCCGTGGCCCCGCCGGCGGTCGTGACGGCGCCGCCGTTGCCCGAGGCCCGGGTCGAGGCGCTCGAACTGCCCCCAGGCTTCGTGGTCGGGGACGGCAAGGGCCTGCTCGAGATCGTCACCTCGGGTCGCGAGTCCATCTACGTGGGGGGTACCTTCGTCGGTCGCGGGCCGACGCGGCGGGTTCCGCTCGCTCCCGGCGCTCAACGGATCGAGATCCGGACGGAGGACGGCTCCCGGCAGCAGGCGGTCGAGCTCCCGGCGGGACGTCGACTCCGCGTGAGCTTTGGCCAATGACGGCGTGGGACGACCGGCGCCGGGCCCGGCCCCTGCGGGCCTCGTGGCCGCGGTTGCCGGGCGAGCGACCCTGACCTACAGCGCTCGCCATGTGGCCTCTGCGCGCGCCGGTCGTCGCCATCCTCGCCGTGGCGCTCGCCGCGGGCTGCAGGCGGGAGCGACCGGCGCCCGTAGAGCCGGCGCCGTCCGCTTCGACGACGCCGGCGCCCGCCGCCCCGGCCGAGCCGACGGCGGTGCCCGTCGACCTCCTCGAACGCCTGGACGCCTGCGAGGTGCGCCATCGTGGGCTCTCCCTCGATCTCGGGACGCCGTCCGTCCACTCACTGAACGGGTTCACCTTCGAGCCGGACCCCACCGTCGAGGAGGTCGAGCAGGCCGGTGCCACCTTCGCCCGTATCCGCCGCCGCGCGCTCGAGTTGACGTTCTGGCTCGACGCCGCCGTGGAGCGGGACCTGCTGGTGGGGCTCCGCGCGCGTGGCGGGACCGCGCGGTCGGTGACCGTCCGCGTCGATGACCGTTCCGTCGGCGTGATCCGGCTCCAGGACGCTGCGCCCTCGGTCACCTCGCTCGGCGTCGCCAATCCGGACCTGGCGCGTGGTCGCCACACCCTGCAACTGAGGTTCGCCGGTCCGGCGCCGAGCGGTCGCGCGTTCTTCGCGGACGTGGACTGGATCCGAGTCGGCGTCCGTGACGAGAGCTCCGCCACGTATGCGGCGCCGACGCAGGAAGACCTCCGTACGGACTTCGAGCTCGATGGCACGCCGCGCCGTTCCCTCGTGCTGCGTGCCCCCGGCAGCGTGCGCTGCCCGGTGCGAGCGGCGGCGGACGCGGTGCTCCGGGTGGCCCTCGGCTACTGGGGCGACGGCAGCGGGACGGCAGAAATCCGGGTGCTGGAGGACGGGGTGGGACCGGTCACGCTGCAGCAGCGCCACGTCGTCGGCGGACAGGGGGCGCAGTGGGTCCCGCTCGAGATCGACCTGGCTCGGTTCAGCGGGCGCGTGATCGGGCTCGAGCTGCGCGCGCTCCAGACAGAGGGCGGCGGGAGGGTCGTCTTCGGCGAGCCTCGCCTGGTGCGCCGTCAGGGCGCGGACGCGCGGGTGCCGGAGGCGCGAACGGTGGTGATCGTCGTCGCCTCGTCGTTGGATCGCCGTCGGATCCCGCCCTGGGGCCCCATCGGCGGGCTCACCGCCATCGGCGAGCTGGCGCGGACCGGCGTCACCTTCAGCGACTATCGCGCCCCGACCACGGTCCCCGCGGGCGTCGTCGCCTCCCTGCTCACGGGGCTTCACCCGCGCTCGCACCGCGTCGAGGACCGGAGCGCGCGCCTCCCGCCGGGCGCCCGGACGCTGGGCGCGGCGCTGAAGTCCATCGGCGGCCGGACCGCCTTCTTCACGGGGGTGCCGACGACGTTCGCCGCCTTCGGCTTCGACCAGGGCTGGGATCGGTTCGCGGCATACTCGCCCGTCCACGACGTGGCGGCGACGGAGCCGCTCGACGAGGCCACGCGCTGGCTCGAACGGCGGCTGAAGACCACCCGCCGGGAGAAGCAGCTCGTGGTCGTCCACCTGCGCGGGGCGCACCCCCCGTGGGATCTGACTCGCGACGAGGTCGCCCGGCTCCCTCCCGAGGAGTACGGCGGCGCCATCGACGCGCGCCGGGGCGGGATCGTCCTCGGCCACATCCGGGCGCGCCGTCAGGCCGCGGCGCGCCGGATCACCAGCGAGGAGTGGGTGCGGCTCCGCGCCCTGGAAAACGCGGCGCTCGTCAAGCAGAACGACGCCATCCAGCGCCTGATCGACGCGCTCAAGCGCGAGGGCGCCTGGGACGAGACGCTGGTGGTCTTCGCCGGCGACGTGGCGCAGGGCGATCCGCCTCGCGTCCCCTACGACCCGAGCCCGCCCCTCGCCGAGGAGCGGCTGGTGACCCCGCTGATCGTGAAGTTCCCCGGGGGCGCCCGCGGCGGCACCGACGCGACCGCTCTCGCTACCACGACCGATCTCGCGGTGACGACCCTGCGCGCCCTCCGACTCGAGGTGCCCGACGCGCTGGAGGGGGAGGATCTCTTCGCGCTCGCGGCGCGCCAGGAGCCCCTGGCGGGTCGCGTGCTGGTCGCGACCCTGGGCAACCGCTACGCGAGCCGCGTCGGCACGTGGCTGCTCACGGGCGTGCCGGGGAAGGCCCCGCTGCTCTGTCAGCTCGACGTGGATCCTGCCTGCACCACCGATCTGTTCGACACCCGGTTCCTCGTTGGGCAGGCGCTCTGGCGCTGGACCTTCCTGGCCGAGCGCTCCGCGGCGCGCCCCGACCGTCGCAGCGCGCCCCGGGAGCCGGCCGCGATCGACCCGGATCTCGCCGCCGCGCTCACCGTGTGGGGGGACGTGCAGTGACCGCGGCGAGGCGGCGCCGCGCCAGCGCGGCGTAGCTCGGCGCCAGCTCGAAGCCGAGGGCCCGGCGCCCGAGCTCCGTCGCTACGGCGAGCGTGGTGCCGGTCCCGCAGAACGGGTCGAGCACGAGCCCGCCCCGTGGCGCCGTGGCCAGGATCGGGATGCGGCAGAGGTCGGCCGGAAACGGCGCGAAATGCGCCGTGCGTCGCTGTGAGCCCTCGGGCAGGATGTCCCAGACGTCGCCGGGCTTGGCGCCGTCGGGGTGGTAGCGCAAGAGGTAGAAGCCATCGCGCGCGAGCTGGCGCGCGCGCCCCGACACCAGCGCCGAGTCGGAGTGCGTGGGGCGCTGCTGGCCGCGCAGGATGAGGCGAAAGTCCGCCAGCGTCCCGGCGCGCACCTCGGCGAGCGTCGCCTCGAGCGCCGCGAGCGCGCGGTGCCGCTCGTCCGCGGACAGCGCCGTCGAGAGCTCGAGCTGGCGCCGGTACCGGACGCCGCGCACGCCGGTCGCGGACACGACGGCCCCGCCCTCGACGCGCGCCGCGCGGGGCCGGGAGCGGATCGCGTCGGCGTCGTAGTGGTACCCCGTGGCGCGCCGGACGAAGTGGAAGACCTGCTCGTGGACGTTCCGGAGCTTGTCGCGCGCGGTGTCCGGGCCGCCCTTGACCTTGTGCCAGACGATCTCGTTTCTGAGCACGAAGCCGACCTCGTCGACCAGCCGAATCGCCGTGCGCCAGGGGACGCCGACGAGGCATTTGGCGCGATAGGAGTCGCCCAGGTTCAGCCAGAACGACCCGGTCGGCGCCAGCACACGCCGGATCTCGTGGGCATGGGCCACCAGCGCGTCGACGAAGGCCGCTGGCGTCGGCTCCTGGCCGAGCCCACCGCCCGCGTAGGTGCGATGGCCCCAGTACGGGGGACTGGTCAACACGCAGTCGATCGAGTCGCCCGGTAGCGCGCGGAGCAGGGCGAGCGCCTCTCCCTCGACGACGAGGGGCGGCGCGGCTTCGTCGGCGCAGAAGCGGGCGAGGAGGCGCGCCGCTTGCTGTGACGCTCGTGCTCGCGGCGCCATCACCGCCCGCGCGCTCCGCCCCAGCGCTCGACCTGCAGGCGCGTCGAGACGCCGTACCGTCGCGCTCGCGCCGCCGCCGAAACCCACGGCAAGCGCGCGGCGAGCGTCTCACGGTCGTTCGCCTCGGGCATGAGCAGCACGCGCTCGCGTGGCCACGCGACGGCGGCGACCAGCGCGTCCGCCTCGTCGAGGTCCGCCTCGCCCGCGACGACCAGCTTGCACCAGGCGCGCTCGTTGGCGGCGAAGGCGCGGAGCGCCCCGTCGCGGCGGCGGGCGGCGGGCGGCACGCTCGAGTTCGCGAGCTTGGGCGACACGACCCACAGCGTCGCCCGCGCGAGCAGCGGGGGCGTCGGGGCCAGCGTCCCGTTCGTCTCCACCTCGACGAGCAGCTCCGGCGGCAGCGCCGCGAGGAGGTCGGCGAGCGCGAGCTGTTGCAGGAGCGGCTCGCCGCCGGTGATCACCAGGCGGTGCTCGCCCGTGGCGAGGAGGCGCCGAGCCACCGCGGCGACGGGCAGCGGGTGGCGCTCCCGGGCGGGATCGTGGCGGGAAAAATCCCAGGCGTAGGCCGTGTCGCACCAGGTGCAGGCGAGGTTGCAGCCGGCGAGGCGGAGGAACACCGCCGGCTCCCCGGCGGATGGCCCCTCTCCCTGCAGGCTCGCGAAGATCTCGTTCACGCGCAGCACCGCATCCCCGGCGGGCTCGGTCCCGGGCGCCGGGGGCGGGGGCGTCGCGGGCGGGCCCATGGCAGCGCCACGATCGCCCCTCGCCGGGTGCGCCGCAAGCCCCGCGCCTCGGCGCGCCGTGGTAAACGGACGGAATGGCAACGACACGCAGCGGTCACCGCGCGGCGGACGCACTTCGTCCCGTCGAGGTGACGACCGGCTTCCACCGCAACGCCGAGGGCTCCGTCTTCTACCGCGCCGGCGGCACCGTCGTGCTGGCCACCGCGTCGGTGGAGGAGACGGTCCCCGAGTTCATGCGTGGCCGAGGTCGCGGTTGGGTCACCGCGGAGTACCAGATGCACCCGCGGGCCAACCCGCACCGTCGCGAGAGCCGCGACGGGCGCGACCGCCCGCTCAGCGGCCGCGCCCGGGAAATCCAGCGCCTGGTGGGCCGCGCGCTGCGCGCGGCGGTGAACCTCGACCGGCTCGGCGAGCGCACCGTCGCCATCGACTGCGACGTCTTCGAGGCGGACGGAGGGACCAGGACCGCTTCGGTCACCGCGGGCTGGGTCGCGCTCGCCCTGGCCCTCTTCACCCTGCGCGAGCGTCGCGTGCTCGAGATCCCCGTCTTGCGCGAGCCGATCGCGGCGGTCAGCGTCGGCCACGTCGGGGGACGGCTGCTGCTCGACCTCGATTACTCCGAGGACAGCACGGCGCGGGTCGACCTGAACCTGGTCGCCACCGAATCGGGCGACGTCGTCGAGATCCAGGCCACCGCCGAGGGCGAGGCGATCCCGCGCGCTGAGCTCGACGCGATGACGGATCTGGCGCTCCGCGGGGTGCGGGAGCTCTGCCGGCACCAGCGCGAGGCGCTCGGGGGGGCCGGGGTCGACCTCGGCGCGCTGCTGCTCCCGCGCGGGTGAGCGCAGCGGGCACGGGGGCCATCCGCCCGCGCCGACGGAGGGGCGCTGGAGCGGGCGGGGCCCCGGCGCTAACCTGGACCGGTGCCGACCGCCGACCTCCTCGCGCCCGGCGTCGTTCGCGGGCGATGGCACCGAACGCTCGCGGACGGGCGCGTCGAGTGCGAGCTCTGCCCGCGGGCTTGCCGGCTGCGGGACGGCCAGCGGGGGTTCTGCTTCGTGCGCGAGCGGCGGGGGGACGACGTCGTCCTCACCAGCTACGGCCGCGCGACGGGCTTCTGTGTCGATCCGATCGAGAAGAAGCCGCTCTACCACTTCTTTCCGGGCTCGGCGGTGCTGAGCTTCGGCACCGCGGGTTGCAATCTCGGCTGCCGGTTCTGCCAGAACTGGGAGTCGTCGCGGGCGCGCGCGGTCGACGCCCGCACCGAGCCGGTGTCCCCCGAGCGGGTGGCCCAGCTCGCGCTCGACACCCGCTGCCCAAGCGTCGCCTTCACCTACAACGATCCGGTCGTGTTCGCCGAGTTCGCCATCGACGCCGCGCGGGCCTGCCACGAGCGTGGCGTGGCGACCGTGGCCGTCACCGCCGGCTACGTCGCGCCCGCCGCCCGGCGCGAGCTCTTCGCGGTGATGGACGCGGCCAACGTCGATCTGAAGGCCATCACCCCGGAGTTCTACGAGCGCTTCTGCGCGGGGCGGCTCGACCCGGTCCTCGACACGCTCCGCCACCTGGCGCGAGAGACGAGCTGCTGGCTCGAGGTCACGACCCTACTCATCCCCGGTCAGAACGACGCGGACGCCGAGATCGCGCGCCTGTCCGCCTGGTGCGCGCGGGAGCTCGGTCCCGACGTGCCGCTGCACTTCTCGGCCTTCCACCCCGACTACCGGCTGCTCGACGTCCCCCGGACGCCGGCCGCGACCTGCGCGCGCGCCCGGCAAATCGCGCTCGGCGAGGGGCTCCGCCACGTTTACACGGGCAACGTCCGCGACCCCGGCGGCCAGACCACCCGCTGTGCAGCCTGCGGCGCGGCGGTGATCGAGCGCGACGGGTACGCGCTCGGCCGCTACCGCTTGCGCGACGGCGCCTGCCTCGGCTGCGGCGCGCCGCTCCCGGGCCGCTTCGCCGCCGCGGGGGTGGACGGCGGGGGCCCCGGGCGGCGCCCCGTGGAGATCCCGCGGTGACCACGCCGTCCGGCATCGTCACCCTGCTCACCGACTTCGGGCAGCGCGACCCCTTCGTGGGGATGGTCAAGGGCGTGATCCTGGCGCGGTTCCCCGCGGCGCGGATCGTCGATCTGACGCACGAGATCCCGCCCCAGGACCTGCGCGCGGGGGCGTACTGGCTCGCCCGCAGCTACGCCGGGTTCCCCGCGGGCACGGTGCACGTCGCGGTGGTCGATCCCGGCGTCGGCACCGCGCGCGCCCTCGTCGTCGCCGAGGCGCGGGGCCAGTGGCTCGTCGCCCCCGACAACGGCCTGCTCGGCGAGCTCGCGGCCCGCGACGGGCTCGGCGCGGTGCACGCGATCGACCGCGTCGCCTGCGGGCTCGGCGAGCCCAGCCGCACCTTCCACGGCCGCGACCTGCTTGCCCCCGTGGCCGCCATGCTCGCCAGCGGCGCGCTCCGGCCAACGGCGGTGGGCCCCGAGAGGGCCCTCACGGGGCCGAGCTGGGAGCGCGCCCTGGTGCGACCCGATCGCATCGACGGCACGGTCATCGTCCGTGATCGCTTCGGCAACCTGCTCACGGACGTGCCCACCGCGGCCGTGGAGCGGCTCGCGGGCGAGCGCGGCGCGGTCCCCGACCAGGACCC
>CAYOLF010000110.1:0-19310 GCA_964404725.1 uncultured Polyangiaceae bacterium
TCTGGAGCACCGATCAGGTTGCCAATGGCAACAGCGCCGCTGAAGACGCACCCCCTCAGGGCGAGGGTGCGTCTTCAGCGGCGCCTGGGGCGAGATCTGCTCCCGGTTCGGTACCCCACGCCCTCACCCACCCAGCGGTGGCTGGGTGGGACCCGGAGGACGCGGGTCCCTAGGTCGTTGATTCTTCGCAGCAATCAACCTGATTGCTGCTCTAGGGTCGGTCCGGCGGTTGTCCGAGGGACTGCAGGAGCTGCGTGGGAGAGAACGGCTTGTGGAGGAGAAGCACGTCGGTGCGGTCGCCGAGGTGCGTCGAGAGATCCTCGGGGAGGTAGCCGGACATCAGGATCAAGGGGCGAGCGGGGAAGGCCGCGGCGAAGGCGTCGAGCAGCTCCCGCGTGGGGCGGCCGGGCATCACCGCGTCGACACAGAGCGCGTCGAACGGCCCGTGCGAACCGAGGAGGCTCGTCGCGACGTCGCCGTCCGCGGCCTCGACGACGTCGTAGCCCGCGATTCGCAAGCCCCGCGCGAGCAGCTGGCGGACCAGGGGTTCGTCCTCGGCGAGCAGGATCCGCGCCGCGGTGCCGGGGCTTGGCGCGGGGAGCACCGGGGGCGGCGGTACGGTGGCAGGTGCGACGAGTGGCCAATCGATCGTGAACGTCGCTCCCTGGCCAGGCTCGCTCGACACGTCGATGGTGCCGTCCGTGGCACGCACGATCTCGGCCACCGAGTGGAGCCCCAGCCCGGTGTTCTTCCGGGGCTTGGTGGTGAAGAACGCCTCGAAGGCCTGGGCACGCGTCGCGGAGCTCATGCCTCGCCCGGTGTCGGCCACCGACAGCTCTGCCCCTGCCGCCGTCCGGCGTACGGTCACCGAGCAGCGACCGGGTTGGTCGCCCATGGCATCGCGGGCGTTGGTGACCAGGTTGATGAGGAGCCGGCGCAGGGACTGCTCGTCGATGGCGACGTGGCAGCCCTCCTCGACCGACAGCACGAGCCCGTGCGGGGCGGCGGTGCGCCGCGCGAGGACGGCCTCGAGCATCGGCCGGCTGCGTGGGATCGCGCGGCCCAGGTCCAGGCTCGGACCGCGATGGGAGACGTCCACCTGACAGCGAAGCTGCTGCACCAGGGCCTCGGCGTAGGCCGCCGACTGCTCGATGCCCTCGATCGCCTCGGTCCGGCGCACGGTCGCGCTCGACGCCGCGAGCAGCTCTGCCCAGCCCAGCACGCCGACCAGGCTGTTGTTGAGGTCGTGGGCGACCGTCCCGGTGAGCCGCCCCACCGCCTCGGAGCGGGCCGTGCGGCCCCGGGCGGCCTCCACCTGGAGCAGCGCCTCCGTCTCGTGCTGTTGCTGCTGGCGCGTCGCCTCCAGGCGCTCGCGTGCCAACACCAGCCGCTCCACCCGGTCTTGGGCGACGTCGAACACGGCGAGCACCATCAGCCCCAGGACGGTGACGGCCGGGGGCAGCACGGCGGCCATCCTCAACCAGTTCCAGGCGGCGTCCCCGGAGTAGGAGTCGAGCGGGCGGGCGACGATCCCGTGCGACCAGAGCCAGCTTCCCAGGACGAACGGGAGCAGCGCACCCGCGAAGGACGCCACGGCGATCCCGCGGCTCCCGAAGATGGCGCCGAGGAAGGCCGCGAGGGAGAGCAGCCCGATCGCGGTGGACGAGAGGTACGAGTTCGTGATCACCACCAGGCCGCCCCCCACCAGGGGGAGCAGGAGGAGCGTCGCCAGGCGTGCTGCGTGCGACCATCGCCGGGCGGTCGTGGCCACGACGAGCACGACGCAGGCGAGGATCGCCGCGCCCTTGGCGACGGTGAGCGGCCCCGTGAGCGGGAAGGGGACGAAGACGAGCGTGACGACGACCCAGCCGATGGTCGCCGACCGCAGGAGCTTCGCGAGCGCCTTGACCCGCCAGTCCTCCTCCGTGTCGCCGCCGGGGGCCATCGCGGTCGACGCTTCCCGGTGGCTGGGAGTGGAATGATCGCTGTTCGTGGCGGGGGAGCCGCCCGTTCGGGGGCTCCCCGACGGGCGCCCGGGACGGGGCGCGGCCGACGCGACCACGGCCGAGCGCGCTGCCTCCCCCGGGTCGGGGACGGGCCCCGCGGGCGACGGCGTCGGGGTGATGCCGGGATCTGGGGAGCTCGAGGGCACCTGGGACTTGCCGCCCGGCACGCCCTCCGGGATGAGGACGGTAACGCTGGTGCCAGGTCCGCCGCCGCTCAGCTCGAGGGAGCCGCCGAGGTGCCTTACCATGCGATGGAGCAGGGTGAGGCCGAGCCCGTCGTGTCCAGCGCGGCTGCGCGTCGTGAAGAAGGGGTCGCAGGCGCGCGCGGCGACGTCGGGAGCCATCCCGGGCCCGTCGTCGCGCACGGTGAGGGACGCGTAGCGCCCGACGGGGAGGCGATCGACGGTGGTGCGAGAGGGTCGCTCCAGCGTGGTGCGGCCGGTGGACACGACAATCGTGCCGCTCGCTGGGATGGCCTGCTCCGCATTGAGCACCAGGTTCAAGAGCATCTGCTCCACCCAGGAGGGCGACAGGGCCACCGCCCCGGTTGGCCGGAGCTCGTCGCGGCAGCGGAGGTTGGTGCGCAGGCGGCCCCGCAGCCGGGGGAGACAGTCGCGAACGGCCTCCTGGAGATCGAGCGGTTCGCTCGGCGTCGCGTGCGGTCGGGTCAGGGCGAGCAGCTCCCGCGTCTTCGCCGCGCAGGCGGCGGTGGCTTCGCGGATGGCCTGAGCGGCCTGCGCGCGGGTGCCGGGGGCGGCGTCACGGCGCAGATCCTCGCAGGCGCAGCGCACCACCGTCAGGGCGTTGTTGACGACATGCGCAAAGCCGTCGCCGAGCTGGGCCACGGTCTGCAGCTTCTGTGCGTCGATCAGGGCGCGCTCCTCGCGGAGCCGCCGCTCGCTGGCGCTGGCCAGCGCGGTTAGGCTCGTCTGGACTTCGCGGAGCGCCGCCTGCGCGCCCGCCTCCGCTCGCGACGCAGCGTTTACCGCCTCCCGCAGCGTCCAGACCGAGGCCCCGGTCAGCACCGCGTAGACCGCGCCGAAGCGGATCCAAGGGAGCGCCAGCCGAGGATCGACCTCCGCGGTCAGTGGTTGGGAGAAGAGCCCGGCATGGACGCCCGCCGCGCCGAGCAGCAGGAGAAGCGCCGTGACGACGGGGACGACGTGGACCCAGCGGCGGCCGATGAGCAGCCCGACGGAGACGATGACGCAGGACAGGCCGGCGACGACGGTGGGCGTCCAGGCGAACCGCTTCATCACCAGCAACGTCGCCGCCGAGAGGGCCACGACGAACCCGACGTGGAGCCCGCGGTGGCTCGCGATGCGCGAGTAGGACAGGGCGAGCAGCGCCGCGCCGATCGCCTGGATGCCGAGGAACTCCGCGTGATACACCCCGGCGACCGCGAACGGGATCAACGGCGCGACGAGACAGCCCGCCCCGCTCGCGCGCAGCATCAGGCGCAGGAGCGGGCCGCGCCAGTCCGTGTCGAGCCGGGCGTCGCCGCCCGCGCGGAGTCGCTCGGGCAGGGGATCGCACGGCTGCGGCGACGGCAGCGCCGATGTCGGCTCCTGTTCCCTCAACGGGCTTCCCTCGCCACCGAGTCGCTCCCGCGTCCTTCGCGCCCCGGCGAGCCCATCATCGCCCCCGCCTCGGGTCAGCGGCAAGGCGCCGCTCGGTTTTCCCACGGCGAAACATGGCGCGGGCCAGGGGGTTCGGGCGGGGAGCCGACCCGAGCACCGGCCTGCCGACAGGGCCGATTCCCCGCGCGGCCATGGCCACGGAACCAGGGCGGGTCGCCGGATACGTTGCTCCGCGCGGACGGCAGGGGTACGAGCGCGGCACCATGACGGAAGACGACGTCCTGCGGATCGGCAAGCACGAGTTCAGATCGCGCCTCTTCGTGGGAACCGGGAAATACCGCGACGTGGCGGAGACGCGCGCCGCGATCGAGGCGTCCGGGGCGGAGGTGGTCACGGTGGCCCTGCGGCGGGTCGATCTCCAGGATCGGGGCAGTGGATCGATGATGGAGCTCGTCACCAGCGGGCGCTTCACCGTGCTGCCCAACACCGCCGGCTGCTTCACCGCGGAGGAGGCGGTACGCACCCTGCGGCTCGCGCGCGAGCTCGGGATCGCCGACCTCGTCAAGCTCGAGGTGATCGGGGACCCGAAGACCCTCTACCCCGACAACGAGCAGACCCTGGAGGCGGCGAAGATCCTCGTCAAGGAGGGCTTCACCGTGCTCCCCTACGCGATCGACGACCCCATCGTCTGCCGGAAGCTCGAGGATCTCGGCTGCGCGGCGGTGATGCCGCTGGCGGCGCCGATCGGCTCCGGCCTCGGCATCCGCAACCCGTACAACCTCCAGATCATCATCGAGCAGGCGAAGGTGCCCGTGATCGTCGATGCCGGCGTCGGCACGGCTAGCGACGCGGCGGTGGCGATGGAGCTCGGCTGCGACGGAGTGCTGATGAACACAGCCATCGCCCACGCGAAGGAGCCGGTGCTGATGGCCGAGGCCATGCGGGACGCGGTGATCGCCGGTCGCAGGGCGTTTCGCGCCGGGCGGATGCCGCGGCGATTGCACGCCAGCGCCTCGAGCCCGCTCGGCGGGCTCATCGGGTGAGCCGCTCTCCGGGAGGGAGCCCTCGCGCTGAGGCGCCGCTACCACCCCACCCCATGGCTCAGCCAGACCACGACGATACCGGCGCCGGGCGGATGACCGGTGTCTTCCTTCACGTCCTGCCCGCGGTGGCCTACGTGGCGGCCGTGCTCGTCATGGGGGTCGCGCCCCAGGAGGCCTCGCCGGGGCCCGAGCTGGACGACAAGACGGTCCACCTGGTCGCCTTCGCGGTGATGACGCTGCTGGCGGCGAGGGCCGTGCGGTTCTTCGCTGCGCGCCGGGGGCTCCCCTTCCACTTGCTGGTTGGCGGCGCCGTGGCGATGGGGATCGGGGTGATCCTCGAGGTGATGCAGGCGTTCACGCCGGATCGGACGCCGGAGCTCGGGGATCTCGTTGCGGATCTGGTGGGGGTGCTCCTGATGGCGGGCGGGATGCTCGCCGTCTCGCGGCTGCTGGGCGACGGGAGCGCGGCGGAGTCGTGACCGGAGCGGCCGCGCCAAGCACGCTCGTCGAGGTGCTCCCCGGCGTCTTCGCGCACCCGACGGCGGACGTCGAGCGGCCCGTCGAGATCGGCCCCGGGACGCGCATCTGGCGCTTCTGCCACGTGATGAGCGGGGCGAGGATTGGGGCCGGGGTGAGCCTCGGGCAGGGCTGCTTCGTGGCCACCGACGCCCACCTCGGAGACCGAGTGCGGGTGCAGAACCACGTTAGCGTCTTCGCGGGGGTGTCGCTCGAGGACGACGTGTTCGTCGGCCCGGGCGTCGTGTTCACCAACGTGAGGAACCCCCGCGTCACCAGTCCGCACCGGGGCCCGTACCTCACCACCGTCGTGCGGCGGGGGGCGACCATCGGTGCCAACGCGACCGTGCTCTGCGGGATTTGCGTGGGGGAGCGCGCCTTCGTCGGCGCCGGGGCCGTGGTGACCCGCGACGTGGTCCCGCACGCGCTGGTGGTGGGGAGCCCCGCGCGGGTCGTCGGCTGGGTGAGCGAGGCGGGTGAGCGGCTCGCCTTCGACGCCGAGGGTCGTGCGCGCTGTTCAGTGACCGGGGAGCGCTATCGCCTGGTGGACGGCCGCGTCGAGCGGGCCGGGCTGGGCTGACGCCGCTGGAGCCGGAGCCGGCGTGCTCACGCACGCGGCTCGGCGGAGGCCATCGGCGCGATCGTCGGGGCGTCGAGCAGGGCCGTCACGCTCAAGACCGCGCAGGGCGGGGGGCTCGGGATGATCCCTTGGACGAAGGCGCGCGCGGCCTCCGAGAGCGTGAACGGCACCGGGTCGAGGCCTGGCGCCGGGTACACGCGCAGTCCGCGCAGCGCGGCGACGCAGAGGCCAGCACGGCGGCGCGCGCCGGAGCGCTCGCGGACCACCACGATGCGCGCGTCGCCGGCGCCCTCAATCCGCGGTGGCCCGCCGAGCAGCAGGCCGAGGTCGAGGACGGGGAGGACGTCGCCGCGGAGGTTGGTGACCCCGGCGATCGCCTCGGGGGCGTGGAAGACGCGGGTGAGCGGCCGCATCCCGAGCACCTCTTGGACCTCGTCCACGGGGAGGCCGTAGAGCGCGCTCGCGACGGTGACCGCGATGCAGCGCTCGCCGGCCGCGGTCAAATGAAGCCCGCCTTCCGGCCCTGCTCCGCGGGCTCGTCCACGGCTCCGGCGAAGACGTCCGTGAGGCAGAGGACGAAGACCTCGCCGCGCTGCGAGCGGGCGTGGAGGAGCGGCCCATCGAGGCGAATCGCCGTCACGCGGTTCACCGTCAGGCTCACGCCGCCGACGCCCGCGTAGAGCGCCAGGTGGCGCCCCGTGGCTAGCTCGTGCCAGCCGTCGTCGTGCTTTTCGGCGCGGGCCGTGGCGAGGAGAGCCTCGAGGTGTTCCTTGGTCATCGTGGGGCCTCTTTCGCCCCGAACCCGCGCTGGCGTCAAGGGCCGGGTACCCGGGGAGGGAGCGCGGCGCGCGTGCGCTGCGGACAGCAGCGGTGGCAGCGGGGTAGGATGTCCCGGTGCGGCTCGGCTTGGCCTGCTCGGTGCTCGGTGTTGCGGTGGCCTGTGGGGGGCAGGTGGGTCAGGATCCGCGCACGGAGCCGGCGGAGGGGCTCGGCGGCGCCGGCGGGGGTCGAGCCGGCGAGGCCGGAGGGGGCGCGTCCCTCGGCGGCGGAACCGAGCGGACGGGCGGTCGAGACGGTGCGGGCGGGAGCACGGCCGGTCGCGGCGGTGCGGGCGGGAGCACGGCCGGTCGCGACGGCGCCGGTGGCGAGAGCGGCGAGGGTGGCGAGAGCGGCGAGGGTGGCGCCCTCGGTGGGAGCGGTGGGGTGGGCGGCAGCGGCGGTGTCGGCGGCTCCTGCGCCGACGGGCTGACGAGCGGCGACGAAACCGACGTGGACTGCGGCGGGGCGACCTGCCCGGGGTGTCCTGACGGCCTGCCTTGCCGGGTGGGAACCGACTGCGCCAGCGGGATCTGCGTTCGAGAGCGCTGCGGCTGGCCGAGCTGCCGGGGGGAGGAGGTCGGTTGCGGTGTCCTCCCCGTGCCCGGGGGGACGTTCCCGATGGGCCGGAGCGAGGCCGGGTCGGACGCCGCGACCTGCGACGTCTGCGAGAGCGACGAGCTCCCCGAGCACCGCGCCACGGTGTCCGCCTTCGACCTCGACCAGTACGAGGTGACCGTGGGGCGCTTCCGCCATTTTGTCGCCGACTACGACGCTTGGCGGCGCGCGGGGCACCCCGCGCCGGGCGAGGGCGAGCACCCGCGGATCCCGGAGAGCGGCTGGCTCGCGACGTGGGACGAGGCGCTGCCCGCAGACCGGGAGGCGCTGCTCGTCAGCGTCACCTTGGATATCGTCGCCAGCAACTGGCGCGACCAGTGGGGCGAGGCCGACCTCTTGCCGATGAACGGTATCGACTGGTTCGTGGGGTTCGCGTTCTGCCTCTGGGACGGCGGGCGCCTCCCGACCGAGGCGGAGTGGGAGTTCGCTGCCGCCGGGGGCGACGAGAACCGCCTCTACCCGTGGGGCGCGGAGGAGCCGACCCCGGAGCACGCGAGCTACGAGGAGGCCACCGGCACGCCGCGCGTCGCCATCGGCAGCAGCCCGCTCGGCGACGCCCGCTGGGGGCACTCGGACCTCGCCGGGAGCCTCTGGGAGTGGGTCCTCGACGCCCTGGTCTACTACCCCGAACAATGCGTCGACTGCGCAGCGCTCGCGACCTTCGACGAACAGGATCGGGCGCTCCGCGGCGGCTGCTTCGCCAACGACTCCGAACAGGGCAACCTGCGCGCGGCCAATCGCTTCTCCTGGGCCCCGGACCTCGGGTTCGACTCGCGCGGCCTGCGCTGCGCGCGTTAGGCGTGACCGCGCAGCAGCGGGTGGCGCGGCTCGGCGCTTGCCCACCGCGGCCCGGTCTGTAAGCCTGCGTGCGTGCGTGCCGTACTCCTCGCCGCGATGCTCGCCGTGCTCGCGGCGCCGCTGCAGTGCGAGCGGCCTTCGGAGCCGGAGCTGCGCCGCGAGGAGACGCCGGACGAGGCGCTGCACGGGCTCGCGGAGCGCTTCGCGACCGAGGGCAACGCGGAGGCGCGCCGGGCGACGCTCGAGTACCTGGTCGAGCGCTACCCGAACAGCCGCTTCGCGCCGCACGCGCGCGAGGAGCTCGCCCAGGGTCGCGCGGAGGACGTGGCCTCGGCGGGTGCGGCGCCGTGACCGGGTCTGCGGTGCCGTCGACACCGCGGTCGGCGATCCGTCCGCGGCTGATCGTCATCACCGACACCGCCCGGGTGGAGGCGCCGCGGCTGCTCGCCCGGGTGGAAGCGCTCGCGGCGCGTGCGGCGCCCGGGAGCGTGATGGTCCAGCTCCGGGATCGCGAGCTCTCCGTGGCCGCGCGCCTCGAGCTCGGCCGTCGCCTCCGCGAGCTCACGCGCGCCCGCGGCCAGTGGCTCGCGGTGAACGATCGCATCGACCTCGCGCTCCTGCTCGACGCAGACGCCCTGCACCTCGGCGAGCGGAGCGTTTCCGCCCCGGACGCGCGCCGGCTGTGGGGGGACGGCTGGATCTCGCGCGCGTGCCACGACCCGGAGGTGGCCATGGCCGCGGGCGCGGACGCCGTGGTCCTCTCGCCGGTGCTGGAGCCCCGCAAGGGCAACCCCGCGCAGGGAATCGCGGCGCTGGGACGGGCGCGGGCGCGGCTCGACGCGGGGTCGCGTCGGGAGGCGCTGCTGGTGGCGCTCGGGGGCGTGACCGTAGCGACGGCCGGCGCGTGCCTGGCGGCGGGGGCGGACGCCGTGGCCGCGATCGGCGCGGCGCTCGACTCGGACGATCCCGGACCGCTCCTCGCGGCGGTCGGGGCGCTCGACGGGCCGATCGCCCTGGACTAGGCTCCCCGACCTTCCATGCTCTGCGCGCTCTCGGTCGATCTCGATGAGATCCCCATCTACTACGCCATCCACGGCTGGCCCGCTCCGGAGCGGTCCGCAGCCAATGCCGTGTACGAGATCGGCCTGGCCCGGTTCGAGGCCCTCGCGCGGGCTCACCACCTGCCGCTCACGCTCTTCGCCGTCGGCGCCGACGTGCGCCAGCCCGAAAACGGAGCGCGGCTCCGCCGGCTCGCCGACGCGGGTCACGAGATCGCCAACCACTCGCTGGATCATTTCTACGATCTGACGCGCCGCGGTCGTGAGGAGATGCGGCGCCAGGTGGTTGGCGGCGCCGACGCGATCGAAGCGGCGACCGGGAGCCGGCCGGTGGGCTTCCGGGCGCCCGGCTACACCCTCTCCGACGAACTGGTCGAGGTCCTCGGCGAGGCGGGCGTCGAGTACGACTCCTCCGTCTTTCCCTGCCCGCACTACTACCTGGGCAAGGCCGCCGCGGTCGGCTCGATCCGCCTGCGGGGGCGGCGCTCGCAGTCGATCCTCACCGGTCCGGCCGTCCTCGCCGCTCCCGTCCGCCCCTACCGGCTGGGGCGGCCCTATTGGCGGCGGGGGGACGGGCTCGTCGAGCTGCCGATTCAGGTCACGCGCAAGGCCCGGCTGCCCTTCATCGGCACGGCGCTGGTGACGGCAGGGCCCTGGGGAGCGCGCCTCATCACCCGGGACGTCGTGGGCGAGCCTTTCATCAACCTTGAGCTCCACGGGATCGACGTGCTCGACGCCGATGACGGTCTGGACGATCTGGTCCCGCGCCGGCTCGATCTCCGGGTCCCCGTCGAGCGCAAGCTGGAGGCCCTGAGCGTGGTCGTGGAGGCGCTAAAGCACGCCGGCTACCGCTTCGTGCGAGTGCGGGACGCGGCGCGCGAGATCGCGGCGCAGGTGGCCGCGGGCGCGCGCTGACCCCGGTGCAGAGCGCCCCTGAACGCGGGGCCGGCGGCCCCGCCGGGGGACCGCGTCCGCAGCGGGAAGGTGCTATAGCGGGCCCCGCATGTCCGCCCCCAGACCCGCCTTTCAGCCCGTCCCGGTCGACCTTGATTTCCCGCGCTACGAGCGGGCGATCCTCGAGCTGTGGCGCGAGCGCCGGATCTTCGAACAGTCCCTGGCTCATCGTTCCCCGGAGGCGGATTCGTTCGTGTTCTACGAGGGGCCCCCGACCGCCAACGGGCTGCCCCACAACGGGCATGTCCTCACCCGCGTCGTCAAGGACCTGTTCCCCCGCTACCAGGCGATGTGCGGTCGCCGCGTGCTCCGCAAGGGCGGCTGGGACACGCACGGCCTGCCCGTCGAGGTCGAGGTCGAAAAGGAGCTCAAGATCCACGGCAAGGCGGCGATCGAGGCGTACGGGGTCCGTCCGTTCGTCTCCCGCTGCATCGAGAGCGTCTTCCGCTACACGGCCGAGTGGGAGCGGCTCACCGAGCGGATCGGGTTCTGGGTGAGCCTGGACGACGCCTACGTCACCTACCACCGGAGCTACGTCGAGAGCGTCTGGTGGGCGCTGTCGGTGCTCTTCGAGAAGGGGCTGCTCTACCAGGGTCACAAGGTCGTCTGGTGGTGGGCGCAGGGCGGCACGGCTCTGTCCAGCGCCGAGGTCGGGCTCGGCTACCGCGAGGTCGACGACCCGAGCGTGTACGTGGTCTTCCCGCTCCGCGACGATCCGACGACCGGCCTGGTGGTCTGGACGACGACGCCCTGGACGCTGCCGAGCAACACCTACGCGGCGGTCCGCGCCGGCACCACCTACGACTTCGTGCGCGTCGGCGAGCCCCTGGCGGCCGCGCCGAAGGGCGGCAAGCCCGGCAAGTCGGCGGGCGGCAAGGGCGAGGGCGCGCGGACGCCGCGCGAGGTCGCGCTAGACGTTGAGACGCTGATCCTCGCCAGCTCGCTGCGCGCGGCCCTCGAGCAGAAGCTCGGGCGCCGGCTCGAGGTGGTGAAGACGGTGTCGGGCTCGGAGCTCGTCGGACTGCGCTACGAGCCGCCCTTCGACCACTACTTCGCCCAGCTCGGTGACGCGCGCGTCGCGCTCAAGGAGGGCGGCGAGGAGGTCATGTGGTGGCGCGTGATCGCGGAGGACTTCGTCACGCTCGACACCGGCACCGGGATCGTGCACATCGCCCCCGCCTTCGGCGAGGACGACAACCGCGCCCACCAGCGCCAGCTCCGCCGCTACCGGGAGCCCGAGCGGGTCGAGCTCCTCTGCGGGATCGAGCCGGACGGCACCTTCAAGGCCGGGATGGGCGCCTACGCGGGGCGCTGGGTGAAGGACTGTGACAAGGACCTTACCACCGAGATCTTCCGCCGGCGCCGCCTCGTGCACGACGAGCTCTACCGGCACGACTACCCCTTCTGCTGGCGGGCGGACGACGATCCGTTGATCCAGATGGCGCGTCCGGCGTGGTTCATCCGCACCACCGCCGAGATCGACCGCGCGATCACCAACAACCAGGCGGTGAAGTGGCTGCCGGAGCACATCAAGGACGGGCGCTTCGGGGATTTCCTGGCCAACAACGTCGACTGGGCTCTGAGCCGCGAGCGCTACTGGGGTACCCCGCTCAACGTCTGGCGCTGCGCCAGCTGCGAGCACGCCGAGGCGCCGCGGAGCGTGGCCGACCTCGAGGCGCGCAACCCGCAGGCCTTCGCCCACTGGCACGCCGCCAAGGCCGCCGACCCGAGCCTTAACGACCACCTGATGGTGCACAAGCCCTGGATCGACCAGGTGACGCTGCCCTGCCCGCGCTGCGGGGGAGAGATGCGGCGCGTCCCCGAGGTTATCGACTGCTGGTTCGATTCGGGGTGCATGCCGTTCGCGCAGTGGGGCTACCCGCACGTCGAGGGCTCCCGCGAACGCTTCGACCGCGCGTTCCCCGCCGACTTCATCAGCGAGGCGATCGATCAGACCCGCGGCTGGTTCTACTCCCTGCTCATGGTGTCGTCGCTGGTGTTCGACGCCGAGACGCAAGCGCGGATGGGGCTGTCGACCGTCCGCCCTAACCCACACCCGTTTCGGTCCTGCATCGTGCTGGGACACGTCTGCGACCGCGACGGCAAGAAGGAGTCGAAGAGCAAGGGCAACTACACGCCCCCGGACATCATCCTCGATCGGGTGCGGATGGACTTCGCCGTGCTGGGCGACGACGCCGGCGTGACCGCGGCGCCGGGAGAGGCGCTGATCGGGCGCGAGGATCTCGACGGGATGGATCTGGTGGAGGGCGCCGTGGTGGCCGTCTATCGACCCGACGCCGAGGCGACGCCGGTGAGCTTGGTGGTCCGGGCGCACAAGAAGCTCCCGCGCCGCGTGGTGGCGCTGCCCGCGGCGGTGCGCGCCGACCTCGGCGTAGAGGCGGCGCCCGGTGGGGTGGCGACCCGTCCCGTGGACGTCCCGGCGCTGCCCCCGTCGCAGCGCCTGGTCCTGGAGGACGAGGCCACTCCGGCCCCCGGCGCCGACGCCTTCCGCTGGTTCTTCTACGCGGCCTCGCCGCCGTGGACCAACACGCGGCACAGCCTCAAGAACGTCAGGACGCTGCAGAAGGACTTCCTGGTCAAGCTCCGCAACGTCTACTCCTTCTTCGTCATCTACGCGAACATCGACGGCTTCACGCCCGACCTGACGGCGCGGGCGCGGGGCGTGGCGGCCCGCGGCGTCCTCGATCGTTGGCTGCTGTCCGAGCTCAACCTGGCCGTCGGCCAGGTGCGCACCGCGCTCGACGGCTACCTGGTGTTCGACGCGGCCGCCCGCCTGGTGGAGCTGGTGGAGGGCGTGAGCAACTGGTGGGTTCGGCGCAGCCGCGCGCGGTTCTGGGCGCCGGTGGGGGCCGACGGGGCGATGCCGGTCGAGAAGCTGGACGCCTACGCCACGCTCTACGAGACGCTGACCACCCTGGCGCACCTGATCGCGCCCTTCGTGCCGTTCTTCGCCGAGGAGATGTACCAGAACCTGGTGCGCGGGGTCGGGGTGGCGGGAGCCGAGGAGAGCGTGCACCTGGCCGACTTCCCCGAGGTCGACCCGACCCGGCTCGACCGGGGACTGGCCGAGGAGATGGCGGCGGTTCGGGCCGTGATCTCGCTGGGGCTGAGCGTCCGCGCCGCGAACAAGCTCAAGGTGCGGCAGCCGCTCGCCCGCGCGGACGTCGTGTTCAACGATGGGGCGCTCGTGGGGCGGCTGGAGGCCTACCGCGCGGCGATTGAGGAGGAGCTCAACGTGCATGAGGTGTGCTTCATGCACCCCGGGCACGAGGGCGGGGCGGTGACTTTCCGCCTCAAGCCCAACTTCCGCGCCCTCGGCGCCCGGCTTGGCCCGCGGGTGCAGCGGGTGAAGGCGGCGCTGGAGTCCGCCGATGGCGACCGGCTGCACGCCGAGCTCGCGCGCGCGGGCAAGCTAACGCTGACCATCGACGGGGAGGCGCTGGCGATCAGCGCCGACGAGGTGGAGGTGAGTGCCGAGGCGGCCGCCGGCTTCGCCGCCGAGACCGGGCAGGTCGGTGTGGTCGTGCTGCACACGACGCTCACCGAGGCGCTGATCGACGAGGGGATCTTGCGCGAGATCGCGAGCCGGGTTCAGGCTGAGCGCAAGGAACGCGGGCTCGAGTACACCGATCGGATCCGGCTGTCGCTCGGCGGGAGCGAGCGGGTCGTGCGAGTCGCGCGCGACGGCGCCGAGCACCTGCGGGCGGAGTGCCTGGTCGCGGAGCTCCGGCTGGACGCGGCGCCGGGCGACGCCAAGGAGGTGCCTCTCGGGGACGAAACGCTCCTGCTGGCGGTGCGACGGGAGTAGGTGGCGTCGGGCGCGGGGCAACGCGGGTCGGCGGAACGGGTCCCGCTCAGGGCAACCGCAGCCGCCGCACGACCTCGGCGTTCATCGCCGGGTCGTGGCCCTGCCGGGCGAGGACGAAATCCCCGCGCTGCTCCACGACGCCGAACTTGCCGCTGCGCAGCAGCGCGCCGATCCGCGCCGGCTCGAGCTCCTGCAGGCGCGTGGTTTCGAAGAGCAGGTACTCGCAGTCGAGGAAGGGCACCTCGGTCTGGATCCAGAAGGCTTTGTCGCGCGCCGACACGTGCGAGACGACCCAGTTGGTGCCGAGGACGCCGGCCTCGGGGGGGATCTGCGCGATGAGCGCGTACAGATCGGCGTGTCGCCGGTGATCCTGGGGCGTGTGTCGGAAATGCATGGCCTGGAAGCCGCCCCGCGCGTCGCGCTGGTCGAAGATCACCCCCTGCTGATGCGAAGTGAGCAGCATGGACACGCTGAGTGCGCCCAGCCACGCGACGAGCTCGGCGCGCCCCGGGAGGCTCCCGTGTCCGTGGCGGAGCGCCCGCTCCAGGCCGACCATGGCGGCCGCGAACGCCATCCCACCCCACACCATGGTGTACTGGAAGGACAGCAGGATCATGGGCTCGTGGCTGGCGAGGAGGGTGAAGAGGATCCCGGGGACGATCAGGAGCAGCGCGAGCGGGCGCCGCAGCGGCAGGAACGCGAGCGGGGCCAGGATGGAGAGGGCGTAGACGAGCTTGCGCTGGGACAGGAGCGTGCCCAGCGTGAACAGGGGGTTGCCGACGATGGTCTCGAGGACGGGGCCGAACCCCTGTCGGCCCCGGGGCACGAGGGCGGAGTAGATATTGGCGTAAGCCTGCTGCCCCTCCAGGAACCGTGGCATCACGAGGACCTTGAGGATGGAGAAGTGCAGGGCGCTGAGCGCTATGATCGCGAGCCCGGCCTTGGGGCGCTCGCCGCGCGCCACCAGGTAGAGGCCAGCGCTGCCGAGGAGGATCCCGGCGTCCTCGCGGATCGACAGGGTAACCAGCACCAGCAGGGCGGACGCGATCCAGCGGCGCTCCTCGATGGCGTAGAGCGTGAAGAGGACGAAGAAGCCGAAGCAAGTCTGGTAGTGAAAGTCGTAGAGGTTGGCGCCGTGCGACGGCGCGTAGAAGACGAAGAGCACCGACAGCACGGCCGCGGCGCCGGCGCCGAGCCGTCGCCGGGCGAGCAGGTAGAGCGGGAGGGCCGTGAAGCCGATGATGGTCGACTGGAACGCGAGCATCGCCTCCGGGTGGGGCCAGAGCCGGAAGGGGAGGGCGAGCAGGTAGGAGAAATAGGTCTGGTGCCAGCCGAGGTGGCTCATCGGGCCGCCGAACGGCGTGGTCCGGAACAGCGCGCCGCCGTGGGCGGCCTGCCAGAGGAGGTTGTGCTCGACCGCGAGGTCAAAGACGCGCGTGTGCAGGTGGTAGTGGTTGCCGATGGTGAAGCGCGAGAAGAAGACGGCGTAAAAGGCGGCGGCTGCGAGCACCGCGGCGAGTGGGACCAGGCGGCGCCAGCGCGCGCCGTCACGGCGCGCCGCGAGGTAGCCGTCGGTCCACACCCAGGGGGGCAGGGTCCCGAGCGCCGTCCGGAGGCTGCCGAGCGTCAGGAGCCCGACCACGCCGACCGCGACCAGGAAGGTCAGCGGCTCCCGAGTCCAGGCCTGCCGGGCGAGGAGCGAGGGGAGCAGCCCGAGAACGAAGAGCGGGGTCACTCGCTGGGCATGGCGCCAGGTCGCCGCGAAGCGAGGCGCCCGCCACGGCCGCGACACCAGGGTGCCGAGCAGCGCGGTCGCGGCCCCGGTGCTCAGCATCGCCACCAGCAGCCCGCGTCGGAGCTGGGGCTGGAGGACGTTGCCGGTGACGAAGGCGGGGACCTCGGCGAAGTGCGCGATCGTCCAAGCGCCGAACGCGAGGGCCGCGCCCACCGCAGCGAAGATGCCGAGGGACAGGACCGCCAGCGAGGTGGGGAGCGGTCTGGCGCAGTCGTCGCGGACTTGGCGCATGGGGCCCGAGGCGAACAGGGCACGCGGCACGGGTCAAGCCCCCTTGCGGCGGTCCTCCCGATGTGGCGCTCGCCAGCGCGGTCCGGGACCGGGGCGGCCGCGGTTCGGCCCGTTCGCCAGGGGCCTACCGGACGGTGAGCGGGCGCCGGGGGGCGTCGGGGCCAGTCCGGTGCATCGGGTCACCGCCGGGGCTCGAGGGTGGTGCTTTCCGCGCGGTGCAGGGCCTGCTCCTTCGAGATGCCGCTCGCCTCGACGAACTGCCGCACCAGCTCGTGATCGCCCTGGACCAGCGCCTCCGGCGTCCCGTGGGCCACGAGGGCGCCGCGCGAGAGCAGGAAGATGTGATCCGCGATCTGGAGCGCCCCCGCCATGTCGTGGGAGATGACGACGCTGGTGATGCCGAAGCGGGCGCGAGTGTCCTCGATCAGGCGATCGACCATGCGGCTGGTGAGCGGATCGAGCCCGCTCGTCGGCTCGTCGTAGATGAGGATCGCGGGCTCGAGCATGAGGGCCCGGGCCAGCGCCACGCGCTTGCGCATGCCGCCGGAGAGCTCGCTCGGAAACTTTCGCTCGGTGCCCTCGAGCTCCAGAATCGAGAGCTTTTCCAGCACCAGCCGCCGGATCTCCCGCTCGCGAAGCCGGGTGTGCTCGCGCAGCGGGAAGGCGACGTTGTCCAGGACGTTCATCGAGTCGAGCAGGGCCGAGTACTGGAAGACCATGCCGAACTTCTTGCGCACCTGGTTCAACCGCGAGTCACCGAGGGGCACGATGTCCACGCCGTCGACGTAGATGGCGCCGGTCGAGGGCTTCTCGAGGCCGATGAGGAGCTTGACCAGCGTGCTTTTGCCGGCCCCCGAGCCCCCGATGATGACGGCGATGTGCCCCCGGCGGATGGTCAACGCGATGTCGGTGAGCGCGACGAAGTCGCCGAAGCGCTTGGAAAGCCCCTCGACGACGATGTGCTCGTCGGGGGCGAAGGCGCGCGGCGCGGCGGAGGCGGTCACGCCGACCGGGTGAGCGACGCCGGGCGGCCGAGGCGCCGCTCGAGCAGCCGCCGGAGCGTCGCCCACAGCTCGTCGCCCGTTCGCTGGGCGACCCAGGCGCCCGCGGTCGGATCCCAGTCGAAGTGCCAGGCCTGGTGCTCCGCGGCCATCCAGATCTGGCGCGCAGCGCGGTGTGAGTTTACCACGCAGCGTGTCCCGTCGAAGAGCTCCACGGTGAGGACGTCGCCCGCGAGCTCCACCTCGAAGCCGTCCCCGGGCAGGGAGGCTTCCAGCGCATCGAGCGCGGCCGCCAGCGCGCGCAGCTCGGGCGCGGCGAGGGTGTCGTACTCGGTGTCGGTGAGGGGCGTCACGGGCGGTGGTCGGTGGCGGCGGCGCCCCATTCCCGGGCGCTCGCCGGGGGGCAGCTCACTGCGCGGGGACGGCAGCGCCGAGGTTCGGAGCGCAGACCCCGGTGCCCTGGATGCAGATGTTGGGGGCGATGCAGTCGTCGTTGGTCGCGCAGGGGAAGATGCACTTCTGCACGGTGGGGTGGCACTTGGCCGTCAGGCAGGTGGCATCCGAGGTGCAGGGCAGCGCCGCGGGGCCGGGGGTGGAGAGGGTCGTGGTCGCGGCGGGGGCCACGGCCGGTGGGGGAGTCGTGGCGGCCGGGGGGGGTGTGCCGTAGGCGGTCGCCGTAGGCTGGCCGTAGGCGGGCTGCCCGTAGGTCGGCGGCGGCTGCTGCTGCTTCTTCTTGCAGCCCGCCAGGGCGGGGGTGAGGGCCATTCCGGCGACGGCGAGGACCAGGACTGCGCTTCGCATGGTTTTCTCCGACGTTCGTGCTCGACGGGCGAGCGGTACGGGGACCGGGTTCGGGTGACCTCGCGGACGCACGCCGAGGGTCCCCACCGTGGAAGTCTCCGAAAGCCAAGCTAGTGTGCGCGGTGTCGAGGGTCAACTGCCGCGAACGGCGGGGGGCGCGGGCCCGAAAGGTGGTAAGCTCGGCTCCCTGGATTCCGATGTCGCAGAGCGCCTGGATGGGGGAGGGTGTGGGCGCCGAGATAGTGGCGCGGGCGGAGCGTGAGGTCGCCTCCGCACTGCGACGTCGGCCGACCGCCGAGGGGCAGCTCGCGGGGTGCCTCTGCGAGCTGGCGCCGTGGTCGCCGCGGATCTTCGCGGCGCTGGCGGGGGCGGCGGACACGCTGGTGCGTCGCCGAACCCTCGCCCGGCCGCTCTACTCGGCGTCGATCCGTGCCGTGACCGCCCAGGATCCGGAACGCGCCGGCGCCATCCTGGAGCGGGCGCTGGACCTGGAGGACGCTGGCGGTCTGGTGACGCTCTCCGCGTGCACGGAGATCCCGGCGCCGCAGCTCCGTCACGCCCTGGCACGGGTCGCCGCCGGGCGCGACCCGCACCTCGCCTTCGCCGCCGAGGTGGCGCGGATGGCGCGTGGGGAGACCGACGGGGCTCACATCGCGACCGTCGCGCCCAAGATCAAGGAGAGCCACCGGCTGGCCCTCTGCGCGGAGCTGTTCGTGCCGCTACGGGGGGCGGTGGCCCTGCCGCCGAGCATCGCCGGCGCGCTGCGCGTGCTGCGCGACGCCGAGCGGCACCTCGGGCGCTGGCTCGTCTTTGCGGAGGTCGCGGTCCGCGCCGGCGACGGGATCCCCCTCCAGGAGGCGCGGGAACGCGCCGCGACGGGCCCCGAGAGCTCGCGGATTGCCTGGGCCCTGCTCGCGTGGGCCCTCGCGGACGGGGAGCCGCCGGCATTGCGACCGAGCGTCGAGCTCGTGGCGCGCTTGAGTGACCGGCCGAGCAACGATCGCGACCCGACGTTTCTGTTTCGGCTCGCTGGCGCCCGGGCTCCGGCGGTACGGACCCTGCTCGAGCACCTGGTGAGGGGGACGGGGCTGCGCGCGCCCACGGCGGTACGGGCCGCGCTCTACCTCGTCCGCGATCATGCCCGCGACGACCTGCGGCGCGAGCTCAGCGCCGTCGCCGCGAACAAGCAGCTCGAGGGGCTGCGCGGGCTCGCGTGCGCGGCGCTCGACGACGCGGGCGTCGCGGAGCCCGGCGAGGCGCGCTTGGAGCCCCTGCTGCGCAGCCGTCAGCTCCCCACGGTGACCTGGGCGGTGCTGGCGCGGGCCCGGGCGAAGGGTCAGCTCACGGGCGATCTGGTCACGGAGCGACGCTATCGGCGGATCGAGCAGGGCTGGGTGGAGTGAGGCCCGCGGTCAGGGCTTCGCGCTCGGCTCAGTTCGTCATTCCACGTGGACGTAGAAGTCTAGCGTCTCGACGCCGTTGACCGGGCCCTCCCAGATCTCGAACCCGATGGCCACCGAGTTCACGTGGGTCCCCGGCAGGTTCAGGCCCCGCGTCTGGGCGTCGGCGACGAAATCGAGGACGTCGAATTCGACCTCGGAGAGGTCACTCCCCTCCGGCTGCACGTAGTTGACGATGGGCAGGCCGTTGACCGTGCCGGTGAACAGGTCCCAGACGCCCGGCG
>CAYOLF010000111.1:0-19252 GCA_964404725.1 uncultured Polyangiaceae bacterium
CGGCGGCAAGGCGGCGGGGGCCGCGGGCGAGTCGACCTCCGCGCTGCCGTTCGGCGACCTGCTCGACGACATCGACGACGGGTTCGACCGCATCGTCCAGCAGCCGGGCGCGGCCACCACGCCCGCGTTGGCCGAGGACTACGGCGAGGTGAAGGCGCTCTTCGCGGACATCGCCGCGACGCACATGGGCCCCGTCCGCGATTTCATGATCGAGCTCCGGCTCGGCGATCCCCCGCGGGAGTGGCTGGAGCTCGTCCTGCCGGCGGTCCGCTCCCTGCGCACGTCCGCGGCCGGGATGGGGCTCGGCGAGCTCGTGACCCACCTGGAAGCCTACGTCGCCGCCCTCGAGATCGCGGCCACCCTGGACGAGCCCCGCGTCGGCGGCGAGGCGAGCGAACTGCTGACCGCGAGCTACGCGGGCCTCGTCGCCGTGATGCCCGCGGCGTTCGGCCTCGACGAGGAGCGGGATCGCCGCGAGCCGATCATCGTCCAGTCCCTCCTGAAGCAGGTGCCGGAGGTGCGCAAGGTCGCGCTGGACAAGCTCTACGCGGCCGGGCTGACCAGCCTCTCGATGTACTACGTCGCCAAGCCCTACGACATCGCGGAGGCGACGGGGCTCTCGCGCGAGGTCGCCGCGCGGATCATCGAGCGGTTCGCGCGGTACCGCGAGGACATCGCCGATTTGACGCCCGACGCGGCGCGGTCGCGCGAGCGCGCCCAGCTCGCCGAGCTCCGGCGCCGCCTCGCCGAGCTGAACGAGGATTTCGAGCTCGCCTCGCGCGAACGGTCCCCCGGGGCCGCCGCCGACAAGCGCCGCTTGCGCGGCGAGCGCAACGAGGTGGTCCTGCAGATCGACGTGCTCCTCGCTCGGCTGGGCGAGGTGACGCTGGTGGAGCGCCTCGAGCGGCTCCCGTTCCACGGGAAGGTCACGGCGCTCGACGGGTACCTGGCGGAGGGGGCGGGCAAGCCGCCGCCTTCGCCGGCCGGCCCCGTGAAGGCTCGCTGAAGCGACCGCGGTGAGGAGACGTGATGGCTCAACTGACGCGAGAACAGGTGCTGGCGAGGGTCAAGGGGAAGCAGTCGCTGGCGCGCGAGGACCTGCGGGGTATCGACCTCTCTCAGGCGGTGCTCGACGAGGCCGATTTGAGCCGGGCGGATCTCGGCGGGGCCAACCTCGAGGGCGCCAAGCTCCGCAACGCCAACCTCAAGAACGCGACCCTCGGCGAGGCGTTCCTGAAGGGGGCCGACCTCGGCGACGCGACGCTCGCCAAGGCGGACCTGGAGGGCGCCAACCTGGAGGGCGCCAACCTCACCGGGGCCGATCTGGACCGCGCCAGCCTGGAGGGTGCCACGCTCACCAGCGCCAACCTCACCGCCGCCCGCCTCGTCGGCGCCACCCTCGACTCGGCGGACCTGGGCGGCGCGCACCTGCGCGACGCGGACCTCTCCCACGCCGAGCTGGGGAGCGCGTACCTCGGCGGCGCCCACCTGGTCGGCGCCAACCTGGCGCAGGCCTCGCTGACCTCGGGCAACCTTGAGGAGGCCGACCTCACCGGCGCCAACCTCACCGACGCCGACCTCTCCAAGGTCACCGCGCCGAAGGCACGCCTCTCCAACGCGGTCCTGGTCCGCGCCAACCTGGCCGGCGCGAGCCTGACCGAGGCGCGGCTCGACGGCGCCGACCTCCGCCAGGCCAACCTCTCGGCGACGAACCTCTCCGGCGCCACGCTCACGGGCGCCAAGGTGGCCGGCGTGGAGGCCGCGGGGGTGGTGTTGACGGGCGCGGTCGCCGAGTGGGTCGACGCCAGCCCGGCCGCCGACGGCCACCGCCGCACCACCGGCGACGCGGCGCTGGCCGCGGTCGCCGGCCACCTCGAGGCCGCGGAGGGCGCCGGACGTCGCTACTTCGGCAAGGGCGACGTCCTCCGCAACGCAGCGCTCGAGTTCGGCGCCCAGAGCGCGGTGGAGATCGAGAGCCGCTTCGTGCGCTGCTCGATCGCCCTCGGCGACGGCACCCACCTCGTCGTCGGGGAAGCCGGCGCGCTCGAGCAGTGCACCGTCACCGGCGCCGGCAACCTCACCATCCACGGGCGCTTCGTCGAGGAGGCCAGCCCCGGCATCGTCGGACCCCGGCAGCTCGTCGTCAGCGCGACGGGCACGGTCGAGGGCACCGTCCAGCAGGGGGCCGCCCCCACCCACTTCGCGTTCGAGCCGGGCTGCCGGCTTCGCATGCGGATCCTCAAGGCCAAATGAACGAGCGGGCAGCGCGGGATAGAACGGCTTATCACGCCACCAACCACGAGGTGAAGGACCGATGATCGACGCAAAGGCGACCGCGGGGCAGAAGCAAACGCTGGTCGAGGAAGGCACGGAGTTCAAGGGATCGATGGTTTCGTCTTGTCCCGTGGTCGTGCGCGGACACATCGAGGGAGAGGTCGCGACGCCGTCGCTGACCGTGAGCACCACCGGCGCGGTCCACGGCCGCACCAAGGTCGGCGCCCTCGTCTCCCAAGGCGAGATCGCCGGCGAGATCGACGCCGACACGGTCCAGCTCTCGGGCGTCGTCAAGGACGCCACGGTCATCCGTGCGAAGAGCCTCGAAGTGAAGCTGTCCACGGAGGAGGGCAAGATGCAGGTGGTGTTCGGCAACACGGAGCTGGTCGTCGGCCAGGAGCCCCCCGCCTCCGCGGGTAAAAAGGGCGGTGGCGGCGGCGGCGGCGGCGGTGGCTGAGCCGCCCGGCGGGGCCCACTACCTTGGCCACGGCGGCGTTCGTCTGACACGATCTCGACGTGGAGCTCCGCCCACGGGCCCCCGCGGCCTTGATCGCCCTCGCCACCATGGGCGCCGCCGGTGCGCTAGGGTGTGACTCGATCGCAGGCGCCGCGCCCCACTCGGACGCTCGTTCCGAGCCCGTGGTCCCGGCCTCCGCCCCGCCGCCAGCGTCGATCCCGAGCAGCGCGGAGGCCGTCGTCGCACCGCCGGGCGGTCGAGCGCTCCCTTGCAGCAGCCTCGAGCGCGCCGAGGGGGGCGGGTGCATGCCGGCCTGCCCGGTCGGCGAGGTCTTCATCCCGGCGACCCCACCCGACGGGTTCTGGCTGGGGCGAGGCGAGCCCGGCGAGGACGACCAGCGCCACCGCGTGATGCTCACGCAGCCGTTCTGCATGGACGCCACCGAGGTGACGGTGCAGGCGTACCGCGACTGCGTCGAACGACGCGGCTGCCCCCTGCCCCGCCTCGGCGACCTCAACGCCAACTACCGCTGGCCGGACCGGGACCGCCACCCGGTGAACATGGTGGCCCTCGACGACGCGCTCGCGTTCTGCGGATCGCTGGGGAAGGATCTGCCCACGGAAGCCGAGTGGGTCTGGGCCGCAGGCCACGGCGACGATCGCCGGTATCCCTGGGGAAACGAGGATCCCACCTGCGAGAACGGACGCGCCGACTTCACCCCCGGTGGCGCCCCAAGGAGCGATCCGGCTGGAAACGTCGGCTGCCACGGCGGCGGCACCAGCCCGGTCGGCGACCACCCGAGCGGCAAGAGCGCGTGGCCGAGCGGGGACCTGTACGATCTCGGCGGCAACGTGTGGGAGTGGACCCGGGACTGCTCGGCCCCGTTCCCGGCCGGATCCGTCACCGACCCACGCCCCGCCGCGCACCCGCGGCTCGCCGGCGAGTGTTACACGTTCGTGCTGATGGGGGGCGGCTGGAACCGGAGCTCGGCGGCCATGGAGATCGACTGGCGCGCCGCCGCGGTGCGAAGCTACCGGGTGCCAGGGCTCGGCTTCCGCTGCGTCCGTCGCCCCCGGTGACCGCGCCCCCAAGCGGCGCGATGTCGCCCGCGGCGCCGGCGAGGTAGGCTGAGGGGCGCGAGGCGCCCCTGCTCTTCTTCCCCCTCGTCCTCCCGATCGGTCACGACGCCCGGGTGTCTCGGGTGCCGGTGTTCGCCGTCGCCACCGTCGGCTTGTGCGTGCTGGTCCAGCTCTGGGGGGCGCTGGCCTTCTGGTACCGGCTCCGGGGCATCGAGGTGGCCGACCCCATCGCGGTCGCCGGCTACGTCCCTCGCTCCGGTATCCACCCGACCCTGCTCACGAGCGCCTTCGTGCACGCGGGGTGGTTCCACCTCGCCGGGAACCTCCTCCTGCTCTACTTCACGGCGTTCAACCTGGAGGATCGCTGGGGGTGGGAGGTCTTCGGTCCGTTCTACCTCGGGGGCGCCGTCGTCTCCGCGATCTCCTTCGCCGCCCTCGATCCGGGCTCGTCCATCCCGCTCGTCGGCGCCTCCGGCGCCGTGGCCGCGGCGATGGGCGCGTTCGTGGTCTGCTACGGGCGGGCGCGGCTCACGCTCTGGTACTTCTGGTGGCTCTTGCCCCCGTTCCGACAGTTCCTCTACGTGGGCACCTTCGTGACGCGCGCCGCCGTCGCGCTCCCGATCTGGTTCGCGCTGGAGGTCGTCAACGCGTTGTTCGACGGGGGCTCGATGATCGCCCGCTCCGCCCACGTCGGGGGCTTCCTCTACGGGGCCGCCTTCGCGGTCGTGCTGCGCGCGTCGGGCATGGACGCGCGCCGCTGGGAGGCGCAGGAGAAGAAGTCCGAGGTGTTCGCCGAGGACCCCGCCTTCCTCGCGGCGCTCGATCACCTGGCGAGCGGCGCGCGCGCCGAGGCGCGTGCCCTGCTCGAGGGCCTGCTGGCCCGCCGCGATCACCTCGAGGCACGGATCGCCCTGGCGCGCCTCCTGACCGAGACGGGCGACGCCCGCGCGGCCGCGCCCGTGGCCTCCCGGGCGCTCCTCGAGCTCGCCGTCGCGGAGCCTCACCGCGCGGTGGCGCTCCACCGCGAGCTCACCGGGCTCTGCCCGGAGCTGGTGCTGGGCGACGGAGCGCTCGCCCGGGTCGCGCGCGCGGCCGCCACGCAGAACGAACTCGGGTGCGCCTTCGACGCGCTGCGCCAACTCCTGCTCTTGCACCCGGACAGCGACGAGGTCCCGCGCGCCCTCTGGGAGGCGGCGGGCCTGCAGCAACGAGAAATGCGCCTGGATCTCGCGCGCGCCACCCTCGATGACCTCGTCACGGTCTACCCGACGTCGGCCTGTGCGCAGCTCGCCCGGGAGAAGCTCGCGGCGACCCCTACCTGACGGAATTCGCCAGGCCACCGACCCCGCGCCGTGCGCCGCTGGGGCAGCCGGGATCCGTCGCGTCGATCACCCCTCGGGGTGTTGCCGCCAGACGGGCACGGTGCGATCGAAGCAGCGGTCGCGCCCCGGAGAGCTCCGGGAATTTATCCCGCCCTCCCCAGCCGTGCGATGACGTTGCCGTGAAGTCGCGCTCAGGTCGCCCCGAATCGCCGCCGAGCGGCAACTCCCGGAGCTCGCGCTCCCGGACGGCGAATCGCCTGAGCGAGGCGCCGAGCGCGCGGGCGCCGCAGGGCTCGGACCAGGCCCCCCCCACCGTCCGCAGCCCGCGCGACACCCGGCGTGACTCGTTCTTCGCGATCAAGGACCTCGTCGATCCCGCGGACCTGCACGTCGTCTTCCAGCCCATCGTCGATCTGAACACGGGGCGCCTGTTCGCCCACGAGGCGCTGCTCCGCTGCCGGTACGCGACGGCGCCGGAGCTCTTCGCCCGGGCGCACGCCGCCGGCTGCGTCGGCCGCCTCGGCCGCATGGTGCGTGAGGTGGCGGTGCCGCTGGGCGCCGGCAGGCCCATCTTCCTCAACGTGCACCCCGGCGAGCTGAGCCAGCCCTGGCTGGTCCGCCCGGACGATCCGCTCTTCGAGCACGACCACGACGTGTTCCTGGAGATCACCGAGTCGGTCCCGCTCGAGCACTTCGATCTGTGCATCCAGGTGTTGCGGGAGCTCCGGGCCCGCGGCGACGTCCACCTCGTCGTGGACGACCTGGGCGCGGGCTACTCCAACCTGAAGAGCATCGCCGATCTCGAGCCGCGGGTGGTGAAGCTCGACCGGGAGCTCATCGCCGGGATCCACCGCAGCGAGCGGCAGCAGCGCCTGGTGAGCGGGGTGGTGCGGCTCTGCCAGGACCTGGACGCCACCGTGGTGGCGGAGGGCATCGAGCTCCGCGAGGAGTACGAGATCCTGCGCGAGGTCGGCGCCCAGCTCGGGCAGGGGTTCCTGTTCGCCCGCCCGGCGTTCCCGATGCCCGCGGTGAGCTGGCCCCCAGGCGCCGTCGCCTGAAGCGGCCCCGGCCGCGCCCGCGGCGACCCGTGACCGCGCCGCGAGGGGCAGTTATAGAGGCCGCGCCATGAACGCTCGCGGTCCCGCTGCCCCCGCGCCCGGACGCGCCACGCCCTGGCTCGTCTGGGGCGATATCGACGGTTTCTTCGGGCTGGCCATCGACAACCTGGTGCAGGTGCTGGTCGTGATCGGCCTAATGACGCAGGTGCTCGGGCTCGCGCCGAGCGCCGTCTACGGCCGCGTGCTGCCCGGGATCAGCGTCTCGCTGGTGGTAGGAAACCTCTTTTACGCTTGGCAGGCGCGCCGCCTCGCCCTCGCCAGCGGGCGCCGCGACGTCTGCGCCCTGCCCTACGGGATCAACACGCCCAGCGTCTTCGCGTTCGTGCTCCTGGTGATGCTCCCGGTCAAGCATGCCGCGCTCGGCGCCGGGCAGTCCGCCGCCGACGCCGCGGAGGCCGGGCTCCGGGCGGGCATCCTCGCCGCCGTCGGGTCCGGTCTCATCGAGCTTGCCGGCGCCTGGGCCGTGGGACCGCTCCGCCGCTTCGCGCCCCGCGCAGCGATGCTCTCCACGCTCGCGGGGGTCGCGGTCACCTTCATCGCCGCGGACTTCCTCTTCCGGACCTTCGCGGCCCCGGTCGTGGCCTTCCTGCCGTTCGCCATCATCCTGCTCACCTACTTCGGCGGGGTGCGCTTCCCGCGCGGGATCCCCGGCGGGCTCGTGGCCGTGCTCGTCGGTGCCCTGCTCGCCTGGGCGACCCCGCTGCGCGACTGGGACCAGGGCGCCTTCCGCGGGGCGGTCGGCACCCTCGGCCTGCATGCGCCGCTGCCCGTGCTCGGCAGCCTCTACCGGGGCCTGGTCGAGGGTCACCTGAGCGCGTACCTGGCGATCACGCTGCCGATGGGGCTCTTCAACCTCCTCGGCTCGGTGCAGAACCTCGAGAGCGCGGCCGCGGCCGGCGACGACTACCCGACCGTCCCTTCCCTACTCACGAACGGCGTCGGCACGCTCCTCGGCGCCGCCTTCGGCTCGCCGTTCCCGACCACCATCTACATCGGCCACCCCGGGTGGAAGGCGATGGGCGCCCGCATCGGTTATTCGGTCCTCAACGCCGCCTTCTTCACCGTCCTCGGCCTGTCGGGCGCCGCGGCCCTGGTCGCCTACTTCGTGCCGATCGAGGCGGGCATGGCGATCGTGCTCTGGATCGGGATCGTGATGGTGGCGCAGGCCTTCCAGGCAACGCCCCCCGCGCATGCGCCCGCGGCGGCGGTGGGCCTCTTGCCCGGGATCGCGGCCTGGGGAGCCATGATGCTGAAGCAGGGGCTCCGCGCCGCCGGCCTCGGGACCGTGGAAGCCCCGTTCACGCCCGCCATCGTCGACCGGCTCGCGGAGGCCGGCGTGTTCGCGGAGGGCGTCTTCTCCCTCGAGCAGGGCGCGCTGCTCACGTCCCTGATCTGGTCGGCAGCGACGGTGGAGATCATCGAGCGCCGCTTCCGACGCGCCGCCCTGTGGGCCCTGGCCGGCGCTGGGCTCAGCGGCGTCGGGCTCGTCCACGCGTATGCGTACACGATCGCCGACACGATCCAGGCCCTGGTGCCAGGCCAGGCGACCGCGTGGACCTTGGGCTACCTGCTGATGGCCGGCTTGCTGTGGGCGGCGCCGTGGCTTCCCCAGCGCAGCGCCGCCGGAAGCTGACAGCGCCTCAGAAGTCCGCGTCGCCGCGGCCGTCGAGCGACGAGGCTCAATCGTACGGTGACGGCGCTCCGGGATCCGGCGTGGGCGCGACGGGAGGGGCCGGCGGCGCCTCGACGGTCACCGCCGACGGCGGCTCGGCCGCTCCGTCCCCCTCCGCGGGGCGCTCCGGCTCCGGCGGCGCGGCCTCGGCGGCTGAAGACCGCGCCGTTGCGCCGCCGCGCCGGGCCCTCGGCGGGGCAGCGGGCGGCGGGTCCGGCGACTCCACCGGCTCCGGCACGTCCGCGGACGGGGCCGGCGGCTCCGGCGAAGCGACGGGCTCCAACGGGGTCGGGGCCTCGATCGACGGCGCGGGCAACGCCGACTCCGACGCGAGCGCCGCCGCCTCGACCGCGGGCGCCGACACCACCTCGGGCGGCGCCGCCGCGACCTGCACGGCGCGGCCTCGCGTCAGGAGCAAGGCCACGACGGCGAAGGCGACCGCAAAACTCAGCCCGCCCGCCACCAGCACCAACGGCCAGAGCGAGCGCCGCCGCGCGGGCTCGCGCGCAGACCCCACGGCGGCCGCCGCGACCCCCGCCGCCGCGCCATCCACCGGGGCCTCCGCCTCCGCGTGAACCGAGGCGGCGAGCCGCTCGAGCCCCACCGCGCTCTCTGCGTGGGTCGCGGCCGCGGCGGCTCGCTCCGGCTCCAGCTCCGGCGGACGCGAGCTCGATCCCGGGCGCTGCACCGGCCCCGCCAGCGACTCCGAGGCCAGGGGCGACTCGGTGGAGGCCGCCGCTGGCTCGGGCGACGGGGCTGCCGACGGAGTCGACGCGCCCGCGAGCGTGGTGACGAGGCCCACCTCCACCGTGTCGCGTTGGCTATCGGGGGAGACGTCGGACTCCGTCCGCGCCTCATCGGCCGCGGCGAGGGCCGGCGCCGGCGCCGAACCGCCCGGCTCTTCGGCAGCCCGTCGTCCTGGCCGCGGCGGCGAGACGGAGCCCGTCGGCCGGGGTGGGGCGCGGCCCGCTAGCTCGGCGGTGCCCGTCCGAGGTGAAACCGGCGCCGCGCCCACCGGCACCGCTGGCCTCCGCGCCTCGCGCTGGGTCGCAGCGGGGAGCGATCTCGCGGGAGGGGGCGCGCGGCCGGCCGCGGGTGCCACCCGACGCCGCGACGACGGCTCCCCGGCGGGCGCCTCGCCACGCACCGGGCGTTGACGTCGGTTCTTCCCCCCCTCGCGCACGGTCGCGGGCGGCTCGATGGTGGGCAGCGGAGCGACCGGCGGCGCGCTCGGCGCGACCCCCGTCGGCGAGGCCGCGGCCGGCGCCGGCCGTGGCGGGCTCGGCAGCACCAAGACGTCCCTGGACGGGCCGGGCGACGACGCGCCGACTCCGCCGATCTCCCAGTCGCCCTCGTCCGGCACCCCCTCCGTGGGCCGCAGCGACAGAAACGAGGCCGGTCGCGGGAGCTCTGCGGCCGGCGCCAAGGACGGCGCGTCGACAACGACGGGAGGCGCCGTGAGCGCGGTCGATGCGGTGGGAGCGGGCGCCGGGGCGGGCTCGCCCTCGAACGCTGCCCTCCGTGCCCGCAGGGCGGCACCAGCGAGCTCGTCCACGGTCCGGGCCGCCTCGGCGCCCGTGGCGCTCGCGTCCGCCTCGAGGCCGGACAGCGCCGCCGCGAAGTCGTCCAGGGTGGCGAAGCGCTGCGCCGGTTCGCGCCCGAGGGCGCGCATGAGCACGGCGCGCGCGGCGGGGCTCGCCGCCGCGGGGGGAACGATGGCCGCCTGCCTCACGCGCTGCCAGACGGCCGCCTGACTGCCGCCGCCGAACAGGCTCTGGTTGGCCAGGAGCTCCCACCAGATGACAGCGGCGCTGAAGACCACGGAGCGCTCGTCCGCGTCCCCCGGCGGCCCGAGCTGCTCCGGAGCCCGGTACGCCATCAGCTCCGCTTGCCGCGGCGGTCGTTGGAGCGTCGCGAGCCCGAGATCGGCCAGGTGGCAGCGCGCTTGGGGATCGACGAGCACGCAGTCCGGGCAGAGCCCGGCGAGCGGGCGGTCCAGGCCCACCTCGGCCAGGACGTCGCGAACGCTGGCCAGCGTGGTCACCAGGTCGGCGATCAGCCGGGTCGCGACCGCCGGCGAGATCGCGGCCGCGCGCGCCCGGGCCGCCTCGATGAGCCCGCGCAGGAGCTCCCCCTCCGCGTATCCCGTGGCGATGACCAGGCTCGTGCCCAGGCGAGCCTCGAGGCCCGGCAAGACGCGCGGGTGCCGGACCGCGAGGACCTCGTTGGCGGCCTCACGCAGCGCCTGCAAGGTCCCATCGTCGTGGTCGGCACCCTTCTCGACGCGACGCACCAGCACTGGACGGCCGCGATCCGCCCCCAGGGCAATGCGCCCGACGAAGACCGTCCCGATGGCGGTTTCGCCCGCCTCGACGACGAGCTCGTAGCGCCCCAGCCGCCGGTCGGCGGCAGAGCGCGACCTGGATCCTTCTGCTCCCAACGCCACTTCAGCGCGATCCTACGCCGAATCGGCGCCGCTTTGCAGCAAAACGGCGCCCGGCGCCGGCGCCGGGGGTCACTCCGCCGTCGGCGCCACCGCGTGCGGGCAGCTCCCGCCCGCGACCCGGGAGGCCTCACACGCGCCCGGACGGTTATGGACGGGCAGGACGCTCGACCGGGGCCGGCTCGGCACCCGAGCCCCCCCCCGGAGGCGCGCATGCGCCGCGTGGACGTCGTAGGCGAAGCGATCGAGCGGCTCGCCGTCGACCGGATCCCCGTTCACCGCGACGCCGAGGTACGGGAACGAGGTCGCCTCCACGACCTTGCCGTACTGGGCCTCGGCGACCTTGCAGGGGAGGCACTCGTGCGGCCCCACGATGACGACCCCCTCGATGAGCCCCTCACGGAGCTCGTGCAGGGGGGCGCCGAGCGTCAGCGCCGCCTCCCCTTCCAGACGCGGATCCACGAAGGGCCCGGCCGCCGCCAGCGTCTGCTCGACGGACGTGGGGGGCCCCCAACCCAGCTGCTCCGCCGCGGCGGCGCGGAGCACGCCGGCGGACACCCGCTGGACCAGCCCCTTGAGCGGAGTCCCCAGCGGGTGGTCCCCGGAGGTGGGACGGCCGCCGGCCACGCGCTCCTCACCGAGGAACGTCGTGTACTCGAGCCACTCGGTGAAGGGGGCGAACCGGACGCGCAGCCCCCGCTCCTCCAGCTTTCGCACCAGGAAGTCGTTCGCGAACGGGTCCAGGCGCACGTAGATCTCACCGACGACGGCGACGCTCGGCACGTCGCGCCCCAGATCGGCGAGCGCCGCGAACTCGGCGGCGGCGCGCCGCACCAGGGCGCGCGTCCCCCACATCCCCGTCGCGAGCTCGACCAGCGCCGCGGCCAGCGATCCCCCGCCGCGCCGCTCCATGAGCGACAGCAGGTCCGCGACGTGGCGCTCGAACGCGGCGTCGGCCGCGCCCCGCTCGCGCTCGACGGGACGGGCGAACAGGAGCATGGCCTCGAGCAGGTCGTGCACCACGAACCCGATCCAGAGCTTGGCGGAGAACCCGGTGCTCATCCCGGCGAAGTAGTCGGTGTCGTCCGGCGACACGAGCGCGACGCGCTCCCCGAGCCCCAGTCGCTCGAGGGCGATCTTGTGGAGCGACCCGTAGACGCCGAACCGGCAGGGCCCCCGCGCCGTGGGCATGAAGAAGGTCACCCGCTCGGACGGGTCGGGCAGCTCCCGGACGCGGTTGAGCATCGCGCCCAGCGTGATCATCATCGGAACGCACTCCTTGCCGGAGGTGTGCTGCCGCCCGACGCGGACGTCCTCCCGCGTGGTCGGCGGCAGCGCCTCGGCGCGCAGCCCCTCGCCGCGCAGGGCCGCCGCGGCGACCACGGCGTTCTCGCTCATGCGGGGCAGGAGCACGCGCGCGTCGCGCCGACGGGTCTCTGCCCAGTCGATCCCCGGCGCATCGACGCGGGAGAAGTCCGCGATCGCGCCCTGCTGCGACGCGCCGCTCCTGAGGTCGCCATCGACGCAGTAGAGGAACGCCTCGAGGCGGGTCTTGGTCCCCGCGTCCCCGGAGTGCCCGTCGGTCTCGATGACGGCGCTCGGCTTGCCCTGCATGGCGTAGGCGAAAAAATGCAGACCGAAGCTGTCCGGACCGCAGGCGTAGTTGCTGCAGAACACCGAGTAGAGCCCCGGGGTCCGGCGCACCGCGTGGGCGGCGCGCAGGTTGCGCTGCGTGTACCCCCAGTACTGGCGGGGCAAGGCGGGCACGTCCGCGCCGACCGGGAAACAGTCGAGCGGGATGGCCACCGCGCCGAGGGTGCGCAGCAGGCTCGGGACATTCGAGTTGAGCACGTCGTTGTAGACCGTGTACGGGCGGCCGTGGACGACGACCGGGACCACGCCCTCGGCGGCGCACCGCTCGAGCGCAGCCCGGCCCAGCTCGAGGCAGCTCTGTTCGAACGCCTCCTGCACGGCGACCGCGCGCTCGAGCGCGGCCTCCCACCCGTCGGGGGCACCGAGGTCGCCGGCGACGCCACGCATCGCGTCCCTGAAGCGCGCGCCGTGGTAGCCCCCCTCGTCGAAATCGATCACCGAGCGCACGACCCGGGGGCCATCGGGGGGCAGCACGCCGCCGACCACGTCGGGGCTGCCGAGCACCAGGGGGCAGAGCTCGCCGGCGTCGGCGTCGTCCACCCGGGGGATCGAGCGCACCAGGGGGAGGAACAGGACGTCCGGGTGCCGCTCCACCAGCTCGAACACCACCCCGTGGAAGAGCTGCATCGGGGCGCAGTACGGCAGTCGGCCCCCCTCGATCCCCCGTCGAAGCACGGCGCCCCCTGCCCGCCGCGCCACCTCGACGCGGAACCCGAGCTCCGCGAAGAAGGTGGCGAAGAGCGGCGTGTGGCCCTTGAGGACGAACTCGTCGCTGAACGCCACCAGGGGCCGCCCGGGCGCGGGCGCCAGCCCCGCGAGCACGACGTCCACGAGGCGCTCGCGATCACGGAACGGGTCGGGCATCCCGTCGGGGAGCGGGCGCCGCGCCGCGCCGCGGTCGTACTTGGAGCAGCTCCCGCCCCAGAGGAAGCGTTGCTCGACGCCGCCCACCTCGGTCACGATGCGGTCGATACGGCAGCGGTTGCCCGGCGCCCCGCAGCCCTGGGTCGAGCGGCAGATAAAGGTGTCCCGCGCCCGGAGCCGGGCCGCCAGGAACAGCGCCGGCGCGAGCGGCTCGGTCCCCCGGCGCGCGACCCCCTCGTCGCGCGCCAGCAGGGCGATCCCCAGCGCACCGATGGTGCCGGGGTTGGGCGGCACCACCACCGTCGCCCCCGTCTGCCGGGCGACCGCCGCCGCGAGCGCGTCGGAGCTGAAGGGCATCCCCTGACAGAAGACGCGGCGCCCCACCGTCCGCGTGCCCTTCACCCGGTTCAGGTAGTTCTGGACGACGGAGTCGAAGAGCCCGGCGATGATGGCGTCGCGGTCGATGCCCTGGGTGATCGCCTCGTCGATCACCTCGGCCATGAAGACGGAGCAGTGCTGCCCCAGCGACACGCCCTCGGTGGCGCAGAGCGCCCGCCGGCCGAGCTCGCGGGGATCGCCCCCGTCGAGCCGGGCGCCCTGCTCGGCGATGAACGAGCCGGTGCCGGCGCTGCAGGCCTCGTTCATCGCGGCGTCCGTGACGCGGCCGTCCTCGAGGCGGATGTACTTGGCGTCCTGCCCGCCGATCTCGAATATGGTATCGACCTCCGGATCGAACACCACCGCGCCCCGCGCGTGGGCGGCGATCTCGTTCAGCACGAACACGGCTCCGTCGCCGTAGGCGGTGCGCAGCAGCGAGCCGACGATCTCGCGCCCCGACCCGGTGACGCCGAAGCCACGGATCGCCGCGCGCGCGCCCACCTCCGCTTCCCACCGCGCGAGCAGGCGCTGCGCCGCCCGCACGGGGGCGCCCTCGGTGGGCAGGTACGCCTCCCAGAGCCCGTCCCCGCTGCCAGCGTCGATCGCGACCGCCTTCGACCCGGTGGAGCCGATGTCGAGCCCGAGGAGCACCTCGCGCGGCAGGTCCCAGCTCGTCACGCTCTCCGGGCGCGGCAGGCGCCGCACCCGGGCGAGCGCGCCCTGGAGCGCCGGGACGCGCTCGATCTCGGCCCCTGCGGCGGTCGTCAGGAGCGCGTCGACCGAGGGAGGGACGGCCACCGGCGCCGCCTCGAGCGCGTGCGTGGCGGCGCCGACCGCCTCCAGCAGCTCGTCGTCCGGCCCGGCCGGCTCGAGCTCCATGCCCCGCTCCGCGAGCCAGCGCCCGATGGTGCGACGGATCCGCGCCGACCGGACGACGCCGCCCACCAGCACGACGCGCGGGGGCGCGAGCCGGGGCCGCACCAGGGCCACGACGTTCTCGGCCACGGCGTCGTACAGCCCCGCGAGGATGCGGCTCCGCGCCTCACCCTGATTGGCCAGGTGCGTCATGTCCGTCTTGAGGATGACGGGGCACCGACCCGAGAGCGGCGCCGGCCGCTCCTCGCGATCGCAGAGCTCGGAGGCCGCCTCGATCGTCAACCCGAACCGCTCGACGAGCTGGGAGAGGAAATTGCCAGTGCCCTGCGAGCAGCGCGAGTTCTGCTGGAACCACTCCCGACCCCCGGGGCGGACCTCGAGCACCATGAAGCCGTGAGCGCCGATGCCGATCAGGGTGGCGGCGTCGAGGTGCGGGTAGAGCGCGCGCAGGCCGCGGCGCAGCGCGGCCTTGGTCGGCACCACCGGCGCCCGCAGGCTGCGGCCGAGCCGTCCGGTGACGGCGAGGCTCGCCACCCGCTCGAGGTCCACGCCGTCGAACGCCTCGCGCAGCGCCGCGTGGGGCGCCTTGCGGTGCTCGACGCGGCGCCGCAGGGCAAGCTCGAACGCCCCGCGCTCGCGCCGGATGGCGACCAGCTTCACGCTCTCGGCGCCCACGTCGATCCCGAGGACGAGATCCCGCATGGCCGGGGTCATAGCATGACAGCCGTGTCAGTCACCCCAAGCCCCCGCTTCCAGCAGAAAAGCTACCAAATCGGCCCCACGAATGACGCCAGCGTCATTGTCCGGACGGGGCTGGTCGCGGCGGCGCGCCGCGGGGGGTCGGGAGGCGGAGCTCCTGGCCCGGTTGGATCGGCGCGGCGCGGTCGATCCCGTTGGCGGCGCAGAGCGCCGCCACGGTGACGCGGTGCCGCCCGGCGATCCCGCTGAGCGTGTCGCCAGCGACCACGACGTAGCGGCGCTCCCCCGGGGCGGGCGCGACCGGGGCCGCCCTCGCGGTCCGTGCGGGCGCGGCGGGCGCGGCGGCCGTCGCGCCGCCGCGCAGGGACCGGCAGCAACGAAACCCGATGGAGTAGTCGCGGTAGTGCGTCGAGTGCGCCGTCGTCTGGTAGTCGCACCCCTCGCCGTTGCGGCTCGTGTCGAGGTAATAGCCGCCCCGAAAGGTCCCGTTCGAGGCGGCGGTCCACTCGTGCAGGTTGCCGACCATGTCGTAGAGACCAAAGGCGTTGCGGCAGCGCGCGAAGGCGCCGGTGCGCGCGAGGCTGCCCGGGACCCGGTTCAGGCGCGGATCGTTCATCGCCTCGAACCCGAAGGTGGCCAACGAGTCGTCCCGCCCGTGCAGCGCCCGCAGCGGCGATACCCCCGCGTCGTTGCAGCGCCCCGCCTCGTGCTGGTCGCCGTACGGGAAGCGGGTCGGGCTGCGTCCCTTGCACGCCGTCACCCACTCGGCGTCCGTGCAGAGGCGCTTGCCGGCGGCGGCGCAGGCGGCGGCGGCGTCCACCTGCGAGATGTGGGCCTGCGGCACCACGGCGGCGCGCGAGCGCGCCCGGATGGCCGCCCCCGGCTCCGGCGACTGGTAAGGGGACTGCGACCGAACGGTCCTCCCGCGCGCGTCCACGACGTCGACGCTGGCCTCCCAGCGATCGATGCAGAACCGCCCCAGCACGCTCACCATGCCGGCCGGGCAGCCCTCGGCGACCGCCTCGGAAACCGGCACCGCGACGGCGCCCAGCGCGGCGAGGAGGAGCCCGCCGCCGGCGCGCGCGCGCCGCGCAGCCCCACGCGAGCCCCTGCCCTGCCTCTCGATCCTTCGCCGCACCATCCGTCCGTACCGCCGCCAGCCGGGCGGCGCCCCCAAGGTAGCCAACGGCGGCGCGCCGCGCCACGCGCCGCCGCAGCTGCGCCACCCGAGCCGGTGCGGCCCGAGCCGGTGCGGCCCCCGCCGAGATCCGCTACCGTGCGGGCCGTGGGCCACGCCCCCCCCAACGCACCCCCTCGTCGCGGCCTCGGCTGGCTCCGCGGCGCCGCCGCCCTCGCGCTCGGCGCGCTCGGCCTCGGTGGCGCCTGCGAGGAGCACGGCGCCGCCCGCTGCCGCGCCGACTGCGCCGCGTCCGGCCGGTGCACGCTCGCGAAGGGCGCCTGCATCGCCACCGAGGCTGCCGACTGCACGCGCGCGCGCGCCTGCACGGAGAAGGGGCAGTGCTCGCTGGTCGAGGGGGCCTGCGTCGCCTCCGACGCCACCTGCGCCAAGCTCCCCGCCTGCCCGCAGCAGGGGCTCTGCAAGGCGGTCGGCGGGCGCTGCGTCGCGGCCAGCGACGCCGACTGCGCTCCGACCGAGCAGTGCCGGAGCGAGGGGCGCTGCACCGCCGTGGACGGCCGGTGCCTCCCGCGAGGGGACGACTGCGCGCGCTCCTCGCTCTGCCGGGACCTCGCCCTCTGCACGCCGCGGGGTGAGCACTGCGTCACCGCCTCCGCCGCCGACTGCGAGCGCTCCAGGATCTGTACGCTGCAGGGCTACTGCCAGCTCGTGGACGGCAAGTGCGCCCTCGTCTCCAGCGACGACTGCCAGAAAACGAAGACGTGCCGCAAGGTCGGCCGCTGCACCTACGAGAAGGAGCAGGTGGGGGGCAACGAGTCCTTCCTCCGCAAAGGCTGCGTGGTCGGGTCGGACGCCGACTGCCGTCGTTCCGAGGGGTGCCGGGTGCACGGCACCTGCTTCAAACGCGGCGACGAGTGTGTCGCGCCCTGAGCGGGACGCGCCTGCCCGTCACTCAACCCTCGTCCCCGTCGCTCGCGAGGTGGAGGCGCGTCAGGCTCGCGCGCGGCGGCTCGACGCTCGGGTTCTCCCCGGGGCCCTCGAGGACGACCTCGCCCGTCCGCGGCTCGACGACGCCGAACCGACGACCCCGGGCGCTCTCGGCCATGGCGAAGGCCACGGCCAGGCTCGCGTCGCCGAAGCCGGCGACGAGCGCGTCGTCCCGGTCACGATCGATCACCACCACGTAGCGCGCCACGATCCTAGCTGCTGCTCCTGGATCTTCTCCCGACGGGGCCCCTCGACTTCGCTGCCCATCGCGCGAGCGATCGATCGAGACGAGTCACTCCGATAGCGCGTTCTCTCCGCGACCCCAACCCCCATCCAGATTCCATCCGAACCTGGAATCCACTCTCATTTTTGGTCCGGCCGTCGCGGATCCGAGCGGAGTGCTCCGCCGGCGACAGCTATGGTTCGCGCCGATCGGTTCGGCCGATTGGTTCGAGCTGCGGCGGCGCGATTACCGCATCAAATACCGCTAGTTGGCTCCAGACCGGCCCGCCCGCCCCGGAGACCGAGGGCTCCTTCCCTCCCCTGGTTTCGCTCCCGCCGCGGCCGCGGCGATCGCCATGCCCCCCGAAGGAGGCTTCGACGAAGCCACGTTCCTGCCCTACCATGGGGCGGCTTCGGACGGGCGGCGGTGAGCATGCACGGCGTGCAGCGTCGAACCGTTACTTTGTACAACCGAACGGGAGCGAGGACATGATGGTGAGAATGCCAAGGTTTCAGACGGGGCTGATGATTGCGATGCTGGCTAGCGGGGTAGCCCTCGCCTGCGGCGGCAAGGACGACGACACCAAGCCGAGCGCGACGACCGGGGGCGCGAACGGCGGCGGCGAGGGCGGTGCCGAGGGCGGTGCCGAGGAAACCGGCGGCGCCAGGCAGACCGGCGGCGTCGTGCAGACCGGCGGCACCGACGGCGGCGCTGAGCAAACCGGCGGCGTCGTGCAGACCGGCGGCACCGACGGCGGCGCCGAGGAAACCGGCGGCGTCGTGCAGACCGGTGGCTCCGTGCCCGTGGGCGGCCTCGAAGAGACCGGCGGCACCGAGGAGACCGGCGGCGTCGCGGGCAGCGGCGCGGAGACGGGTGGCACCGGCGGCGGCACCGGGACCGCGGGGATCGACGATCTGGTCGCGGCCCTCTGCGGCCACGAGTTCGGCTGCTGCGACGACGGCGAGCGCGCCTATCGGCTGGCCACCGCCGGCACCAGCGTCGAGGAGTGCATCGAGTTCTTCACCTACCAGCTGCACGACTCGAACGAGAACAACAACCCCTTCCCGGCCGGCACCGCGACGGGGCTGCTCGGGACGCTCGCGTACACCGTCAACCTCGACCGCGTGGTGGAGGATCCGGACGGGATCGCCGAGTGCATCGCCGCCTGGGAGGACGTCGGCTGCGCGACCGCGCCGGTGACGGGCGTCACCTGGTGCGCCGCGACGACGCTCCCCGGCGAGAGCCCCTGCTCGCTGGTGAACCTCTTCGACCCGGGGCTCCAGGTCGGTGACACCTGCACTCTGGCGCTCGCGGAGGGCGACGGCAATGACGTCGAGTGTCCGGCTAGCTCCACCTGCCTCGACGGCTCGCACCCGTCCAACCCGCAGTCGGTGCCCATCTGCGTCCGCCGAGGCATCGCGGGCAACCCCTGCACCACCAACGGAGACTGCGACTTCGGACACTACTGCAACGCGGCCGGCCGCTGCACCGCGAAGGGCGACGTCGGCGACGACTGCTCCTTCAACAACCCCGACCGCCCGGTGCCGAACGACGAGAACGACGAGTGCCGCGAGGGGTTGCGCTGCCACCCGACCTCGCTCACCTGCGTCGCGAACTGCCAGGCGAGCTACCCCTGCCTCTACGACGTCGAGTGTCCCGAGGGGCTGACCTGCGCGCCGCTGACGGTGGGCTCCGACTCGGCAAGCTGGCACGCCTGTCGCTCCATCGGCGCCGCCGCCACCGCCCGCTGCGACGACGACGTGGACTGCGTCGCTGAGCGCCGCTGCGCCGGCGGCGTGTGCCAGGCCGACCTGAACATCGGTGCTGACTGCACGAACGACGCCGAGTGCGAGCTCGGCTCCTTCTGCGACCTGGCGACCCTCGACGAAACCGGCTCACCTCGGGGCGCGCTGGGCCAGTGCACCGCGTTCTTCGACGCCGGGGATCCTTGCTTCCCGGGCGGGAAGACCGGCAGCTACCAGTCCGGCTGCAACCCGGACACCGCGCCGGAGTGCGTGTACATCGACAGCGCCTGGGAGTGCACGACGGGGCGGCTCCCCGCGGGCGAC
>CAYOLF010000112.1:0-19184 GCA_964404725.1 uncultured Polyangiaceae bacterium
GGCACCGAAACCGGCGGCACCGAAACCGGCGGCACCGAAACCGGCGGCACCGAAACCGGCGGCACCGGTGGGAACGCGGGCGCCGCGGGCGAGCTCGATCGCTTCGGGATCACGATGCTCTACCCGACCTTGCCCGGAGGCAAGGTGTGGACCTCGAGCTGGGACGCGGGGGCGCGGAGCTTCGACGACCAGGATCCGGACGATCCCTGGTTCGACGCCGACCACGGCGACGCGACCTTCGCCGTGCCGGGCGACGGGACCCTGCGCATCTCGGGCAACGTGCCTCGGATGTACGTGCACGACCCAGCGCTCGAGGATCAGTGGCGCGATGTCGAGATCACCATGTACTTCCGCCGTCTGGGCGACGATGGCACGAACTGGGGCGGCATGGTGTCCTACGCGCGCACCAACCACGGCACCACCGGGGACGAGGACGTGGACAAGTGCGACACGCGCGGCGTCGGCGCCCGGATGCGCTACGACGGCCGCATCGACTTCGAGAAGGAGACGAACCACCCCGACTCGGAGCCCGTCCTCCAGCAGGCGTTCTGGTCGGGAGAGATGCCCTACGAGCAGTGGTTCGGCCAGAAGTTCGTGGTCTACGACCTGCCGGACGGCAGCGTGAAGCTCGAGCAGTGGTTTGACGAGTCCGACGGCGCCGACGGCGGAGCCTGGGAGAAGGTGCTGGAGTACATCGACGACGGTAGCGAGCTCGGGGCGGGGGCGAGCGCGTGCGCGAGCGGCATCGACCCGGCCATGGCGCTCACCGGCGCGCCGGATCGCGCCGGCTCGGAGAGCGGGCAGCCCAACATCACGGTCTACTTCCGCAGCGACGGTGTCGCCGAAGACGGGCTCTGGTATCGGCGCGGCAGCGTGCGTGAGATCGTGGCGCCGGGCGGATGAGCCGTCCGGCGTAGCGCGGCGCGGGGGCGGGCCTCGGGTTTCCCGAGGTGCGGCTGGCCCCTTGGGTCGCGTCTGGCTTCTTCTGCTACCCGAGCGCGATCTGCATGGCGAAGCGCAGCGCTACCGTCAATATCGTCACGATCACCAGGGTGCCAGAGGTCACCGCCACCGCGGCCTTCGCGCCCAGTTCCTTGGCCAGCGCGGCAAAGGTCGCCAGGCAGGGGACGTAGAAGGTAACGAAGAAGGTGTACCCGAAGATCTGAGACGTGGTCATCACCGACGGGACGTCGGAGGTGCCCAGCGCCGCGAAGAGCAGCACCAGCGCCAGCTCCTTGCGCAGGATCCCGAACAACAGGGTGACGCCCACCGCGGGGGGAAAGCCCAGGAGCGTCGAGGTGTAGGGCGTGAGAGAGTGGTTGAGCGGTCCAGACCACTGGTAGTGGTCGAAGACCTCGAGCACGACGCTGCCGGCGATCAGGATCGGCCAGGCGATGACCACGAACTCCTTGAGTCGGAACCACGTCTTCTGTAGCAGCGGCTTGACGCGAGGCCGGTGGTACCGAGGCATCTCCATGATCAACCCGGGGCTCTCCTCCGGCATCAGCCGGGAGAGGATCCAGCCGACCAGGGCGACGAGCCCGAGGTTCGCGACGTAGACGAACACCGCCGCTTGCATCGAGATGAAGAACCCGATCAGTCCGAAGATGATCGTCATCCGCGCGGAGCACGGGATCAGCGTGGTGAGCGTCGCCGTGATCAGCCGATCGCGACGGTTCTTTAGGATCCGGGTGGCCAGGACCCCGGGCACTGAGCACCCGTAGCCCATGAGGATCGGGACGACCGACAGGCCGTGCAGTCCGATGCGGTGCATCAGATTGTCGGTCAGGAACGCGACCCGTGGCAGGTAGCCCGTGTCCTCCAGCAGCGCCAGCGCCAGGAAGAACGGCAGCAAGTACGGCACCACGATCCCGATCCCGCCGCCAAACCCGGCCACGACGCCGTGAACGATCGCAAATGCCAGGGATCCGGCCGGGAAGGTCGCCGCGAGCCACGGATCGAGCCGCTCGAACGCGTCGAGGAACACCGGCTCGATGGCGCTGCCGACCTTGAACACGAAGAAGAACATGGTCGTCAGCACGGCGCCGAGGACCGCGTAGCCCGAGACGGGGTGGGTGAGGAACTGGTCGAGACGACGACCGAGGTCACGGCCCGGAGGTGGCTTCATTCGCGCCACCGACTCGAAGAGCGCGAAGGCCAGGTGATGGCGCACCGCCGACATCACGTAGTCGGCGGGTTGCTCGGTGGTCGCTTCGAACTCGTTGAGCCGGGCCTCGATCGCGTCCTGAACGGACCGATCGAGGTGGGGGGCGAGCCGCCGTTGGATGCAGGCATCGCGCTCGAGCAGCTTGATGGCGATGAAGCGCGGAGCGAGCCCGCCCGGCAGTGGTCGGTTCCGGAGCAGTTCGGTGAACTGCGCGAGCAGCCGCTCGACGTGAGGCGGCCCCGGCAGCACTCTGGGCACGACACGCTCCCTCCCGGCGCGCACCGCGGCGCGAAACAGATCGAGGATCCCCTCGCCGCTTCGTCCCGTCGTCTCGAGCACCGGGACGCCGAGCGCGACGGCGAGCTCGTGCGCGTCGATCGTCATCCCCTTGCGTCGTGCCTCGTCGCTCATGTTGAGCGCCACCACCATCGGGCGGCGCAGCTCGGTGAGCTGCAGGGTCAGCTCGAGGCTGCGGGCGAGCACGGAGGCATCGATGACGTTGACCAGGACGGTGCCGGCGGGCGCCTGGAGGACGTGCTCCACCGCGGGATCGTCGACGTCATCGGACGCCTGCAACGAGTAGATCCCCGGCAGGTCGATGACGTCGAGCTGCTCGCCGTCCAGCTCCGCCGAGCCATGCGCGTGCTCGACCGACGAACCAGGGGCGTTGGTGGAGAGCGACTTGTAGCCGACGACGGCGTTGAAGATGGTGCTCTTGCCCGAGTACGGCTGGCCGACGAGCACCAGTTGCATGCGTCAGTCCTTCTCGACCAGGATTCTCTCGGCGAGCTGGTAGCCAATGGCCACCGCGGTCCCGCGGTGGGAGACGAGGAGCGGGCCGCGGAGCGGCGAGCGCTGCAACAGCTCGATGGTGTGGCTGACGTTCAGTCCCAGGTTGATGAGGTTGAGGACGGCGCCGCGACCCGCATCGATCTGGACGATCCGCACGCGATCTCCCCGGTGGCACTCGACGAGCCTGACGGTCATGGGTCCATCTCCGGCGGCGCCACGAGCACCGCTTGCGCCTCGTCCCCCGTCAACCGCAGTTCAAACCCCCCTCGCCGCAAGTCGAGCCGCTTGCCTCCGGGGGCCATCCGCACCACCTCCACGATCTCGCCGGGGAGCAGCCCAGCGTCGAGCAACCGATCGCGCATGGGCCCATCAGCCGCGATCCGTCGCACGCGCGCCCGCGCTCCCACGGCGAGCTCCGCGAGGGGCACGGACCGGTGCTCCTCGTCCTTTCCCGCCTTTCCCGCCTTTCCCGCCGTTCCCAGCGGGCACCGCCGGCAGGACGCCTCGGACTTCTGCTGCACGAGCAGGCACGCATGAAACAGGTCGAGAAGCCGACCTCCCTCGGGGCAGTTGTGAACGAACTCGATGAAGCGCACGAGGTGGTCCAGTGCTTCCGCAGAGAGGCCGTGCTCCATGGCGCAGGCATCAGCCTCGGCCGCTTCCACGGGAACCCTCAGGACTCTCTGGAAGAAGCGAGTCAGCGCCTGGTGCCGTGAGACGACCCGCTGGGCCTCCCGCTGCCCTAGCGGCGTCAAGTCGATGTACTCGCGCTTCTCGTAACGGATGAGGCCAAGGTCTGCCAGCCGCCGCAACGCCGGCGTCACCGACCCCGCACGGACCGCCCGCGCCCGGGCGATGTCCCGCACCCGCGCGACCTTCTGGTCTCGCACCAGATCGTAGATGGTCTCCAGGTAGTCTTCGAGCGCGCTGCTCAGATGCTCCGCGTCGGTCACCTGTTAGACGAATCTACCAAAACTAACAACCCCTGTCAAGCCGCGATCTTCGCCGAGGAAGGAGCGGCTTCGGCTTCGTCTCCCCGTGGGACGAGCCGAGCGGCAGGTGAGGACCGGAGTCGCGATCGCGTCAGCGACCGCCTAGAGCAGCGATCAGGTTGATTGCCGCGACAGATCAACGATCTGGAGCACCGAGCGAGCAGCGGATCTCGCCCAAGGCGCCCTGGGAAACGCCCTTCGCCCTGCAACGGGGCGTCTCCCAGGGCGCCGACACGGCGGGACAGATCGGTGCTCAAGCGGTCAGCCGCCGCGACCTCGAAGACCCGCACTCCATCGATCCCCCTTCCGGAACGGGGCGCGGGGAGGCAAAGGTGTCGGTCGAGAGGTGTCCGGCGGTGTGGTGCCAAGGTTGCCGTCTCGTGCAGAGTCGTGGGCGTGAGGATCCAGGTGCCGGAAGAGATGTCGACGGTCGAAGTGGATGGGGAGGCGCTAGCCATCGAGACGCTTTACGGAGACAGTAGGCCGATCGTCATCAGAGCCATCGGTCACGTCGTCAGAGAGGACCGGAGAGCGGACGATCGGGATCACGGCAACATCTCGGAGATCCGGCTGTTGCCCGGCATGGAGCGCTTCATGCTGGGGCTCGAGCAGGAAACGGCGCTCGTCATCTTGTGGCATCTCGATCGGGCACTTCCCGTGAGGACGCGGTTCCCGCGGGGGTGGGACGGCAAGGAGGTTGGGCCCTTCGCGTCTCGAACGCCCCACCGACTCACGCCGATCGGCGTCACGGAAGTGGAACTGCTGGCCGTGCGGGGCACCACGCTGGTCGTGCGGGGGCTCGATGCCTTTGACGGGACACCGGTGCTGGACATCAAGGTCAGCTTCGAGAGCTTGCGCCGAGCGGCCCGAGGGTCGTAGCCGTTGAGTTCCCTCCCGGGGGCGGGGGCGTCAGGAGCGCCCGGGGGTAGGCTGGTCCGAGGGGGAGCCTCGGTCGGAAGCGCCTCACAGTCCGAGATCGGCGCGGATCGCCACCACCATCAGGCAGTGGTTGATGAGATCCGCCTCGCTCTCGTACTCGGTCTCGTAGTTGAGGCCGAAGGGCCAGAAGTGGGTGTTGTCCGCGTAGAGCACGGCGCTCGGATCGCCGGTGATCTCGCGGAGCTTGGCGACGGCGATGGGGCCAGTCCAGATCTTGGTGTCGTCGGGTGCCAGGTCGGCGAAGCCGTAGTACGCGATCCCCACCGTGTGGGCGATCTCGTGGGCGGCGGTCACGAACTGCATCGACGCCCGCGAGCCGAAGCGGATGGACCCGTTGACGTTACCGTCGGCGGTCGGCACGTCGGGGTTGTAGGAGACGAAGAGCTCCTTTTCGATGTTCGTGTAGCAGTTGTAGTACTCGACCGCGTGGTCCATCGCGGCGGTGATGGCCTCGTACGCACTCTGCTCGTCCGCCGTCGGGTTCGGCGCACGCTCGAGCGTGTAGGTGACGTTTCCTTCGTCGGGGCAGTCCGAGGCCGCGCCGCCGGCGCCGCCCTCGCTCGCGCCGCCGGCGCCCGCGCCGCCCGTCTCGGCGCCGCCCGTTTCGGCGCCGCCCGTTTCGGCGCCGCCCGTCTCGGCGAGGCCGCCGGAGCTCATGCCGCCGGTAGAGGACGACCCGCCATCGTCGGCGAGACCGCCGGTCGTGGGCCAGCCCCCCCAGCCGCCAGTGGCGGGTGACCCGCCGGTGTCAGCGAGGCCGCCGGTGGTCACACCGCCGGAAGCGGGCAGTCCCCCCGTGGTCACGCCGCCCGTGCCCGGGCTGCCTCCCGTGACCGAGCCGCCGGTCGCCGCTCCCCCAGTGGGCGTCGCGCCGCCGGTCGGGGCGCCCCCGGTCGGGGCGCCGCCGCTCGCCAGGCCGCCGGTCGCCGAACCCCCGCTGGCACCGCCCGTTCCGGGCAGGCCGCCCGTCTCGGCCTCGAGCCCGCCGGTCCCGCTCGTCGCGCCCCCGGTGGGCGTCGCGCCGCCAAGCGCGCCCGTCTCGGCGGTGGTTTCCAGGTCGTCCTCGCCGCAGGCCGCGAGCAGCAGGGGGAACGCCAGGGTCAGGGCCAGGGAGCGACAGTGCATGAGAGCCTCCGAGCATGGCGAGCCCCGCCGCTCGAGCTGGCCCGCGGACGCGGGACGGGGGAGCGGGTCCGGGCGCGCAGCGACGCGCCTCGGCGATCTTGCCCCATCCGAGCGGGTCCGCGCCAGGGGCGGCCCAGCGCACTGCCGCGGACGCCGAGCGCTTCGAGCGGGACGGGCAGGGATCGCCGCGTCGAGCCGCGCGGCGCGGGGGGGCCGCCCGCCCGTCCGGGTGCTATGACGCGGCCATGAGGGACGGCGAGTGCCAGCGCTGCGGAGCCTGCTGCCACAGCCGCGAGGGGACCATCCTCGTGGACGAGGCGGACGTCCGCTACTGGACCGAGATCGGCCGCACCGACCTGGTCGAGCTGCTCATCCCCGGCCATTTCGGCCTGCGGGCGTTCCCCAACGGGCCGAACGGGGCCTGCATCCACCTCGGTCTACCCGGGGCGCCGAACGACTGCTCCATCCACGCCGTGCGCGCCAACGTCTGCCGGACCTTCCAGCCCGGTCTCTCCCAGTGCCTCGAGGCGCGGCGCGACGGGCGGCTGGGCTGAACCAGGGGCCGCTCGCTCCTCGACGCGATCTTGCCCTCCACCTCACGACCGGCGACGATGGGGGCGGTCAACCTTCATTCTGGAGGAGCGTCATGGGCGACAAGTCACCGAAGAACAAGCAGCGGGGCCAGCAGCAGAAGGACAAGGCCAAGGATCAGGCTAAGGTCAAGGCCGACCAGGCGAGGGCCGCCAAGGTCGTGCCCAAGGACAAGAAGTAGCGCGGGTAGAGCCCGCCCGATGGCGGGGTCGACGAGCTCCGATCCATAGCGGCTGCCCGTGGACCTCCTGCTCATCTCACCGCCCGTCGCCAACGTGGGGCAGGCCGCTGCCGCCCCCTCCGTGCTGACCGCGTTCCTGCGCGCGCGCGGGTGGGACGCGCAGCAGTGGGACGTCTCGATCGAGGCGTTCCACCACTTCCACTCCGCGTCCCACCTCGAGGTTTGCCGCCACCTCGTGCGTGAGCACGGCGCCGACGTGGCGCTGCTCGCCGCGGCCGATCGCGCCGTGGCCGAGATCGAGGCCGCCAAGGCGGCCCTGCGGCGGTTCGACACCGTCGCGGACAGCGCTTCGCTCGGGTGGGCCTTCGGCGTCCTGCGCGACGCCGGGGTGCTGCTCACGGCGGCCGCGCGCGGCCGCTACGAGCTCGACTTCCGTCACTTCGACGTGCCGAGCGCCTGGCGCGACTTCGACTCGCTCGCCGCCGCGCTGGTGGACGGCGCCGCCAACCCCTTCCTCGGCTACTACGCGGAGCAGGTGCTGCCGCGCCTGCGCGCGGAGGCGGTTGCCGCCGTCGGGATCTCGGTGAGCTACCACTCGCAGGTCGTCCCCGCGCTCACCCTGGTGCGCCTGCTCCGGGAGCAGCTGCCCGGGCTCCGCCTCGTCCTCGGGGGGAGCTACCTGACCGCGGTGGCCGGGGACGTGCCGCGCCTTCCCACCTCCGTGGTGCCGGCGGACGCCATCGTCCTGTACGACGGGGAGGACGCGCTCGACGCCTGGCTCGACGCCGTGCTCCGCGGGCGCGGCAGCCTCGACGAGGTGCCCAACGTCTTCCTGCCGCGCGACGGGACCTTCCAGCGGGCCTCGCCCCGCCCGCTGCGCCACACCGATCTGGGGGCGCTGCCGGTGCCGATGTGGACCGGGCAGGGGCTCGAGCTCGATCGCTACCTGGTGCCGCGGTACGCGGTGGGGTTGCCGCTCACCCGCGGGTGCCACTGGGGGCGCTGCGCCTACTGCAACATCTCGAGCCAGACCGCCGCGCGCTACCGTAGGCGCGAGGCGGTGCAGGCCGTCGCCGACCTCGCGGCCATCGTGGCCGAGACCGGCTCGAGCTGGTTCGATCTGCCGGTGGACTCCTACCACCCGAGCGATCTCGGCGAGCTCGCCCGGGCCATCCTGGCGGCGGGGCTCGAGGTCGAGTGGGCCGCCGAGGTGCTGCTCGATCCGGGGTTCACCGAGGAGGTCGTCGCGACGCTCGCCCGCGCGGGTTGCCGGTGCCTGCGCTTCGGGCTGGAGAGCGCGGACCCGGCGACGCTCAAGGCCATGCGCAAGCCGACCCGGCCCGAGGTGGCGGCCGAGGTGCTCGCGCGCTGCCGGCGCCACGGGATCCGCACTGGCGTCATGGTGATCGCGGGCTTCCCCACCGAGACGCAGGCCGGGCTCGGGCGGACCCACGATTTTTTGGTGGAGCACCGCGATCGGATCGACTTCGTCGGGATCCACCCCTTCTCGCTGGTGCCAGGCTCCGCCATGGCGCGGGATCCGGGCCGGTTCGGGCTGTTCCTGCGGCCGCGGGGGGCGGTGCTCACGACCAGTCTGCCGTTCTCCAACACCAACCCCGTCGGCATGCAGAACGAGGATCTCCCGCGCGTGATCGCGGCTATGAAGGCGAGTTTGCGCGAGCATTACCCCGAGCTCGGCGAGCTCTGGACCGCGGCCATCGGCGGCTGGATGACCTTCCCGTCGTGCTGCACGCGTGCCGCGCGCTTCCCGTCCTCGCCGACTCGGGCATAATCGGTTTCATGAGGAAGTCTGGGATCTGGGTCGAAGGGTCGCGTTGCCAGCTCGTCGTCCTCGCCGCCTGGCTGGTGGCTTGCGGCGGAGGGGGCGGGCGGTCGCCCGCGAAGAACGCGGACGACGCCGTCGCTCCGGCGCCGACGGTGGACGTGCTCGACGAGTCGCCCAATTGGTGGGAGCGTCAGCCGGCCTGCCCCGAGGGCACGAGCCTCGTGGGGACGCCGCCACCGGCGGGCAAGGAGGTGGCGTGCCAACTGCCCGACGGAACCCTGCACGGGCCTCGCACCACCTGGCACGACGCGGAGCACAAGGCCGAGGAGAGCTTCTTTCACCAGGGCAAGCGGGACGGCACGTTCCTCTCGTACTACCCGGACGGGACCAAGAGGGAGGAGGCGCGCTACGTCCGCGGCGTGCTCGAGGGGCGCCGGGTGATCTACCGCGCCAACGGCACCCGGGAGCGCGAGGGCGAGTACCGCCAGGGCAAGGAGAGCGGGCCCTTCACTCAGTACGACGACGGTGGCACTCGCGTCGCTGTCGTCGAGTACGAGCTCGGCCGCCGGCATGGGCTCGCGGTGGAGTACGATTCCGCGGGCAAGAAGCGGACGGAGCGGACCTACCGCAGTGACCTGATGCACGGCCCGTACCTCGCCTACTCGCCGAGCGGGGTGGTCATCGAGCGCGGGCAGTTCGTGGAGGACAAGGCGGCGGGCCTGTGGACCACGTACTTCGAGAGTGGCAAGAAGCAGGCCGAGCGTGAGTACGTCGACGGCGTGCTGCAGGGTCCCGAGCGCCGCTGGTACGAGAACGGTGTGCGCGAGTGCGACGGTCAGTACGTCAAGGGCAAGAAGTCCGGCACCTGGACCTATTACGAGAACACCGAGCAGAAGGCCATCATGGCCGAAACCTACTCGGGTGGCATCCTGATCGGTCGCCGCAAGCTCTAGCGTGCGGTGGCGGCGCCCGACGAGCGCGCGAGCCCCGGGCTCGATGCGCTCACTCGGTGGCCTGGGCGACGAAGGCGTTTCGCTCGGCGGAGTACTCGCGGTACTCGGCGAGCTTGGCGTCGATGTCGCAGTCGATGCCGGCCGGGGCGCTCTCGGCCTCGTCGCGGTCGAGCGCGGCCAGGGTGGCCGCGAGGAGCGGCTCGATGGTGGTGGGGGTGAGCAGCGTTGCGTTCAGCTCGCGAAGCCGCGCGAGGTACTCGGTCCGGTAGGCGCGCAGGAAGGAGTCCTTGAACCGGCTCCAGTACCCGTCGCGGTTGTCCGGATCGCCCTCCTCGCCGAGGAAGACGGAGGCATCGGCCTCGGTGTAGCCGCCCGCCGTCAGATCGAGGTCCCAGGGCAAGAAGCACCAGCGGCCGTCGCTCCGCCGCTGGTAGAGGTAGTAGTTCTGGAAGGTGTCGTCCCAGGCCCCGAGCCAGTTGATGATCGCGAGGTAGGTGAGCGATCGGTCGACGTCGAAGTGCGCGCCGAGGAACTCGCGGAGCGCCGCGTCGTCCTGGTCACGCGCGGCATGCAGGCCCTCCAGGAGCGCGATGAGGTCGTCGTGGCCCGCCCAGTCCCAGGTCTTGCGCTCGTAGACGGCGGCGTAGCGCTCGACGCTCGTGTAGCCGCAGGCCTCGGGCAACAGTCGGCCGTCGCCCCAGTCGAGCAGCCCCTCCTCGCCGAGGGACCCGGCGGACTTGAAGAGGTGCCCGATGGGCTCGTCGGTGCCTTCCTGCCAGTCCTCGATCAGGGTTTCGTCGATGGCGCTGAGCTCCTGCGCGTAGTGGTAGAAGGCGCCGTTGACCTCTACCCGGACGTAGCGCGACGCCGGCCCCGGCAGTCCGGCGCGACGGAACAGCTCGTAGCCTACCGCGGAGGTGAAGCCCGGGCAGCCCTGGGTGAGCTTGTTGAGGGTGAGCTTGCGGGCGCCTTCGAAGCGCGCGTAGCGCGGGAACTTGACCCGGAAGCTGAGCGCGCGCGGCGGATCGGGCCGGGCGGGGCCGGGCGCCGAGAAGCCCCGGAGCTCGTTGCCGCTGGTGCGGTTGAACATGCTGCCCTGGTAGCGCAGCTGCACGTCGTGGACGCGGCCCTCGTGCGCAAAGACGCCCGGCACCTCCGCGTCCCAGGTGGGCGAGAGATCGCAGCCGGCCGTGCGCCCGCCCGCGATGTTGTCCCAGAGCGTGGTCCAGTCGTCGGGGGAGAGGAAGAGGTGGTAGGTGCGGCTGGTCGTCGTGAGCCCGGGATCCACGAAGGCCCCGTGCCACCGGAAAGGATCGCTCGGGCGCGGTGACAGCGGCGCGCCGTCGAGCAGGATCCGGTAGCGGACGACGGCGCCGGCCGCCCGTGCCGGGATGGACGCCGAGAAGACCGCGTTGCCGCTCGCCGTCATGGCGACCGACTCCGTGGGGTCGTCCGTGACGGTGACGTCGTCGACGAAGTGCTCGAGGGTCACCGCCCCCAACCCCTTGGCGGTGGAGAGAGTGGCGGTCACGGTGAGGGGGCTGGCGGCGGTGAGCGGCGTCGGGGCGACCGCGAGGGTGGTCACGATGGGCGGCGCGACGGCGGCGGCCCCCGCGTTGGGCCGGCCTGGGCTGGGGCCGTCCAGCGGCGATGGTACCCAGCTCGCGGCATCGTCCGCGGGCAGCGCGCAGCTCACGCGCTCGAGCGAGACGCCGCGGTGCCGGTGGCGCTCGAGCGGTAGCCAGTCGGCGGGCAACCAAACCTCGCTCGCGCCTAGGCCGTCCGCGGCCACGGGCCAGGGGGGCCCGTCGTCGTACGCCACCGACTCGGCGGCGCCCCGGGGGGGCACCAGCATCACCAGATCGCCGCTGTTGGCGAGGCTCCGCGAGGCGTCGCCGAAGACGATCGACGGATCGAGGGCGTACTCGCTCACGGCGAGGAGCGCGGCGCGGTCGCGGGCGACCACCACGGTGCCGCCGGGCGGGAGGTCTGCGTCGGGGAAGGAGGCGTCGATCCCGCCGGCGAGGGTGTAGCCGGCGAGGCTCACCGGGGCGTCCGTCGGGTTATGGACCTCGACGAACTCGTGAGTCTCCTCGTACGATTCCTCGAGGACCGGGTGGTACAGGATCTCGCTGATGCAGAGCGGGGTGGGGGTGGATGAACCCTGCTCGTCGCCCCCCTTGCCGGCGCAGGCGCCGAGCGCGAGGAACAGCGCTGCACCCGCGACCCAGGGGGAAAGGCGTACCACAGGGAACTTGTAGCGCATTGGCGCGCGGCGGTCTTGCCGCCACTCGCCAGTCACCCCTGCAGGCGCACGGCCAGCACCGAGCAGGGCGCCTCGCGGACGACCGACTCGGCGACGCTGCCGAGGGCGATCCGGCGCAGGCCCGTGCGCCCGCGCGTCCCCACCACGACCAGCGCCGCGTCGAGCTCGCGCGCCGCGCTCACGATGGCGTCCGCCGCGTCGCCCTCCGTGGTCACGCGGCAGTCCCCCTCGACCCCGAACCGCCCGAGGAGCCCCTCGAGGACCTCGATCACGGCGGCGCGCACCATCGCTCGCGTCTCGGCGTCGGGCAGGAAGGGAAGGGGCCCGAGCGGCCCGAGCCCGGCGAGGAGGCTCGACCCGAGCTCGAGGTGGTGGTGCAGGGTGAGGGGCGCCCCTCGGCGCTGCGCTTCCCTCGCGGCCGCCTCCACCGCGGGCACCGCGGGATCGGAGAGATCGGTCGCGCCCAGCACGCCGCCCGCGCCGCCCGGCCCGCGGACGACGAGCACGGGCGTGCTCGCGTACCGCACCACCTGCGCGCCGACGGCGCCGAGGCGGCTCTCGCCGGCGCCGATCACGACCAGCCCCGCCTCCGCCTCGTCGGCGTGGCGGAGGATGCCGGCGGGCACGGCGCCGAACGCGACCGCGACGCGCACGGGCACGGTCGAGTCGCCGACGACCTCGGCCACGCGCTGCTCGAGCGCCTCGCCGATCCGGCGCTCGAGCCCGACCCGATCGACGACGCTGTGCTGCAGCTGGTGGGGGAACAGCGGGTGGATCTCGGGCTCGAAGGGGACGACGTGGAGCACGATCAGCGCCACCCCGCGGGCGGCGGCGAGCTCGTGCGCGGAGCGGATCGCCGCGGTAGCGGTTTCGCCGAGGTCCGTGCCGACGAGGACGGGGCCGACGAGGTTGGGGTCCACGGTGGGGGCTTCCGGCATGGTGGGGAACGCTATCACGGCGCCGTCGTCCGGGCGACGCGGCGAGGGATCGACAGCGCCAGGTTGCTTTGAGGAGGCCTGTCAGGGCAGCATCTGCATCGTTTTGGCGAACCGAACCGATCTCCGTGGGGGAGGCCTGGTCGGTTTCTGTGCCTTCGGGACTCTCGTGGCCTGTGGCGCGAGCCAGACGGCGGTGCGGTCGCGGGAGTCACCCCCCGCGGCGTCGGTTTCCGCCTCGGCGACGGCGGTTGCGGTGGAGTGCGTCCCGCCGACGGAGCCGCGCTGGAGCGCGGGGCTGGTGCTGGAGCCGCCGCACGACCCAGGTCCGAAGCCGCTGCTTCAGGCTGCCATTCCCGGCAAGGTCGTCTGGTCCTCCCGCGGCAACGTGTTGGCCGTCTTCGGTGCGGCGATCCAGTTCTGGGATGCTGTGCGTTGGGAGCTCGTGGGGGAAGCACCGGGCGACAGCCCCCAGCCGATTGACGGCACGGACCGCTTCGCCGTGCGCGAGGCGGGGGGGATCGCCGTGTGGGACGGACGAGAGGGGACGCGGCTCTTCGGGCTCGAGGGCAGCGAGCACGCCGGGCCGCTTCGGTTCACGCGCGACGGTCGCTTCGCCCACTCCGGCACCGTGGTTTGGGAGCTGGGCGCTGGGCGCACGGTCATGCGCGGAGTGGAGGGCGACGGGCTCGAGAACTGCGCGCTGCGCCAGGACGGCCGGCGGCTGGTGCGGGCCTCGCTGCGTTACGCGGTTGCCCCGGGAGGGGGGACGATCGAGGCGGGGCGGTTGGAGCTGATGGACGTGCCGTCGGGTCGCGTCCTGAGCGAGTCCCGGATCCCGCCCGCGGAGGCCGTGTACTGGCCGCGTCCGGACACGATCGTCCTCTCGTCGAGCGACGGCGTCTGGCTCGGCTCGCCCCGCGGGGGGTTCCGGCGCCTGGCCAGCGGCATCGGCACGTTGGAGTTCTCGTCGGATCTCGAGCGGGTCGCGTTCGTCCCGTTCGAGGCGCCTGGGGTCAAGATCATCGGACTCGTGCGGCGCGCAGTGATCGCGGAGCGACGGCGGGGCTTCGCCCACGCGATCTCGCCCACCCTGGAGCACTGGCTCTGGAAGAGCGACCCCCAGGTGAGCGACGAGACGCACCTCGTCCTGGAGGCGGTGGGCGGCGGGCGTTCGCTGCCGTTGCAGGACGTGCAGGGCTGGTCCGGCGATGGCCGCACGGTGCTGCTGCGGACGGGCGGCTCGCTGCAGGCGCTCGACGTTCGCGCCGCGCTCCGCGGGGCGGCGAGCCCGCCCGCGGCGACCGAGGGGCCGCGGCTGGCGCTGGACTGGCAGCCGCGGCCGGGGGGAGGGGACGGCGTGCTCGGCGGTGACGCCTGGGGCTCGGCGGGCCCCGTACTCCGCTGGTCCCCCGCGGGCGTGGTGCCTCTGACGAGCGCCGAGAGACTCTCCGTTGGCGCCGCCAGGTTCTCGACGCACGCGCCCGGGTGGAGCCTCGGCGGTTGCTGGACCGACCGGACGTGGTTCGACGGTCGCTCGCCGTTCTCTTGCCGGTCGAGCTTCCTGGGCTGGTTCGACGGTGCGACGGGCCGACCGCTCCACACCTCGACCCGAGCGCAACCGACGTTGCTCTTGCCCGAGTTGGGCTCGGCGCTCACGGTGGGGCAGGGGGATCCGAGCTGGGGCTGCCTGGTCGGGCGATACGCGCCTCCAGTGCAGCAGCCGGGCCAACCCCCGGTCCGCGACTGCCCGGTGGAGCGCTGGAGCCTCGAGGGCGGCGGGGTGAAGGTGGCCCCCGTCGCTCCCGCTTGCGCCCTGATGGCACCGGACGGCGAGCTCGGCGCCACCCACCAGGCCGGGGACGCGGTCCGGGTGCCTTGCCCGGAGCAGAAGACTACGATCGAAACGGGGTCGACCCGACTGGTCTTCGCTCGACGCCTCGGTGGGCCGACCGTCGGCGAGCTCACGTTGCCGACCGCGTGGCTCTCCGCCGCCGGATCGCTGGGGAGCGATGCCTGGTACGCCTGCGGGGCGCCGCTCCCCGCCGAGTGCGACCGCACCGGACAGAGCGACTGTTGGGTGTGGACCCTTCCGCACGACGGTTCGCTCCCTGCCTTTCGTCCGGAGGGCCCCATCCGTCGCGTGGGGACGGGAGGGGAGCTCGCGTTCTGGCAAGACCAGCGGCTGCGGATCCTCGACGCCCGGACCGGGGAGGCATCGGCGGCCTGGCCGCAGCAGGGCGATCCGGACGCTGCGCCAGGCGAGAACGTCCTGCCGAGCCCGCGGGGTGGGTTCATCGCCATCGAGCAGGGCGCGATCCGGCTCTGGAAGCGCTGCGGCGGCGTGGTCACGGTGGACCCCTCGCTCCGCCAACCCGGGCAACCGCTGCGGGACTGGGCGTTCTCGGAGGACGAGCGCCTGCTCGCGTGGATCGACGACGCCGGGCTGACGGTGATCTCGACCGAATCGCGGCGCGCCGTGCGCCGCGTGCCGGAGCTGGTCCTGGGGGAGTGGCTGAGCGGAGGGGTCCCGCGCCGGCTGTCGTTTCGCGAGGACGGACGCTTGCTCTTCGTCGCCGGTGACCACGCAGTGGCGCTGGTTCGCATCGATCGCCCGCAGCGCCTCGAGCTCCAGGCGCTGCGGCTGGGTGACGCCGTCGGGTGGCTCGCCATCGCCCCCGACGGCGCGATCGAGGGGACGGATGGGGTGCTGGCGCTGGTGAAGCGCCGGGTCGATGGCGCCATGGTCCCGGCCGCCCCCGGCGAGCCGGGCCTGGTCGCACGCCTGCTCGAGTAGCATCGCCGACCGAAGGGACACCCGTCCCCCAAATGACCGAAGGATGACCGCGGCGGGAGCGGCCGCGCCCCACGTATCGACCGTGGCAACCGCCGGCAACGCCCCGTCATCCCTCTCCACCCCCTCCCGTCGCCTCCGAGACTACGAATGGCTCGGGGCGTCACCCCTGATCGCGGCGCATCTCCTGCCGCTGCTCGCGCTCTTCACCGGAACGCGCTGGCAGGACTGGGCGCTCTGCGCGGTGTTGTACGTCGCCCGCATGTTCGGCGTGACGGCGGGCTATCACCGCTACTTCTCGCATCGGACGTTCAAGACGAGCCGCGTGGCGCAGTTCCTCCTCGCGGTCCTCGCCATGACGAGCTCCCAGAAGGGGCCGTTGTGGTGGGCGGCCCATCACCGCGCCCACCACAAGGCGTCGGATCAGGACGGCGACCCCCACGACTCGCGGCGCGGCTTCTGGTACTCCCACCTCGGCTGGATCTACGACCGTACCGCCGACACCGACTACGGTCGGGTCAAGGACTGGGCTCGCTTCCCGGAGCTCGTGCTGCTCAACCGCTACTGGTTCGTTCCACCCGTCGGGCTCGGGCTCGCGGTGTGGCTGGCCCTCGGGTGGTCCGGGCTGTTCATCGGCTTCTTCCTCAGCACCGTGCTCCTCTGGCACGGCACCTTCGCCATCAACTCGCTCTCGCACCGGGTCGGCACGCAGCGCTACGACACCGGCGACGCGAGCCGGAACCATTGGCTCCTCGCCCTGCTCACGCTGGGCGAGGGGTGGCACAACAACCACCATTTCGTCATGAGCTCGACCCGCCAGGGCTTCTACTGGTGGGAGGTCGACGTCACCTACTACCTCCTCCGCGCCCTCGCCGCCGTCGGCGTGGTGTGGGACCTTCGGGAGCCTCCCGCGCGAGTCTTCGATCCCGCTCACCAGCTCGCTCTACCGCCGCCGTCCGGGGCCAGGCAATCGGGCTGACGGACCGCGATCGGCGGCCCGGACCGGAGCGGCCCCCTGGCCTTGGTCGCAACTTGCCCCATGTCTCGCCTCATGACCGCCCTCCGCGCGGAACGCCGGCCCACCGTCGTAGTGGTCGGCGCCGGGTTTGGAGGGCTTCGTCTGGCGCAGCGGCTCCGTGACGCGCCGGTCAACGTCTTCGTGGTGGATCGAAACAACCACCATCTCTTTCAGCCGCTCCTCTATCAGGTCGCGAGCGCCGTCCTCTCCCCGGCCGACATCGCGTACCCGATCCGTCGCGCGCTCCGTCACCAGGCCAACGCGCGCGTCGTGCTGGGCGAGGCCACCGCGGTGGATCTCGCGTCACGAGTCGTCACCGTCTCGGGCAGCGCGCTAGCGTACGACACCCTGGTCCTCGCCGCCGGTGCGACCCATTCGTACTTCGGCCGAGAGGATTGGGCGGCGCGCGCGCCGGGTCTGAAGACGGTGGACGACGCGGTGGAGATCCGACGCCGGATCCTGCTCGCCTTCGAGTCCGCCGAGCTCGAGGCCGATCCGGACGCACGCTCCGCGAAGCTCACCTTCGTCGTCGTCGGGGGCGGTCCGACGGGCGTGGAGCTCGCGGGGGCGCTCAAGGAGATCGCCACCGAGACGCTCCGTGGCGACTTCCGCAACGTGGACACGCGCGAGGCGCGGGTGGTCCTGGTGGAGGGCCTCTCGCGGGTCCTGCCCGGGCTCAGCGAACGGGCGTCGGCGAGGGCGCGGCGGGCCCTCGAGGGGATGGGCGTCGAGGTGCGCGTCGGCGAGCGCGTGACGGAGCTCGACGGCGAGGCCGTTCACCTGGGCGCCGAGCGGATCGCGGCGGGCACCGTGCTCTGGGCGGCCGGAGTTCGCGGCGCGCCGCTCGCCGTCACCCTGGGCGTGCCACTCGACGCCGCGGGTCGCGTGTGCGTCGAGCCGGACTGTTCGGTGCCCGGTCACCCCAGCTGCTTCGTCATCGGCGACCTCGCGAGCTTGCGGGACGCCCGCGGCCTCCTGGTCCCCGGGGTCGCGCAGGGGGCGCTGCAGATGGCCGACCACGTCGCGCGCCTCATCGCCGCCGAGGCCGGCGCCGGGCGCACCGCTCGGCGAGCGAAGGCGCCCCGGGCCGCTCGCCCGGCGTTTCGGTACCGCGATCGAGGGAGCATGGCGACCATCGGCCGCGCCCGCGCGGTCGCGGATCTCGGCGGCGTGACCTACGGCGGCGCCGTGGCGTGGGTGCTCTGGTCGCTCGTGCACATCGCGTTCCTGATCGGGTTCAAGAACCGACTCGTCGTGATGCTCTCCTGGGTCTGGAACTACGCGGTCTTCGCCAAGGGCGCGCGGCTCATCACCGGTGGGGCCGTCCCGGACGTCAAGCGCCTGGCACTCCAGCCGCGTGAGGCGGCGGACCGGGTCGCGCCGTCCCGCCGCGCCGTCACGTCCAGGAGTGACCTCGTCCGCTGACCGGCCTGCTGGGCTCGCACCACCAACGCACCGCCCGTCACTCTAGGCGATAATCGAGCCCCCAGATGTTCACGCTCCCGGCCTCGGGGTAATAGAGTGTCAGCTCGTTCGAGGTTTCCAGGCGCGCCGTATCGATCAGCGGATCGGAGAAGAACCGTCCCGCGTCGCTGGCGTCGAGGAGCGTCCACGACGTGAACCCGTCCCCCGGGGAGGCCGCGGCGAGGCGAAGATCCGGCAGGATCGCGTAGACGTTGTTCGTCGAGGAGATGGCGAGCTTGCCGCGGAAGTTCGCGATCACGGGCTGCCCGATCGCGTGACGCGACCAGGTGCCGTCCAGCTCCCGCACGTAGTCGAAGAACTCGCTCTTCGTCCGCGCGCTCGTGAACGAGGCGTCGTCTGCCTGGTGGTCGGGCAGGTGCGAGAGCAGCACGTGCACCCGACCCGCGGCGTCGATGGCCAGGTGTTCCTGGTTGATGAGGCCGCGGTTCTGCCCGATCGGCCACACCGTGACGCCCGGTGTGTCGCGGGTGATGAAGGTCTGACCCGCAGTCCCCACGACGACCCCTGCGTTGTCCCGCCACGTCCGCCCGTCGTCGTCGCTGTAGACGTAGACCAGATCGTGGTTCGTCGTCGCGTCCGGCGTCTCGCGCCAGCACCAGGCGGCGTGCAGACGGCTGCCGCCGCGCGTGTACGCCAGGCCGTGCAGGTAGGCGTTGATGCTGGCGTCCGTGCCCTCGATGTACTCGCCGACGAGGGTCCACGTCTGCGTCGCCGAGGCGTACTCCCAGAGCACCTCGTCCCCGCTCCCACTCGCGCCGATGCGGGCGCTGAAGAGCATCCGGCTATTGCCCGGCACGGTGACGAAGCGCGGATAGGTCACCGGGCGCAAGGCCTCGCCGCCGACGAGCGCGCTGGTCACGCCCGAGAAGCTCTCGGCCGACCAAACGGCGGCCGCGGGATCGCCGAGGAGCCCGGGCACGGAGCGCCGGTAGTGGAGATCGCTGTCATGATGATCGAAGGCGACGTGCAGGGTGCCGTCGCCCGGCGACACCCCGAGCGAGATGGTGTTGTGGGCATCGTCGGCGCTCAAGGAGTAGTCCAGGAAATCGAACTTCTCCCACGGCCCCGGGGCGTCACCGACCGCGTTCGGCAGCCGCCGCCGCGCGAGCACCACGTTGCGATTCTGGTTCCAGAAGGCCGTGTACTGATAGCCGTTGAAG
>CAYOLF010000113.1:0-19030 GCA_964404725.1 uncultured Polyangiaceae bacterium
GTAGTCGACCTCGTACCGCGACGGGAAGGCGGTGCCTGAGGGATCGCCGCCGGCGGTGCCGCCGATGGCGAGGTTGATCAGGAGGTAATGGGGCTGGCGGAAGGGGCTCGAGCCGTCCGGGTTCAGCAGGTCGTCGAGGTGGGTGGTGTTCAGCTCCTCGCCGTCCACCGAGAGCACGATGTCGTCGGCGTCCCACTCCATCCGCCAGACGTGGAACTGCGCGTCCCAGTCCTCGACCCCGAACGACGACACGGCGCGGCTCGCGGAGTCCCAGCGCGCGACCCAGCGCTCGTCGGTCCCGCAGGCGACGTTGGCGTGGATGGCCCCACCGTAGAACTCCATCATGTCGATCTCGCCGCCCGAGGGCCACTCGCCCTCGTTGCCGAGCGACCACCAGGCGGGCCAGAGCCCGGCGCTGGCGACGATCCGCCCGCGGAGCTCGAAGCGCCCGTACTGGAAGCTCCGCTTGCCGCGGGTGACCAGGCTCGACGAAGTGTACTCGGCGTACTGCCGATTGAGCTTCCAGTCGCTGCTGCCGGCCTGATAGTTCGGGTTGTCGTGCCGCTCGCGGCGGCCCTCGATGACGAGGAAGCCGGCCTGCACCCAGGCGTTGTCCTCCTGGTACCACTGCAGCTCCTCGTTCCGCGCGAAGCCGTTCTCGAAGCCGTAGCTCTCGGGGTCGGGGGGCCCGTCGACCTCGAACTCGTCGGACCAGGCGAGGTGGTAGCCGTCCGGGACCGGGATCTCGGTCGGGGGCCGCGGGCAGCTCGGGACCGGATCGCCGGCGCAGGTCACGCGCGCTTCGGCCCAGTCCGCGTGGTCGCTGCCGCTACTCCCGTCGTCGCCGACCACGAGGCGGAGCTCGGTGACGCCGCTCACGTCCACCTCGACCGGCAGCCCCGGATCGGCGCCGGTGAGGACCGCGCTCTCCCAGAGCAGCGCGCCGTCACCCCAGACCTCGAACCGGACCGAGCCCGCGCTCCGCATCTCGTCGTCGACGCCGACCGTGGCCGCGAAGCTGGTGCAGGCGCCGCCCAGGGCGTAGGCGATCTCGGCGGGGGCGTGCATCCCGAGGCCCTTGGAGAAGAGCCGATCGCCGAGGGTGAGGGGACCGCCGTCGCCCTCCGCGTCTTCGCCGTTGCTGAGATCCCGTTCGATTGGGCCCCAACCGTTGCTGGACCCTTCGGCTTCGCAGAGATCGCTCAGGAAGCGGGTGGTGAGCTCGCCGCTGGCGCCGCCCGCGCCGCCGGTCGCGAGGTTGCCGCCGGTGCCCGCCCCTCCCGTCGCCGCCCCGCCCGCGGTGTCACCCCCGCTGCTCGCCCCCGCGGTGTCTTCGCCGCCGGTCTCGGTTCCCCCCGGCGCAGCTCCCCCGGGCTCGGTTCCCCCAGGCCCAGTTCCCCCAGGCCCAGTTCCCCCGGGCCCAGCTCCCCCCGACCCAGTTCCTCCAGGCCCAGTTCCTCCGGGCCCGGTTCCTCCGGGCCCCGTTCCTCCGGGCCCCGTTCCCCCCGTCCCCATTCCCCCCGTTCCCGTTCCCCCGTCCCCCGTCCCCCCGGACCCAGCGCCACCCGCGATGGCTCCGCCGGTCGTGGCGCTGCCCATCGTCACTGCCCCACCCGTAGCAGCCCCGCCCGTCGCGTTGTCGGTCCCCTCGCCGGCGTCGCCGCTGTCGCTGCAGGCCGTCGTGCCGAGGACGAGCGGGAGCAGGACCCTTCCGACCTGGTGGCGGCCTCGCGCGAGCCCGGAGTGGCGTGCAGTCATCGTCTGCTCCTCGCGGCCGACCCCGGAGTGATCGGATCGATCGTGGGGTGACGCGCTCGAGGCGCCCGGGGCCCTGGCTCTCCGGCGCGGGCGCCCGACGGCGCCGGAAGACCCGATTCTGCCGGCCAAGGGAGGTCGGGGCGAGCGCCCTCGCTCGGTTCGCCACCAGGCGCCGGGAATTCGGCGCGCGGGAGGGGGCAGGGGGCGACGCCGTGCCGTTGATTGGCGGTCGGGCCGGTTCCGGTAGCGGGAGTGGCTTGGGGATTGGGGGGATGGGGAGAGGGGGGGATGGGGAGAGGGGTCGGAACGCGGGCACAGATTCTCAACGGGCGCGTCGGGGATCGCCTGGGACGGGCGGGGGATGGCCTCGCTGGGCCAACGGTCGGCCTCGGGGGGATTCCCGCCTGGTGGCGCAAGCCCCGCGCCAGCGCCGGCTCTCTTGCCGTGGGAGACGGGAGGCGCTGTCACGGGGCCTGCGCCGGGTGGGGCATGAATCCCCCCGAAGCCTCCTCGTCGTCGCTCCCTCACCATCGTCTCGTCGCCTACCAGGTCGCGCTCGACCTGGTGAAGGTGGTCGGCTCAGTCCGGATCCGCGACGCGCACCTGCGGATGCAGGCCCGCAAGAGCGCCGCCAGTGCCGCGCTCAATACGGCGGAGGGCGCCGCGCGGCAGACCACCGCAGACAAGAGCCGGGCCTACGGCATCGCGCTCGCGGAGTGCTGCGAGGCTTGCGCGGCGGTTGAGATCGCTGGCGCCCTAGGAGCGTGTTCTCCAGCGCAGGTGGTGCAGGTCCTGCAAGTCGGCGTGCGGTTGAAGAACATGCTCAGTCGGCTCATCCGCTAGCTGCCGGTTGCAGATGGGTCTCGCATTTCTCGGATGCTCGGGACACCCGCGCGGCCAACTCCCCGGGGCCGACGCCCCTACCTGAACCAACAGGCCCATCTCGCGCAGGCCGCCCCCGTAGGTTTCTGGCAACCACTGGGAGCACTGCTTGCCCAGGCCAGCCGCCTGCCCGAAACCGGACGCCCCCCTCCCTGGCCCGATCCCTCTCCCCGGGCCCCCTAACCCTCAGCTCGCGTAGCGAGCCAACGATCAGTGGTGGGCGACGCAGCGCGCGCGTTGGCGCCGCTGGGGGCGTGGGGTACCGTTCCGGCCCGTGAGCGATTTCCCCGCGCCCCCCGAGCCGCTGCCCGAGCCGGGCAAGGCCACGCCGCGCGGGCTCCGGCCGCGCGCGGTCGTCGCCATCGCCGGGGGAACGGCGCTGGTGGGGGTGCTGGTCGGTGCCGCCTGGCCGCGCGACGTCCCCCGCGCGGCGCCCGCACCCACCGCGTCGGTGGTGGTCCGCCCGACCCCGCACTTCGCCGCGGCCGTCCGCGATCTGGCCGAGGTGGCCACTGTGGAGCAGACGCTCGGGCGGGTCATCGACGTTTCGGAGCGCCAGCAGGGCCTGGGGACGCTCGGCTTCACCGTCGAGGACAAGCTGCTCTTCGTCGCCCACGGGCAGGTGCGCGCCGGTGTGGATCTGGCGAGCCTGCGTGACGAGGACGTCACGGTGGACGTCGAGCGGCGGCGCGTCCGCCTCGTGCTGCCGCCGCCCAAGGTGCTGATCGCGCGCCTGGACAGCCAGCAGAGCTACGTCTACGCCCGGAGCAAGGACTGGCTGGCGACGCGCGCGGAGACGCTCGAGACGCGCGCCCGTCAGGAGGCCGAGGCGACGCTCGCGCAGGCCGCCGTGGACGCGGGGATCCTCGGGCAGGCGCGCCGCAACGCGCGCACGGTGGTGGTCGCGCTGGTGCAACAGCTCGGGTACGTGGACGTGCTGGTGGTCTTCCAGGACGAGCTCACGCCCTCGGCCAGCGAGGGAGCGGGCGCCCCGGCCCCGAGCGTCCCCTCGGCCGCGCCCTGACGGCCCTGCCGGCCGTCACTCGCGGAAGTCGGACGGCGCGGCGTAGAGCGGCATGGCGCACATCCCCGCGCAGTCGGCGTCGGCGCAGTCGGTGTCGCCGTCGAGGTCGTCGTCGGCCCCGTTGGAGCAGTCCTCGGGCGCGATCGGGATCCCGTACCGCTCGCCCCCGCCGCACGCGACCAGGCAGTCGGCATCCGCGCAGTCCACGTCGCCGTCGCCGTCGTCGTCGAGGCCGTTGGCGCAGTCCTCGGGCTCGATGGGGATGCCGTACTCGGGAGCGGAGCAGAGCCCGGCGCAGTCGGCGTCGGCGCAGTCCACGTCGCCATCGCCGTCGTCGTCGACCTCGTTGGTGCAGTCCTCGTCCTCGATCGGGATGCCGTACCGCACCACCGAGCACTCGTCGGTGCAATCGGCGTCGGCGCAGTCGATGTCGCCGTCGCCGTCGTCGTCGATCGCGTTGTTGCAGTCCTCCGCGCGCACGGGGTCGTCGTCCCCGTCTTCGGCGCAGCCGACGAGCAGGAGCGCGCCGGCGGCCGGGGCGGCCAGGGCCCGCTGGAAGCTCCGCCAGCGCGGCACCTGGCCGCGCCGCTCGAGGAGGCGGCAGGCGAGCTCGAGGAACTGGCGCATCTCTTCGGATCGTTCAGCCATGGATCACCCGCGTCCATTGTCCGACCGATCGGCGCTCGGCGCCAGCGCGCGCGCGGCCGGGCACGCGGCTGCGACCCTTGCCCACCGTGGCGCACAGCGACGGTCACCGGGGGGGCCGGCGGCGTGGGCGACAGCGGCGACGCCGCGGCGCGGGGACCGGGGGCGGCCGCGATTTGCCTTTGGCGCGGGGTCCGGCGAGGATCGGCCCCCCTGCCCGGAGGAACCATGTCGCGCCCGTCGCTGCTCGCCGCCCTCTCGCTCGCTGTCCTCGCGCTCGCCTGCCGCGAGGGCCCACCTCCCGCCACCGCGGCCACGGCCGCGCCCTCGGGACCGGTCGCGCCGGTGCACGATCCGTTCACCGTCCCGCGGCCGGCGGTGAAGGCCCGGAGCGCGCCGCTGCCCGGCTTCACCCGTGGCCTCAACCTCGGCAATGGCCTCGACGCCCCCAACGAGGGAGAGTGGGGCGTCGTCCTGGCGGAGGGGCATTTCGAGCACGTCGCCAAGGCGGGCTTCGATCACGTTCGTCTGCCGGTGCGCTTCAGCGCCCACGCTGGCGCGGCGGCCCCGTTCACGGTGGACGAGGCGTTCTTCCAGCGCGTCGACTGGGCGATCGATCAGGCCACCGCGCGCGGCCTCTCCATCATCGTGGATCTGCACCATTACGGCGAGCTCACCGAGCAGCCCGACGCCCACGCGGAGCGGTTCCTGGGCCTCTGGAAGCAGATCGCCGCGCGCTACGCGGCGCGACCGCCCACGGTCGCCTTCGAGCTGATGAACGAGCCGTGCAAGGCGCTCGACCCCGGCCGCTGGAACCAGCTCGCGAAGCAGGCGATCGCGGTGGTGCGCGAGTCGAACCCCGAGCGGATCGTGATCGTCGACTCGTACTTCTGGTCTGCGTCGGACTACCTCGCCCGCCTCGAGCTCCCGGACGATCCGAACCTGGTCGCGTCCTTTCACATGTACCAGCCGATCCTCTTCACCCACCAGGGCGCGCCGTGGATGGATCCAGAGTACGGGACCCTGGGCGTCGTCTTCCCGGGTCCCCCGGCGACCCCGCTGGTCCCCGTGCCCGCGGCCGAGGGCGTCGGCTGGGTCAAGCAGTGGTTCGACGGCTACAACACCGCTCCGCTCGAGAGCAACCCCTCGGGACCGGCCACGGTGTTCGCGCATTTTGCCACCGTCGAGTCGTACATCCTGGCCTCCGGGAAGCGGGTGTACCTGGGGGAGTTTGCCGCCATCGACAAGGCGGATCCGAAGAGCCGCGCCAACTTCGTCCGCCTCGTGCGCGAGGAGGCCGAGCGGCGCGGCATCGGCTGGGCCTACTGGGACGACGGCGGCATGAACCGCGCGCTCGACGTGCGCACGGGGCAGTGGGTCGAGTTCCTGCGGGCGGCCCTGCTCGACTGAGCCGGTGGGGCCGCGCGGCGAGGCGATGGACAGCGCGCGCGTCGGTGGCTCTCCGTCTGCGCCCCGGTCGCGCGGGCGCGCCGCGCTCGGGTGGCTTCGCGCCGAGCGCTGGGGCCTGGTGGTGGCGCTCGGCGTGGGGGTCGCGGCCCTCGGCCTCTTCCTGTCGACCCCGGAGGTGCAGGTCCCGCGAGCGGACGGGTTCTACTCGTGGCTGTACGCGCGCTCGCTCGCCTTCGACGGCGACGTCGAGTTTAGGAACGACTACCGCCTCTGCGGGGATCCGTTCCGGATCGGCGTCGATCGCGGCACAGGCCGCCCGGACAACCTCTTCTACCCCGGGCCCGCCCTCTTCTGGGTGCCGCTGCTCCTGGGCGGGCGCGCGGTGTGGCCCGTGGTCCCCGCCGCGACCTGCGGGCTGCCGTGGACGCGCCTCGCCCTCGGGACCGCGCCGCTCTGGCTCGCGCTGACGACCTACCTGACCTACCGCCTCGCCCGCCGCCGCTTCGGCGACGGCGTCGCCGCGCTCGCGACGGCGCTGGTGGTCCTGGGCGGGCCGCTGCTGCGCGTGGCGACGGTGCTGCCGGGCTACTCGCACCTCTACGACGCGCTGTGCGTCGCTGCGCTGTTGCTGGCGACGGTGCGCGCGGTCGAGCGCCCCGAGCGCCCGCTGCGGTGGGGGTGGGTCGCGCTGGCGCTCGCCGCCGCCATCCTGCAGCGCGTCTCGAACGCCGCCTTCGCCCTGGTGCCGGCGGTGATGGCCGTCGCGGCCGCGCGCGCGGCGCCGCGGCGCCTCTGGCCGGCCGCGCTCGGCGTCGCCGCGGGCCTCGCGGTGGGCCTCGGGGTGATCGGGGCGCTCTATCGATACCTCTACGGCAGCCCGTTCGTGTTCAGTCACGGCCGCTACTTCCTCGATCCGTGGCAGGCGCACCCCTGGCTGATGCTCTTCGATCGCGAGGAGGGGCTCTTCTTCCACGCCCCGCTCTGGTGGCTCGCGGTGCTCGGCCTCGGCTGGGGCGCGCGCGACCGCGCCCACTCGGCGCTCCTCGCTCCGCTTCTGCTGCTGGCGCTCGGCGAGGCGTGGCTCAGCGCCGCGGCGCTCGACTGGGCGCCGGCGCGCCGCCTCGCCAACCTGACGCCGCTCGCCGCTTGGCTCGCGGCCTACCCCGTCGACGGCGCCCGGCGCTGGCTCGCCCGCGGCTCGCGCGCGCTCGTCGCGGTGGGTGGATTCGCCGCGCTGCCCGTCGCGGTGTACGCCGTCGGCTACGGCTGGGGCCAGCCGCGGAGCCTGGTCCCCAGCGAGCGCCCCGTGACGCAGGCGGAGCTCTACGGCGGCGCCGCGCAGGGGTTCTGGGCGCTCGTGGACGACACCGTCGGCGGGCTGGCGACCTGGCCCGCCGAGCGGCTCTTCCAGGCGCGCTACGGGCTATCCGGCGATCGCCTCGGCGACGCCGCCTTCCCGCGCGGGTACCAGCGCGACTTTCGCACGCTGCGCTTCGTCGTCCGGGGGCTCTCGCTGCAGGACCCCTCCGTGCAGCGGCTGACGCGCGGCCTCGCCCCGGTCCGCGGCGGCCTGCGCCCGACCGGCACCCGGGCGAGCCTCGTCTTCGCCGCGCAGTGGCGGGCGCTGACGCACCTCACTCTGCACGCCACCGCGACGGAGCCGGTGACGCTGCGGGTCGGGCTGCGTTCGCCGGCGGGGCGCACCACCTGGTGCGGCGGGGCCCAGGCGCTCTCGCCCGACCAGCAGGAGCTCGTCTTCGCCGTCCCCGCGGGGGCGTTCAGCTCGGGCCTCAACGAGCTCTTGCTCGAGCTGCCGCCGGCGGCTTCGCAGGGCCTCACGCTCCACGCCGTGACCTTCGACGATCGGCGCGAGCTCCGGCCGGCGTTCGAGTGAGCGCGGCGGCGGCGCCGGGGCGCGGCCCGGCTCAGAGCTGGCGGCGCAGGAGCTGCTCGATCACGGCGCGCTCGTCGGCGGGGTGGTCGACGCAGGCGTCGACGAGGGCGTCGTAGGCGGGCGGCTCGGTCGCGTCCCGGTAGATGAGGCCGATCGGATGCTGGTCGCCGCTCTCGAGCAGCAGGTTGAGGGCGGCGCTGCGGCTGGAGGCGTCGTGCGCCGGGGGCACCGGCGTCGAGAGCGCCCGGAAGTACTCCTTGTCGGCCTCCCGGTGGAAGGTGACGCAGGGGCTGAGCACGTTGACGAAGGCCATGCCGCGGTGCTGGAGCCCCGCGAGCAGGAGTTCGGAGAGGCCCTTCATGTCCCAGCTGGTCCCCTGGGCGACGAAGGTGGCCCCCGCCGTCAACGCGACCCAGGCCGGGTCGACCGGGGCCTCGACGTTGCCGCGGGGTGTCGACTTGGTCTTCAGTCCGAGGCGGCTGGTGGGGGCCGTCTGGCCCTTGGTCATGCCGTAGATCTGGTTATCCATGAGGATGTAGGTCAGATCCACGTTGCGGCGCATGGTGTGGAAGAAATGGTTGCCGCCGATCGCCAGCGCGTCGCCGTCGCCGCCCGTGGCGACCACGGTGAGCTCGGGGCGCGCCGCCTTGAGCCCGGTGGCGACCGCGAGGCCGCGCCCGTGGGCGGAGTGAAAGCCGTAGGTGTCCATGAAGAACGGGAAGCGGCTGCTGCAGCCGATCCCCGCCACCACGGCGACCTGGTGCGCGGGGACGCCGTGGCGTACGAGGGCCCGGTCCAGGGCGCCGAGGACGCCGTAGTCCCCGCAGCCCGGGCACCAGGTGGGCTTATTCTTGGAGCGGAAGCTATTGAGCTTGGGCTCGGGTCCGGCGTCGATGGCTTGGTTCATGGCGAGGGCGCTCCGTCCTGGGTTTAGGCTTGGAGGGTCGCCGCGTCGGTGGCGGGACCGGTCGGGGTGGCTACCGGCGTGGGGCGCGCGCCCGCGCCGAGCCGGGGCGCGAGGGCGGCGCGGAGCTCCGCCGGATCGAAGGGGTTGCCGTCCTCCTTGGTGACCGTCACGAGCTCGATCCCGGCCCGGCCGAGCTCGGCGCCGAAGCGGGCGCGCACCAGGTTTGCGAGCTGCTCGTGCGCGTTCGCTTCGCAGACGACCAGGGTGCGGATCCCCGAGCGGAGCAGCTCTTGGATCGGCTCGTCGGGGAGCGGCCAGACGACGTGCGGGAAGAGGTAGCCGACGTCCAGCCCCGACTGCCGGAGCTCGGTGACGACCTCGCGCGCGATGGCCGCGGCGCGCCCCCAGCTCAGGAGGCCGACCGGGTGGCGGCCGAGGACGAAGGTCTCCGGGGTGACGGCGGCGCTCGACGCGCGCCGGAGCGCCTCCACGCGGTCCAGCCGGCGGCGGACCATCTCGCGGCGGCGCTCGGCGTCGAAGCTCGGCAGCCCGCGGTGGTCGTGCTCGAGCCCGCCCGTGCGGTACATCCCGCCCGGGGTGCCCGGCCGCGCGCGCAGCGACGGGCGCCCGTCCTCGGTGGGACGGAAGCGCAGGTACTCGCCCGCCTCGGGCCCGGCGTAGAAGGGCTCCTCGTAAACGCGCAGCGCGGCGAGGTCCGGGACCTCGACCGTCTGCAGGGAGTGTGAGAGCGACTGGCTCGTCAGGAGCAGGACGGGGACCTGGTGCTCGTGCGCGAGGTTCACCGCCGCCACCGTCTGCGTGAAGCAGTCGGCCACGGTCTGGGCGGCGAGCACCAGGCGGGGCACCTCGCCGTGGGTCCCGTACACGGCCAGATCGAGATCGGCCTGGCCGTCCTTGGTCGGCATCCCGGTGGAGGGGCCGGCGCGCTGCACGTCGACGATGACCACGGGCGTCTCCGAGACGCCGGCGAGGCCGATGAGCTCGACCATGAGCGAGAGGCCGGGGCCGCTGGTCGCGGTCATCGCCTTGACGCCGCCGTAGGCGGCGCCGATGCACATGGCGAGCGACGCGATCTCGTCCTCCACCTGCAGCATGCGCCCCCCCACGCGCGGCAGGTGGTCGGCCAGCTCCTCCATGATCTCGGTGGCCGGCGTGATCGGGTAGCCGGCGTAGAAGCGCACGCCGCCAGCGATCGCGCCGAGCGCGACCGCCTGGTTGCCCGAGAGCAGGAGCTTGCCGCCGCCGCCGCTCGGCGGCAGCGCGAAGGCCCGGCCCGGGACCGCCGCGGTGATCGCCGCGGCGCCGGCGTCGACCGCGCGCGCGTTGACCTCGCCCGCCTCGGCGCTGCGCTTGCCGAATGCCTCCCGTACGACGGCGCGGACCGACTCCGCGTCGAGGCCCAGCAGCGCCCCCAGGGCGCCGACCGCCACCACGTTCTTGCTGCGGGTCGCGCCGGTTGCCGTGCTGGAGAGCCCCTCCCAGTCGAGCGCGACCGCGCGCACGCCGGGGCGAGTCTCGGTCGGGGCGGCCACCCCCGCGGGGCCGAGCACCAGCCCGCCGGGGGCCACCCGCCCGCCGACCTCGCGCAGCGCCTGCTCGTTGAGCGCCACCAGCACGTCGGGGTCGTCGCCGGGCGAGAGCACGTTGCCGAGGCCGATCTTGAGCTCTAGCGAGGACTGGCCGCCGCGCACCTCGGCGAGGAACGAGGCCAAGGTCACCACGTGGTAGCCCGCGCGCGCCGCGGCGCGCGCCAGGGTCTTGCCCAGGGTGATGATGCCGTCTCCGGCGGAGCCCTCACAGCGGATCACGATCGAGCGGCGCACATCCATGGCTGGTTCCTCGACTGCGGCCGCAGGCTAGCGCGCCCGGCGTCGCGGACCACCCCGGGGGAGCCGGTGGGCGGCGTTCGCCACGGTGGGCCACGGATCCCGTGGTGGGATCCCGGGCGCGGCCTGCGGTAAGGGAGCGGCTCTCGGGTGAGGCGCCGCGCCCACGAGCGAGGCTCGCGGCGCGCCGCCCGGTCCGAGCCGACGCGGACGACCCTCTAGACGGCGGCGCCGGGGAGCGCAACCGCGACGCGCTCCGGCAGGGGGCGAGGGCGCCTCTTCCGACCTGCCGGCCCACCGCGGGCGGTTCCCCGACCGCGCCGTCATGCGGGCTCCCACCCCGTCAGCGGGTGGCGCCCTGCACGCGGTCCTGGTGGGCGCTCGCGGGGAACCGCTCCTCGAAGCGCGCGGCCGCCTCGGCCGCGGCGCGCTGGTCGCCCCGGGCGCGCAGGGCCTCGATGCGGAGTACGGCCGCCTCCTCGCGGAGCACACCGCGCGGGTGCCGCGCCGCGTGCTCGCCGAGCGCGCCGAGGGCCGCGTCCGGGGCGCCGCGGGCGAGCGCCCCGCGCGCGCGGTCGAGCAGATCGATCTCCTCGCGGAGCGAGGCGGCCCCGGCCGCGTCGCGGGGGGGCGCCGCCGGGCGCGGCCGGGCGGCGTTGGCGGGGGGCGCCGCGGTCGCGGGGGGAGCGGGCGGTTCCTCGACGGCGCGGGCGGGGTCGGGTGGCGCGGGTGCCGGCGCGGCCGGCGCCGCCGCGGGGGCGCTCGGGGCGACGAGGGTGGGCGCCGCCGCCTCCTGCCGTGAGGCGCGGTCCAGGGCGACGGCGCCGCCCGCGGCCGCCCCGCCGACCACGGCGATGAGCCCCAGCTTGGCGAGCCCGGACCAGCCGCCGAAGAGCGTCGGGCCCCAGGAGGCGCCGAAGCCCGCCGTCGCGGTGGGCGCCGCCGCCGCCGCGGTGGGGACGGCGACGGCGAGCAGCCCGAGCGCGGCGAGGCCGCGCCGCCGCGCGCTCGGGGGCGGGCTCTCTTCGGCCGCGGCGCGCAACAGCTCGCGCTCGAGCGGCAGCTCGCTGGTGTCGATCAGGCGCTCGTCAGCCACCGCGCACCTCCGTGGGCGAGGGGACCGCGCTCGCCGCCACCACCGACTCGCGGAAGAGCTGCCGCGCGCGCCGGAGGCGGGACGAGACGGTCCCGGGTGGGATCTCGACCAGCCGCGCGATCTCGGCCCCGCTCAGGCCCTCGATCTCGTGCAGGACGAAGATCTCGCGCAGCTCCGGCGCGAGCCGGTCGAGGATCCGATCGCACCGCTCGACCAGGCGCTTGCGGTCGACGAGGGCGTCGGCGCCGAGCTGGGTGGCGCCGCGCAGGTCCGGCTCGTCGCCGAGGACCTCGCGCCAGCGCCGGCGCGCGAGCGTGCGCGAAACCCCCAGGGCGACGCCGTACACGAAGGCCCGCTCGCTGCCCGGCTGGATGTCGTCGAGGCGCTCGGCCGTGATGAGGAACACCTGCTGCACGGCGTCCTCGACCCGCTCGGGAGGGACGCCGAAGCGGCGGAGCAGTCGCCAGCAGAGATCGTGGGTGTCGTCGAAGATGCGACGCAGGCGCAAGGACTGCGCAGCCGTGCGGGCCCGGGTGGGCACGGGGACAGCGGGCTCCGGACGGCGCCAGCTCAGCAGCACGATTTGAGTAATGCGCGACCGCCCCAGGCTGATCAACCCGAGCGGCGACAGCGGACCGGCTCGCGGACCGCCCGCGGCGCAGCCGCGACGGGTGGAGGCAACCCGGGACGTGCCTCCGCGCTCCCCGGCCCGCCCCCGTTGCTCTCCGCGTCCGGGGCAGAACGGGGACCTGAACCCACCGCCGGTCCGCAAGCTCCGGCGCTTCGGGCGGCGCGGAGCCCCTCGGCGGCCCCGCTCGATCTTCCTACACGCCGACCACGGAAGCCCTCCGGTGACCGGGGGGGACAGGATCCGGCGAAGCGAAACCAAAACCTGAGAAAGTAGCGCATCACGGCTCCAGTGCGGGTTCAAAAAGACCCGTAAGATCGAGGCGTTAGGCTACGCCAAGGCCATACCGTTGAATACTCACGGTATTCTAGATCGTAACCAAACGCTGGCCTGTCGCGCGCGCCGGGTGCACGATGGGATCCATGGCGAGTCGGGCCAGCGTGGATGTGTTTCGGCACCGCGACTACCGCAGCTTCCTGCGCGAGTTCTACGGGCTCCGAAAGCGGCGCAAGGCCGGCTACTCGCTGCGCGCCTTCTCGCTCGCGGCAGGTTTGCGCTCCCCCAACTACCTGAAGCTGGTCATGGACGGCGACCGCAATCTGACGGCGGACATGGCGCTCCGGTTCGCGAAGGCGTGCGACCTCTCGGGGGACGCCGTCGACTACTTCTGCGAGCTGGTCGCCTTCAATCAGGCCAACGGCGCCGAGGCTCGCGAGCGCCACTATCGGCACCTGCGGCGCTTCCGTCGCTTCCGTCAAGCGCATCAGCTCGACGCCAGCCAAGACTCCTACCACAGCCAGTGGTACATCCCGGTGGTTCGAGAGCTGGTCGCACGTCCGGACTTCGACGAGGATCCCCGTTGGATCGCGAAGACCTTGATGCCCCCCATCTCGCCGGCCCAGGCGCGCCGTGCCATCAAGGTCCTCACGGACCTCGGCATGCTCGAGCGCAACGCCGAAGGACGTCTGGAACAGACCGATCCGTTGGTCGAGACGCCGGAGAAGCCCCTCGGGCATCACGTGGTGAAGTTTCACCGAGCGATGATGAAGCACGCCAGCGACGCGCTCGATCACGTCCCTCGTGAGCAGCGCGAGATCGCGTCGCTCACCCTGTGCATCAGTGAGCAGCACATGGGCGAGCTGAAGGCAGAGCTCATCGAGCTGCGCCAGTCGCTGCTGCAGCGTTATCAGGCTGACGGCGATGCCGACCGCGTCGTCCAGGTCAATTTCCAGATGTTTCCACTCTCGCGCAACCGAAAGGACTGAGTCATGAGGGTATCGAGGACTCTGATCTGTGCCCTGCCCATGCTGGCACTGGCTTGCGCCGGAACCGGTACCGGGAATCCCTCCGATGACGGGCTCGGAGGCAACGCGGCGGTAGGAGGGACCGGGGGAAACACGGCCAGCGCCGGATTCAAGCTCATCATGTCCGACGCCGAGGTGGACACCGACCCCGAGCTCGACTCATCCGACGCGGTCACCTTCGCCGCCGACAATCGAAGCTTCGCCTTCGATCTGTACCGCGAGCTCGCCAGTGACGAGGCGAACCTCTTCTTCTCGCCGTACAGCATCTCGGTGGCGCTGGCGATGACCTACGCCGGCGCAGAAGGCGACACGGAGACGGAGATCGCCACCGCGATGCATTTTGGCTTGCCGGAGCCCACGCTGCACGAGGCGTTCAATGCCACGACCCGCGCCCTGCAGGGGCGCAGCGAGGAGCTCGCGCCCCGGAGCGAGGGAGATGGCTTCGAGCTCAAGATCGTGAACCAGGCGTTCGGGCTGAACGACTACCCGTTCCTCGATGAGTACCTCGACCTCATCGCCATCCATTACGGCTCCGGCGTGATGGGTTTCGACAACGACGACCTCGAGGCGGTTCGGCAAGAGATCAACGGTTGGGTCGCTGACCAGACCGAACAGCGAGTCGAAGACCTTCTCCCGCCCGGCGCCATCACCGTCGACACTCGGCTCGTGCTCACGAACGCCATCTACTTCACGGCGAGCTGGCTCCTCGAGTTCGATCCCGCGCTGACGGTCGACGGCGACTTTGAGGCCCCGTCGGGGCCGGTTTCCGTGCCGATGATGCACCAGACTCTGCGCGCCCAGTACAGCGAAGGGGACGACTACCAGGCGCTCGCGCTGCCGTACGTGTCTCCGGACGTGACGATGGTGTTCATCCTGCCGGCGGCGGGCGCCTTCGCGGACGTCAGCTCGGGGCTCGACGATGCCTTCTTCCAGGAGGCGCTGGCGGGCATGACCGAATACGACACGACGGTCACCCTGCCCCGCTTCGAGTTCGAGAGCGAGCAACCGCTCAAGGAGGCGCTCAGCACCCTGGGCATGCCCACGGCCTTCGCCGACGGTGCCGACTTCACGGCGCTCGCCGGCGGCGTCGAGCAACTCAGCATCGACGACATCTATCACAAGGCCTTCGTCGCCCTCGACGAGACGGGCACCGAAGCGGCCGCGGCGACCGCCGTAGTGATCGTCAACGAGTCCGGAGTGCCCAGCGCCGAGATCACCTTCGACCGCCCCTTCATCTTCGGTATCTACGACGAGCCCACCGGTCAGCTCCTGTTCTTGGGCCACGTCGTCGATCCCAGCTGAGCCGCGCGCCTCCCGGCTCCAGCGCCAGCGAGGCGACTCGAGGTCGTCGGCCTTCTACGGCAGCCGGACGGCGACCCCGACCGTGCCGCGAAGGACTACGGGGGAGCTACGGTGGACGACCCGGTCGTCGACGCGGAAGCGTGCCTCGAAGAGGGCGGCCTCGGCGGCGGCGGCCGCCTCCAGGGCCAGCACGGGGAGGAGCGGGACCTCCAGGCGCGGGCCGAGGCCGAGGGTCACCCAGGGATGCCGCGCCGAGCGCGAGCCGTCCCCGCCGGAGCCGGTCGCCTCGAGGCTGCCGAGCGTCGCCGTCGCGCAGGGTCGGAGCGCGAGCCGCTCGACCGGGACCCAGGCCAGGGGGCAGGCGCTCACCGTCGCGGCCGTGAGCCGGAACGCGGCGCGGATCGGGCCGAGCTCCGGCTCCGCGCGCCAGGCCGCGGTGACGCCGGCGCGCAGGGCGGGGGACCAGCCGTTGCGGCGCACGCCGCCGTCGAGGAAGGCCTCGACGCCGAGCAGCGGGCTCGGCGCGATGCCGGCGACGAGCGCGCCCGCGGTGCCACCACCCCACCGCCAGGCGGGCGCCGGCGAAGGCGCGGGCGCAGGGGCCGGCGGGGGCGCGGGCGCGGGGGGCGGCGCGGGCGGGGGCGCGGGCGCCGCGACCGGCGGCGCGAGGAGCACCGCGACGATGAGCGCGGTGGCCTCGAGCACCTCGGCGCAGCTTGGCCCGGTGACCGTGCGCACCACGGTCGGCCGCTCCGCGCGCTCGATCGAGAGCGTGGCCTCGACGGCCCCGGGAGAGGCAGCGACGCGGACGGCGAGGACCGTGGTGACGTCCTCGCTCGTCGTGAGCGCGACGGCGCTCGACCGGCGCGCGATCTCCCGCTCGAGCGCCGCGCGCTCGCAGGAGCCCGGCGCGCCCACGAAGGTCAGCCGCACCGGGGTGGGCGCCGGCCCCTGCGCTCGCGCGGGGAGGGGCGCGCCCAGCAGCGCGGCGGCCAGGGCGGCGGCGACGAGGCACGCCGCGCCGCCGCGCCGCCGTGGGGTCCCGCGTCCTTGGCCCGCGTTCACCGGGCCGAGCGTAGCCACCCGGCGGACCCGGGCGCAACGTGGCAGCCTGCCGGTGGCGGGCGCGCGCGGGGCGTGCTTCCATCGCTCGCGATGGCGGGAGCGTCGTCCACGCGGCGAGCAGTGGCCCGCGGCGGCCGCGTCGTCGCCGTGGCGGCGCTGCTCGCCGGCTGCGGCGTGCACGACTACGACCTGCGCCTCGGCGCGGCGGGGGGCCTGGTCATGGGCGGTGCCGGCGCGGGCGGCGTGACGGGCAGCGCCGGTGCCCCGGCGGGCGGCGCGGCGGGCAGCGGCGGGGGCGGGGGCGCGGCGGGGGCGCCCGGCCTGCCGGGCCTGGTCGGCTGGGCCGCGGTGGCGGACTGCGGCCCGCGGGGCACCGTCGGCGGCGACGGCGGCCCGCGGGTGACACCGACCACGGCGGCCGAGCTCCTGGAGGCGGCCGCCGCCGAGGGGCCGAGCGTGCTCGAGCTCACCGGCGAGTACGATCTGGGCGGCGAGCTGCTCGACGTCGGCAGCGACAAGACGCTGGTGGGCGTGGGCAGCGCCACCATCCTCGGTGCCGTCCGCGTCTCGGGGGCGACGAACGTGGTGCTCCAGGACCTGCGCTTCGACGGCGCGGTCGCGGACAACGAGCGCGACGCGGTCGAGGTCACGAGCTCGAGCTGCGTGTGGATCGACCACTGCGAGCTGGTGGACGGGGCCGACGGCAACCTCGACATCGTCCGCGGCTCGGATCTGGTCACCGTGTCGTGGACGCGCTTTCACTACGTGACCAAGACCGACGATCACCGCTACTCGAACCTCTGCGGGAACGAGGACACCGACACGCCCGGCAAGCTCAACGTCACCTTCCACCACGTGTGGTGGGGCGACGGGGTGCTGGCGCAGATGCCGCGGGTGCGCCACGGCAAGGTGCACGTCTATAACAGCTATTACTCGGCCGCCGGCAACGAGTACTGCGTCGGGGCGGGGTACATGGCGCGGCTCTTGGTGGAGAACTGCGTGTTCGACGGGGTGAGCGACCCCATCCGGTTCCAGATGGACGAGGACGCGGAGACGGGGGAGCACACGGCGGAGATCGTCGAGCGGGGGAACGACGTGAGCGGCGCGAGTGGGGCGGTGGAGAGTCGGGGGGTGGGGTTCGAGGCGCCGTACGCGTATGAGCTGGAGGAGACGGGGACGGTAAGGGGGAGCGTGATGGGGGCGGCGGGGCCGAGGTAGGGGGGACGGGGGCGGGTCCGGGTCCGGGTCCGGGTCCGGGGATGGGTCCGGGGATGGGGATGGGGGCGGGGATGGGGACGGGGGCGGGCGGTGCGCGCAGCGAGCCGCCGGTCGAGCGTCGGGGCACCGCGTGGTTTCGCGGCCGTGGGCGCGCTATCCTCGCGGTCGGTGACGCCAGGACCCGCGCTCGATGCTCTGGTCGCGATGAAGGCGGCCGCCGAGGGGGCGCTCCCCGGGAGGGTGCGACGGGTGACGCTGTTCGGCTCGGTGGCGCGGGGGGAGGCGACGGAGGACTCCGATTTCGACGTGCTGGTCCTGCTCGAGGAGCCGAGCTTCGCGGAGCGGGGCCGGGTGATCGACGCCATGGCGATGGTGGCCCTCGAGCACCGGGTCGTGCTCTCCGCGGTCGTGCTGTCGACCGGCGAGTGGCAGGAGCTCATCGATCGGGAGCGCCTGCTGCCGCGCGAGATCGAGCGGGACGGGGTGGACGCGTGACCCACGAGAACAGCCTGTCGAACGCCCGGCGCGAGCTCGCGATCGCCGAGGACGCCCTGCGCGTCGCCCGGGCGGCGCTCGCGCTCGGCATCGTGCGCGACGCGCTCAGCCGCGCCTACTACGCCGTTTTCCACGGCGTGCGGGCGCTGCTCCTGCTCGACGGGCTGGAGCCCAAGACCCACTCGGGCGTCGGTCGGCTCTTCGGCGACCAATGGGTGCGGACCGGGCGCGTGCCCTCCTCCTGGACGCTCACGTTCACGCGGCTACAGGCCTATCGGGCTGCCTCCGACTACTCTTACTCGTTCCACGTCGAGCCGGTCGCCGCCGCGGCGGAGGTGGAGGCGGCGGCAGAGCTCCTGGCGGCGATGACGGAGATCGTGGCGCGCGCGTCCGCGCAGGACTGAGCGACGCGCGGGGGCGGGGAGCGACCGCGCGCTCGCGCTTCCCGCGTCTACCGTGCCTTGGTGACGGCCTCGATCAGCTCGAGATCGGCGAGGGCGTCGGCGGGGGTGATGGCGGGGGGGGCGCCGCGCTGCACGACGTCGGCGAAGTGGGCGAGCTCGAGGTCGATGGTCGAGCGGTTGGTGCGGTAGCAGAGGGCGCGGCCGCTGTGCGGCTCGAGCGTCGCTTCCTCGAGGGAGAGGCGCGCCATGCCCTCGCTGCCGAAGAGCTCGAGCGCCGGGCCCGAGGCGCGGGCCGAGTAGCAGCTGGTGAAGCTCGCGAGCACCCCGGACTCGAACTCGATGGCCGCCACGGCCGAGTCGAGCGGGGGTTTCTCGGGGTCGAAGGCCGCCGTCACCGCGCGCACGGTGCGCGGCGTGCCGCAGCAGCGCCGGAGCCAGTGCGCCAGGTGCACCCCGCCGTCGACCACGAACCCGCCGACGAAGCGCGGGGACTTGCGCCAGGCGGTGTGAAAGTACGGATTGCTCGCGTCCATGGTCAGGATCTGGCGCACGGACGCGACGCGCAGGGCGCCGAGGCGCCCGGCCTGAAGCCAGCCGAGGACGCGGTGCAACGTGGGCGAGAAGGCGTAGTTCTCGGCGACGAGCCAGGGGACGGGGAGCTCGGCCGCTTGCTCGACCAGGCGCCGCGCGGCCGCGACCGAGGGCCCCACCGGTTTTTCGCTCAGCACCGGCTTGCCCGCGCGCAGGGCCGCCAGCACCTGCTCCGGCTGCGCGTCGATGGGCAGGCTGACCAGGACGGCCTCCACCTCGGGCAGGGCGAAGAGCTCGGCGGCGCTGGCGGCGACCTTCGGGATCCCGGCGAGCTGGGCGAACTCCTCGGCAGAGCTCTGGCCCCGGCTCGCGCAGGCGACGACCTCGATCCGGCGCTCCAGGCGACGAAAGGCGGGGAGGTAGAGCTCACGGGCAGCGACGCCCGTCCCCAGGAGGGCGAGCCGGAGCGGTTTCGGCATGGGTCGCAGCGTACCCCCGCGGGCCCGCGCCCGCTCGCGGCGCCTCCCGGGGGCGCTCCCCGCGGGACAGGGGCGGGCCGCCGCCACCCTTGATTGGCGATCGGGCCGGTGAAGGGCTCGGGATCGGTTCAGGGATCGGGA
>CAYOLF010000114.1:0-18372 GCA_964404725.1 uncultured Polyangiaceae bacterium
GCGGACTCGGGCACCCCCTGCGTCGCGGCCTACAGCATGATTCGGGCCCTCTCGAGCACGTACTCGGGCCCGCTCTACCAGGTCCGGAGCGGCAGCAATGCCCAGAACACGGGCTCCGGGGGCACCACCCACGACATCCCGATGACCGCGGACGGCTTCGCCGACGCGGAGGCGCAGGACGCCGTCTGCGGCGGCACCACCTGCACCGTTTCGCGGCTGTACGACCAGTCCGGGAACGGCAACGACATCATCGTGGGGACCCGAGGCAATTCGGCGGGGGGCGAATGGGCAGACGATGACGACTTCGAGACGATTGCCGACGCGGGCCCGCTGACGGTGGCCGGTCACAGAGTCTACTCGCTCTACATGGATAAGCGTCAGGGGTACCGGAGCCCCGTCAACGGCGGCCCCGGCAACGCCATGCCGGTCGGCGACGAGCCCCAGGGGATCTACATGCTCGCCGACGGCACGCACTACGGTCCTGCATGCTGCTGGGACTTCGGCAACGTCACGGACACCCCCGCCGATGGTTGGCACTTCATGGACACCTTGTTCTTCGGAACCGCCTACTGGGGCCGGGGCGAAGGCAATGGACCCTGGTTCGGGAACGATATGGAGGCGGGTATCTGGATGGGCGGCTCGAACCCGGGCGAACCCGGGTGGGGAGGGCTGGACGACGCGAAAGATGCGCCGGCGAACACCAACAACCCTTCGCTCCGAGTCCCGTTTGCCCTGGGCTTCACCAAGACCCGAACCAGCTCCTACGCGCTGCGGATGGCCGATCTGGCGGCCAACGGTCTGACGAAGGCCTACGAAGGTCCCCTGCCCCGGGGGAAGGTGCTGGATCACCAGGGTGCGGTCGTCATCGGTGTCGGCGGCGACAACAGCAACAACTCGTGGGGCACCTTCTTCGAGGGCGCCATCGTCGCGGGCTACCCGTCGGACGCCACGGAAGACGCCATCATGCAGAACGTCAAGGCCGCGGGGTACGGGCAGTAGGACCCACGCTCGTGAGCCGGCGAACGCCCGGACCGGACGCGACCGCTTCTCGGCGAGCGCGCCCGGACCCGGACTCCTCGCCGGTGGCTCACCGCTCTGCCCACGGGCCTGGCCGGCGCCCCTTTGGGGTGAGTCTTGGCCATCGATTCTCAACGAGCCGCGCGGTAAGTTCCGCTACTCCCCACGTGGCACAAAGGTAAGATGAACCGGCATGGGCGCGCTCGCGCCCGCGATCTGCTCAGGAGAAACCCATGATTCAGCAACGCCACCTCGTCGCGCTCGGCGTGAGCACGCTCTCGATCACCATGCTGCTCGCTGGCTGCAGCGACACGGCCGAAGACGACGCTGCCACGGGTGGCACCGCCGCAACCACGACGGGCGGGGCCGCCACCGGCGGCGCTGCGACCGGCGGGGCCGCGACCGGCGGCGCTGCGACCGGCGGGGCCGCGACCGGCGGGGCCGCGACCGGCGGCGCCACGGGCACCGGGGGTGGGGAGGCGTCCTGTGAGGACGTGGTGGCCTGCGGCGGCGACGTGGTCGGGACCTGGAACGTCACCGGCTCCTGTCTCGGCGTGACCAACGAGGTGAACATGATGGGGTTCGGACTCGGCTGCACGTCCGCGCCGGTTTCCGGGTCCCTCCAGGTAACCGGGTCGTGGACCTTCAACGCTGACGGGACGTTCACGGACGCCACCACCACGTCCGGCACCGAGGAGCTCGCACTACCTGCCGCGTGCCTGAACATATCGGGGACCGTCACCCAATGCGATCGCTTGGGCGGCGCGCTCGGGTCCCTGGGCTACACCGAGGTCAGCTGCGTGGACGCCGCGAGCGGCGGGTGCACCTGCCCTGCGACCGTGCAGCAGACCGGCGGGCTCGGGATCGCGTCCTTCACCACGCCGACGAGCGGCACCTACACGGTCGAGGGCAACGCGATCACGATCCGGGACAACCAGTACTCGTACTGCATCGCGGGGACCACGATGACCATCACCCCGCGGAGCGACACCGCCGTCACGGGCACGGTGACGGGCACGGTCGTGTTCCAGAAGCAGTAGCGCGAAGGCGCGGCGCGGCTCCGCACGGAGCCGCGCCGACCGGCTGGCGACGCAAAGGGGGGCGGTGCGCCGAGCGCCTCCCCGCGCTACCGGAGCGCCTTGACCGCCTCGCGCTCGATGGTGAGCCCTCGGCGATGGCGGGCGAAGAACTCGGCAAAGCCCGCCACGTCCCGCGGGTCGGGTGCGACGGGCGCGCCGATGCTCCCCGCGATGCGCGCGTCGAGGAAGTCGGGGAGCGACGGCTCCGCGTCCGCGCGAAGCCGGTAGGCCGCGAGCACGGCCATGCCCCAGGCGCCTCCCTCCCCGGCCGTGGCGGGGACGCTGACCGGGACGCCGAGTGCGGCGGCCATCATGCGCTGGCCGGTGTCGCCGCCCTTGAAGAAGCCACCGTGCCCCCGGATCCCCTCGATGACCACCCCCTCCTCCTCGGTGAGGATGTCCATGCCGGTCCGCAGGGCGCAGAGCGAGGCGAAGCACATCGCCCGGACGAAGTTCTCGAGGGAAAACTTGCTGTCCTGGTTCCGCGCGAACAGCGGCCGCCCCTCGGTGAAGCCGGTCAAGTGCTCGCCAGAGACGTAGTTGATACTGAGCAGCCCGCCCGCGTCCGGATCCCCCTCTACGGCGAGCGGCAGGAGCTTACCGTAGAGCTGCTCTGGCGGCGCGTCGACGCCCAGCGCCCGAGCGACCTGCCCGAAGAGGGCGATCCAGGCGTCGAGATCGGAGGACCCGTTGTTGGAGTGGGCCATCGCCACGGGCTTGCCGTCGGGCGTGACGACGATGTCGATCCCCTCGCGGACCCGCGACAGGCTCTTCTCCAGCACGATCATCGCGAACACCGAGGTCCCCGCCGACACGTTCCCCGAGCGCGGGCGCACCGCGTTGGTGGCGACCATGCCGGTGCCCGCGTCGCCCTCGGGTGGACAGAGCGGGATGCCGGCCGCGAGCTTGCCCGTCGGATCGAGCAATCTAGCGCCCTCGGCGGTGAGCTGACCGGCAGGGCGCCCCGCGGGCAGCACTTCGGGGAGGATTCCCCGGAGCGTCCAGCCGAGGCCGCGCGGCGCGATGAGCGCGTCGAACCTGGCCATCCGCGCGGCGTCCCAGTCGCCCGTGCGCGGGTCGATGGGGAACATGCCCGAGGCCTCCCCCACACCGAGCTTGTGCTCGCCGGTGAGCCGGGAGTGGACGTAGCCGGCGAGCGTGGTCAGCCGCGCGATCCGCGGCACGTGCGGCTGCGCCTCCAGGATCGACTGGTACAGGTGCGCGATGCTCCAGCGCTGCGGCACGGCAAAGTCGAGGAGCGGGCTCAGCTCGGCGCAGGCCGCGCCGGTCACGTTGTTCCGCCAGGTGCGGAAGGGGACCAGCAGCCTCCCCTCGCGGTCCAGCGCCAGGTACCCGTGCATCATCCCGCTGAAGCCCATGGCCGCGACGGTCCCGAGCTCGACGCCGCAGCGAGCGCGCACATCGGCGACGAGCGCGGCGTAGCAGGCGGCGATGCCCTGCCAGACGTCCTCCAGGGCGTACGTCCAGACGCCATCCTCGAGCTGGTTCTCCCAGGCGTGCGAGCCCGACGCGAGCGGCGTGGTGTCCGGCGCGATGAGGGAGGCCTTGATGCGGGTGGAGCCGAGCTCGATCCCGAGGACCGCGCCCCCCGATCGGATGAGCGCGGCCGCGTCGCCCTGATTCTGGTTCATTCGTGCCTCCTCTCTACGCGCCTCACTCTACCCGCGCCAGCCACGCCCGTCGCGGTCCTCACCGCTGCCCGTAGTACGCGCCCTTACCGTGCTTTCGCTCGTAGTGCTTGCGGATCAGGCGCTCCGGGAGCCGCGCCGCCGTCGGATCGAGGGTCCGGGTGACGAACGCCATCCGGGCCAACTCCTCCAGCACGACGGCGTGATAGACGGCCTTCTCCGGCGTCCCACCCCAGGTGAACGGACCGTGGCCGGCCACCAGCACCATGGGCGTGTGGAGCGGCTCGCGGCGCTCGAAGCACGCCAGGATCTGGTTGCCGGTCTCGACCTCGTAGTCCCGCTCGACCGCCTCGTCGGACATGATCGCCGTGCAGGGCACGTCCTCGGCGAGATGGTCGGCGTGCGTCGTCCCGTAGAGGGGGATGGCTAGCCGCGCCTGCGCCCACCCCGTCGCGTAGCGGGAGTGCGTGTGGACCACCCCGCCGACGCCCTTCCAGGCCCGATAGAGGACGAGGTGGGTGGGGGTGTCGGAGGAGGGCCTGAGCGCTCCCTCCACCACCTTGCCCGAGAGGTCCAGCACCACCAGATCGTCGATGGTGAGCTGCTCGTACGGCACGCCGCTGGGCTTGATGGCCAGGACACCGCGGTCCGCGTCGAGCACGGAGACGTTCCCGAACGTGTAGATCGCTAGCCCGCGCCGCGGGACCTCCTGGTTGGCGACCCAGGCTCGTTCCTTCAGCTCCCGGTAGGGCGACGGCATCGTCGTCACCGCCCGAGCTTGAACGCCGCGTCGTTCCAGAACAGCTCCCGGCGCAGCGCCCTGAGGTCGAGGTCGGCGCCCAGTCGGATCACCTCGAGCCCGGCCATGCCGGCGAAATCCTCCCACTCCCCGGCGGTGACCGCGTGGCAGAAGGCGGCATGGTGCGCGCCGCCCGCCTCGATCCAGCCCTGGCAGCCGCGCTTGAAGTCCGGGCGCGGGACCCAGACGGCGCGCGCCGTGGGCAGCTTGGGCATCGCGTGGTCGGGCTTCACGACGTCGAGCTCCGCGACGATCATCCGCATCCGCCCGCCCATGTCCACGAGCGTCGTGTTCACCGCCGGCCCCGTCTTGGCGTCGAAGACCAGGCGGGCGGGATCGGCCTTGCCACCGATGCCGAGCGGGTGAACCTCGAGCGAGGGCTTGCCGTCGGCGATCGTGGGGCAGACCTCTAGCATGTGCGCCCCAAGGACCCGCTCCTTGCCCTTGACCAGGTGGTACGTGTAGTCCTCCATGAAGGACACGCCGCCGGGGCGCCCGGCCGTCATGACCTTCCCCAGGCGAACCAGGGCGGCGGTCTTCCAGTCGCCCTCGGCGCCGAAGCCGTATCCATCCGCCATCAGCCGCTGGCAGGCCAGGCCGGGGAGCTGCTTCAGCCCGTGCAGGTCCTCGAAGGTGGTGGTGAAGGCCCCGAACCCACCCGCCTGGAGGAACGCGCGCATGGCGATCTCCTGACGGGCCGCGTCACGCACGCTCTGGTGCCGCGCGCCGCCCTTCCTGAGCGGGGTCGCCATCACGTAGGTCGCCTCGTACTTCTTCACCAGGCGGTCCACCTCGGCGTCCGAAACCTCCGCGATGCGCGCGACCAGATCGCCCACCCCGTAGCCGTTGATCGACCAGCCGAGCTGGATCTGCGCCTCGACGCGATCTCCCCCGGTGACCGCCACCTCGCGCATGTTCATGCCGCCGAAGCGGGCGATCTTGAGCCGCCGCGACTCGGCCACCGCCAGGGCGGCGCGCGCCCAGCCCGCCAGCTCTTCGACCACCTCCGGGTCCTGCCAGTGCCCGACCACGATCTTGCGGTTCATCCGGAGCCGCGCACCGATGAACCCGTACTCCCGGTCCCCGTGGGCGGACTGGTTCAGGTTCATGAAGTCCATGTCGATCTCCCGCCACGGGAGCTCGCGGTTGTGCTGGGTGTGGAGGTGGGCGAGCGGCCGCTGGAGGCGGGTCAACCCGGCGATCCACATCTTGGCCGGCGAGAAGGTGTGCATCCAGGTGATGACGCCCGCGCACTCGGGCGCCGCATTGGCGGCCAGACACACCTCCAGGATGGACTCGGGACCGGTCAGGACCGGCTTGTGCACGACCTTGGCCGGCAGCCTCCCGGAGCGATCGAGGGCCCGGGCGATCTGCTGCGAGTTCCGGGCCACCTGCGCTAGGGCGGCTTCGCCGTAGAGGTGCTGGCTACCGGTGAGGAACCAGAGCTCTTGCTTCTTGCGTTCGGCCATGTCCGTCATCCCGTTCTCGCACGGCTCTCGGCTGGGCCCGTGCGCAACCCCGGGGAGGCACCGACGCCTCCCGCCCGTATCTCCGGCGCTCGCCTGGAGCCCACTGACGCACCAATGATTGTGAACGCTAACACGATCGCCGTCAAGCCTGCTAGGCTACCGGGGTGACGCGCACCGCACGCCCCGGTCCGGAGCCGCGCCGCCCCGCGGTGATGGCGGACGTCGCGCGGCTGGCCGGCGTCTCGAACCAGACGGTTTCGCGCGTGCTGCACGACAGCCCCCACGTGCGCGGGACCACGCGCGAGCGCGTGCTGGCCATCATCCGCCAGCTCGACTACCGCCCCAACTCGATGGCGCAGGCCCTGGCGTCCGGTCGCTCGCGGACCCTCGGCGTCGTCAGCTTCGACACCACGCTCTACGGGCCCGCCTCCACCCTGCTCGGCATCGAGCAAGCGGCCCACGACGCCGGGTACGCGGTGAGCGTCTCCAGCCTCCGGTCGCTCACCCGCGACACGGTGCTGGTCGCCATCCAGCAACTCCTGGACCAGGGAGTGGACGGCGTGGCGGTCATCGCGCCGATCCGTGCGGGCACGGACGCGCTGCGGCACGTCCGACCCGACTTCCCCGTGGTGGCCGTGGAGGCGGGACCGAACGCCTCGATCCCCGTCGCCACCGTCGACCAGCGAGCGGGCGCCGCCGCCGCCACGCGACACCTGCTGGACCTCGGCCACGACACCGTCTGCCACCTGGCCGGCCCCGCCGACTGGATGGACGCGGACGAGCGCGTCGAGGGCTGGCGGTCGGAGCTCGAAGCGGCCGGCGCCCCCGTCCCCGCGCTCCTCCGGGGCGACTGGACGCCGCGTGCCGGCTACGAGCTCGGCGAGAGCCTGCTCGAGATCCCGGAGCTGACCGCGGTGCTGGTGGCCAACGACCAGATGGCGCTCGGCCTGCTCCGCCGCCTGCACGAGGCCGGGCGGCAGGTGCCCCGCGATCTCAGCGTGGTCGGCTTCGACGACATCCCCGAGGCGGCGTACTTCACCCCCCCGCTCACCACCGTTCGCCAGGACTTCACCGAGCTCGGTCGGCGCTGCCTGCACCTCCTGCTCGGCCGGATCGAGGACCAGGCGGTACCGACGCGGGTGGTGGTGCCGCCCGAGCTCGTGGTGCGCGCGTCCACGGGCGCGGCACCGAGCGCGCGCGCCGCAGCGCCGCGCCGGCGTCGCAAGCTGTGAACGTTCACAACGAGCGCCGCACGGCGCCGCTTCGACGCCGCACGGCGCCGCTCGACGCCGCGCGGCCGCGCCGCTTCCCGGGGCGCGCAAGGGGCCTCACTCGGTCGTGAACCGATGGACCATCCGGTGCTGGTAGGTGCGCCCCGGTTCGAGGATCACCTCGCTCCGCCAGGCCGGCACGTTGATCGAGTTGGGGAACTTCTGCGTCTCGAGGCAGAAGGCCTCGTATCGCTGGTAGGCGTGGCCCTTGCCCGTGATCGATCCGTCCAGGAACAGCCCCGCGTAGAACATGACCCCGGGTTGGTCGCCCTCGAGCGTCATGACGCGACCGGACTTCGGATCCTTGACCCGCGCCACCGGGCGGAGGGCATGCGGGTCGCCGTTGACGACGAAGTTGTGGTCGTAGCCAGCCGGATTGCCCTTGATGACGACGGCCATCAGATCCTTGCCGATCGGCTTCGGCGTCGTGAAGTCGAAGGGCGTCCCCTTGACCGGCTTGACGACCCCGTTTGCGACCACCGGCGCGCCGGGCGTGTACTGGTCAGCGTAGAGCGTGAGCTCGTGGTCCGTGATGGGCCCCGAGGAGTAGCCGCCCAGGTTCCAGTAGCTGTGGTGCGCCATGCTCACGATCGTCGTCTGATCGGTGGTGGCCCCCATGTCGACCTTGAGCTCGTTCTCGTTGGTGAGCGTGTAGGTCACGGTCGCGGTGACGTTGCCGGGGTAGCCCTCCTCGCCGTCCTTGGAGAGGTACGTGAACTGGATCGCGGGCCCCTGGGGCGTGTCGCTGGCCGACGCCACGTCCCAGACGACCTTGTCCCAGCCCTTCTTGCCGCCATGCAGGTGGTTCGGGGGATCGTTGGTGGCGAGCTGGATCGTCTTGCCGGCGAGCTGGAAGCGCCCCTGCGTGATGCGGTTCGCCACCCGGCCGATGGTGGCGCCGAAATACGGGGTCTTCTGGACGTACCCGTCGAGGCTGTCGTAGCCGCCGACGATGTCGCCGAGCTTGCCGTTCCGGTCCGGCACGTGTAGCTCCGTGATGATCGTGCCGTAGTTGGTCACCTTCATCACCGACCCCTTGACGTTGGTGAGGACGTACAGGTCGACGGCCCTGCCGTCGACGGTGCCGAAGGGGCCCTGAGTGATCGGCGCGATCTTGGGGGCCTCGGCCACGGCCGGAGCCACCGGGGCCGTCGCCGGAGCCGCTGCCGGGGCCGCCGGGGCCGCCGGCGCGGGCTGCGCGGGTGGCCGCGGCCCCCCGCAATGGAGCAGAGACATCGCGAGGGGCATGCTGAGCAGCGCTAGAGCGCGGGACGGTAGGGTCATCGGTGCTCCCGGGTGGAGGTTCAGAAGGCGACGTTCGCTTGGAACTTGATGACGTCCATGTCGGGCTTCTGCCGCGCATAGGGGCCATTTTGGATGATGTCGTTCCCCGCCACCAACTGCTGTCCCCACGGCCACTGCCCAGCGAGCAACATCCGGTCGCCGTAGCGGTATCGAGAGTACTGAATGTAGATGCTCTCGCCGGAGAGGAAGTGCGAGGAGAACGTCAGCCGCGGCGTGATGGCAGAGAAGACGTATCCAGAGTGCTCCAGGTCGTAGACGACCTCGTCGTAGCGGGCCATGATCCCGAGCCATTTCAGGGCCTGCAACTCCACGTCCGCACCGTACTTCAGCTGTCGGATACTGTCCTGCGTGATCAACGACCCTTCCGGCAAATCGAGCTTCGCGGCAGCCAGCAGCCCAAAGACGTTCAGCGTCACCTCGGGCGTCGCCCCCGGCGTCTTGCCCAGGACGCTGGAGAGCGTGTTCTCGTACAGCATGCCGAAATTGAACGTCCTGCCGGTGCCGGTGCTGTCGGCCGGGCTGTTGGTCCATCCCATATAGTTGGTGGCGAATCCCGCGCCGCCCAGCGAGTGCATCACCTCGGTGCCGTTGTTGGCCAGCGCCCAGCCATTGCGAACGGAGACGACGGACGGCGACAACCACAACCGACCCGCGTAGGGGGCCCTCAGGCCGAGCTCGCCGCCGACGGTCGTCAGGTGGGCCTTGGCGACATCCGAGTACGCCTTTCCCGGGATGACCTGCGGAGTCAGGTTGGGGTCCCGGGTCCACTGCGTGTTGACGTGGAGTCCGACGTCGACATACTCCTTGAAGGTAAACTGGAGGTGCTCGTACTGAATCAGATTCAGGCCCGTCTTGGCGCCGTAGATCGGGGGATTGATCTGGTAGACGAAACTGCCATCGCGGCCGGTGCCGAAGCCTGCAGAGTTATTGAGCGTGATGCCGTTCGGGAGCTCGACGGAGAATTTCAGCTGCGCGCCGAGCTGGCGAAATTGCCCTAGCGTGTAGGTGTCGTACTTCTCGAAGTAGCCAAACCGCGGCCACCAGGACCCACCGGTGAGCGCAAGCTTGGGTTTGACGGGGCCGGTGACCCCGAAGTTCGTGTCGATGGTGAGCCGCGCGACGCTCGGGAACCAGCCGGCGTCGGGGTTCCGGAAGCCGGCCGATTGAAACCAGTACCCCATCCATCCGACCGCGGCCTCGACGTGCTCGCGCTTCGCGGTGACGAAGAGCTCCACCCAGTCCTGTTCCTGGAGGCGCGTGTACGCGAAGCTGTAGTAATTCGCGTCGATAGTGCGGTTTGGTCCGTAGGACACCTGCATGGCGGGGTCTCCGTCCAGATCGTCGGGACCCGGACGGTTGCTGATGCCCATGGCCACGGGCGCCCGGAAGTACCCGGTCAAGCCCATCCGCCAGGCCTTCAGTCCCGTGCCGGGCTCCGCTGCCTCGACGGGCGCCGGAGCGGCGGGCTCGACGCCCGTGGACGCGGCTTCGGCGGCGGGCCCGGTGGGTGCGGTTGGCGCAGCGCCGACCGGGGCCTCCGGCAGGGCCTCCTCCGCGGGCTCCTCCGCGGGATCGGCAGCGGGCTCGCCCGTGGGCTCGTCGGGAGCAGCCAGCGCCGCGCCCTCCGGGGCCGGCGTTGCGTCGGCGGGACGGGGTTCGTCCACGGGATCCTGAGCCGCGGCGGGCATGGCCACCGTCCACACTCCCACCACGACGAACGCTTGCAGTCTTCGCAGCATGGCTAATCTTCCTCTTTACCCGCTAACGCCTTCTGACTGGAAATGACCCGCCGAGAACCGTTTCGCTGGCGCCGTCATCGATGAACTGAATCGTTGGCTCGGCGGTCGGGAGCGAAGGCCGCGAGCCCGAACCCGGCCCACGCCCGCGTCGCCCCGCCCTACCGCTAGAAGAGGGGGTTCGGGGGGTATAGGCCCGAGCAGTTGGCGAAGGTGCAGCTCGCCGGCGCCGCGGCCCCCGTGGCCGCCCAGACCGCGCCCGTGCCCTGATCCCCGGTCGTGAGCACGTCGCACGCCTCGATCGCGTCCACGGTCGTGTTGAAGTTGGTGGCCAGATCCTGGACGCAGGTGGAGTACTCCGCCACCGTCGCCCCGCAGGTCGCGGGGAAGCTGCTGCAGCCCAAGTTGTCGGCGAACGCCGTGGCAGGATCCGCCAGGCAGCCGTCCTCCTTCTCGCTGCAGTTCGACCTGAGCTGCTCCTGGGTGGGAGCGCTGCTGGAGGTCGCGAAGGAGAGCCCCTTCCACTTGCAGGCGGTCGCCACGGGGATGGCGTCGCTCTCGTAGTAGTAGGCGTAGGAGTCGTCGCAGAGCTGGGTGACCTGCTCGACCGTCAGCGCGCTGAGCACGGTGGCGCCGTCGATGGTCGTGACCGCGGTGCCGGCACCGCCCCCCGTGCCGGCGCCGCCGCCGGTGCAGTCACCGTCGTTGCTCGGGTCGCAGCCGCCCGGGCAGCAGCCGTCGCCGGCCACGCACGCGCTGATCGTGGTGTGGCTGCACGCGACGCTGCAGTTCTGGGCGCCACCCGTCATCTGGTCGAGCGTGCAGGCGTCGCCGTCGTCGCACGTCGTCGGACAGGACGCGGCCGGGTCGCAGGTTTCCCCGGCGTCCAGCACGCCGTCGTCACAGGTCGCGGAGCAGTCCGAGTCGACGCCGGAATCGCAGCCCGCCGGACAGCAGCCGTCGCTGGGGACGCACTCCGTCCGGACGCTGCTCACGCAGGCGGCGTTGCAGGTGATGCTGCTTCCCCGCCGGAGGTCCGTCGTGCACATGTTGTTGTCGTCGCAACTCTCGGGGCAGGTCGAGGGTGGATCGCAGGTTTCGCCTGCGTCAATCACCCCGTTGCCGCAGACGGCCTCGGGGGCGCCCCCCGTCGCCGCGCCGCCGGTGCCAGGGCTACCGCCGGTCTGCGCCGCACCTCCGGTGCTCGAGGCCCCCCCGGTGCCCGCCGGCACTTCCTCGCCCGTGTAGTCCGCACACGCCGCGGCCGCCACCATCGCGACGAGCCCGCTCACGCTCAAGACTCCGACCAGCCCGATCCGCATGACTCCTCCGCTTGTTCCCCGTTCCGCTCGCGCCGCAGGCTACCGTGGATCCAAGGTGAGCGTCACCACGCTCTTGCTGGGCAGGGTCACCTTGAGCTTTCGGCCGCAGAGGTCGTAACTGGCGGCGTCCAGCGGCTGGATGTTCACCGCCTCCGGCTGCCCGAAGTCGTTGTAGCTGTCCTTCGCCGGGCCCGTGATGACGGTCGCGCTCGCCATCGCATAGCGGGCGGTCGCGCTGTCCAGCGTGACGGTCACGTCCCGGGTGGCGGCGAGATCCACGTTCGCCAGGCTGATGGTCACCTGCCCGGCGGCGTTCACCGTCGCGCCCGACGAGAGCACGTCGAAGGTCTGCCCGTTCCCGGTGATCTTCTCGCTCGAGAGCGTGTTCGGCGCCCACTTCGCGTCGTTGGTGTGGTGCGGCTTGAACATCTTGAAGACGTAGAAGGTCGGGGTCTTCACCAGATCGGTGCCGCCGCCCTTGGAGTTGGTCAAGAAGAGCGAGTGGATCACGTTGACGGCCTGCGCCAGCCCGGCCATCTGCACCCTATCCGCGTTCGCCATGAAGACGTTGAGGGTGATGGCCGCCGAGAGCGCGTCCATCACGGTGTTCTGCTGGAGCCAGTCGTCCGAGGCGTCGAAGTTCTGCAGCCAGTCGCCCCACTCGTCCTCGATGATCTTGATCCGACCGGACGGATCCTGCCGGTCCATGATCTCCTTGATCTGAACCAGGCGCGGGGCCATCTGGCCCTCGCCGGCGAGGTAGACGATGTCGTAGTACTGGTCGTCGCTGAAACCGACGCAGGGAACGGAGTCGGGGTAATAGATGTAATCGTGGATCTCGATGCCGTCGATCTTCTCCCCGATGTTCCCCAGCATCAGGTTGATCCAGTCGTTCGAGTTGTTCGGGTCGACGGTCCAGATCCCCGCGGTGGCGGCGACCAGGAACAGCTCCTTCCCGTTGACGGGGGCGCTCAGCAGGTCGTAGCCGGCGTTGTACCAGCCCTCGTAGGTCGCCTCGGCCGCCGCGTCGTGGCCGAGGTTGCCGCCGCAACCCCAGACCTCGTTGCCGATCTTGAAGTACTTGAGGGTCCACTCCGGGTGGTCCGGGTTGTTGTTGACGTACTCGACCCAGGCCCGGTTGCTGGCGGCGTACTGTGTGCTCGGCCGTCCGACGAGGACGGGCTCCGCGCCGATCTCGGTCACGAAGTCCATGAAGCGGTCCACGCCCATGGTGTTGGACGGGTTCTTGTTGGCTTCCCAGTTGAAGTTGTTGGCCGCGCACCCGCCCGGCCACTCGATGGCGCCGACGCCCGCCTCCTTCATCCCCTCGATGATGTCGTTGCGGACACCGGCCGTGTTCGGGATGGCGGAGTTGGTGCCGACCCAGACGCCGTTGTTGACGTCGTTGCCGAGCGTCTCCATCAACAGGCCGAAGATCTCCTTGTGAACGACCACCTCGGCCCCGTTGACGTTCACGCCGAGCGAGCTCGGGCTGTCGGTGATGCTGCTCTCCTCGCAGGTCGGGGCCTCGCCGGCGGCGCCCCCCGTCTCGCCGCCGCCGGTGGCGGGCGTCCCGCCGGTGCTGGGCGTTCCGCCCGTGCCCGGTGTGCCCCCCGTGCCCGGTGTGCCCCCCGTGCCTGGCGTCCCGCCCGTGGTTCCGCCCGTCCCGGGTGCGCCCCCCGTGGCGGGCGCGCCGCCCGTGGCGCCGCCGGTGCCCGGCGTGCCACCCGTGCCGGGGGCACCGCCGGTGCCGCCCGTGCAGTCGCCGTCGTTGGTCGAGTCACAGCCGCTCGGACAGCAACCGTCGCCGCCGACGCACGCGCTGATCGTGGTGTGGCTGCAGTCGACGCTGCAGGTCTGGGCGCTGCCCGTCATCTGGTCGAGGGTGCAGGCGTCGCCGTCATCGCACGTCGCGGGACAGGACGCGGGCGGATCGCAGGTTTCTCCGGCGTCCACCACGCCGTTATCGCAGGTCGCCGAGCAGTCCGAGTCGACACCGGAGTCGCAGCCCGCCGGGCAGCAGCCGTCGTTGGGGACGCACTCGGTCCTGACGTTGTTCACGCAGGCCGCGTTGCAGGTGAGGCTGCTGCCGGACCGCAGGTCCGTGGTGCACATGTTGTCGTCGTTGCAGCTCTCCGGGCAGGTAGACGCCGGATCGCAGGTTTCGCCCGGGTCGATCACCCCGTTGCCGCAGGTGGCCGTGGGAGCGGCGCCGGTCCCTGCGCCGCCAGTCCCCGCGCCGCCGACCCCCTCGGTAGCCCCGCCACTGCTCGAGTCGCCGCCAGACTCGAAGCTGGAGCAGCCTGTGAGCGTTGCCAGAAGACCCAGCACGACGACCGACAGAGAGGTGTACTTCACGGGAGATGCTCCTTCTCTTCCGGCAAGCTCGGTGGTGGCGTGCCGTCGACCCAACCAGCATCGATGCTCGAGCGCGGCCTGCCGCGCCCGGGCATCGCCCCCTAGGTGTCCCACCGATTCGGCGCGCCATTCAGGGGAGAAAAATAGCCCCCGCGACCTACAAACCTTCACGTCTCAAGTGCTGGTTTTTACAGCCTTTTCTGGCCCTCGGCGGCTCAACCGCGGGGCGTCGGCGCCCCGCGAGAACGCGAAAATGTTAGCGGTGCCATAATGCTCCAGCAGACCCGCTCCAGGCGGGGAGCGTGGGGCCTCAGGACGGCCGCGGGGGCGCGGGCTCTTCACTCGGCGAGTACTCGAACCAATCGAAGTCCGCCGGCCGCGCGCAGGGCGCTCCGTTGCCGCTCGCGTACATCGCGAAGAACACCCCGGTGAACCCGCCGGCGACCTCCGTGGAGAGGTAGCGCGTCTCGCCCTCACCGAGCGGGCAGAGGTCGTCCTCGGAGGGGCCGCACGAGAACCGGTACCGGTCCCGGTCGGCCTCGATGGCGAGCACCAGGCCCGACGCCTCGCTCGACGAGAGCGGGCGGGACGCCACCTCGGCCTGCAGGCTGCCGATCCGGCGACGGAGCACCACCCGCAGCTGCCCATCGCGCCGGGACACGAAGATCTCGTAGTGGTGCCGCTCGTTCATGCGCACGACGAGCCCGGCCTCGTCGCCGTCGGCCTCGGGCTGGAACTCGAGGCGGGCGGCGACACGGACGGAGAAGTGACGCTGTCGCCTCCCGACCCAGGCGAGCGACCCCAAGTCGTCGAGCCCTGCCGCCGACCCACGCAGGCGCAGGTGCCCGGGCCGCTCGTCGAGTGACCACCGCGCGGGGTCGGGGTCGCGGAGCCAGCTCCAGCAGGGCCGGAGCGCCGTCGAGGTGAAGTCGTCGCGCAGCGCTGCGTCCTCGACCGGCTCGAGCGCGAGTGGGGTCTCCATCTCGAGGGCCACGCGCCCGTGGTCGCCGAAGACCGGGAAGCCGTCGTCGTGCCACGTCACGGGGCACAGGAAGGTCTCGCGGCCGAGGTGATGACAGGGCGGGTACCCGTGGGGCCGCACGCCGAGGCAGACTGCGAACCAATGGCCGTCGGGGGACTCGACCAGATCGGCGTGCCCCATCGCCTGGATGGGGCTCATCAGGCTCCGGTGGGTGAGCAGCGGGTTGCGCGCGCAAGGCTCGAACGGCCCCCAGGGGCTGCGGCTGCGCGCCATGGTGATCATGTGCCCGTACTCGGTGCCCCCCTCGGACAGGAGCAGGTAGTACCAGCCAGCCCGAGCGTACAGGTGCGGCCCCTCGGGGTACTGCCCGCCGGTGCCGCGCCACACGACCCTCGGCTCGGACCGGAGCTGCCCGGTAGCGACGTCGATGCGACTCTGGAGCGCGCCGTCGCTGGACGATGTGTAGATCACCGTCCCGTCGTCGTCGAAGAACAGCGACGGATCGATGCCGAGCTGGGCCACGACGATCGGATCGCTCCACGGCCCCGCCGGATCGCGCGCGGTCACGAGGAAGCTCCCGCCCGCCGACACGTTGGTCGTCGTCAGGTAGAAGAGCCCGCCGTGGTGCCGCAAGGTCGGCGCCCAGATCCCCCCCGACGCGGCGGCGCCAAGCAGCGGGAGCTGGCTCGAACGGGTCAAGCAGTGGCCGAGCTTGCGCCAGTTGACGAGGTCACGGCTGTGGAAGATGGGGACGCCGGGGAAGAATTCGAAGCTGCTCGTGACCAGGTAGTAGTCGGAGCCGACCCGACAGACGCTCGGATCCGGGTGGAAGCCCGGCAGCACGGGGTTTCGGAAGCGGCTCGGCATCGGAGCTCCGGGGAAGTGCGGCTGGCTCGAGGGACGGCGCCACGAGCCAGCTCCTGTGGATCAGTCCGGCGGCGCCCGCCGTCGGCGCGCACGGTAGCGCCAGCGTCCCATGGGGGACAACGCGCGCGGCAGTCGGCACGCTCTACGTGCCGGGGCTGCTCCACGTGAGCGGCACCTTCAAGCTCTGGTACGGAGCGCGAACCGCGCGGCGGCCGCTTGGTCGGGCGTCGGCCTGGACCGCCCTCGCCTGTCGGGCTACCCTCGTCCGAGTGCAAGCCCCCGCTGACCCGCCGGGCTCCCGCACCGAGCGACGCGGGGCCAGTGGGGCGGACTGCCCAGTGCATCGCGCGACCGGTCGCCGGCCGTGATCGTGAGGTCGGCGGCCGGGGATCATCGCGACCTAGCCAGGAGATCTCATGCGCCTAGCCTTGCTGTTCCAGCTCGTTCTCGTCGGGGGGGTCGCCGTGGTGGGCTGCTCGGAGACGGACGATACCCCCGCGAACCCCGGGACAGGCGGCAGCTCCGGTACGGGCGGTGGGCAGGGGGACGCAGGCGGCACCGCCGCGACCGCTGGGGCGGCGGGGGCCCCGACCATCGGCGGCGCGGGCACCGGCGGCACCGCGTGCACCAACGTCCGGCCCACCGGGACCGATTGGGACGAGGCCACCTGCGACCAATGGGCCACCGAAACGGACGAGTGTGACAGCGCCTGGATGGTCGACAACGACTACTGCAGCGAGAGCTGCGGGCGCTGCGGCGCGACCGGCAGCGGCGGCGCGACCGGCAGCGGCGGCGGCGGGACGGCGAGCTGCGACACCGGCACCACCCACACGGGCGGAACGCAGTACTGCGAAACCTATGCCGCGGGCGGCGCCGGCAGCGGCTACCACTACGAGATCTGGTCGGACGGTCTCGGCTCCGGCTGCATGAACGTTTTCCACGACGAGGCCACCTTCAAGGCGAGCTGGAGCAACGTCGGGGATTTTTTGGCTCGGGTCGGCCTCCGCTACGACGAAACCCAGACGCACGAGCAGATCGGGACCTTCGCCTCGGACTTCGCCGTCACCAAGTCCGGGAGCGACACGACGTACATCGGGATCTACGGTTGGTCGAACGACCCCCTCATCGAGTACTACATCATCGAGGACTGGATGGGGGACTGGCGGCCCTCCTTCAGCACCAAGAAAGGGACGATCACGGTCGACGGGGGCAGCTACGACGTCTACACCAACGTGCGCGAGAACGCGCCGTCCATCCACGGCACCCAGACCTTCACGCAGTACTACAGCGTGCGCACGGAAGGGCGCCAGTGTGGGCATATTTCCATCTCCGAGCATTTCTCCCAGTGGGCCAGCCTGGGGATGCCGCTCGGCAAGATGTACGAGGTCAAGCTCCTGGTGGAGGGGATGAACGGGAGCGGAAACGTCGAGTTTACCAGGGCGACCGTGGTGGTCGAATAGCCGACCAACGAGCGTTCGAGCGAGCGAGGTGGCTACAGGCTCAGCGTGGCGCCCGCCGTCGCCATGACGATGGTCTTGACGCAGTCCTCCGGATCGGCCGCGTAGGAGTACCCGAGGCTCTCCGGGAAGGTCCGGGTCGTGCTCCAGTCCTCGGCGTTGACGTCCGGCGACTCGCCGCTCCAGCTGTCCCCGACGTGGAAGTTCTCGCGCAGGTCCCAGTAGCCGATCACGTCGCTGTCGCGTGAGGTCACCGGGTTCTTGCAGTCCTCGAAGTAGTTCTTCTCGACCAGCGCCACCGCGTCCACCCGCGAGTTGATGCCGGAGACGGTGACGTCATGGTAGTAGTTGTTGAAGATGTGGGTCAGGCCGCCCCGCTGCAGCGGCAGGCGTGAGCCGACGTTGTCGTACCAGTTGTGGTGCAGCGTGACGTACCAGTCGAAGGCGTCGCTGTCGCCGGACCCCATCAGGCCAACCTTGTGGTGGTCGTGGAAGTGGTTGTACGAGAACGTCATGTGATGGGACTCGTCCTTGATGTCGAGCAGCCCATCGAACTCCGAGTCGCCAGCGCCGTCGCACTCCACCATGGAGCTATAGAGCTCGTTGTGGTCGATCCAGAAGTTGCTGGACGCGCCCTCGATCCCGATGGCGTCCCCCGCCCCCGGCACGTACGCGATCGTCATGTTGCGGATGACGACATTGGAGACCCGGGAGAAGTGCAGGCCGAAGTTGATGGCTGAGCCGGGGGCCCCGATGAGGGTGAGGTTTGACATGTCCTTGAAGTCGACGACCACGGAGTCCTTGGTGAACTGCTGGCACGGGTCGGCCGCGATGCCGGAGAAGTCGAAGGTCCCCGTGTACCGGATCACGAGCCCGTCGGTACCGTCCCGGTAAGCCGCCAGCGCTGCCTCCAGCTCCGCCTGGCTGCTCACCTCGACCGGGGTCTTGTTCCCGCCCCCCGTCGCCGAAGCCCCGTAGCCCACCGGGGTGCTGGAGGCGGCCGGAATGGTGCAATCGCCGACGGTACCGCCCGTCCCCGCGGCGCCGCCCGTCTCCACGGT
>CAYOLF010000115.1:0-6324 GCA_964404725.1 uncultured Polyangiaceae bacterium
CACGGGCGGCGTCCAGAGCACGGGCGGCATTCAGAGCACCGGTGGCGTGCAGACCACGGGCGGTGTGCAGAGCACCGGTGGCGTCGCCGGCACGGGTGGGGAAGCGGGGGCGAGCACGGGCGGGGGAGCGGGGGCGAGCACGGGCGGCACCTCCCCCCAGTGCGACACGTCCTGGGACCCCTACCCCAGCAAGGGGGACGGCGCCGCGCTAACGCCGCCGATGGGGTGGAACAGCTGGAACGCGTTCCACGAGGGCATCAACGAGCAGCAAATCCGCCAGATCGCCGATGCGATGGTCAGCACCGGCCTCCGGGATGCCGGGTACATCTACCTCAACCTCGACGACAAGTGGATGGACGACGATGGCCGCGACCCCCAAGGTAACCTGGTCGGTGACAGCGAGAGGTTCCCGAGCGGGATGGCGGCGCTGGCGGACTACGTGCACGAGCGGGGTCTCAAGTTCGGGCTGTATGGAGATCGAGGCACCGAAACCTGCGCTCACTACAACGCCAATACGCCCTGCCAGAGCGGGAGCTATGGCCGCGAGGTGCAAGATGCCCAGACCTTCGCCTCCTGGGGAGTCGACTACCTGAAGTACGACAACTGCTCCATCCCCTCCGAACGAAACAACGACCAGGCCCAGCAGGAAGACTACCAGAACATGGCCAACGCCCTGACGGCGACGGGGCGCCCGATCGTCTTCAGTATCTGCGCCTGGGACGCCAAGCCCTGGATGCCCAACGTGGGTCACCTGTGGCGGAGCACGTTCGACATCGGCCCCTGCTTCAGCGGCTGCAACGAGTGGTATCGGAACATCGATCAGATCATCGACGAGAACAACGAAACCCCCGACTGGGCGGGGCCGGGGCACTGGAACGATCCGGACATGATGGTCATCGGCCATTCGGCCTTGACGTATAACGAGAACGTCTCCCACTTTAGCCTCTGGGCGGTCATGGCTGCGCCCATCATCCTCGGGAACGACCTCCGATCGATGTCCCCCGAGATCCTCGCGATCCTGACCAACGAGGAGGTCATCGCGGTCAATCAGGATCCGGCCGGCATTCAGGGCACGCGCGTCGCCGACAACGGCGATCTGGAGGTCTGGATGAAGCCGCTGTGCAGCCACGACGGGCCGGAGAAGGCCGTGGTGTTGCTCAACCGCGGCGGCGGCAGCGCCCGGATCACGGCTTCGTTCTCCGACATCGGTGTCTCCGGCCGCGCCACCGTGCGCGACCTCTGGGCCCACGAGGATCTCGGCGAGTTCACGGACTCCTTCGCCGCCGACGTCCCGTCGCACGGGGTCGTGGTGGTGAAGGTCGTCGCCGCGGGCGGCTGATGTCACCGCGATCGATCCGCCGAATGCTCGCGGGATTGTTCCCACCCAGCGGCGCCTGTCCTCGTCCGACCCGATGACCACGGTGCGAAGGAGCGCGATCGATATGCAGCAGAGCCCTGTCAGACGTCTGTCGCGGAGCCTTGCGGGACTGGCGACGGCCGGTTTCGTGGTCAGTTGCGCCGGACCCGGCGACCCGGCTGGCGTGGACGGCTTCGGCGGCGGGGCAGGCACGGACGGGTCCGGGGGCAGCGCAGCCGCCACCGGCGGTGCTGCCACCGGGGGAGCGGCGGTCGGAGGGACGTCCGTAGGCGAGCAAGCCACGGGCGGCGCCTCCAGCGGCGGCGCGAGCACGGGCGGAGTCCCCAGTGGCGGCATGGGACCGGGCGGCGCCCCCAGCGGCGGCGCAAGCACGGGGGGAGCTCCCAGCGGCGGCGCGGCCACCGGTGGAGCTCCCATTGGCGGTGCGGCCACGGGCGGCGCCCCCAGCGGCGGCGCTAGCACGGGCGGAGCTTCCAGCGGCGGCACCGCGACCGGGGGCGCGCCAACGGGTGGAACGAGCAACGGTGGGAGCACGACCTGCGGCACCCCAGGTTCCCAGGGCGAGCGCTATCCCTTCCCGCAGAACGTCGACTACCCCCACGGGGTGCAGTCGAGCGCGATCAGCGATGACCACGTGAAGGACTGGTACGACACCTGGCGAAACCAGTTCCTCCAGGAGTGCAACGGCAATCTCCGACCAGGGGTCGACCCGCTCACCACGTCCCTGGTCGAAGCGCAGGGGTTCGCGATGATCGCGGCCGCCTACATGGGCGACAAGGACGCCGTCGACCGACTCCACGAGTTCTACCTCTCGAAGACCGCGAGCTCCAGCTGTGGGCTACAGGGCTGGAAGGTGGACTGCAACGGGGTCATCGACCAGGGTGCCGCCACCGACGGCGACATCGACGTCGCCTCGGGTCTGGTCGTCGCTCACTGGCAGTGGCCCAACGACGGGTACGACGAGAAGGCGCGGACCCTTCTGTCGAACCTGAAGACGATCATCGCCGACTGCGGCGGCGTCTCTGCGGTCTACCCGGGCTGTTCGGGCGGGCGCCCCTGGGGAGGCTGCAACGAGACGGACATCTCCTACTACTCTCCCGGATTCTTCCGCTACTTCGCCGAGATTTCCGGGGACGAAGCGTGGACCAAGCTGGCGGACGACACGCACGTCATTCGCGACGCTGCCGCCCATCCATCCACGGGTCTGGTCCCCGACTGGCAGTCCGTCAGCGGCACCGCCGGCGCCGGCAGCCGCAAGGGCTACTTCAGCTTCGACGCCATCCGGGCCCCGTTCAAGAGCGGGCTCGACTACCTCTGGAGCGGCAACGCAGCGGCGGGCGCCTGGTGCCAGAAGCTCAGCACCTGGGCGCATGGCCAAGGCGTGGGGAGTATCGTCGACGGGTACAACCTCGATGGCAGCCGCGTGGGGAGCAACCACAACATGGCGGTCGTCGGCAGCCTGGCGGTCTGCGCCATGGCCAACTCGCAGGACATCGCCGACGCCTTCGCCCAGGAGACGGGCAGGCTGAACGACAACTACTGGTACAGCAAGTACCTCGGTAACCTCTACCTCTTGGCGGTCACCGGCAACATGTGGAACATCGACCTGGTCCCGAGCTGCGAGTAGAGCACCGATCGGGACGGCGCGGGCCCTGCGGACGTTCGGTGCCCGGCACCCTCGTCGGGCACCTCAGGGGGTAGTGCGCAGCTGACGCCGCACCTTGCGGCCGAAGGTCTGCGTGCATTTCCCGTGGCTGGCCTCGTACTCGAGGATCTCGCGCACCAGGCGGGCCTTCGTCTCCTCCGAGAGGATCGCGGAGTCCTGCACCTCGCGCGCGAGCGTCGCACCCTCGCGAGTGGTGGGCCAGGTCGGCTTCACCACCGCGGGCGCCTTCTCGGGGCCCCGATGGTGCGACGGCTTGGTCTTGGTCACGTCGCGCATCAGCTCGGTCGTGTCCGCGCGGCGTCCGTTGCCGCGGCACCCCGGGCAAGTGGTGAAGCCGCCTCCGAACACGTTCCCGATCCGGCCGTCGCCTCCGCAAACCCGGCAAGTTTCCATGGCGCGCGGTACCCCCGCGGGCGCGCGGGGGCTAGCGATCCCGTCGACCGCGGGCGATCTCCGCGCAAAATGGTCCCCCGACGGGCGGCCGGGGGCGCGGGTGGGGGGTCCGGCCGCCGGGGGGCGGGTGCTCGGCGCCCCCGGGGCGAGCGGGCGACGCGACCGTGCTTGCCCGGCGGGGCTCCTGCCGACATCTTTCGCCCCCCGTGCTCCGCTTCGACTCCGTCACCAAGAACCACGGCCGCCAGATCCTCTTCCTCGAGGCCTCCGCGAGCGTGAACCGCGGCGAGCGGGTGGGGCTCGTCGGGCCCAATGGCTCCGGCAAGACCACGCTCTTTCGCCTGGTCGTCGGCGAGGAGCAGACCGATGGCGGGCAGGTCGTCGTCGATCGCGGTGTCCGCATCGGGTACTTCAGCCAGGACGTCGGCGAGATGAGCGGCCGGAGCGTGCTCGCCGAGACGCTGGCGGGGGCCGGCGAGGTGTCCGCGGTCGGGCAGGAGCTGCACGACCTCGAGCTCGCGATGGCCGATCCCGCGCGCGTCGACGAGCTTGCCGCGATCGTCGAGCGATTCGGCGAGGTGCAGAGCCGTTACGACGAGCTCGGCGGCTACGGGCTCGAGGCCCGCGCGCGGGAGGTGCTCGCGGGCCTCGGGTTCCTGCCCGCGGTGGTGGAGCAGGACGTCGCGGCGCTCTCGGGCGGGTGGAAGATGCGGGTGGCGCTGGCGCGGATCCTGCTGATGGCGCCCGATCTGCTCCTGCTCGACGAGCCGACGAACCACCTGGATCTCGAGTCGATCCTCTGGCTCGAACAGTTCCTGCGCGACTTCCGCGGCGCGCTGGTGATGACGTCCCACGATCGGGAATTTTTGAATCGCCTGGTGACCAAGGTGCTGGAGATCGACGGCGGGGAGCTCACCACCTTCTCGGGCGACTACGAGTTTTACGCCGCGCAGCGGGCCGTCCTCGCCGCCCAGCAGCAGGCGCAGTTCGAGCGCCAGCAGGCCATGCTCGCCAAGGAGCAGGCCTTCATCGACCGCTTCCAGGCCCGGGCCAGCCACGCGGCGCAGGTCCAGTCGCGGGTGAAGAAGCTGGAGAAGATCGAGCGCTTCGTCCCGCCCCGGCGGCGCAAGGTGGTGGACTTCGATTTTCGCGCGCCGCCGCGCTCGGGTGAGGACGTCGTCCGGCTCGAGGGCATCGACAAGGTATACGGCGACCGGATCGTCTTCGCCGGCTTCGACTTCCTCGTCCGGCGGCGGGAGCGCTGGTGCGTGATGGGCGTGAACGGCGCCGGCAAGTCCACGCTCCTGCGCCTGGTCGCCGGCGAGTCCCGCCCCGACTCCGGCGAGGTGTCACTGGGCGGGAGCGTGAAGCTCGGCTACTTCGCCCAGCACTCGATGGAGATCCTGCACCCGGACGCCACCGTGCTCGAGACGCTCGAGGGCGCCTACCCGACCGCCTCGCTGGGGTCGCTCCGGTCGCTGCTCGGGGCCTTCGGGTTCTCGGGCGAGGAGGCTGACAAGCGTTGCCGCGTGCTGTCCGGAGGCGAGAAGGCGCGCGTGGTGCTCGCCCGGATGCTCTACGACCCGCCGAACCTCCTCGTGCTCGACGAGCCGACCAATCACCTGGACCTCGACACCAAGGAGATGCTGGTGCGGGCGCTCACCGCCTTCGAAGGGACGCTCCTCTTCGTGTCCCACGACCGGCGCTTCCTCGGGGCCCTCTCCACCCGCGTGCTCGAGCTCGGACCGGAGGGCCCCGTGGCGTACGGCGGCGGGTATCCCGAGTACGTCGCTAGCACGGGCCGCGAGGCGCCCGGGCTGAGCTGAGGGCGAGCGTCGCCCCCCGGGGGGCGACGAAGCTGCACCGAGCGTTCCGTGCGCTCACTCGACCGGGAGCCGCCCGACCTCGACGCCCTGGTCCGCGCGGGTCCCGTCGAGGTCGTTCGGGATCTCGGGGTCGCCCGCGTCGATGGCCGCGGTGTCGGGCCGGAGCGCGAAGTCGCCAGTCGCCGGATCCACGAAGGGGTGCGGCCCGCTCGTGAGCGAGTAGACCGCGGACCACCCGACCCCGAGCTGGGGCTCCGGGGTGTTGCCGAGCACGATGGAGCTGTTCACCTCCGGGCCCTCGCCCGAGTACGTTTCGAGCGGGGCGCCGCGCGCCGCGGAGCAGCCGTAGACCACGTTCCGGCGGAAGGTGAGCCGCGCGCGCTCCTGATCGCGCAGCCAAATCGCCGCCGCGTAGTCGAGCGCCACGTTGTCGTGGAAGAGGTTATTGACGATCTCGAGCGTCATCGCGCCCCTTAGGTAGATCGCCGCCGCGTCGTCGGCCTCGTTGCCGTAAACGACGTTGTCCCGGAACACGATCGTGGCCGTCGGGTCAAGGTTGAGGTCCGACCCCTTCACCCAGCTGCTCAGCGCGGCGCCCCGGTGGGCCTGCAGGCCCCGAAAGACGCAGCCTCGCACCACCAGTCGTGCGGCGGACTGCACCAGGATGGCGCCGCTCCCGTCGGTTTCCCCCGTCCCGCCGGCGCATCCCTCGAAGATGCAGCCTTTCACGGTGACGTCGGATCCGGGGCCCGCGATCAGGGCCTGCTGGTTCGGGTCGGCGCAGCGGAAGCGGGTGAGCGCACCGGTGGTGTCGCACGCGAGGGTGACGCGCTGGCGCCCGACCGTCAGGTTGGTGGTAACCGGATCCGGCCCCACCGCGATGACGCTCCCGTCCGGGGCCTCGTCGATCAGCTCCTGCAGCGTGCAGGGCGGGGAGGTGCATTCGTCGAAGAGCCCGCCCGCGCCGCCGGTCGCGTTCCCACCAGTTTCGGCGCCGCCGGCCTCGGCACCACCCGACGGCACGCCGCCCGACGGCACGCCGCCCGTCGGTACCCCGCCCG
>CAYOLF010000115.1:6424-18214 GCA_964404725.1 uncultured Polyangiaceae bacterium
GCCGCCCGTCAGCGCGCCGCCCGTCAGCGCGCCGCCCGTCAGCGCGCCGCCCGTCAGCGCGCCGCCCGTCGCGCTACCTCCTGTCGCGGCCCCGCCATGGCCGGCGCCGCCATCCCCCCCGAGCCCCGACGTCGCACCGCCCGCGTTCGGGCCGGCGGCAGCCTCGCCGCCCTCACCGGCGGAGGCGCCCGAACCCGCGCCGCCCCCCGGGTCGTTCTCCCCGGCGGAGCCGCCGCCGGAGTGGCCCGCCGCCCCGCCCTCGCCCGGGAGCGGTGGGCCGACCAGCGGCCCCTCGCAGGCGCCGGCCGCGAGGGCCGCGATGAGCCCGATCGACCAGCCTACCCGGCGCTGCGGCATCGCGTCACCGAGGGTAGCACGGCGCCCACCCCCCTCAACCGGCCCGCGCGGCGCGCGCGGCGAGGGTCACTCGAGCAGGCGGGCGACGCTCACGTGCAAGTTGCTTTCGATCAGGCGCATCACGCTCTGCATCTCCGGTTCGGAGAGTGAGAGCCGCGCAGCGAGCCGCTCGCGGGTACCGGCGATCAGGTGATCGCGCGCCCGGTTGACCCGCCGCGCGGCGGTGGCGCGGTGGATCCCGAAGGCGGCCCCGATCTCGTCGATGCTCATCTGCTGGGCGAAATGGCAGCGCAGCGTGTTGCGGTCGTCGGGCGACAGCGCCACCACGGCCTCCTCGAAGGCGCGCTGGAACTCGTGGCGGTACAGCTGCTTCATGTGCGCCATCTCCGGATCCGGCCCCGCCGCGGGGACTCCGAGGATGGCGTCATCGGCGGCGGCGGGCGGCGCCCGCTTCTCGTGCCGGACCTCGTCGAGCAGGGCGCGCACGGCGGCGACCCGGAACCAGTGCTTCAGCGGCCCGCGCCCAGAGAACTCGAGGACGCGCGGCCGCGCTCCGTCGCCGACGAAGAGCTTCTGCCAGAGGCGCTGTCGGAGGTCGTCGTGCCGATCGGACGGCACGCGGAGCTTGGCGAGCGCCATTGCCAGCTCGGGGCGGTGGCGCCGATCGAAGGCGGCGAGCGCGCCGGGATCGCCGCGCGCGCACGCCAGGGCGAGCAGCAGATCCTCGACTGCGAGCTCGTCGAGGGACGCCGTGAGCTCCGGCGCTGCCGCGAGCTTCTCCGCCAGGTGCCGCCCGAGCTCGATCGGGGTGACGTTGAACCGCGGTTGGTCGGCGAGCGCCCGCTCGACCCGCCGCGCGAGCCGATCGGCGAGCTCAGCGGCGCTCGGCGCGCCGGGACCGGAGGCGGCCGCCGCGTGGATCTCGGCAGCCAGGGCGGAGAAATCGGGATCGGGCAAGGACGGCTCGAGCGCCCGCGAGCCCGATCGGGCTAGCTCGCTGCTCTCTCCTCGGCGGCATTGTGGCGCGAGCCGCCGCGCGCGTGCAATGGCCGGGCGCGGGGGAGGGACCGCAGCGCGAAGAGGGCGAACGGGGTGAGCAGCAGGGTGGGCAGGGCGAGCCACAGCAGCGAGCGGGTTGCCGCCGCCGCCCACGGGCGGCCCCGCCGAGCGGCGATGGCCGCCGATACCCCGCCGAGGGCGCCGAGGGGCCCCACCACCGCCGTGTAGAGCACGATCACGCCGAGCCCGGCGGCGGCGTCGACCCGCGGCCCGCCACCGGTGAGGACTAGCCAGGCGGTGGGGAGGGCGCGGCACGCGACTGCGCCGGCGCCGCCCAGGAGCGCCGCCGCGCTCCACGCGATCGCGCCGAGCCAGGGATCGTTCCCCGCGGGTGTCGTCCGCGGCTTGGTTTCCGCCCCCGGGTCTGCTCCCGGCGGATGGACGTAGATCCTGCCGAGCTCCGTCACCAGCTCGGTGCAGTCCGGACAGGCGTCGATGTGACGCTCGAGCGCGGCCCGATCAGCGGCGTCGAGGCGACCGCCGATCAGGGCGGCGTAGGCGTCCACGTCCGGACAGCCGCCGGGCGGCAGAGAGCTGATCAACGTCACTCCTCACTGCTTTGACGCGCGTCGCCCGCCAAGGTCGCCTCCGCCGTCCCACCCCCGGCTCAGAAACGCGTCTCCCAGGTGGCGACAGCGGCGTCCGGCGCGATCTCGAGGCCCCACCGCGCCTGCGGCGGAGGTCCGCCGACGCCGGCCCGCGATCGACCGAACAGGATGATCCCCGTGATTCCCGTGGTGACCCCGATCGCGACTCCGGCGAAGGCCCCAGCCCGGATCGCCTTCTGGGTGGCGATCGCGTTCACCTCCCGCTGCGCCGTCTCGCTCGCGCCCGGGAAGACGTTCACGCAGCGGTCGGAGCCCTGACGGATCTCGCAGTACAGGGGCAGGGCGTCCCGGTGATCCTCGAGCGAGCGCGACGCGCTCGCCGCGAGCACGGCTCCCCCCAGCATGAACCCCGCTCCTACCGCCATCAGTGCCGGCCCGGCGGCGGCGCCCTGCCGATCAGGCTCGGGCGCGAGCGCCGGCGGCGCGGCCACGCTCGGCGAGGTGAGCGGCGGCGTGGCGGCGGATGACGGCGGCGCGACCGGCGCCGTGGCCGAGCGCGCCGGCGTGACCGGCGCCGCGACCGAGCGCACCGGCGCGGGCGCGGCGCCGGGTGGCTCGGCGCTGGACGCCGGCGGCGCGGGCGCGGCGGGTGGCGGCGCAGCGCCGGGATGCGCGCCGAGGTAGGCCCGGGCGCGCTCGGCGGCGCGACCTCCGAGCCCGAGCTCGAGCGCCGCGCGGTAGGCCGCGACGGCGACCTCGATCCGACCGAGCTCGGTCGCGCAGAACCCGATCTCGTACTCCGCCTCGCGCGTCCGCCGCAGGGCGGCGAGCGCCTCGAACTCGGCGAGCGCCCGCTCCCAATCGACCTCATGTCCCGAGTCGAGCGCGCGCTCCTTGGCCGCCACCGCGCGCAGCAGGGCCACGTCGTACTCGTCGGCGCGCGCCGTCGATCCCAAGAAGGTGGCCAGCGTGAGGCTCAGGAGAAGCGCCAGCGCGCGGGCGCGCGACCGCCCCGGTGTGGCGCCTCGTACCGGCGCCCGCGCAGTCATCGGCAGCTCTCCGCGACGCAGAGGGCGCTCGCGCACTCGGCCGATCGGCTGCAGGCGGCCCCGGCGGGCAGGCGCCCTGGCGAGGGGCGCGGCGCTGCCGAAGCTGGCACCACCGGTTGCCGGGACGCCGCCGATGCGCGGGGCACCGCCGCCGCTGGCGCCGTCGGTTGCCAGGCCGCGGGCGACGCGCGCAGCGTCGACGCCGCGGATCTTGGCGCGAGGGGGACAGCGGAGGACGCGGACGGCCGCGCCGCGACGACGGGCACGACCACCGGCGGCCGCGCGGGTGCGGGGCGCCCCGTCGACGGCTCGGGACCCACGCCGATCGGATCGGTGAGGGACGGCAACGAGACGGCCGCGGTGATCGTCGCGTCCGTCGAGCCCGCCGGGGCTGGACGGGCGAGGAGCCGCGGGAGGGGACCGGCGATCCCCAACAGGGCCGCGCCGCTGATCAGCACCAGGACCGCGAGCGCTGCGGTGCGGCCGCGCCCGGGCAACCGCGCCGCCTCGCCGCCTCGAGGGCGCGCCAGGGTGCGCGGCGGGATCACGGCAGCCGATACGTCCCCGGTTGGGGAGATGTGCGAACCGGTCACCGCGCCCGGACCGGCCCCCAGGAGCCGTGGGCGCACCGGCACCGGTCGCGGGCGCCCGAGCGCCGCCTCGAGTGCAGCCACCTGGGACCGGACGTCGCGGAACCGCTCGCCGGGACTGCGCGCGAGGCTCCGGAGAAACCACCCGTCGAAAGCGCCGGGCAGCACCGCGTCGAGGGTGGTCGGCGGCGGCAGCGGATCCTGGGCGATCCGGAGCACGAGCTCGGTGAGGGTGCCGGCGTCACCGAAGTAGTCGCAATCCGTGAGCGCCCGGTGGACGACGAGCGCGAGCGCCCACTGATCGGTGGCCGGCTCCACGCGACCGTGCGCGCGCAGCTGTTCGGGCGCCATGTAGAGCGGCGTCCCCAGCACGGCGCTGGTGCCCGTGGTCGGCGCGTCCGTGCGCGCGAGGGAGAGCCCCGCCTCGCCCACCAGCTTGGCGACCCCGAAGTCGCAGAGCTTGACCAGGGGCTCGCCGTCCTCGAAGGTGAGGAACAGGTTACTCGGCTTCAGATCCCGGTGCACGATCCCACGGGCGTGGGCGCGGCCGAGCGCGTGGCCCACCTGTCGCGTGATCCACACCACCTCGCCCGGGCTCAGGGGTCCTCGCGCGGCAAAGTGGTCCGCGAGCGACTCGCCCCGGAGCAGCTCCATCACCAGGAACGGCAGCGGATCGCCGTCGTGGACGTACCCCATCCGCGCGTCGGTGACGCGCACGACGTGGCGGGTTTCGAGCGCACCGGCCGCGCGCGCTTCGCGCAAGAAGCGCTCGCGCAGGGGTTCGTCGAGGGCCACGTCCAGCGTCTTGAGCGCCAGCCGCTGCAGCGACTCGACGTGCTCCACCGCCCAGACCGTGCCCATGCCGCCGCTGCCCAGGCGCCGCTCGACGCGGTAGCGACCGTCCAGGAGCGCCCCGGTGAGATCCCGGCTCGGGGCGGGACCCGTGAGCGCGATCGATCCAACCGCGGGCATACGGCAAGCTCGGCGAGGCGCGGCGCCGGCATCCCATCGTGAGCGCGACCCGCCGCCGGCCCGGATGGTGACATGAGGGACCCCGGATCGCCATTGCCGGGCCCGGGTGGCGCGACTTTGCCCGCGACGCGGCGTCTTCAGGGGTGAGGGCACGACCCGTCGCGGCCGTGAGCCCCGCTTGAACCGGAGAAGAAGATGAAAAAGATCGGAATTGCAGCGGCTTGGATCGGCTTGGCCACGTTCGGGAGCGCCTGCGGCGACGGGGACACCCCAGGCTCTGCCGTCGGGACCGGCGGTGCCGCGGACGGCGGCCGCGCCAGCGGCGGAGCCGCGGCTGGGAGCAATGCTTCCCAGGGCGGTTCCGAGACGGGTGGCGAGGAGAGCGATGGGGGCGAGGGAACCGCGGGCGACGGCGACGGCGCGACCGGAGGCGGCGAGGCCGGGGGCGCAGCCTGCGCGACGGGCGATCTGCGCTGCGCCTGCTACGCGAACGGCACCTGCAACGGTTCGCTCGTCTGCGTGAGCGACCTCTGCGTCGATCTCGGCGGCGGGTCGGGTGGCAGCGGCGGCGGAGGCGGCAGCCCCGAGACGGGCGGCGCAGCCGAGACGGGCGGCGCGGCCGAGACGGGCGGCGTGGCCGAGACGGGCGGCGCGGCCGAGACGGGCGGCGCGGCCGAGACGGGCGGCGCGGTCGAGACGGGCGGCACGGCCGAGACGGGCGGTGCGGTAGGAACGGGCGGCGCGGTAGAAACGGGCGGCGCCGGCGGTACGCCGGGGCTCTGCACGCCCAGCAGCACCACCTGCCTGAACGCGACGACGCAGGGGATCTGCCGCCTCGACGGGAGCGGCCACGATCCAGTCACCTGCAGCGTGTGCAGCGGCGAGGGGGATTGCTGCAACTCGACCAGCAACGACTGCGGCGCACGGACCTGCGGGACCGGTTTCGACAACTGCGGCGCCAGCGTGAGCTGCGGCGCCTGCGGGAGCGGGGACTCCTGCGCCGACGACGCGGTCTGCGTGGACGCGAACCTCATCGACGACCTGGTCGACTGCGACAACGCTATCTACCGCGTCCTCGGCCGCGAGGGCTTCTGGTTCAGCTACCACTCCGAGGGGCTCAGCCCCTCCTTCAACACGACCCCGCCCGACTGGGCCGCCGACGGCGCCTGCGCCGCCTGGCAGGCGGGCGGGACGATGGGGAGCGTCGAGGACGAGTACGCCGGGTTCGGCGTGACCATCGCCGACGAGGGCCCCTACGACGCTTGCGGGTACACCGGCCTCCGCATCTTCCTCAAGAGCGAAACCCCCGTCGACGTCGCGTTCGCCTCGGGCCCGTCCGCGACTGACAGCACCGACGTTTACGAAACCCTGTACGACGGCTCGACGGACGTGCCCTTCTCGTCGCTGTCCGGGTTCGACTGCTCCCAGTTCACCCAGCTCGTGTTCGTCCCGACGGATCTGACCAGCTGGGGCATCGCGGTCTACCGGATCGAGCTGTACTGAGCGGCTGGCCCGTCCGCAGCCGCCTCCTCGGGGCGGATCAGAACGAGATCAGGCAATGCCCCGCGTCGCAGGTCGCGACCGGCGAGGCGGGGTACTCGTGCTCGCAGTCCAGGCAGCCTTGCCCCTCGACGCAGACCAGCTCGGCGTAGGCCGAGCCCATGGCGCTGCCGATGGCGACGTACTCGCTGGGGGCATCGCACTCGCAGCAGGCTTGCGTCCGGAGGACGCAGTCCGTTGCCTCGGTGCAGGCGGTGAGGTCGTCCTCGCTGAGATCGACGACCTCGCAGCGCCCGGCCGCGCAGCGCGCCGTGATGCTTGGCTGCTGGGTCGCCGCGCACGCGGGGCAGCCCTCCACGCCGGCGCAGGCGGCCTCGGTGTACGCCGCGAGCGCGTCGCGGTGCATGGCAATCACGTTGTACGACGTGTAGGCGCCGCAGGCGCCGCAGCAGGTCGCGGGCACGATCTGGCAGTCCTCGTTGGCTTCGCAGACGTTCCAATCTGGCTCGCCGCAGCTCCCGCCGACGCATGCCTCACCCGCGGGGCAGGTGACGCCGCAGCCACCGCAGTGCTCGGGGTCGGTGTCGACGGCGACGCACTCGCCGCTGCAGTCGACCTGGCCCGGGGGACAGGTGCACGAGCCGTCGAAGCACATGAACCCCGGCTCGCACGGCCGATCGCAGCCACCACAGTGGATCTGGTTCGTGCAAGGGTCGACGCAGGAGACGCCACACGGCGCCAGCCCGCTCACACAGGTGGACGTGCAGATCCCGGAGGAGCAGATCGCGGGGCCGGCGTCGACGCAGACGCCGCAGCCGCCGCAGGTCGAGACGGGACAGGCCGCGCCGCAGGCCCCGCAGTTCTCGGGGTCGGACATCACGTCGGTGCAGACGCCGGCGCATAGGACCAGCCCCACCGGGCAGGTCTCGGGGCAGTCGCAGTCCGTCTCCCGGAGGCTCCAGCGGCCGTCCACGCAGGTCGCGTCGGCGGTCTCCTCGCAACAGCTCTTCCCCGCGGTGACGTAGTGGCATTCGCCGCCGCCGAAGGAGCAAGCGGTGTCATTCACCGGCGGTTGGGCGGGACAGTCCGCCGGGTTTGGCGCCCCGCCCGACGCGGCGCCACCGCTCGCGCCTCCGCCGCCCGACGCGGCGCCACCGCTCGCGCTGCCCCCGTTCGCGCCTCCGCCGCCAGCCGCGCCCCCGCTTGGCGTCCCGTCGCCGGCATCTCCTCCTCCGCTGCCATCCGGCGCTCCCCCGGCGTCGACCTCGCCACCCGTGGCGTCCTCGTCTTCCCCCGAGCTCCGCGCCACCCTGCCGCCGCACGCCCCCACGACCAGCGCCGCGGCCCCCATCGCCACCCATCGCGTGAACATGCGGCAACCGTAGCGCGATCGCGCGGAGCCTGCAGGCGCTCGCGACGGCGGTTGCCGCTCGTCGCGGAGGTTCATCTCCCGCCTGCGGGCGCGTCCTCCAGCCTCGCTGTCGATCCGGGATCTCGCCCGGCTCCGGGCGTCATGCGCCGATGTGGAGCTGACCCCCGCGGCTTCGCGTCGACCGACCACCCGGACCCTGCGGCTCGGCGTCGGGCCAATCGCTCGTGCAGCGCAGACTGCGGACACCCCGAGCCATCCGGGAGGAGGCGTCCTCCTTGAACTCCCATTGAGCGAGGCGGCCGCCAGCGAGAAGCTCGCACCTCGGAACGGCCGCCGTCAGCTGCCAGGGCCGGTCAGGTGGTCGCCTGGTCGCCCTCGCCAACGATGCAAGCTGCATACTGGCGAAGCTCATCCAGTCGAGAGCGACGATGGATCGTCGGCTCGGCGTCGGCGAGCTCAATCGCCTCCAGCAGGGCGTTGAGCGCCTCGAGGGTGCCGCGGAATTGCTCGTGCGCGTAGTCGAGATGTCGAAAGACAGCATCCTCGGTCGGGCCGAGCCATTCGACGGACAGGCCGTGCGAGGCCGCGCGTGCGGACACCGTGTGGCGCAGGAAGTCCAGAGCGAGGGTCAGAGCCTGGAGGGAGTCCTCGCCGGCAACCGGCGTGAAGGAGTCGGCCCCGATGCCCGTCACGAGGGTGGGGCACCACCAGGGATCACCTTCAGTGGGTTCCGGGGAGCGGACAGGACGGCCGACGACGAGGGTGGCAACTCCCACAACCACACCAGCTCGCAGCACGTGAAGCTCACGGCGTGCGAATTCGTCTCCCAGATCCCTAGGTCGCCACATCGAGGGACTCCAGCTACCGGCCTGGCGTTCACCCGCGGGCGGGCGAGCGCGCGCGAGCGCAGCCGGCAGGTTCAACGGCGGGTTGGGCAGCGCGCGCCACGGAAGGTCGGGAGCCTTTGCCTGCAGCGTGCGCCAGCCGACGAGACGAGTGCCGGGCGGGGCGTGGCACGGAAATGAGGATCCCGGCCGGAATGCCCAGAGCAAGGTGGAGCGCTCGAATCATCGGCAGCGTCAGGGCCCGTTGCCCAGTCAGGACCTCGGAGACGCGCGCCCGCGTGCCGATGAGCGGCTCCAGGTCTTTCCTGGACCATCCGAGCTCCTGGCAGCGGGAGGGGATGGCCTCGATGGGGGTGAGCGGTTGAACGGGGAACGCTCGACGTTCGTAGGCATCCACGAGCGTTGCCAGCGCATCGAGCTCGCGCTCCTCCCGGGAACCGGGTTTGGCGTCCCAGAGCTCCTCGATACGACGCAATGCCATCGCGTGCGAAGCAGGATCAACGACGGGTTCAATCATGTCGGTTCACACCTCGTTGGCATCGAAGCGATCGTACTCCGCGTGGGTTCCGACGAAACGGATGAACACCAGAAACAGGGGCGCGGACCTCACCTGTACGACGATTCGGTAGGCGTTGCCCCTGATGTCGAAGACGACGCGGCCGTTCGCCAGAAAGAGCGAGGCGACCGCCGGCGAAGACCCGCCGGGCCACCACGGTCACCGCCAGCTAGAGCGGCCCGCTAGGCGGCGTCGTCCTCGAGAGGTAAGACGAACTTGAAGAAGTAGATGGGCATCGCGATTACGTTGCCAACGAAGAGGAGTATCGCCCAAAGCACCCGGGTGTTCTGCTCGAGCTTGGTGTTGTTGAGCGCGTGGAGGACGTAGACAACGAGCAGACCAAGGCCGACGACCATGGTGAGCACGTGCAGCGGGAAGATCGCGAGGAAGACACCGGAGGGGAAATCATCCGGGGTCACATTGGGGGAGCCGTGAGCCGCGGCAACGAAGCGCGCGAAAAGCGAAACCCAGACGACAATGAACAGGAGCACGTAGAGCGGTGGCCAGCACGTGGCGACGCCCAGGAGAATCTTGCGGGTTCGGGAGAGCTTCATCGGCCGCCCAACGTCAACCGGCTCCCCGGAGGGAGCTGGTTACTCCGCATCATATCCGTGGGGGGAACGCGGATCCACCGTGAGGATCGCCCGCACCGTCGTGGAAAGTGAGATCTGCCCAGCTCGCGAAGTCCGGGTCGGCGCGAGTGTGCGCCGGACGGGGGTGGCCGGAGTCGTGCTCTCCACGCGAATCGGCCCACGCTGCCTCGTGCCAGTCGTAGAGCAGCAGGAGGGCCTCGCGGAGGTTGCCGCCGCGGGCTCGCAGCGCTTCGCGTGCGCGCTCGGGAGTGAGGAGCCGGTCGGCGGGCAACGCCGCTGCGAGGAGGGTCCCCGCGACGTGGACGGCCAGGGCGTCGTCCACGGCACAGTGGTGGAGGGTTGGCAGGCCGAGGTCGCGGTGGGTCGCGGCGAGCAGTCGCACCCGCTGCGCGCGGCAGGCTCGCCGCAGGCGTCCGAGCTGCCAGCGCGTCCAGGCGTCGGCCTCGTCGAGGCAGATCAGCGTGGGAACGAGGGGCGCCGCCCGGCCGTCGTTCTGCGGCGGAGCGAACGGACTCTCCGTCCCCGCGACGGGGAAGAGCCGGCGGAGCACCGTCTTCGGATCGGTTCGGTCCGCCCGCACCTCGAGCAGCAGGTCGCCCTTCGCGCGTGCCGCCCGCGAGAGGGCGTGGAGCAGCGTCGTCTTGCCGGTCCCCTCCGCGCCCAGGACCTGCGCCTGGCCGCCCAACTCGACGAGCCGGCCGAGCCGCTCGGCGGGCGACTGCCCTGGCGCGAAGACGAAGGGGAGAACGCCCGCTGCGTGACGCTCGAGTCCGAACGGGTTTCGCGGCGCACCGGCTCCGCAAGCGCGTCGCGCCGGGTCCTTCGGTTCAGGTGTCATCGCGGGGTGGGGGTCGCGGGGGATCGGGTGGCGAAGGGCGAGCGCAGGGTGAGCGGCAGCACGACCGAATGGGTGAGCGCGCGCCCGCGAGCCTGCACCCAGACCTCCCAGCGGATCTTGAGCAGGCGGCCGTCGTAGCTCCACGGTTGGGTGGGGAGCGTCACCGAGAACGGCACGACCCTGCCGCGGACGTCCGGGCCGATCGGAAGGGCAATGGTGTGCCGCCCTTCGTCACGCCGACCCTTGCCCTCCGTGTGCCAGAGCAGCGACAGCTCGAGGTCGGGGGACGCGCAGTCCGCACCGGTCGCGAGCTCGACGCACCCAGTGAGCACCCCGCCCGCCACGAACTCCGTGGCATCGAGCGTTAGCTCGAGCGCGGTCATGAGGGCACCTCCACTCCCTCTCCGCTCCCGGGGCCGCCTGGGCACACCTCGAGATCGTAGTCCTCCGCCGTCACGTGCCTGCCGGACCGGACCCGAAGCGAGAGATACCAGCGGACCTGGTTGTTCTCGCTGCGGAAGCTGTGCATCGCCTCGTCGGGCACGGTCCACGAGCGGGCGAGCTCGACGAGGCCGGACCCGGCGTACCGCGCGCGCTCCGCGAGCACCGCGTCGTAGACCACAGCGCTCTCGGTGTTGGTGCCGGAACCCACGTCGTACTTTGCCTCCTCGAGGCAGTGGACGGCCAGCGTCAGGGCTTCGAACGCCTCTTCTCCGTAGAGAGCCACGACCACGTCGAGCCGCCCGCCCGGTGTGACCGAGGTGCTCGAGAGGTCGATCACCGGAGGCGCCATGGCGCGCAGGCGCCGGAGGTCGCGGACTGCGAGGATGGTGAGTGGAATGGCGGCCAGGCCGCCAACCAGCGCGAAGGCGGCCGCGACGGAGAGCACCCTGTGATACCAGCTTGCATCGACGAGGTCACAACCCTCCCCGTGGCCGTGGCATTCATGCGCCTCGTCCCAGGTGCGCGGGAACAGGCTCACCGTCAGCGCGAACGCCAGCGAGAAGAAGAGCACCAGGAGGAAGGCCGCCCAGGTCGCCCAGCGCAGGATGCTCTCGGTTCCGCCTTCCCGCGGCTCGACCCGAACCGGCAGGCTCCGGGGCGTGCGCGCGGCGCGCTCGACGTTGCCCGCGGCGGCGAGCAGGAGCCAGCCGAACCCGAGCAGGACGAGGGGGACGACGCTGATGAGTAGCTCAGCGACGTACTCCGGGGGCCCGGGCAGCCACCGCGCCAGTCGCGCCTGCCACCAGAGGACGACCAGGAGCGCCCAGACGCTCGCGAGCGCCAGGAAGCGGGATCCCTGCTGCCGCATGGACGGAGGGTAACCCGGAACGGCACCTGATCTCCCAGCCGCAGTCCATCGGTGCCTGGAGCGGCGCCGCGCGCCCGTGACACGACGATCACCCTCGGCAGCGTCCGCACGCCACGAGCGCGTTGTCGTCGTGGGTGGCACGGGTGTTGCCTGTCGAGTTTGCGCTGCGATTGCCGGTCGCGGGGCTAAGGACCGGCGG
>CAYOLF010000116.1:0-18154 GCA_964404725.1 uncultured Polyangiaceae bacterium
CACCGAGACGGGTGGCACCGAAACCGGCGGGGCCGCGGGCGCTGAAACCGGTGGCTCCGAGACGGGTGGCTCCGAAACCGGCGGGGCCGAGACCGGCGGCTCCGAGACGGGTGGCACCGAGACCGGCGGCACCGAGACGGGTGGCACCGAGACGGGCGGCGCCGAGACGGGCGGCGCCGCGGGCGCCGAGACGGGCGGGGCCGCGGGTGACGCCGGTTACACGCCGGTCAGCGAGTACCTGCAGGATCCCGATCGGGCCATTCCAGTGCTGGCCTCCCTCGCCGACTTCCGCGCCAGAGCGCGCGACGACGCGAACGGCGGCTTCTTCACCTTCGTCAACTCCAACGGGTACCCCAGCTCCGATCGTCGCAAGGGGTTCGTCACGACCACCCGCGACGCCTGGACTTTCTCGCGCGCCTTCATGGTCACCGGTGACGAGACGTACCTCGACCACGCGGAGCACGCGCTCGAGCACCTGCGCTCCCACGGCCAGGACACCGTGCGCGGTGGCTGGTACTTCACCGGCGACGTGTACGGGAACCTGACGCCGTACAGCCGGTGGTGGGATCCGAACACCTGGAAGTGGTCCTTCGTGCAGCACTACGCGCTGCTCGGCATCGGCGCCTACTGCGACGCGGCTCACGACGCCGCCACCTGCACCTGGCTGCAGCAGGGGCGAACCTTCCTCGACACCAAGATGTGGGACGCGACCCCGGGACGGCTCGGTTACTACGATCAAGCCAACCTCGACCTGAGCAGCCCCCGGAACAAGGGGTTCACTCCCACGGTCGATGCGTTGACGACGCACGCGATCCAGATGGACCTGCTGTGGACGACCCCCTCGTACCAGCAGCGGCTGCTCGATCTGGCCGACATCACCGCCGATCGCCTGACCGCCAACATGGACCTGAGCAACGCCAGGTTCGGCTACCCCGAGAACTACACCTCGAGCTGGTCCGTCGACGCCTCGCAGACCGGCGGCGACGTCGGGCATGTCCTGAAATCTGCCTGGGTGCTGGCCCGCGTGTACCTCCGGCACCCGGACGAGCGCTACCGAGAGGCCGCTCGCGAGCTCATCTACGAGGTGCTCGACAACGGCGGCTGGGACTACGCCCACGGCGTCCCCTACACGAGGTACAACTGGAGCACCGGACAGGTGACCCACCAGGCCGAGTGCTGGCAGATCGAGCAGGCGATCACCGGCGGCCTGTCGAACTCCTACATCGCCGATAACCCGGCCGATCGCGACGCCTTCCTCGAGATGGCAGACCGGTCGCTGCAGTTCTTCGACCAGTATGTGATCGACCACGTCAGCGGCGGCACCTACAAGATGAACAGCGTGACGGGTGCGCCCACCGACAGCGCGAAGAGCAACTTCTTCAACGTCGAGTACCACTCCACGGAGACGTTCTACTTCACGTACCTGTACGGCAACTTGATGCTCAACCGCACCCCGGTGGCGCTCTACTACCGGGTGCCCGCGTCGACGAGCGCGCAGGTGGTCAAGCTGACTCCGCTCGCCATCGACGACGCCTCGATGCAGATCCAGTCCGTGTCCCTCGACGGACAGCCGCTCACCACCTTCACGGCCGCGACCCGCGAGGTGACGTTGGCGGCGGGCCAGGGTGGCAAGCTGCGCGTCGTCTTCGGTCCCGCGACGTAGACCGCCGCGCCGCGGGCGGCGACCGGCCGTCGCCGTCGCCGCCCGCTACGGTCCCACGCGCCCGTGGAAGACGACGCTCCGGTTCTCGTGCCAGAGCGTGACGACGATCCAGACGTCGTCAGCCGCGCGCGCCAGGACGGTGGTGATGCGGTCGTCGCGACCAAGCGGCGGCCCCTCGACGCGCTGCCACCGCCCGCCGCGCCCGCGCCAGAGCCCGCCCTCGAGATCGGTCGCCCAGAGCAGCGCAGGGCGCTCCGCCCAGAGCTGCTCGAGCACGGCCCCGTTGGGGGGGCGCTCGAGCGTGAAGCGGGCGCCGTCCCACCGCGCCAGCAGCGGCACGTGCCCGCGGGGCTCGACGTAGGAATTCGCGGCGATCCACAGCTCGGTCGGGGAGAGGACCGCCGCGCCGGTCACCTTCCAGGTGGCGTCCCCCGGCACGCCCGCAGGGGTCGGCACCACCGCGAGCGAGCCCTGTGCCTCCCCGACGCGGAGGCGCTCGGCGCCGAGGCCCGCGTACACAGCCGGCAACGGTGCCGCGCCCGCGGGGTCGCAGATCTGGCCACCCAGGACCATCGCGTCGCCGGGGGCGAGCACGGCGAAGGCCTCAGCCGAGAGGCGCGAGCGACAGGCGTCATTGGGCTGAGCCGGCGCGGTGAAGCGCGGCACCTTCGCCGCGGGGACGCCGATGGGGACGAAGCGCGTCGCGTGGCGCAGGCCGGGCTGCACCAACCCCAGCGCGCCCCCGTCGCTCCAGGGGACGATGCCGACCGTGCACTCGTCGACGTTCGCGTCGCTGGTGGGCTCCCAGCGCGCCCCCCGCCAGCGGAAAAAGTGGCTCTGGCCGGAGTAGGTCGTCGAGCGGGTGGTGCTGAGCCACGCCGCGTCGGGCCACGCGCCGGCGACGGCCGTGATCCCCCAGATCCCGTCGGGCTCGTCCGGGTGGAGCCCCGCCTCGCGCTCGGGGGTGCGGCGGAGCCCACCAGCACTGGCCTCCCAGAGCGTCTTGCCACAAGACAGGAGCGTGACGCCGTCGAGCGGGTGCAGGCGCGCCTCACCGCACGGCAACTCGGCGACCCGCGCGAAGGTCGCCGCGAGCGCGGCGCCCCCGGACGGTGCCGCGCTCGGCGCTGCAGGGCCGCGGGAAGGATCGCTCGACGAGCGCGCGCTCGGGACGGCGCTGCTCGGCACGGACGCAGAGTCGGCCGCGGGCACCGCTCGTCCGGAGCGGCTGCACCCGGCGCCGAGCGCCCCCAGCGCGAACGCGACGATGCCGAGTCGAGAACGGAGCGCCATGACGGCAGCGTATCACTCTGGCGGCCGGCCGCCGCGGCCACGCGCGCCTCGATCGGCATCCTGGGTTCTCCCGTGGCGCGCCCGCGGGATTGGTCCCATGACCGCTCCCGCTTGAAATCCCAGGCGCCCTCCCGCCGCTCAGCGCGCCGGGACTCAGGGATCGGTCCGAGCGGCCGCGCCAGCAGCGGTGGCCGCCGGGGCCGCGCCGCCCCAGCGGCGAGATAGCCACTTCTCCAGGGTGATGACCGGCAGCGTGGCCACCCCGGCCAGCGCCGCGGTGCCGAGCTCCTTCAGATCGAGGGCGGCGGAGCCGAAGACCCGCTGCAGCGGTGGCGCGTAGACGAACGCCGCCTGCAGCACCAACGTGACGCCGATCCCGACGAACACCCAGGGGTTGCTGAAGACCCCGATCTGAAAGATCGATTCGCGCAGGGAGCGGCAGTTGAGCAGGTAGAACATCTGGAAGAAGATGACCGTGGTCACCACCATCGTCTGCGCCTCGGCGAGCGAGTCCGGACCGGTCCCGCCGCGGGCGAGGTAGCTGGCGTGGCCCCACCGGAAGAGCACGATCGCGCCCGCCGTCATCAGGATCGAGGCCAGGACGGTGCGCCGCACGACCAGCCGCGACAGAATGGGCGCCGAGGGCGAGCGCGGGGGGCGCCGCATCACGTCGGGCTCCTTGGCCTCGAGCGCGAGCGGAAGCGCCAGCGCCACCGCCGCCACCAGGTTGATCCAGAGCAGTTGCGTCGGTAGGATGGGGAGCAGCAGCGTCTTCGCCACCGGATCGAAGGGCAGCCAGAGCACCGCGTACATCAGGATGAAGGCCAGCCCCAGGTTGGTCGGCAGCACGAAGGCGAGGCTCTTGACCAGGTTGTCGTAGACCCGGCGCCCCTCCTCCACGGCCGCCACGATGGTCGCGAAGTTGTCGTCCGTGAGCACCACGTCCGCTGCCTCCTTGGAAACCGACGAACCGGTGATCCCCATCGCCACCCCGATGTTGGCCTGCTTCAGCGCCGGCGCGTCGTTGACCCCGTCGCCGGTCATCGCGACGACCTGACCCTCGCTCTGCAGGGCCTTGACCAGCATCAGCTTGTGCTCGGGCGCGACCCGGGCAAAGACCGAAACCTCGCGCGCCGCCGCCCGCACCGCCGCCGGGTCCATCCGTGCCAGCTCCCGCCCCTCGAGGGCAGCCTCGGTGGCGTCCATCCCCAGCTGGCGGCCGATGGCCTGCGCCGTGCCCCGGTGATCCCCGGTGATCATCTTGACCCGGATCCCGGCCGCGCGACAGGCAGCGATCGCCGCGATGGCTTCCTGGCGCGGAGGATCGATCATGCCCACCAGCCCCATCAGGGTGAGGCCGTCCTCGACGTCCGCCTCCCCGAGCGCCGGCGGGTCGGGCGCGTTGGCGTCCTTGCCGGCGACCGCCAGCACGCGCATGCCCTGCGCGGCGAGGGCCTCGACCTCGGCCCGCACCGCCGCCGCGTCGCACCCTCCGGCCTCGCCCCCGCAGCGCCGCAGCACCACCTCGGGCGCCCCCTTGAGGACGATCCGGCGCGACGCCCCGTCCTGGTGCAAGGTGGCCATGTACTGGTGCTCCGACTCGAACGGGATCACGTCGAGCCGTGCCACGCGTCGCCGCAGCTCGTCCACCGCCACCCCGGCCTTGGCGGCGACGACCACCAGCGCCCCCTCCGTCGGATCGCCCGTGATCCCCCAGCCCGCTTCGCCGCGCAGGGAGGTCGCGTCATTGCACAGCGCCGCGCCCTCCAGCAGCGCGCGGGCGGCGGCGGAGAGCTCCCGGCCCCCATCCTCGGCCACCAGCGCGCCCGCCGGTTCGTAGCCGATCCCTTCCACCCGCACCCGCCCCCCGGCGGGCGTCCACAGCACCTGCACCGTCATCTCGTTGCGGGTCAGGGTGCCGGTCTTGTCGGTGCAGATGACCGAGGTGGAGCCGAGCGTCTCCACCGCCGGCAGCTTGCGGATGATGGCGCGGCGACGCGCCATCCGCTGCACCCCGATGGCCAGCGCGATGGTCACGATCGCCGGCAGCCCCTCGGGGATGGCCCCGACCGCGAGCGCGATGGCGAAGACCAGCGTGTCGCGCAGCGCGCTCCCCAGGGGGACCCCGACGCCGAGGGCCCGCACCACCCCGAAGGCGAGGATGATGGCCGAGACGACCAGGATGGCGATGGTGATGACCTTGCCGAGCCAGGCCAGGGCGCGCGTCAGTGGGGTCTCCAGATCGGTCGCTTCGGCCAGCATGTTCGAGATCCGCCCGAGCTCCGTGCGGAGCCCGGTCGCCACCACCACCGCGGTCGCGGTGCCGAAGGTGACCAGGGTCCCCCCGAAGGCCATGCCGTACCGATCGCCGAGCGACGCGTCCGCGGCCGCGACCGCCTCCCGCTTCTCCGTGGGCAGCGACTCGCCGGTAAGGATCGCCTCCTCGACGCGCAGGTTCTTGACCTGGGTGAGGCGCACGTCGGCGGGCACCTTGTCCCCGGCGGCCAGGAGGATCTCGTCACCGGGGACTAGCTCCGCCACTGGCACGCTGACGACGCGCCCGTCGCGGTGGGCGGAGGCGAACTCGGGGACCATGTCGCGCAGCGCTTCGATGGCCCGACTCGCGCGGTACTCCTGGACGAAGCCGATGATGCTGTTGAGCACGACCACCGCCAGCACCACCAGCCCGTCGGTGACCTTGCCCAGCGCGATGGCGAGCGCCGACGAGCCCAGCAGCACCCAGATCAGGGGGTTATCGATCTGGCGGAGCAGGATCTTGAGCGGGCCGTCCCCGCCGACTCGCTGCAGCACGTTGGCGCCGTAGCGCTCCAGCCGCTCCCCCACCTGCGCCGACGACAGACCGCCCGCGCTGACCCCGAGCCGCTCGAGCACGTCGGAGGCCTCGAGCGTGTGCCAGGGCTCGTCCCGTAGAGCCGACGCCGCGCGCCCCTCCGGCGCCGAGGGAGGAGCAGACGATCGCTTCGCGTTCATGTTCACCACCTGGGACGGTTCCTACGCCAGTGTTGGCGCGAAGGCGACCCGGCAGCCGCCCGCGGGCTGGGATCTGGCGCCCCCCCCGCCCCCACCACGCGCCGTCCCCCCCTTGCGCGGTGCGTGCAAGGGGCCGCCGAGGGCGCCCCCGGCAAATAGTCCCCGCCGCGCACGGGAACACCGGATCTCAGGCCAGCGGGTCCGGGGAGACCTTGGCGCCGCGCCGGCGCTGGCGCCGCTCCCGGCGCGCCGCGCGGAGGACCCGCGCTCGCTGGCGGGCCTGCTCCTCCCATTGCACCCGACGCTCCGCGTCGAGCTTGGGCGGGCTCCCCCAGTCGATGGCGAAGTAGTCGACGAGGCGCGCGGTGGAGCGCGCCGTCCGCCCCTCGAACGGCAGCTCCTGGTAGGTCCCGAAGACGTGATCCCAAAGTGGGGTCGAGATCCCGAAGTTATGGTGCCAGAGCCCATGCTCGTGGTGCAGATAGTGGACGGGCTTGCGCATCCAGAAGACCAGATCCGGGCGCTCGTGCTGGAGCTGGTGCGCGTAGGCGGCAAAGGCCAGGTGCAGGAGGACCCCGATGAAGAACCCGCCCCCGAACCGCGGGGAATCGGTCACCCAGGTCAGGATCGCCGCCAGCGCCCCCCCACCCGGCAGCCCCCCCCAGGCGTAGTCGATCAGCTCCCCGAGCCACCCCTGCCCGAACCCGAGGCGGTGGTGTCTCGCGTGCCGCTCACCCAGCGCACGCCGCGCGTGCATCGCCCGGTGCATGAGGTACTCACCGAGGGTCCCGCTCAGCAGACCACCGGCCAGGCCGACCCCGAGCAGAGCAGCGGTCACGAGAGGATCCATGTCCGACGGCAACAGGCATGGCGCCCGCCTCCGACCGGGTCAAGCGGGTAGACCGGGGGGGCTTGTCGGCCCCCGGCTGGTGCGCCATCGTTCGCTCCGTAGGGAGCGTGAGCCATGGTGGAGCGACGGCTGGCGGTGGTGACGGGCGCGCGACGGGGACTCGGCCTGGCGACGGGGGAGGCGCTCGCGCGCCTCGGACACCACGTCGTCCTCACGGCGCGGCGCGAGGCGGACGCGGTCGCGGCCGCGCAGCCCCTCGCCGCCGCGGGGCTCTCCGCCGAGGGCCGCGCGCTCGACGTCGCCGACGACGGCTCAGTCGCCGCGTTCTTCGACTGGCTCACGGCCGAGCTCGGCCGCATCGACGTGCTCGTCAACAACGCGGGCGCCTTCTTCGAGGGCAAGGGCGCCCACGCCCCCGAGCGCGCGTTCGACGTGCCGGCGCGGATCCTCGCCACCGCCTTCGAGTCCAACACGCTCGGCGCCTACCGCACCCAGCAGCGCGCGCTGCCACTGATGAACGCCGCGGGGTACGGCCGCGTGGTAAACGTCTCGTCGGGCCTGGGTGGCCTCGCCGAGATGGGCGGCGGGAACCCGGCGTACCGCGCGAGCAAGGCGGCGATGAACGCGCTGACGCGCGTGTTTCACGCCGCGGCCGCCGCCAACGTCAAGGTCAACTCCGTGTGCCCCGGGTGGGTGCGCACCGAGCTGGGCGGCCCCAACGCGACCCGCAGCATCGAGGAGGGCATCGCCGGGATCGTGTGGGCCGCGACCCTGCCCGACGACGGCCCGTCCGGCGGCTTCTTCCGCGACGGCAAGCCCATCGCCTGGTGAGCAGCGAGGGGGGGACGAGGGTGGCGTGCACGTCGTCGCGGAGAACCTCCGCGCACTCCTTCGCCTCCTGACCTTCGACGCTGAGCCCATGATTGATTGGGATGGGGTGACCTTCTACAAGAGCGACGACCACAAGCCGAGCCAGCGCGCCTCCTTGTACGCGGCCTGGCTTCAGCGCGAGTTCGGGCTGGCACCGGTGACGGACGCCGACCGGGAGCGCCCTTCGGTTCGAGGGCGGCGCAGCTCGAGCACGCGCCGGCGACGACGGGGGATCCCTCACCCGGAGACGAGCCGGTTGACCTGCGCTGCGCTGACGAAGTCGTTCTCGCTCAGTCCGCCCACGGCGTGCGTGCTGTAGCGAACGTTGCAGGCGCGGTAAGAGACCTCCAACTCCGGGTGGTGGTCCTCACGGTGCGCGATCCACGCCACCGCGTTCACGAACGCCATGGTTTCGTGGAAATTCCCGAACTGGTACTGGCGCGAAATGCTGCGGCCGGCTGGATCGAGCGCCCAGCCGACCACCTGGGTGAGCAGAAACCGAACCGCTTCCTGCTCGAGCGGCGATCCACCCTCACACGGTCGGCAGTGCCGCTCTGCGAGATCGTCCATGGTCCTGCTCCGAGACGGTGTCCTTCTACGTTGCCCGCAGTGCATGCGGAGAAGCGAGGCGATCCGCAAGCTTCGCAGACCGCTGGAGCGGCAATCCGTTTGATTACGGCGCGAATCAACGACGAACACGGACGGGACGCGGCGGGACTGCCGAGTCGCGCAGCGAACGACCGTCACGTGGTGACCAATTGGTATTCTATTGAAAATCATTTTCATCAAGCCCATGGATGCCCCGGTGACGCGCAGTGGAAGGAGACAGTGAAGTGCGAGTCAGATGGATGATCGCCATGGCAGGAGGCGTTCTCCTGGCGCTGGCCGCGGGCCCCGCGGGCGCGAGCGAACGTCATTTCACCTACACCTACGATTCGTCCACGCTCAACGCGGGCGACATCGAGCTCGAGCCTTGGACCACGTATCGGGTCGGGCGCGAGCGCCACTTCGAGCGGCTCGACCTGCGGCTCGAGCTCGAGCTCGGACTGACGAACCACCTGATGACGGCCTGGTACTGGAATCTCTCGGCAATCGCAGCGGACGTCGAGGACGAGAACGGCGAGGTGATTCGAGAGCGCGGGCTAGAGTCCGGCGGGTTCTCGTCAGAGTGGAAGCTCAAGCTGACCGATCCGGTCGCGGACGTCCTAGGCTCGGCCCTCTACCTCGAAGGGACGCTGGCCCCCGGCGAGGGAGAGGTCGAGGGAAAGGTGATCCTCGACAAGGCGCTCGGACGCCTGCTCTTGGCGGCGAACCTCGTCGCCGAATACGAGCGCTCGTGGGAGGACCGCGGCGAGCCGGCCGACGACGTCGAAATAGTCGGGCTGATCGCCGCCGCGTGGCGGTTCGACCAGGGAGCAGCGGTCGGCATCGAGGTCATGCAGGCCAACGAGCTCGAGGGCGGGACGGAGCTCGAGAGCTCAGTGCTCTACGCGGGTCCGACGTTCTCCTACGCGACCTCGGGTTGGTGGACCGCCTTGACCGTGTTTCCGCAGGTGGTGGCGTTCTCCGGAGCCTCGCCGGGCAGTCCTCTGGACCTCGAGCGCCGCGAGCGCCTTCAGGTGCGGGTCCTGATCGGAGGCCGGCTGTGAGACTCCGCGGCACGGCCTTTGGGGGCTGGGTCGCCGCCGTCGCGACCGGCTCAGCGTGCGTCGCCGTGGTGCCGGTGCCGGAATCGGCCGACGTGGTGGCGGCGCGCGCTGCGTATCCGAGCGCAGGAGCCGCCGATCTCGCTGCGGGACGCGACGTCTTCATCGATCGGTGCGGCGGATGCCACACGCTACCGCCGCCTCGGAGCGTGCCTCCGTCGGACTGGCCGGGTGAGATTGAAGCGATGCGCGGTGAACGGGGGGTCGCGCTCAGTGACGTGGAGGTCGAGCAACTCTCCGCCTACCTCTACGCGATTTCCAGTCGAACCGAGCGGGCCCCCGCGCGGTGATGGCACCGTCTCGTCGGTCCACCCGCGACACGCTGGCACGCGCCGGCGTCGCGTCGCTGGTCGCGGAGGGGCCGCTTCCCCCGCCGTCCAGGTGTCGGCGCCCGCTACACCAGCTCGACGTACTCCGGCTCGAACATCCGCTCGCGCACGAACTCGAGCAGGTCGGCGGGGCGTGGCACGGTGGCGAGCCCGGCTGCGTACGCCACCTCGCCCACCGCCACCGCGATCTTGGCGGACACCTCGCGGATGCGGGTGAGCGCCGGGTAGACGCGCCCGACCGCGAGGTCAGCGTCGGTGACCTCGCTGGCCACGACGTGGGCCGCGGCGAGGAACATCGCGTCCGTGACCCGGCGGGCGCCGAAGGCGAGCGCGCCGAGGCCGACCCCGGGGAAGACGTAGACGTTGTTGCCCTGGCCGGGGACGAAGGTGCGCCCGTCCAGGGTGACCGGCGCGAAGGGACTGCCGCTGGCGAAGATAGCCCGCCCCCCGGTGTGCCGGTACGCCTCCTCGGCGGTGCACTCGGCCCGCGAGGTGGGGTTGGAGAGCGCGAAGACGAGGGGACGCTCATTGAGCTCCGCCATCGCGGCGAGGATCGGCGGCGTGAAGGTCTGCGGCGTGCCCGAGACGCCGATGAGCGCGGTCGGCCTGATCGCGCGGACCGCCTCGGCGAAGTCGGCGACGGGCGCGTGCCCCTGCGCGAAGGGCCGCTTGTGCGGGGCGAGATCGGTGCGCCCCTTCACCACCAGCCCCTTTGAGTCGAAGTACCAGCAGCAGGCCCGCGCCGCCGCCTCGTCCACGCCGGCCTCCCGGGCAGCCGCCACGAAGAGCTCGCCGATACCCGTCCCGGCCTCGCCAGCGCCGAGGAAGAGGAGGCGCTGGTCGCCCAGCCCGCGCCCCGTCACCCGGAGCGCCCCCAGCAGCCCCGCGACGGCGATGGCAGCCGTCCCCTGGATGTCGTCGTTGAAGCAGGGAACCCGGTCGCGGTGCGCGGCGAGGATCCGAAAGGCGTTGGCGTTACCGAAGTCCTCGAACTGGATGAGCGCACCCGGGAAGACCTCCTGGACGACGTTCACGAACTCACCCACCAGCTCGTCGTACTCGGCGCCGCGGATCCGCCGGTGCCCGCGCCCGATGTAGAGCGGATCGTCGAGCAGCCGCTCGTTGTCGGTGCCCACGTCCAACGTGATCGGCAGGCAGTAGTAAGGGTGGATACCGGCGCAAGCAGTGTAGAGCGTGAGCTTGCCGATGGCGATGCCCATGCCGAGTGCCCCCAGGTCACCCAGCCCGAGGATGCGCTCCCCGTCCGTCACCACGATCAGCCGGGCGTGTCGGTGCGGCCAGTTGGCGAGCACGCGCTTGACGCTGCCGCGATCCTCCGCGGTGAGGAAGATGCCGCGGGGGCGGCGGAAGATGACGCTGTACTCGAGGCACGCCTCGCCCACGGTCGGCGTGTAGACGAGCGGCATCGTCTCCTCGAGATGCGTCACGAGCAACTTGTAGAAGAGAGTCTCGTTGCGGTTCTGGAGCGTGGTGAGAAAGACGTACTTCTCCAGGGCGGTCGGCTTGCGGCGGAGGTTGCCGAGTACGCGCTCGAGCTGGTCCTCGATGGTGAAGATCCGCGGCGGCAGCAGGCCCGTGAGCCCGAGGCGCTCGCGCTCCTCGGCGGTGAAGGCGGTCCCCTTGTTCAGCAGCGGGGACGCCAGCAAGGCCGCGCCGCTCGGCAGGTCGAGGGCGCCGTATCGGGTGAGCTCCTGGAGCTGCTGCTGCTTGCGCATCGTCCACCTACTGGGTCTGGAGCGGCCTCGGTTCCGGCGGGACCGCATCGGGTTCGTCCCCCCCCCGCGCTTCCCCGCGCCGCTCGGCGAGCAGGTACGCGGACGGCACCAGCAGCAGCGTCACCAGCGTCGAGCTGAGCAGCCCGCCGACCACCACCCGCGCCAGCGGTGCCTGCATCTCGCTGCCCTCCCCGATCCCGAGCGCCAAAGGCAAGAGGCCGCACGCCGTCGTGGCCGTGGTCATCAGGATCGGGCGCAGGCGCCGGCGCCCGCCCTCGATGACCGCTGCGCGCAGCGCGAGGCCGCCGTTCCGCCGCAGCTGGTTGGTCACGTCCACCAGCACGATGGCGTTGTTGACCACGATCCCGATCAGCACGATGACGCCGAGGGCGGAGTAGAGGTTCAGCGTGGTGCCCGTGAGGATCAGCACGGCGATGACGCCGATGAACGCGAAGGGCACCGCGAGCATCACGATCAGGGGATCCCGGGCGGACTCGAACTGGACCGCCATCGCCGCGTAGACGAGGAAGATCGCCAGCAGGATGCCGACCAGCAGGTCGCCCGCGGCCCCCTTCTGCTCCGCGCTCTCCCCCCCGAGGGCGAGGGAGAAGCCGTCGGGGCGCGCGATCTGCCCGAGCCGCCGCTCAACCTCCGCCGAGAGCGCACCGAGCGGCACGTCCCCGGCGACGCCCGCGTTGATCTCGAGCACCCGCTCCTGGTCGATCCGCGAGATGGAGGAGGGGCCGCGCCGCTCGACCACCGTGACCAGCGCGTCCAGCGTGACCCGCTGCCCGGTCGGGGTCACGATGGGGAGCGTGGGGAGCTGATCCAGCCGCTCGCGCTGGTCCTCGGCCAGCTGCACCCGGATGTCGAACTCGTCGCCCGCCTCCCGGTAGCGCGTCGCCACCCGACCGAGCAGGTAGGTTTCGACCGCGGCGGCGACGTCGGCGCTGCCCAGGCCGAGCTCCGCCGCCCGCTCGCGGTCCACGTGCAGCACCCGTTCGAGCTGGGCAAGCTGGCGGTTGGGGCGAGCGTAGGTGACGCCCGCCGTCCCCTGGAGCAGCTCCACCACGCGGGCCCCGAGCACGTCGGCCGTGGCCAGATCGTGACCCCGGATCTCGACGGTCAGGCGCGAGTCGCCACGCCGCAGTATGCGAGTGAGCAGGTTGGTCGTCGCCTGCTGGACCCGGATCCGCGCCCCGGGGACGTCGCGCAGGGCACGCCAGATCCCCGTCTCGACCTCGGCGAGGCCCCGATCGCGCGCGGTGCGCGGCACCAGCATCAGGTCCAGCTCGCCCTCATGGCTCCCGCCGGGGCGCCACCAGGACGCCGGCCCCGCCGAGGTCATCACGTGCTCGATCTCCCCCACACGGAGCGAGCCGAGCACCTTGCGCTCGACGTCACGCATGACCTCGGTGGTGACCGGGAGCGGCGTGCCCACGGCGAGCTCGAGGGAGATCTGGATCCGTCCCTCGTCCGACTCCGGCATCAGCTCAGTCCCCACCCGCGGGACCAGCAGGAGGCTCGCGGCGAGCAGCGTGATCGCCCCGACGATGACGGCCCAGGGCGCCGCGAGCACGGCGTCGAGCAGCCGGACGTAGCGGCGCTCGAGCCCGTCGAAGCCGCGCTCGAGCTTCCGGACGGCCGCCCCCAGCGGGCCCGAGCGGATTGGGCGACTCGGGCGCCCGAGCCAGCGCGCCGCCAGCATCGGGACCACCGTGAGAGCGGTGACCAGCGAGCAGAGCAGCGCGAAGGTGACCACCATCGCCAGCTCGCCGAAGAAAACCGCCGCGAAGCCGCCGATGAAGATGACCGGGGCGAAGACCACCACCGTGGTGACGGTCCCCGCTGCCACGGCCCCCGCCACCTGACTCCCCCCCTCCACCGCGGCCACGCTGGCCGCGCTCCCCTCGTCGCGCTTTCGGTAGATGTTCTCCAGGATCACGATGGCGGCGTCCACCAGCATCCCGACGCCGAGGGCGAGACCACCGAAGCTGATGATGTTGAGGGTCATCCCGCGCAGGAACATCAGGCCGAAGGTGGCCATGATGCTGAGCGGGATCGCCGTCGCCACCACCAGCGTCGCCCGGACGCTGCGGAGGAAGACGAGCAGCACCAGCACGGCCAGCAGCGCCCCGCTCAGCGCCCCGGTCTGCACTGCGTTGACCGACGCACGGATGTGGGACGAGTTGTCGCGCAGCACCAGGATCTTGGCGCGCCCCTCGTACTGCCGATTCACCTCGTCGATCGCCCGCCGGAGGCCATCCGCGACCGCCACTGTGTTGGCCCCGGACTGCTTGAAGACACGCATCCGAATCCCGGGATCGCCGTCGATCCAGAGCTCGCTCCGCACCCGCCGCATGGTGTCCAGGACCTCACCGATGTCCTCTACCTGGATCGGCTGCCCGTCGCGGGTGGCGACGACGACCCCGGCCACCTCGGCGACCGTCTCGAACTCGCCGGCGGTCCGGATAACCACCTCGTGACCGCTGGCCAGCACATCGCCCGCCGACACGGTGCGGTTCTCCCGCGCCAGCACCGTGGCCACCTGCTCGGCGGTGATGCCGAGCGCGGCCAGCCGCTCGCCATCGAGCGCAACCCGGATCTCGCGATCCCGCCCGCCGTCGGCGGACACCGACGCCACCCCGGGCACCCTCTCGAGGGCGCGGCTGAAGTCCTCCTCGGCGAGGTACTTCAGCCGCCGTGGATCCCCCTGCCCGGTCACCCCGAGGAAGGCGATGGGGACGCTGGCCAGATCGAACTTGAAGATGCTCGGCGGGTCGGCGTCCTCCGGCAGGCGCACCCGGACCCGGTCGATGGCGACCCGAACGTCGTCGAGCGCCTCGCTGAGCTCGGTCCCCCAGGCGAACTGCAGCTCCACGCGGCTGAGCCCCTCGGAGGACACCGCGGTGATCCGCTCGATCCCCTCGACGGTCGAGGTGGTCTGTTCGATCGGCCGCGTGATCAGGGTCTCGATCTCCTCGGGGGCGACCCCCTCGTACTGCGTGGTGATCGAGACCCGCGGCACGTCCACGTTGGGCAACAGATCGACGGCGAGCTGCCGGATCGCCACGAACCCGAGGAGCAGGACGACCAGCGCGAGGATGACCACCCCCACCGGCCGCCGCACGGCGAGGGCGAGAAGCGACTTCACGGCTCCCCCGTCGCCCCGACGACCCTCACCCGCGCGCCATCACGGAGCTGCTGTTGCCCGATGACGATCACCCGGTTTCCCGGGGACACGGGGCCACCCAGAGCCGCCAGCCCCTCCGCCTCGCCCGCCACCGTCACCGGGCGGAAGCGCGCCGTGTCCCCTTCCACCACGTACACGCCTCGCTGCTGATCGCTCTCCTGCCGCGTGACGATCGCCTCGGCGGGGACGACCGTGGCCCCCGTCAGCGTCTCTAGCTCGAGCGAGACCACCGCGTACATGCCCGGTCGGAGCGCGGGTTGCTCCGCCTCGAGCACCGCCTCCACGGGGATCATGCGGTCGATCCGGTTCACCTCGGCGCCGATGCGCTCCACGGTCCCCGCGAAGCGCTGATCCCCAGTCGCTTGGGTCTTGATGGCCACCGCCTTGCCGACGGCGACCCGACTGAGCTCCCGCTCCTGCACCCGGAAGCGCACCCGCAGCGGGCCGCGCCGCACCAGCCGCAGCACGCGGGTCCCCGGCTGCACGAGCGCGCCCGGATCGAGGAAGCGCTCGGACACGGCGCCGTCGAAGGGCGCGACGAGCCGCGTCTCGTCCACGGTCTGCCCGAGCACCCCGACCCGAGCCCGAGCCTGCTCCTTGGTCGCCTGCGCCGTCAGCGCCTCGGCCTCGAGCGCGCGGACCCGCGCCCGCAGCGCCACCAGATCCTGCTCCGCGATCAGCCCCTGCGTCGCCAGCCGCTCGGCGCGCTCAAGCTCCACCCTCGCCAGGCCGAGCTCGCTGTCGACCCGCTCGATGGCCGCGGCGGCGCCCTTGACCTGAGCGTGGCCCTCCGCCGCGGCGCGCACGGCGCGCGTCGGGTCAATGCGAGCGAGCAGGGCGCCTCGCTCCACCGGATCGCCGATGTTGACGGCCACGGACTGGAGGGTCCCCGTGACCAGAGCGGCGAGCTCCGCGGCGTCCGCGTCGAGCTCACCCCGGTACTCGACGCGCAGCGTCAAGGTCCGCTTCTCCGCGGCCGCGACGCGCACGGGGGCGGCCTCGGCCTCCCGCGCCACCGGCTCCACGCCGGCGAAGGCCCCGCCGAGCCGCAGCAGAACCGCGCCGACGACGACCGGCGCGACCACGAGCGCCACGCCCAGCCACACGCGCCGGCGCCGGGAGGGCGACGGCGGCGATACGGGCAGCGACTCCGACTCGACCATGGCGCGGGGAGTCTGGCACAGCGAGGGTGCCCGCGGCAGCGTTCGGTCCAGGTTGAGATCGTGACCATTTCCGCTCGGCCCGGCCGGAGGTACTGACCCCTGGGCCGCGATGGGCGCCGCCGCCCCCTCACCGCCAGCGGCTACGTCCCCAGGTCCGTCACGCAGCGGATGGGCAGCGCATACTGTCGCCCCCACGTCTGCCAGCGCCCTACCGTGTCGGGAGGGTAGGTCGACTCCGCGGTGAAACAGCGCCGCCAGGGACCCGACGTCCCCAGCGTCGAGGTCCAGTGGTAGCCGTAGCCTGGGTAGTTGTAGGAGCTTCCGTAGACGACCATCCCCCCGAGCGGCGCCTCGAAGCCGCTGCTGCCTTCCTCCTTGAGGGCCGTCCCGACGCCGTCGCCACGCCATCCGTCCAGATCGGCGACGGCCGGATCCATGCCCGCGGCGATCTCCAGCGCCTTCCATTCCCGATCGGTGGGAATGCGCCACCCCGCGGGGCAGATCCCGGTCGCGCCCTCGACCTCCGTGGACTGCATGGCGTGATCCCACTGGTACAGGCCGCCGAAGCGCGCGCACATCGCCTCGTCGTCACCGAAGCAGTACTTCTGGATGCGGTCGGTCGCGCTCTGCGCGAGAGACGTGTCGATGCGCTCGCCGATGTCGAGGTTCTTCCCCAGCCAGCAGAGCCCGCCGAGGGCGCGTGTCGGGTAGCTCTTGCTGTCGCGGGCATCGAGCAGCGGCTCGCCGCAGGGCCACGCAGCCACGCTGCCCGCCCCCGCTGCACCGGCCGCTCCGGCCAGGGACAGAGCGCCGCTCGCGCCCGCGGCGCCCGTCTGACTCGTAGCTCCCGCGCCGCCAGCGCCCGCGATCCCCACCGCTCCGCCGAGCGCCTCGCGACCAGCGGAGCCGCCATCCCCGCCCTGACCGCCCGCGCCGCGGGCGACAGCGCCCGCGGCCCCCGCGACGCTGACCGTGGCGCCGCTCGCCGGACCGCACCCGAGCTGTCCCGCCGTGCCGCCGAGGGGGCCCGCGAGCGCCCCGCCGTCGTCCGTACCGCCCACGGGGGCACCGGCCTGCGAGGCCACCACCTCGCCGCCGTTCCCGACCGCCCCCGCCGCGCCCCCCGCAGGTGTCACCGCGCCGCCCGCCGCGCCGCTGTCAGCGCCCCCGGCCGCGCTGGTGCCCCGCGAGAAGAAGCTGCCACCGTCGCCACCATCGCCGCCGTCGCTCCGGGCGCCGTCATCGCCACCGGCTGCACCGTCACCGTCGCTCCCGGAAACGAGCGCCGCTCCGGCGTCGCCGCCCGCGTCACCCGGTTCAGCGAGCTCACCGCGACCAGCGGGGTTGGCGCAACCCGGCGCGGCGATGAAGAAGAGCAGAACGCTTGCGGCAGGGATCGGCGATCGACTCACGACGGGCTCCCGTACATTCCTGCGATGATCCCACCCGGATCGGGCGCATGGCAAACGCTTCCTCCGCCGCCACCCATTGCCGAAGCCGTTGCCGCAGACCACTCGATCCGGGGCGAGAGCCCGCAGCTCGAGCGGTGCCGGCCCTCACCCGCTTCGATGCCGCTCGCGGGACACGCCCACCGACACTATCGCGCGACCGACGCTGCGCACGATCTTGGTCGACCGAGACGTCGAAGGTCCGCGGCGTAGCGATCGGTGCATGCAACCTTGATCGCGGACGCGTCTTCGTTCAGCATCGACGACGAAGGTACGCCGTAGGCTCGGGATTCCATGCGGCTCTCCTGGCGCGATTCTGCCTTCGCACGAAGAGTCCAGTGACGCCGGCTGCATCCGTCGGCGTCCACGTGCTCCCTCGCCCTAGAGCACCGAACAGGTTGCCGACAGCAACGGAGGCCCGGAAAATGCCTCCGTGCAGGGCGAGGAGACATTTTCCAGGCCTCCTTCGCCGAAGTCTGCTCCCAATTCGGTGCTCCAGATCGTTGATTTGTCGCAGCAATCAACCTGATTGCTGCTCTAGGCGAGGGCCTCCCCTGACGGAAAGAGCATGGATAATCCGACGAGAGGATCGATGAGGCTCGGGTGGCTTTGGCTGACTCTCCTGCTCTGTGGCTGCGGCGCAGGGGAGGATCCGGCCACCGATGGCGTCGGCGGCGCGTCCGCCGCCGGCGGCGGCCCCGGCAGCACGGGCGCCGCGCCTCAGACGACCGGCGGTGCCGGCACGGGTGGCGAGCTCGGTGCCACCGGCAGCGTGGGGCCCGGCGGGGTGGGCAGCGGTGGTGACATTTTCGACCTCGGGGGTGCGGGAACGAACACCGGTGGGCTGATAGATCCCACGGGCGGTGCGGGCACCGGTGGCGTCGTCGCTCCCACGGGCGGTGCGGGCACCGG
>CAYOLF010000117.1:0-9455 GCA_964404725.1 uncultured Polyangiaceae bacterium
ACCGGCGGCACCTCCCCGACCGGCGGCACCCCCCCGACCGGCGGCGCCAGCCCCACCGGCGGCACCCCCCCGACCGGCGGCGCCACCCCGACCGGTGGCGTCAGCCCCACCGGCGGCGCCGACCCGACCGGCGGTACCGACCCGACCGGCGGCACCAACCCCACCGGCGGCGACGGCGGGGACGGAGGAGCCGTCGGAACGGGAGGCGGCTCCACGGTTCCCGGGCCCTGCGACATCTACCAGGAGGCCGGCACCCCCTGTGCCGCCGCGCACAGCACGGTGCGTGCGCTCTTCTCCGCCTTCGACGGCGATCTCTATCAGGTCAAGCGCAACGACGGGACCTACGAGGACATCCCCGTTTCGAGCCCGGGCGGCTTCGCCGACGCCTCCGTGCAGGACGCCTTCTGCGAGGGGAGGACCTGCACCATCTGGCGCGTCTACGACCAGACCGGGAACGGGAACTTCCTCGAGGCGCAGACCCCGGACAGCACCGTGGGAGGCCACAGCGGCATGACCGCCGCGAACGCGACCGCCGAGTCACTCACCGTCGGCGGGCATCGGGTGTACTCGCTCTTCACGCGCCCCTCCCAGGCCTACTGGAACGACGGCTCTCAGTCGGGCATGCCCGTCGGCGCCGAGCCGCAAGGCATCTACATGGTGACGAGCGGGACGCACTTCAACGGTGGCTGCTGCTACGACTACGGCAACGCCCAGCTCGACCGGAATTACAGCGGTGGCCCCATGATGGACACCATCTACTTCGGCAACTGCACGATCTGGGGCACCGGGGCCGGCGACGGACCGTGGGTCATGGCCGACATGGAAGACGGGATGCTGGCCTGGGGCAACGGGGGCAACAACCCCAATTCCCAGAGCCTGCCCTTCGCCTTCGTCACCGCCATGGAGAAGAACAACGGGACGTCGACCTTCGCGCTGAAGGGAGGGGACGCGACGCAGCCCACCTTGACCACCATGTGGGACGGCGCCCTCCCCGGCTCGAAGACCCCGATGCGGAAGCAAGGGGCCGTCATTCTGGGAGCGGGCGGCGACTGCTGCTACAGCAACAACAACGCGAGCGAGGGCACCTTCTACGAGGGCGCCATCGTCTCGGGCTACCCGTCCGATGCGACGGACGAGGCGATCCACGCGAACATCGTGGAGGCGGGCTACGGGCAGTAGCTCCGGCCGCTCGCCACCGTGAACAGCGGTCGGGCCGTTGCCGGCCGCGGGCGCGTTGGTTAGCCTGCTCGCGCCTCGGCGTAGGGCGGGAGCGAGGGGCGAGCCCCATGGGACCGGAGACCACGGCGACCGATTGTGTGAGGCTGCAGGAGCGCGTCTTCTCGGTGAAGAAGCGCTTCCTAACCATGTACCACCGGGCCCATGCGGGCCACATCGGCAGCTCCCTCTCCTGCGCCGAGCTGCTCGTGTTCTTGCGCTTCGCCTGGATGCGAGAGCGCGACACCCTCGTGCTCTCCAAGGGCCAGGCGGCGGCCGCGCTCTACTCCCTCCTGGCCGAGCTGGGTCGCCTGACCCCCGCCCAGATCGAATCCTTCTACGAAGAGGGGACACTCCTCTCGGCCCTGCCGCCGGCGCGCGCGACGGATGGGATCCCCTTCGCCACGGGGAGTCTCGGGTATGGCCTCTCGCTCTCGGCCGGCATGGCGCTAGGCGCCCGGTTCAAGCACGAGGACCGGCGCTTCTTCTGCGTCACCTCCGACGGAGAGCTCGACGAGGGCAGCGTCTGGGAGGCGGCGCTCTTCATCGCTCATCATCGGCTGACCAGCGTCGTCTGGGTGATCGACCGGAACCACCTCCAGGCCATCGGCCGCACCGAAGCGGTGCTCGCGCTCGAACCGCTCGACGCCAAGCTCCGCGCCTTCGGCTTTCACGTGGTGACCGCGGATGGGCACGACTTCGCGTCGCTCCTGGCGGCACGGGACGACTGCGTGCGCGCCCTGGACGCTGGCAGCGCGCCGGTCGCCATCATCGCGAACACGGTGAAGGGTCATGGGATAAGCTTCCTGCACGACACCGTCGACTCTCACTATCTACCGATGACCGACGCGCAATACGAGCAGGCGCTGGGTGAGCTGACGCGCGCGCAGGCGGTCCTCCTTGACGGTTATCGCCATGCGGACTGAATTCGCGCGAGCGATGGTGACGCTGTTCGAGCAGCGGAAGGATATCGTCTTCATCACGACCGATCTCGGCTACCTGGCCGTCGAAGGGATCGCCCAGGCGTTCGGCGAGCGCTTCATCAACGCCGGCGTCGCGGAACAGAACGCCGTCTCGGTGGCCGCGGGCCTGGCGAGCGAGGGGCAGCTCCCGTGGGTGTACAGCATGTCGGTCTTCGCCGTGCTGCGCCCCTACGCCCAGATCCGCGACAACGTGTGCCTGCCTTCGCTCCCCGTCAAGCTCGTCGGCAACGGCGGCGGCTACGGATACGGCATCATGGGGACGACCCACCACGCGCTCGAGGACGTCGGCGCGATGCGCGCGCTGCCCAACGTCCGGATCTACCTCCCGCTCGACGCCGCGGACGTGCCGCAGGTCATCAGCGCGATGGCAGAGGATCCGCGGCCCAACTACCTGCGGCTGAACACGTCGGCCCGGATCCCGGGTGCGCTGCCCCCGTTCTCGCCGTGGCGCCGGCTCAAGCGGGGTCGCAGCGCCGTCGTCGTCTCCATGGGCCCGGTCGTCGAGGGCCTGTACGACCTGACGTCCCCCCGCTTGCTCGACGAGCTCGAGCTCTGGAGCGTGGGAACGTTCCCGCTCGAGGACCTCCCCGCCGAGCTCTCGGCGAGCATCCTGGAAAAGGGCCGGGTCATCACCATCGAGGAGCACTACGAGCCCTGTGGACTGGGCGAGGCGCTCAGCCACCGGCTGCTCACCTCCGGCGTCGTCCCCAGATCCATGACCTCCCTCTGCGCCGCTGGCTATCCCTCCGGGCGCTTTGGCAGCCAACGCTGGCACCAGGAGGAGAGCGGACTCCGGGGGCCCTCGCTGGTATCGCGCCTGGAGAGCGTCCTCCGTGACTGAGCCGTCGTCCGTGCCCACGCTCTCGGCCGTCGTCACCTGCTACCGGGATGAGCCGGCGCTCCGTCCGATGCACGCGCGGCTGGTCGCTGTCTTCACCGCCCTGGGGGTGAACTACGAGATCATCTTCGTCAACGACGCCAGCCCGGACGACGCCGGGGTCGTCCTCGAGGAGCTGACGGCTCGGGACCACCACGTCCTCGCGATCGAGCACTCCCGGAACTTCGGCTCGCAGAGCGCGTTCATCAGCGGGATGCAGCTTTCCACGGGTGACGCCGTCGTGCTCCTCGACGGCGACCTACAGGACCCGCCCGAGCTCATCACGGCGTTCTTCGCGAAGTGGCGCCAAGGTTACGACGTCGTCTACGGGTGCCGGAGAAAGCGGGAGGGCTCCGCGGTGCTCGCGCTCTTCGTGAGCGGCTTCTACCGGATCTTCCGCGGCGTCTCCGAGGTGCCGATGCCGCTGGACGCGGGCGACTTCGCGCTGATGGACCGGAGGGTCGTCGATGCCCTCCTCGCGCTCCCCGAGACCGACCAGTTCCTGCGCGGGCTCCGGGCTTGGGTCGGCTACCGGCAGACGGGCGTCGACTACGTGCGCCCGAGACGAGCGTTCGGGCGCTCGACCCACAGCGTCCTGAAGAACGTCTGGTGGGCCCGCAAGGGCATCTTCTCCTTCACGGCCCTGCCCGTCGAGGTCCTCGGCTACGCCAGCGTCACCATGACGGCGCTCTCCCTGCTCGGGCTCGGGGTTCAGGGGATCGAGGCCCTGCTCCACCCGGAGGCCCCCCGCGGGCTCGCGACCATCCTCCTCACCATCGCGTTTTTCGGCAGCCTCCAGCTCGGCGCCATCGCCGTCCTGGGCGAGTACGTGCTCAAGATCCTGGAGGAGTCCAAGCGGCGCCCCCGGTTCATCAGGACGATGATTCGACACGGGGGCGCCTGCCTCTCCACGCCGGCAGAGATCGACCGCCTCCTGCAGGACCGCTCGCGCCAGGCGGCGTCGCGACGACGGCCCGCCGCGGCACCGCTCGGCGGGCCCGAAGGGCCCGATGGAGCCTAGGACCGTGCTCATCACGGGGACGACCTCGGGGGTGGGTCGCGCCCTGCTCGACCATTACGCGAGGCGGGGCGCGCGCATCGTCTCGGTGAACCGTCGCCACCTCCCGGAGCTAGAGGCAGAGTACCCGTCGGTTCGCTTCGAGTGCGTGGACGTCCGCGACGCCGACGGGGTAGCGCGGCTCCTCGAGCGCCTCGCCGAGGCCGGAGAGTTGCCCGAGCTCTTCCTCTTGAACGCCGGTATCAACCGCGTCGACAACGACGAAGCCTTCGATCTCGCTTCGTACAAGGCGGTCGTCGACACGAACCTCTACGGGGTCCTCCACTTCGTCGGGCCCCTCACCCGGCTGCCCGTGGGCCAGCGCCCACGGCACCTGGTCGCCGTCAGCTCCATGGCCCGCTACGTCGGCAACCCCTACGGCCTCGGGTACTCTACCAGCAAGCGCGCCCTCACCGCCTGCTTCGAGGTCTGGTCCCAGATGTACTCGGGGACCGACCTGATCTTCCAGCAGGTCCTGCTGGGCCCGGTGCCGACCGCGATCTTCACCCTGGACGGCCAGTCGCCGGCCTGGGTGGCCAAGGTGCGGGGCTGCTTCTCTGGCTCGCTGGACGGCGCCGTCCGAGCGGTGTCCGGCTTCGCCGCGACCCGCCGGGGAAAGCTCTTCTATCCGTGGCGAGCGGTGCCGCTGTACCTGGGGATGTGGCTGGCTCAGTCGCTCGTCCCCGGCCTGCTCCGGGGGCGAACGACGCTGGCGGGGAGGCGACGGCGTGGAGCCGGGCGCCAGCGCGACGCGGGAGGCGGGGCCTCGGTGCGGCACGAACCCTCGGGGCGAGAGGCAGCGGGCGATGAGCGAGGTCGACGCGACGATGGGTAGGGCGATGCTGGCGCGCGCGCAGGCCCTGCGAAACCGAACCGTCACCTACGGCAGGGCGGATCTGATCGCCGTCTCCCTCGTAGCGGCGGTCGTCTCCGCCTGGGCGGCCGCCGCGGGCGACTCCTTCTCCCTCTTGACCCTGCTCGCCTGCGAGGTGCTCTTCTTTGCGTACTACCTCGCGGGTTCGCTCGTCGCGAGCGTGCAGGCCTTGGCGAGGGGGATCCTCTTCGAGCTCCCGCTCCGGCTTTTGGTGGGATACGCCGTCGTCAACACGGCGCTGCTCGTGCTCGCCTGGCTCTCGCCGCTCGGCATCATCGCGAACTTCGCGCTCGTGCTCGGGGTGGCGGCGCTCGCGTTCTTCTCGGCTCGGCGGCGGGTGGCGAGCCAGGGCAGCGCCGCGAGCCTCTGGGCCATCGGCCTCTGCGCGATCGCCACCACGTTGTGGTGCCAGGACTCCCTGGACCCAATCGCTGAGCAGGAGGGGGTCGTCGTCTTCAAGCCGTGGATCGACGGCTTTTACCACGCCGTGCACATTCGCACCTTCGCCGAGAGCCACGGCGCCGCGACGATCGAGGACTTCCGGATGGCCGGGGTGCCCGCGCGTCTCTACCACTACGGGATGTACCTAGCGCCGGCCTTCATCAAGCAGGCGTCGGCGATCCATTCGTATGCCGCCTTCGCGGGGATCCTCGCCCCCTTGGGGGTCTTCTTCACGGGCCTCGCCGCCTACTCGCTCTTCGGATCGCTGTGGGGCGCCTGGCCCGGGCTCGCGGCATGTGCGGCCCTGCTCTTGCTCCCGGACGGCGCTCAGCAGGGGATAGAGAACCCGTTCCTGTCGTACCATTGGCTGACGCAGATCTCGCCGAGCGCCACCCATGGCCTGGCGCTCCTCGGCGTCGCCTGGCTCTTCGTCCTCCAGGGCTGTGCTCAGGGCAACCGGCGGCAGCTGCTCCTCGGCTGGGCACTCGCGGGAGTGCTCGCCGCCTACAAGCTGCACTACGTCGTGGCGAGCGCGCTCCTGCTCCTGCTGGTGCCGGCGCTCTTCTTCCGTGCGGGCCTGGGCCTCCGGGGGCGAGCCGCCTGGATCGTCCTGGCCTGCGCGCTCTATGTCGTGGCGCTCTTCTTCGGCCAGCGGGTGCCCGGGGTCCCGTTGATCCGCTTCGATGGGTCCGACATCGGGGAGATCCTGCACCTGGTCGGGACGTTCCACGTCCCGGGGGCTCTCCGGGACCTCGTCTTCGCGCACCTGGGGCGTCCGTTCCCCGCGACGACCAACCTGCTGTTCGGCGTCCCCTACGTCCTGTTCGCGGTGCTGGGCGCGTTGGTGCCGGTGCTCGTGGCGCTGCTCTTCGCGCTGCGCCAGCGGGCCACCCGGCTCCAGCTCGTCTTCCCGCTGCTCCTCCTGGGCAATTTCCTGGCGATGTTCTTCGGCTTGGCGCTCGACATGCGCAGCAGCACCCCGGACGAGCTGTCGCATCGGCCGGTCATGATCGTGTACTTCTTCGTCGTTGCCTGGATCGGGGGCGCCTCGGGCCTCCTGCTGATGGAGTCACGCCGCCTGGCTCGCGCAGCGCGGCCCGTCCTCCTCGGCCTGGCGACGCTGCTCCTGCTCGTCCCCGCGTCGTTCGGCAAGAACGTGCAGCTCATGTGGGCCATGCCCCGGATCTCCCCCGTCCGCCTGCCGAGCGCGCTGGTCCGCGTCGCCGAGCACCTGCGCTCCCACGGCGACCCCCAGGACCTCTTCCAGGACTCGCAGTTCGACCGCTTCTGCGCCATCGCGGCCCTTTCGGAGCGCAGGCCGTTCGTGGCCCACACGCTGACCAACATGCCCTACCGCGGCGAGCAGGTGGCGGCGCGAACCGCCGCCGTCGATCAGCTGATGCTGCAGCGGCTGCCGAAGCTCGTGGCCGGCACGGCGCACGCCTTCGGGGTCCGCTGGTTCGTGCGCCGCGCGGGGGATCGGGTGCACTGGCCGCCGGAGCTCGCGGACGACCCGGCGCTCGAGGTGGGGTCCTTCCGGGTCTACGACTTCGAGTAACGACCCGCCGCGGCTCGCAGCCTGCCCCTGCGCGCGGTCCGCCCGTCCCCCATCCGCGGCGGCGCCTTCAGAGGGCGTGTACAAGTACCTTCAGCGGGCGACCCGGGAGACGCGCACTAGCACGTCCGCGTCGTTCTGGAATTCCAGCACCGGGGCGAGCTCACGTTCGGGCCAGAGCTCCTGTCCGGGCCTCAGCTCGTTCGTGGACAGCGTGAGCCGCTGGATCACGTAGACGTCCTGGAACAGGCGGCGCTCCAGGGCGGTGAGGAGGTAAGGATCGCTCCTCGCGCTCTCGAAGCTCATGGCGCCGTAGTTCATGATGGTGAAGTGGTGGGGTCGGTCGGTGACGACGAGGATCCGCTCGTCGCCCAGACTCTCGAAGAAGCGCCAGAGCGCGGCGCTCTCTCGGCTCTCGGTGAGCCGATTGATCATCCGGCTCTGGGAGGCCACCGGCAGCGCCATCACCAGGATCGCCGCGGCGAGCAGGACGGGGACGAAGGGGCGCCACCGTGCCAGCGCACGAGTCAGGCTCCAGGCGGCGGCGAAGGAGAAGAAGACATCGAACGGGATGACGAGGCGTGCCGAGGAGGGGTACTGGGCCCGGCCCCAGACGTAGGTGAAAACGAGGAGCGCCTGCGTCGCCATCCACACGGCGACGAGGATGCCGAACCTCGGCTCCGGCGCGCGCCCCTCGCCGGCGCGGAGCCGGCGAACGAGCCACCAGAGCCCCGCCGCGCCGCCGACCACGCCGAGGGCGATCAGGACCCTGGAGTGCGCGGGGAAGGGGCGGAGCGGCTCCAGGAGCGGCTGGAAGTACTCGTGCGTGTTGCGGAAGAAATTGTTGGCGCTGAAGGTGACGGTGCCCGGCTCCTGCGGGGGGACGCTCCCGCGCAGCCGCGTGAGCCAGAGCCGGGGCAGCAGGAACGCGGGCGAGAGCGCGTAGACGAAGGCGAGCGGGCGCAGCAGGCGCCAGGAAACCATCCTGAGCAGGAGCAGCGCGCCCACCACGGGGGGAATGAACAGCGCCGATTCGTAGCGGACCTCGGCGAACAGGCACAGGTTCATCCACAGGATCCCGAGCTGCTCCGGGCGCTCCCCCCGCGCGAAATCGAGCAGGCTCTTGAGGACGAGCAACGCGAAGAACGCGGTGAAGAAGTCGAACCCCCCGGAGCGGACCGAGATCAGCACGATGGGGTGCGCGACCACCAGCAGCGAGGCGACGAGCCCGAACGTCTCGCCGCCCAGGGACTTGGCCAGGCGGTAGGTCACCAGCAGGAAGGCCGGCAGCACCAGCAGGTTGAGGAGGAACGCGTTGGCGTACGAGTAGCCCACGAGCGCGTGGACCAGGCTCAGCGCGAAGGGATAGAGCGGCGGACGCTGGTCGATGGCGACGTCGACGTCCCAGTAACTGCCGTAGTAGTGCTTACCCGAGACGGTGAAGGTGGGGCTGTTCGAGGCGAAGAGGTTCTTCGAGATCCCGACCAGGATGGCCTCGTCCGAGAGCATCCGCAGGGCGGGCTCCACGGCGAGGCCGGCGATGACCGTCACCGCCAGGGCGACGACCAGGCCCGGCCAGTTCTCTCTGGTCCAGGCGACGAGGGTCCGCCAGCGCACGTCGCGAGCAGCGTAGAGGTACGCTCCCGCCCAGCACAGCACCGCGACCATCAGGAGGTAGTAGGTCGTGTGCACGAACAGGCGCTGCGCCAGCGCGCGATCGCCGAGGCTGACCAGCGCCAGGAGCAGGAGCGCCGCCGGCAGCGCGGCGAGCGCGAGCGGGCGTGGAGTCCGGGTCGGCGCGGTCATGGGTTGGCCTGCGAGCAGATCGACTGACGAGGCGGGGGCGCCCCCGTCGTCGTCGCATTGTAGCCGGGAAGCGCGAGAGAGAAACCGTAGGCCTTCGCGCCCCGGGGCCGCACCCCGCGCGAGCTACTGCACGTCGCAGGAGAATTAGTCCGTGTCCACTCGGCAGCGGCCCATGACCACCTCGGGGCCGGCCTCGATGCTGATGAGGTACTGCGAGTCGTCGAGGGAGCCGCGCTCGACGAGGGCGGCGAGAAGATCGCCGAGGTCCAGCTCGTCGCAGGTCGTGTAGTGCGACTGCAGGAACGAGTGAACCTGGGTATCGCCGTTGGCGCTCTCGTACAGGTCCCAGGCGACGCCGCCCACGGTGAGGGTGTCCTGGTAGCTGCCGATGGGATCGTCCTTCTGGTAGGCGTACTCCCAGATCATGACCTCGTCGGAGGGGGTGGTGTACGAATTCGGGCTGCCGTCCGTGTGGACCCAGAGGTCGTAGGCGACGTTCAGGGACCCCTCGGGATCGATGTCGACGCGGAAGCCCCAGCGGCAGGGGATGCTGCGGTTCGCGGAGAGCTCGACCGGCAGGCCCGAGGCCGGATCTCCGCAAGCGCCCCCTCCCCTCTCCGCAAGCGCCCCCTCCCCTCGAACGCGCG
>CAYOLF010000117.1:9555-12748 GCA_964404725.1 uncultured Polyangiaceae bacterium
TCTCCGCAAGCGCCCCCTCCCCTCTCCGCAAGCGCCCCCTCCCCTCGAACGCGCGGCCGCCGCTCACCGCGGCCGGCACGACCGCCTCGACTACCCGAGGCGCCCGGAAGAGAACGACGGGGCGCCGGGAAGGGTCCCGTGGTGTAGCCAAGTAGTTAGCATGCCAACGGCTTGCTCACGACGTTCCCCCCCTGCCCCTGTCCCTGTCCCCGTCTCTGTTCCCTGTCCCTCCTCCTGCTCGGAGCGCCGCTCCGTCGCGGCACCAGCAGCACGCTCGCTTCTGCGCCGGCTCCGGTCACCGACCTCGCTCCGCTCACTCCCGCCAGAGCGGAGCCGACCCCATCGGGCGGGTCCGTCATTCGTGCAATCCGCGACTGACCCGCGCATCCTGCACGAATACGGCCGCCCCTCACCTGGCCGAATTTCCGCGAATTCTCGTTGTACCAGGCTGCGCTCGGGGTCCCGTCGCGGCCGGCATGGCTCTTGCTATCCACCTCGCCGTGGCGATTGTGGCTCGGACGAACGGAGACCGGTTCTCGCCCACGCTCCGCGCCACAAGTGACCTCACCCCGGCGACCGCAGCCTCGACTGGCACGCTCTGCGGCGAAGTGGCGCCGTACTTCGCTCCAAAGCATGGCCCAAGAGCAGAAGCTTACGACGCTGGAGAGCGAGCGGAGCTTCGAGCAGACGCGCGGAGGCCCGCGCAAGCGGGTCCGCCAGATCGGGTCATCCGCGAAGAGCGCGAAGACGACGTCGCCGAACGGGATCTCCAAGGTTCTGACGCCAGGGCGGCGGGAAACAGCAGCCTCCCGTCCCGGCGGGAGCGCTTCGAGCCGCGAAGAGAAGGAGCATGACGGATGGCTCTGCGACCCATCGTTCTCTACAAGACCAACGAGTCGGAGCTCCGCCAGAAGAGCGAGCCGGTCCTGAGCAGCTCGCCCCAGACGACCAAGATCATCGCCGACCTCAAGGACACCCTGCTGCATCACGGAAACGGCGTCGGGCTCGCAGCGCCCCAGATCGGCGTGCACCAGCGCGTGGTCGTGGTCTGCTTCGGCGCTGAAGGCGGCAATGAGCCCGGCCCCCCGATCGCCATCGTCAACCCGGTCATCATCGAAGCCGGCCGCGAGCTGCCGGACTTCGATGGCTGCTTGAGCATCCCGGGCATCTACGCCGAGACGGTGCGGCCGCACTTCATGCGCCTCCAGGGGCTCGACGAGCGAGGGGATGCCTTCGAATGGACGCTCGATGGCTTCGATGCCGTGGTGGTGCACCACGAGGTGGATCACCTCAACGGCGTCCTCTTCATCGACCGGGTGACCTCGCCCGACAGGTTCTACCTCGAGAAGGAGGCGCCAGGGGTGCTCGTATGAGCGTAGCGTCGAGCCCAGGACGCCCGAGCATGGTACGTCGGCTCCTCACTGCTCTGCCCCCCGCGGCCGCCCCCCAGCGAACGATGGGTAACCCATGAGACGCCCCGCGCACATCATCACCCGCGAGATGGCGGCCCACGCCCCCTTCACGGGCTTCGGCGCGCTCACGGGGATCGTGATCATGGCGTTCATGGCTCACTTCCAGGTCCGGCCCCACGTCTCCCACACCCTCTTCTGGGTCTTTCATCCCCTGCACGTCCTGGTCAGCGCCTGGGCGACCGCGGCCATGTTCCGCCTGCACGTCCGGCACAGTTGGGTGCGCCTCCTCCTCATCGGCTACCTCGGCTCCGTCGGCATCGCGACCCTGAGCGATTCGGTGATCCCCTTCGTCGCGGAATTCATGCTCGATCTCCCGAACAAGGGGCTTCACATCGGTGCGATCGAGAAATGGTGGCTCGTCAATCCGCTCGCCCTGGCAGGGATCCTGCTCGGTCGCTACTACCCAACCACCAAGTTCCCCCATGCCGTTCACGTCCTCTTGAGCACCTGGGCGTCGCTCTTCCACATGACGATGGCCACCTCGACGCACTTCGACGCCATGACGCTGGTGCTCGTCGCCACCTTCCTCTTTCTCGCCGTCTGGATCCCCTGCTGCACGAGTGACATCGTCTTCCCGCTCCTGCTGCGCGACCGTCGGAGCAAAGGGGGCGCGCGGTGAGCGCCGGCTTCGAGGCCCCCCCGCCCCTTGGTCCCCCAGCTCGATGTCGCCGCAGAGGGAGCAGCGAGCATGAACGACGAACACGACCGTGAGAGCACCGGAGCCGGGGGCTACGTGTACGGTCCCGTGCCTTCGCGACGCCTCGGCCGTTCGCTCGGGGTCGATCTGGTCCCCTTCAAGACCTGCTCCTACGACTGCATCTACTGCCAGCTCGGCCGCACGACGAACCTGACGCTCGATCTCGATGAGTACGCGCCGGTGGACGGCCTGCTCGCCGAGCTCCGCGAGAAGCTACAGCCGGGGCCCCGACCCGACTTCATCGGGTTGGCTGGCTCCGGAGAGCCGACCCTCCACGTCCAGCTCGGGGAGATCATCGCCCGGGTGAAGTCGCTCACCGACGTCCCCGTCGCCGTGCTCACCAACGGGTCGCTCCTGTGGAGGCCCGAGGTCCGCGCCAGCCTGGCCGAGGCGGATCTCGTCATGCCCTCGCTCGACGCCGGGACGCCAGCGAGCTTCACGCGGGTCAACCGTCCGCACCCGGACCTGTCGTTCGAGCGCATGGTCGACGGGCTACTGACCTTCTCGCACGAGTACCGGGGCAGAATCTGGCTCGAGGTGCTCCTCCTCGCCGGGCTCAACGACCGCCGAGACGAGGTCGCGCGGATCGCGGCCATCGCGGAGAGGATGCGGCTCGACCGAGTCCAGCTGAACACGGTGTCGCGGCCTCCCACCGAGGCGTCCGCGCTCGCCATCGCGCCGCGCGACCTCGAGCAGCTCAGCGGCCTCTTCTCCTGTCCGTGCGAGGTCATCGCCGAGACTCGCCACGACGGAGCGCACCTCGCCGCGGGCAGCGACCATGGCGCGGAGCGGATCGTCGCGCTGCTCGGCAGGCGGCCCTGCACGGTCGAGGGGGTCGCCACGGGGCTCGGTCTGCCCCCGAACGAGGTGCTTAAGCACCTCGACCGTCTCTGCGCCGAGGGCGTCATCCGAGCCAGGCGAAAGGACGAGGCCGTGTTCTACGAGCGGGGGAGCGATCAGCCATGACGATCAGGACGTCCCCCGACTCCTGAGTGGATGTCACCTCGCTGACCGGGGCGCGCGG
>CAYOLF010000117.1:12848-17949 GCA_964404725.1 uncultured Polyangiaceae bacterium
GGCTTCAGGGTCTTGCTCCCCTCTCGCCACTTGGCGGGGCACACCTCACCGGGGTGGGTGGCGACGTATTTGGCCGCCTTGGCCTTGCGCAAGAGCTCGGAGGCGTCGCGGCCGATGCCATTGGCGTGCACCTCGTAGACCTTGATGACGCCGTTCGGATCGACGAGGAAGGTCCCGCGCAGGGCCAGACCGTCGTCTTCGTCGCCCTCGTCCTCGATCAGCACGCCGAAGCTCCTCGCGATTTTTCCGGTCGGATCGCCGACCAGCGGGTACTTCACCTTCTTGATCGCCGCGGAGACGTCCTGCCAGGCCTTGTGGGCGAAGTGGGTGTCGGTCGACACTCCGTAGATCTCGACCCCGAGCTGCTGAAACTCGGCGTAATGGTCCGCCAGATCCTCGAGCTCCGTGGGGCAGACGAAGGTGAAGTCGGCCGGATAGAACACGAACGCGCTCCACTTGCCGCGCACGGTCTGGTCCGTCACCTCGATGAACTCCCCGTTCCGGTAGGCGGTGGCCTTGAAGGGCTTGATCGTCGTGTTGATGAGCGACATTCGGGTTTCTCCTTGGCGGTCCTGGCAAGGCGCACCGCGCCCGAGGGGAGCGGCGCGCTGGTTCGACGAGGTGCGAAGGTACCCGACCGTGGCGTACACTCCAATCGAACGTTTCGTTCTTGCGTTCACTCCCAGTGATGACCAGAGTGCGCGCATGGACCTCGAACAGGTCACGCTCACGCAGCTCCGCTACGCCGTCGCCATCGAGGAGAGCGGCAGCTTCCGGCGCGCGGCCGATGCCTGCCACGTGTCGCAGTCCGGCCTCTCGATGCAGCTCCGAAAGCTCGAAGAGCTCCTGGGCCTGGTGCTCTTCGACCGCAGCAAGAAGCCGGTCCTGGTGACACCCGCCGGCGAGCGCGCGCTCGCGCAGATGCGCGCCGTGCTGCGGGACATCGAACGCCTCGGTCAGATCGTGGTCGAAGAGGAGGAGCCAGCCGGTCGGTTCCGCCTCGGCGTCATCCCGACCCTCTCGTCCACCGTCATGCCCCTCTTCCTGGGTGCCTTCAGTCGCGCGCACCCCAAGGTCGAGCTCGTCGTCGAGGAGCTCAAGACCCAGGACATCATCGCGCGGCTCCGCGGGGACACGCTCGACGCCGGTCTGGCCGCGACGCCGCTCGGGATCGCGGGCCTCACCGAGCTTCCGCTGGGCAAGGAGCCGATGTACGCCTACTTGCCGCCCAACGATCCCCTCGCCAAGAAGGCCACGGTAACCCAGGCCGAGCTGAAGGGGCGCGCGCTCTGGGTCATGCCCGAGGGGCACTGCTTCCGCAGCCAGGTGCTGGCGTACTGTGGGGGGGAGGCCCCCGAGCGCCCCCTCTCCATCCAGTTCGAGAGCGGCAGCTTCCAGACCCTGGTGCGCCTCGTCGACGAGGGGCTCGGGGCCACGGTGCTCCCGGAGCTGGCGCTCGCCGAGTTGAGCCAGGAGCGCCGGAGGAACCAGGTCCGGCCACTGGTGGCGCCGGTGCCGGTGCGTGAGATCGGCCTCGTCGTGTCGCGCACCGATCTGCGCCGCCGGGTGACGGAGGCCCTCGAGGCTTCCATCCGTGAGGCGTTGAAGACCGCGCTGACCGCCCCGCCCCGAAGAGCCAAGACGCTCGACCCGCTGGCCTGAGGGGGCGCCGGCCCGCCGGGGCCACTACCGCAAGGTCCCGACCGGCCCCAGGATCGCGTGAGAGGAACCGACGACATGGAACGAACCCGGGCCCAGAGGGCCAAGCTACAGGCCCAGGATGGCTTCATCGCGGCGTTGGACCAGAGCGGCGGGAGCACGCCCAAGGCGCTCGCGCTGTACGGCATCCCCGAGGGCGCCTGGTCGAACGACACGGAGATGTTCGAGCTCGTGCATCGGATGCGCGCGCGCATCATGGCGAGCCGCGCGTTCGGGGGGGACCGGATCCTGGCGGCGATCCTCTTCGAGGACACCATGGATCGCGAGGTGGGGGGACGGCCGACGGCGGACTACCTCTGGGAGGAGAAGCAGGTCGTGCCCCTCCTCAAGGTCGACCAGGGGCTCGCCCCCGAAGCCGACGGCGTTCGGCTGATGCGGCCCATCGTCGGCCTCGGCGGCCTCCTCCAGCGCGCCCTGGAGCGGCGCGTCTTCGGGACGAAGATGCGCTCCGTCATCGCGCAGGCAAACCCTGGCGGCATCTCGGCGATCGTCGCCCAGCAGTTCGAAGTCGCCGCGCAGATCCTGGACGCCGGGCTCGTGCCCATCATCGAGCCGGAGGTCGACATCCACTGCCCCGACAAGGGGGAGGCGGAGCGACGGCTCGAGCAGGCGCTGAGGGACGCCGTGGGGCGGCTGCCACCGGGCCGCGAGGTGATGCTCAAGCTCACGCTCCCGTCCGTCGACGATCTCTACCGGGACCTCATCGCCCACCCGCGGGTGCTCCGCGTCGTCGCGCTCTCCGGCGGCTACTCCCGCGCCGAGGCGAACCAGCGACTCTGCCGGCAGCGGGGGATGGTGGCCAGCTTCTCTCGCGCCCTCACCGAAGGCCTGAGCGCCCAGCAGAGCGACGCCGAGTTCGACGCCGCCTTGGACGCCGCCATCCAGGCCATCTTCGAGGCCTCCCGAGCCGGGGGGGTGACCTCCACGAGGTGACCTCCGCGAGCCCATCGGCTGACGGCGGCTCGGCCGCCCCGCGCGGCTGGCAGAAAAAAACACGAAACCCCCGCGGCGACTACCGCGGGGGTTTCGGCTGACCACCGGAAACCCAGCGGTCGTGTCAGGAGCTCCGGTGGCGCCGACTCAGAACAACAGCTCCGCCCGGAGGCGCCCGCTGAGCGCGTTGTTGACGACGAGGCCTTGCACGCTGTTCTCGACCTTGTTGCTCGCGCTCGAGAAGACGAACTTCAGGTTGAGCCGGGTCCAGAGGGTGTACTGCACGGCGCCGAAGAGGAGCCACTGGTCGTTCGTGTCCACCTTGCCCTGGTGCGGGCCGATGTTCTGGTCGATGCGGAAGTTCTCCCAGGAATTCAGGAAGACACCCACGCCCAGCACCAGGGGCTCGTGGCCGGGGCTCCCGTTCAAGAACCCGCCGACGGTCTGCACGGTGTTGCTCTTTGCCAGATCGGCATCCTCAAACTGGTCGATGATGTCCTGGAACCCCCGCCCGAAGCTGCCCCCGAGCTCCACGTAGGGGTCCAGCACGACCTGCGCCGCGAAGCCGTAGCCGTTCCTCGACTCGCGCACCACCTCCCCGGCTTCTTGCGGCCGCGCCTCGCCGTACTCCCAACCTCCCTTGAGCTTCAGGAAGCCGATGTCGAAGATCGCGGACGGGCGAATGTCGAACTGATAGGCGTTCCCGGCATACTGGCTGCTGCTGCCACCGACGTGGCCCAGGATCTCGCCGCGCAGGAACTTGGTCGGGTAGACGTGCACCGCATAGCCGCCGAGGTTCTTGTCCTGGCGATCCCAGAAGTAGGTCAACCCGTAGCCGTCGGTCGGCTTGAAAGGCGCGTCCACGTGATACGCGCCCAAGCGCTCGAGGGTGTTGAGGTCGAGCGCCAGCCCGTAGTGGTTCGCGATCTCCCAGCCCTGGAAGCGCCCCACGGTCACGTCGAACAGATCCCACTTGCCGGCGCGCACCCAGAGGTCGTCGGTGGTGGCGACCGTCTCCGCGCCGGCGATGGGTTTGGTCATGTCGCCCTGCACGACGAACTCGGCGTTGGCCTGGGCGAACCAACCCTTCTTGGCGTTGTAGGTCGGCGTCACGCGGAGCACCCCGCGCGTCTGGGTTGCCCAGCGATTCATATCCCTGGTGTTGTTCTCGGCGAGGCTAGGGTCCGCATTGATGCGCGTGTTGCTGAGGTCGTTCCAGACATACCCCGACAGCCCGATCTGCAGGCTGTGGCGGTCCTCGATCCCGGGCATGTACGGAAATTGCTGGCCGTGGAAGGTGCGGGCCAGGGAGCCGTTCGCCAGCCCGCGGATCTGGACGCTGGGGTAGGCGGAGGCCGGAAGCTGCTCGACGGCCAGGATCTTCGCCCCCGTCTCGGGCGCGGCAGGCTCGGTGGCGGGCAACTCGGGCGCCGAGACGGTCGCCGTCGCCGTGGCGGAGGTCGAGGCGGCAGGTTCCTCCGCGGGGGGCTCCTCCGGCGGCTCGGCGGCGTCCTCGGACTCCGCCGGTGCTTCTTCCCCGGACTCGGCCGCTGCCGCCTCCGCAGAAGCGTCGGCGGCCGGTGCCGCCGCGTCGTCACCCGCAGCCGGGGCGTCGCCGGTGGGCGGCGCGTCGGCCTCCTGAGCCAGCGCCGGCGCGCTGGAGCCAAGGTAGGACAGGGCCAAGGACAGGGCTACGCCGAGCCCGAAAGCGCTATTTCGAGTGTTCATGCGGTTCCTTCTGCTTTCGTGCGCGGGGCCGTCAGCCGCCGGGGACCGTCACGGTGCCCACGAGGTCCGTGGTTTCCGCGTCCTCCGCGTTCTTGCCGACCAGGACGGTGTACGCGCCGCCGTCGATGACCCACCTGCCGTTCGCGTCACCCTCCCAGCGCCGGAGATCGTTGATGCGCAAGGGGAGCTGGGCCGTCACGGTCTGGCCCGCGGGCACGCTCACCCGCGCGAAGCTCTTGAGCTCCTTCCACGGGCGAGCACCGGTGGTGCCCACCGGCGCCGGCGGCGGCTTGACGAACAGCATCACCACCTCGTCGCCATCGACCGCGGAGCTGTTGGTGACATCCACGGTGATGCCGACGATGCCGTTGTTGGGGACCTGCGTGCAGGGGACCACCAGGTTCGAGTACTCGAAGGTCGAGTAGCTCAGGCCGTAGCCGAAGGGGAAGACCAGGTTGACCGGCGTGAGATCGACGTACTTGCGCTTGTCGTACAAGCGATAGCCGAAGAAGTACCCCATGGTGGTGATGGTGTCGCTGTCCTTGAACGGGAAGAGATCGCTCTCCGAGGCCCAGGCCATCGGCATCTTGCCCGAGAAATTGGCCTGACCGAAGATGAGCTTGCCGAGCGCGAGGCCCCCGCGCATCCCCGGGTAGCCCGCCCAGATGGTGGCCTGGTTCTGGTTCGAGTGGGACAGCCAGGGCAGGTTCACGATCGAGCC
>CAYOLF010000118.1:0-17594 GCA_964404725.1 uncultured Polyangiaceae bacterium
CGTGCCGACGTTCAGGTGGGGCTTGGTGCGTACGAATTTCTCCTTGGCCATCGCTTCCTCGCTCTCTCACATGCCGCGGATTCTCGCGACGATCTCGTGCTCAATCGGGGCCGGGACGGGCGCATAGTGCGCGAACTGCATGGTGTACGTCGCGCGTCCCTGAGTCCTGCTACGTAGGTCCGTCGCGTAGCCGAACATGGCGGCGAGCGGGACCTGGGCGCTGATGATTTGCGTGGTAGTGCCGCGCTGCGTCATCCCGTTGATGTGGCCGCGCCGCGCGTTGAGGTCGCCGATCACGTCACCCATCGAGCTGTCCGGGGTGACGACCTCGACCGCCATCAAGGGCTCCAGCAGCTGCACCCCCGCGCGGGTCGCGCAGTCCTGGAAGGCGAGCGAGCCCGCGACCTCGAAGGCCGGTCCGGACGAGTCCACCTCGTGATAGCTGCCGTCCAGGAGCTCCACGGAAACGTCGGTGATGGGGTACCCGGCGAGGATCCCCCGCTGCATCGCGTCGCCGATACCCTTCTTCACTGAGGGGACGAACTCCCGCGGCACGGCGCCACCGACGGTCCGGTTCTCGAACTGGTAGCCGGTGCCGCGCTCCCCGGGGGTGACCCGGATCTTCACGTGACCGTACTGACCATGGCCGCCGGTCTGACGCACGAAGCGCCCCTCACCCTCCACGGTGCCGAGGAGTGCCTCTCGGTACGCTACCTCGGGCTTGCCGACGTTGGCCTCCACCTTGAACTCCCGGCGTAGCCGGTCGATGATGATCTCGAGGTGGAGCTCGCCCATGCCGGCGATGAGCGTCTGCCCGGTGTCCTCGCTGGTGTAGGTCCGGAACGACGGATCCTCGTAGGCGAGCTTCTGGAGGCTGAGGGTCAGCCGATCGACATCCGCCTGGGTACGCGGCTCGATGGCGATGTGGATGACGGGCTCCGGGAAGGCCATCGTCTCCAGCAGGATCGCGTGCTTCTCGTCGCAGAGGGTGTCACCCGTGTGCGTATCACGCAGCCCGACGGCCGCGTAGATGTTCCCGGCTACGCAGTCCTTGAGCTCCTCCCTCTTGTTTGCATGCATGCGGAGGATGCGCCCGATGCGCTCCCGCCGGCCGCGGGAGGCGTTCAACACGGCCTGACCGCTGGTCAGCGTCCCCGAGTACACGCGAAAGAAGGTTAGGTGGCCGACGTAGGGATCGTTGGCGATCTTGAACGCCAGCGCCGCGAACGGCTCGTCGTCGCTGGCGCGGCGAGTCAAGGTCTTCTCCGGATGGGCGACGTCCTTGCCCTCAACGGCCGGGACGTCCCGCGGCGAGGGCAGGTAGTTCACTATCGCATCGAGCAGCGGCTGGATGCCCTTGTTCTTGAAAGAGGCCCCGCAGAGGACGGGTACGAACACGAACTGCATGGTCGCCTTGCGGATGGCGCCGTACAGGGCGGGGGCGTCGACCGCCTGTCCCTCGAGGAAGCAACGCAGGATCTCCTCGTCGACATCCGCACACGCTTCCACCAACTGTTCGCGCAGCGCGCGGCATCGCTCGACGAGATCCATCGGGATCTCGTCCCAGGTCCAGCACGCGCCGAGGGACTCGCAGTCGAAGATGGCCGCCTTCATCTGGATGAGGTCCACCACCCCCCGGAAGTCCTCCTCCTGCCCGATCGGCCACTGCACGGGCACGGGCCGGCAGCCGAGCCGCTCCCGCATGCTGTCGAGGTTCGCCTGGAAGTCGGCGCCGGTCTTGTCGAGCTTGTTGATGAACGCGATGCGCGGCACGCGATAGTGGTCCGCCTGCCGCCAGACCGTCTCACTCTGCGGCTCCACACCGTTGCCGCCGTCGAAGATGGCGACGGCCCCGTCCAACACGCGAAGACAGCGCTCGACCTCGATGGTGAAGTCGACGTGCCCCGGCGTATCGATGATGTTGATGCGGTGCTGCACGCCCGCTGCCGGCCCGTTCTCCGGGGACCAGAAGCAGTTGGTGGCGGCGCTGGTGATCGTGATCCCCCGCTCCTGCTCCTGCTCCATCCAGTCCATGGTCGCGGCGCCGTCGTGCACCTCGCCGAGCTTGTGGCTCACGCCGGTGTAAAACAGGATGCGCTCGGTGCTGGTCGTCTTGCCGGCATCGATGTGCGCCATGATGCCGATGTTGCGCGTCTGCTCGAGCGGGATCTCGCGAGGCATGACCGTTTCCGTAGGGGTGCTGGGCCGGGAGCACACGGGAGGCGAACGAGGTCCCTCCCCAGGGTGGGTTGACGAGCCGACCGCACAGCGCACGAAACCCCCTCCGGCCCGGGATCCCGCCGTTTAGGGATCCGCAACTCCGGAAGGGGTGTCGAGGTGCGTCGAGCGCCGCCATCAAGGCGGGGCGCGGCTGCCGCCGTGCCTTCGCGCAACCCGATCCTATGTCGTTCCCAGCATGATTCCCCGATTCGGCTCCTTCGTGAGAGTGGTCTTCCGCGCGAGCGGCTCGGCCGGCCAGGCTGGGGCTATGGCCCCACCCCGGCGGCGATCACCAGCGGTAGTGGGCGAAGGCCTTGTTGGCGTCCGCCATCTTGTGCGTGTCTTCCTTCTTCTTCACCGAATTGCCACGGAGCTGCGCCGCATCGACGAGCTCCGCCGCCAAACGCTCTCGCATCGTCTTCTCGCCGCGGCCGCGCGCATAGGAGACGAGCCAGCGCATCGCCAGCGCGACGCGACGCTCGGGCCGCACCTCGACGGGGACCTGATAGGTCGCGCCGCCGACCCGCCGGCTCTTCACCTCGAGCTTCGGCTTGACGTTGTCGAGCGCCTTGCGGAAGACCTCGAGCGGATCCTCCTTGAAGCGAGCGCCGATGATGTCGAATGCGCCGTAGAGGATCCCTTCTGCCGTGGACTTCTTGCCCTCGAGCATGAGCGAGTTGGTGAACTTGGTCACCAGCTTGTCCCGGTACTTGGGGTCCGGGATGATCTTTCGCTTGGGGACGTCGCGCCTGCGGGGCATCTTTGGTTCTCCTGCGCTGCTCTAAGGGGCGTGCGAGCGGCTCGTCGAGTGACCGGAAGCGATCACTGCTTGGGGCGCTTGACGCCGTACTTGGAGCGCTTGCGGTTACGATTCGCCTTGTTCGTACTGCTGGGTCCGGCGGCGCCCGACGCGTCGAGCGTGCCCCGGACCACGTGGTAGCGAACGCCGGGTAGATCCTTCACGCGGCCACCACGGATGAGCACGACGCTGTGCTCCTGGAGGTTGTGACCCTCGCCCGGGATGTAGCTCGTCACTTCCATCTGGTTGGTGAGGCGGACACGACACACCTTGCGCAAGGCGGAGTTCGGCTTCTTCGGCGTCGTGGTGTAGACGCGAGTGCAGACGCCGCGCTTCTGCGGGCAGCTGCGCAGGGCGGGCGACGCCGTCTTGGCTTTGATGACCTCGCGACCCTTGCGAATGAGCTGTTGAATGGTGGGCATCTCGAAATACACTCGGGCAAGCCCCCGGACCCTGGGGGACGGAGAAGTTACCCGGGGAGGCGCTCAAGTCAAGCGGGTTCACCGCGGCGAGTCCGCGGTGGAAGCGCCCCTGGGCCGCGCGCTGGGCGGGGTCGGCCGCGGCGGCTCCCGCACCTGAACGGACTGGCGGTGATCCGCGCGAGGCCCGCCGGTGGCTTCGGTGTGGCTCAAGGCGCCGATCCCGGCGGAGGCGGCGGGGACGCGCCGGGGCCGGTCGGCGCCACCGAGGGGAGCGTGCCGGCGGATCCGGAGCGCCCGAGCGGTGCGCCGAGCGGACCCCCGGCGTCGGCGACCGAGAACCGGTCGTCGTCGCTCAGCAGCCACGGGGCCTCGCGCACGAGGAGGTCGGCCAGCGGCCCCTCGTGCGCGTGCCCGGCGCCCGGGACGAAGACGCGCCGGGCCTTCACCCCGGACCGCTCGGCGAGGTGCACGCTCCCCGCGGTCGCGTCGCGGCAGGCGGGGCGTCCGCAGGCGAAGAGCACCCGCCGTCCGCCGCGCTCCGCGTAGCGGGCCGCCACGCTCGACGTGAACCGATCGTAGCCCCCCTCGACCAGCACGAGCCGGCTGAAGAAGGACGGCTCCTGCAGGCCGATCGCGAGCGCGACGGCCGCCCCCTGCGAGTAACCCGCGAGCACGACCGGGCCGGCGGCGACATGGGCGCGGTGACGCGCCTTGAGGGCGGCGAGCCCCGCGCGAAGCTCCCCATCGACGGCCTCCGTGCTGCTGAAGGTGAAGCGCCGTGCGCGTGACGCGGCGTCCTCGCGCGGGACGCCGCGGGGGCAGAGCACGAAGGCCGATGGGCCCACGATGCGCCGCCACACGGCACACGGGCGCTCGGGGTCGTCGGATTCACCGTGCAGCACGATCACGGACGGGCGCGGGCTGGTGGCCCCACGCGGCACGGACAGGACGGCCGCGCCGTGGCCCGCCACGGGCAGCTCGACGAGGTCGGCGCTGGCGGCCAGCGGCGGCAGTAGCTCGACACGCGCCGGGAGCGACGACGATGGCGCCGCGACGGAGGCCGACGCCCGCGCGCTCACCGACGCGGTCGCGACGGGACCCGACCGGTGCGCGCGCGCCGGCCCGGACTGGCAGCCGCGGCCGGTGACGGACACGAGCAGGGCGACGAGCACCAGGCACCACCGGAACCGACGCTGGAGCGAGCCCACGCGGGCAGCGTACCCGCCCCGCCCCGCCGGCACCATTCGGCGCAGGCCCGCCGCCTCCGGGGGGCACAGCGCGACACGGCAGGTGGACCGGACCGCCGCCGCGGTGGTCTGGCGGTCCGCTGCTTGCCTCGCCCCGGGCGCCCGCCCGTGGCCCGCGGCCCCTCCTGCCGTGAGGGCACCCGCGGGGCCAAGGCGTCACCCGCCCCGCGAGCGCGCGACCGACGTCACTCGTCGAAGGGGACCACCGCGGCCTGAGGGGCCGCGTGGTGATAGACGAGCGACGGGGCCACGGGGCGATCCTCGGTGACGATCTGCAGCCACTTGTAGGCGGGCAGCCCCGTTCCGGCCGGGATCAGGCGGCCCATGATGACGTTCTCTTTGATACCGCGAAGATCGTCGGTCTTGCCACAGATCGCCGCCTCCGTGAGCACCTTGGTCGTCTCCTGGAACGACGAGGCGCTGATGAAGGACTCGGTGGAGAGCGACGCCTTGGTGATACCGAGCAGCATGGGCTCGGCCACGGCCGGCACCCCACCGCGCTCCATGACGCGCTGGTTCTCGCGCTCGAAGACGTGCTTCTCCACCTGCTCGTCGATGAGGAAGCTGGTGTCACCGACCTCCTTGATGCGGACGCGGCGCAGCATCTGCCGCACGATCACCTCGACGTGCTTGTCGTTGATGGTGACGCCCTGCAGCCGGTAGACCTGCTGGATCTCGTTCACCAACCAGGCGGCGAGCTCCTTCTCGCCCTTCACGCGCAGGATGTCGTGCGGGTTCGCCGGCCCGTCCATCAGCGGATCGCCGGCGCGAACGTGGTCGCCCGCCTGCACCTGGATGTACTTGCCCTTGGGGATGAGGTACTCGCGCGACTGATCGTTCTGTGGCTGCCCGTCGTACCCGAAGGGCGTGATGACCACCTTGCGCTTGCCCTTCGTGTCCTTGCCGAACGAAACCATCCCGTCGATCTCGCTGATGATCGCGTGATCCTTGGGCTTACGCGCCTCGAAGAGCTCGGCCACCCGGGGCAGGCCGCCGGTGATGTCCTGCACCTTGGTGGTGTCGCGCGGAATCCTCGCGATCGGCTCGCCCTGGTCGATGTGGTCGTCCTCGGGGGCCACGATGTTCGACCCGACGGGCAGTAGGTACCGTGCGTCAAGGTCCGTGTTCGGGAACTTGCGCGGCTCCCCGGTCTCCGGATCGCAGATCGTGATCCGCGGCCGGAGGTCGGCGGCGCGCGACTCGATCACGATCTTGCGCGAGAGCCCGGTCACCTCGTCGACCTTCTCGATGAAGGTCACTCCGTCGACGAGATCCCCGAACTTGGCGATCCCGCTCATCTCGGTAAGGATCGGGGACGCGAACGGATCCCACTGCGCGACCACGGTCCCCGCCTTGACGCGGTCACCTGCCCGCGCGCGCAGCTCCGCGCCGTACACCAGCCGGTGGTGCTCACGCTCACGGCCGGTGTCGTCCTTCACCACCAGCTCCCCGTGGCGATTCATCACCACCGGGACGCCGTCCTTCCGCTGAACGATGTGCGCGTTGCGCAGCTCGATCGTGCCCTCGGTGCGGGTTTCGAGCGCGCTCTGCTCGATCTTGCCGCGGGCCGCCGCACCGCCGATGTGGAACGTCCGCATGGTGAGCTGGGTCCCCGGCTCGCCGATGGACTGGGCGGCAATGATGCCGATCGCCTCGCCGATGTTCACCCGGTACCCACGGGCCAGGTCGCGGCCGTAGCACTTCGAGCAGACCCCGCGGCGCGTCTGGCAGGTCAAGACCGACCGGATCACGACGTCCTCGATGCCGGCATCCTCGATCCTACGCACGAGGTCCTCGTCGAGTTCCTCGTTCGCGCTCACGATCACCTCCCCGGTGAGCGGGTCGACCACGTCCTCGAGCACGACGCGACCGAGGATGCGGTCACCGAGCGGCTGGATGACCTCACCGGCCTCCTCGAGCTTGGCCACCCGGATACCGTCCAAGGTCCCGCAGTCGAATTCGGCAACGACCGCATCCTGGGCGACATCGACGAGACGCCGGGTCAGGTACCCCGAGTTGGCGGTCTTGAGCGCAGTGTCGGCCAGGCCCTTGCGCGCGCCGTGCGTGGACACGAAGTACTGTAGGACGGCGAGCCCCTCCCGGAAGTTCGCGACAATCGGGGTTTCGATGATCTCGCCCGAGGGCTTCGCCATCAGGCCGCGCATCGCGGCGAGCTGGCGCATCTGCTGCGTCGAGCCGCGTGCTCCGGAGTCCGCCATGATGTAGACGGGATTGAAGCTCGACTCTTCGCGTTTCTCCTCGGTCTCGGGGTCGATGACCGTGGCGCGACCGATGCCGGCCATCATTTCCTCGGTCACCTTGTCGGCGACGCTGGCCCAGATGTCCACGACCTTGTTGTACCGCTCACCATCAGTGATGAGCCCCTCCTGGTACTGCTCGATCACCCGCTCGAGCTCGGCGTTGGCCTCGTCGATGAGCCCCTTCTTCTGCGCCGGGATCACCATGTCGTCCATGCAGATCGACACGCCGGCGCGGGTAGCGAAGCTGTACCCCAGGGTGCGGAGCCGGTCCGCGAGCAGGACCGTCTCCTTGTTTCGGTGCTTCCGGTAGCAGACGTCGATGAGCTTGCTCAGCGCCTTCTTGTTGAGCACCTTGTTGGCGTCCGCGAACGGCACATCGGGCGGCAACACCTCGCTCACCAGGACGCGACCGACCGTGGTGGCTACGATGCTGGTGCGCAGCTGCCCCGACTCGTCCTTCTCCGTAATGCGGACGCGAATGCCGGAGTGCAGGTCGGCGACGCCGTTGTCGTAGGCCATCCGCACCTCGTCGGGCGACGCGAAGACGCCCCGCAGGTACCCGGCCTTCTTGTCGATCGTGGGGCGCTCCTCGCGAACCCCATCGCGCTCGCGAACGACGACGTCGCCACGGAAGCACCCTCGCGCGAACACCCGCTCCCGGGTCGCGTAATAGAGCCCGAGGACGATGTCCTGCGTCGGGTTGATGATGGGGCGGCCGCTCGCCGGAGACAGGATGTTGTTGGTGCTCATCATGAGCACGCGCGCCTCCATCTGCGCCTCGATGGAGAGCGGGACGTGCACGGCCATCTGATCGCCGTCGAAGTCGGCGTTGAACGCGGTGCACACCAGCGGGTGGAGCTGGATGGCCTTGCCCTCGATCAATACCGGCTCGAACGCCTGAATTCCGAGGCGATGGAGGGTCGGCGCCCGGTTCAGCATCACCGGGTGCTCGCTGATCACCTCGTCGAGGATGTCCCAGACCTCGGGGCGCTCCTTCTCCACCATCTTCTTGGCGCTCTTGATGGTGTTGACGTACCCGCGCTCCTCGAGCTTGTTGTAGATGAACGGCTTGAACAGCTCGAGCGCCATCTTCTTGGGCAGCCCGCACTGGTGGAGCTTCAGCGTGGGGCCGACCACGATCACCGAGCGCCCGGAATAGTCCACGCCCCTGCTTTCCCTTGAGCATGTCGCTCAGGCTCTTCAGCGGTCGCTTGTTGGGCCCGGTGATCGTCTTGCCGCGGCGCCCGTTGTCGAAGAGGGCGTCCACGGCCTCCTGCAGCATCCGCCGCTCGTTGCGCACGATGATCTCGGGCGCGTTGAGCTCGAGCAGCCGCTTCAGGCGGTTGTTCCGGTTGATCACCCGCCGGTACAGGTCGTTCAGGTCGCTGGTCGCGAACCGCCCGCCGTCGAGTGGCACCAGCGGGCGCAGGTCCGGCGGCAGCACCGGGACCACGGTCAGCATCATCCACTCCGGCCGGTTGCCGCTGCCACGGAAGGCCTCGATCACCTTGAGCCGCTTGGCGTACTTCTTTCGCTTCGCCTCGCTGGTCGAGCTCTTCATCTCCTTGCGGAGGTGCTCGGACTCCGAGTGGACGTCCACCCGCTTGAGGAGCTCGAGTATCGCCTCCCCGCCCATGCCGACGACGAACTTGTCGTCGCCGTACTCGTCCGACAGCTTGATGTAATCGTCCTCGGTAAGGAGCTCTCCCCTGCGGAGGCTGGTCTCGAGCGGATCGATGACGATGTAGGCCTCGCAGTAGAGGACCTTCTCCAGCTCCTTGAGGGTGATGTCGAGGATGTTACCGATACGGGATGGCAGGCTCTTGAGGAACCAGATGTGGGCGACCGGCGTGGCCAGCGTGATGTGGCCCAGGCGTTCGCGGCGTACCTTCGACTGGATCACCTCGACGCCGCACTTCTCGCAGACGATCCCCCGGTGCTTCATGCGCTTGTACTTGCCGCAGATGCACTCGTAGTCCTTCACGGGACCGAAGATCTTGGCGCAGAACAGGCCATCGCGCTCGGGTTTGAACGTCCGGTAGTTGATGGTTTCCGGCTTCTTCACCTCGCCGTGCGACCACTCCTTGATCTTCTCCGGGCTCGCGAGAGAGATCCGCATTGCCGAGAACGAGAGCGGATCCTTCGGCTTCTCGAAAAAGGAGAAAATGTCACGCATAGCTGTTCCTCCGGGGATTGCGCGGGCGCCGGTTTCAGTCCTCGGCGGCGGTAGCAGCGGTGGTGGCCTCCACCAGCTCGACGTTCAAGCAGAGTGACTGCAGTTCCTTGATGAGGACGTTGAAGCTCTCGGGCAGGCCTGCCTCGAGCGCGTACTCGCCCTTGACGATGGACTCGTACATCCGGGTACGACCCTGGACGTCGTCGCTCTTCACGGTGAGGAACTCCTGCAGCGCGTAGGCAGCGCCATAGGCCTCCATTGCCCAGACCTCCATCTCACCCAGTCGCTGGCCGCCGAACTGCGCCTTGCCGCCCAGCGGCTGCTGCGTGACCAGCGAGTACGGGCCAATCGAGCGAGCGTGAATCTTGTCGTCCACGAGGTGGTGGAGCTTGAGCATGTACATCACGCCCACCGTGACCTCTTGCTCGAAGGGCTCCCCGCTGCGGCCGTCGAAGAGGATCGACTGCCCCGAGGGGTCGCGCCCCGCCTCGCGGAGCGCACGTTTGATGTCCTCCTCGTGCGCGCCATCGAACACCGGCGAGCCGTAGAAGATGCCGCTGGAGAGCTTGCGCGCGAGCTCGAACACCTCCTCGTCACTGATGCGGGAGAGCAGCTTCGCGAAGGCCTCGTCTGCGGCAACGTCCCCGTCGTCCCGGCGGACCTCGTAGACCTTGCGCAGCTTCTCCCGGATCGCGGCGGCGCCGTAGCGTCCCTCGTAGAGCAGCCCGATCTGGGTGCCCAAGCTGCGCGCGCCCCATCCCAGGTGCGTTTCCAGGATCTGCCCGACGTTCATGCGGCTGGGGACGCCGAGCGGGTTCAGGACCAGGTCGACCGGCGTTCCGTCGGCGAGGTAGGGCATGTCCTCCTCCGGGAGGATCCGGCTGACCACGCCCTTGTTCCCGTGGCGCCCGGCCATCTTGTCGCCGACCTGGAGCTTGCGCTTGATGGCCACGTACACCTTGACCATCTTGATCACGCCGGGGGGGAGCTCATCCCCACGGCTGAGGCGGTCGATCTTGTCGCGGAAGTGCTCCTCCCGCGCCCGGATCATCTCCTCTAGGTCGTGCAGGAGCTGAACGATCACTTCGGCCCCCTGCGGGACGACGATCTCGCCCCAATAGCGGCGCGGGACGTCGTCGAGAACCTCGTCCGAGAGCGTCACGCCCTTGTCGAGGCGCACCACGCCCTTATCGTCGACCACCTTGCCGGCGCTAGTCTGGCCACGCAGCACCCCGCGGATCTTGCGGTAGAACGAGTCGCGGAGGATCTTGATCTCCTCGTCGCGCGTGCGCTCGAGCTTCGCCCGCTCCTGATCCTCGATCGCCTTCGCTCGTTCGTCCTTCTCGGTGCCCTTGCGGGCGAAGATGCGGGCATTGATCACGATGCCGCTGACGCCCGGCGGGACCTTCAGCGAGCTATCGCGGACGTCCCCGGCCTTCTCGCCGAAGATCGCGCGCAGCAACTTCTCCTCGGGGCTAAGCTGGCTCTCTCCCTTCGGCGTGATCTTGCCGACCAGGATGTCCTGCGGCTTCACCTCGGCGCCGATGCGCACCACGCCCGCGTCGTCGAGATCCTTGAGCGCCTCCTCGCCGACGTTGGGGATGTCCTTCGTGATCTCCTCCTTGCCGAGCTTGGTGTCGCGGGCGACGCACTCGAACTCCTCGATGTGAACCGAGGTGTAGATGTCGTCGCGCACGACTCGCTCGCTGATCAGGATCGAGTCCTCGAAGTTGTATCCCTGCCACGGCATGAAGGCGACGAGCGCGTTCTGACCGAGCGCGAGCTCGCCCATGTCGCAGGCGGGACCGTCGGCCAGCACGTCGTTCTTCTTGACGGTCTCGCCCGGCCGCACGATCGGCTTCTGGTTGTAGCAGGTGCTCTGGTTGGAGCGCTGGTACTTGGTCAGGTGGTAGATGTCGGGGACCTCGTCGCCGTGACCCGCGGTGGCGCGCACCACGATCCGCTCGGCGTCGACGCTCTCGACGACGCCTTCGCGCCGCGCGACCACGCACACGCCGGAGTCGATCGCCACGCGCAACTCCATCCCCGTCCCCACGAGCGGGGCTTCGGTCCGGATGCACGGGACGGCCTGCCGCTGCATGTTGGCGCCCATCAACGCGCGGTTGGCGTCATCGTGCTCGAGGAAGGGCACCAGGGCAGCGGCGACGCTCACCATCTGGTTCGGCGCGATGTCCATCAGCTCGACGGAGTCGCGCGGCGCCATCCGGAAGTCGCCGTTGAGGCGGGCATCGACGAGGTTCGTCTCGAACCGCCCCTGCTTCACGGGAACCGTGGCCTGCGCGATGTACTTCTGCTCCTCTTCCAGCGCGCTGAACCAGTGGACCTCGTCGCCCACCTTGCCATCGCTGACGAGCCGGTAAGGAGTCTCGACGAACCCGTACTCGTTGACCCGCGCGTAGGTGGAGAGCGACGCGATGAGGCCGATGTTCGGACCTTCCGGCGTCTCGATGGGGCAGATGCGGCCATAGTGCGTCGCGTGCACGTCGCGCACCTCGAAGCCAGCACGTTCCCGGGTGAGGCCCCCGGGGCCGAGAGCGCTGAGGCGCCGCTTGTGGGTCACCTCGCTCAGGGGGTTGGTCTGGTCCATGAACTGCGAGAGCTGCGAGCTCCCGAAGTACTCCTTCACGACCGCGCCGACCGGCTTCGCGTTGATGAGATCGTGCGGCATGAGGGTGTCGATCTCCTGCGACACACTCATGCGCTCCTTGATCGCGCGAGCCATGCGAACCAGACCGATCCGGTACTGGTTCTCCATCAACTCGCCCACCGCGCGCACCCGGCGATTGCCGAGGTGGTCGATGTCGTCCACCGAGCCCCGTCCGTTCTTCAGCTCGATGAGGTGCCGGACCGTCTCGAGGATGTCCCGCGCCGACAGCGTGGTCTGGTCGAGCCCGGGCCGCTCCGCCTCGGGGAGATCTCGGTAGAACTTGTAGTTCAGCTTGAGCCGACCGACCGCCGAGAGGTCGTAGCGCTCGGGCTTGAAGAAGAGGTTCTCGAAGAGTTGGCGCGCGGTGTCCAGCGTCGGCGGATCTCCGGGGCGGAGCCGCCGGTAGATCTCCATGATCGAGTCCTCGCGCGTCTTGACCTTGTCGGCGAGCAGCGTGTCACGCAGGTACGGACCGACGTTGAGGCCGTCGATGAAGAGCACCTTGATCTGGGTGACGTTCGCCTCGCGGAGGCGCTCCAGCGTGATCTCGGTCACCTCCTCGTTGCAGTCGAGCAGCACCTCGCCCGTCTCGGCGTCGACCACGTCCTCCGCGCTCACCTTGCCGACGAGCTCGGTCAGGTCCATCGGCAGGCGATCGAAGCTCCCAGACCTGAGCTTCTTCATGATCGCCTTGGTGAATTTCTGGTTCTTGCGGACGATCACCTCGCCGCCGACGCGCACGTCGCGCGTGGCCCGCTGCCCGGTCAAGAGGTCGAAGTCGATCTGCTTCGAGTACTTGTTCCCCTTCTCGAAGAACACCGTCTCGGGCTTGTAGAAGTAGTTGAGCAGTTCCTGCGTGGTGTACCCGAGCGCCCGCAGCAGCACGGTGGCGTGCATCTTCCGACGGCGGTCGATGCGGACGTAGATGATGTCCTTGTGGTCGAACTCGAAATCGAGCCACGAGCCGCTGTAGGGGATCACTCGCGCGGAGTAGAGTAGCTTCCCGCTCGAGTGCGTCTTGCCCTTGTCGTGGTCGAAGAAGACTCCCGGGCTACGGTGCAACTGCGAGACGACGACGCGCTCCGTGCCGTTGATGACGAACGTCCCCGTCTCCGTCATCAGGGGGATCTCCCCGAAGTAGACCTCCTGCTCCTTGATGTCGCGGACGATGCGCTCCCCACCCTCGCGCGCGTCGTAGACCATCAACTGGGTGGTCACCTTGATGGGAGCGGCGAAGGTCATGCCGCGCTGGCGGCACTCGTCCACATCGTACTTCGGCCTCTCGAGGTTGTAGGAGACGTAGACGAGCTCGCTCGTGCCGTCGAAGTCCTTGATGGGGAAGACGCTCTTGAAGACGGCCTCGAGACCGATCTCGTTGCGATCGCGGGGCGGCACGTCCTTCTGGAGGAACTTGTCGTAGCTGCTCTTCTGGATGTCGATGAGGTTCGGCACCTCGACGATCTGCCTGACTCGTCCGAGGCTCCGACGGTATCGGAAATTCGATTGCACGACCCTGGGCGTCATGAAGGTTCCTCTTTCCGGCATTGCGTGCGCTGGCGATGGGCTGTAGCGGCGGCCCGGAGCGTCCCCCGGTCGCCCAGCGAACTCCCGAACGGGCTACGCCTGGGACCCCTCCGCACAGGGCCCGAGACGCGTGCGCGCGGACCCGGTCGGGAGCGACCGGGCCCGCACGTGGAGGGGCCGCCCCGCGGTGCAGCGGGCACACGAACCCCATCGCCACGCGGGAGCGTGGCAGAAACAGGACGGCTCGACGGACGAACGCGAGGGCAAGGCGTACTTACTTGACCTCGATCTTGGCGCCCGCCTCTTCCAGCTGCTTCTTGATGTTCTCCGCCTCCTCCTTGCCGATCCCTTCCTTGAGCGACTTGGGGGTGCTCTCGACGAGATCCTTGGCCTCCTTGAGGCCGAGCCCGGTGAGCTCGCGAACCACCTTGATGACCTGAATCTTCTTGGCGCCGGCGTCGGCGAGGATGACGTCGAACTCGGTCTTCTCTTCCACCTCGGCGACGGCGGCGCCGCCGGCAGCGGCCACGACGACCGGCGCGGCAGCAGCGGCGGCCTTGACGCCCCACTTGTCCTCGAGAGCCTTTACCAGGCCCACGATCTCGATGACCGGCAGGTTGGACAGGTGCTCGATGATCTGGTCTCGCGTAATTTCCATGGTCTTGCTTCTCCTACGCCCTCGGCTGGGGTCGAAAATCGTTCGTCGGTGATCTTGAACGGGTAGCTATTCGTTGGTGGGTGGCGGGGCGGCGGCGGTGCGCCGCACGCCGGGTGTGAGGGTCAGGTCAGCCCTCTTCCATCTCGCGACGCTTGGCCTCCAGCACGCCGAGCACGTTCTGAGCCGGCGTCTGCAGCAGCGCGAGGAGCTGCTGTGCGGGGGTGTTGAGGAGCGCGAGGAGCCGGGCGCGCGCCTCGTCCTTGGTGAGCATGTTCGCGAGCTGGTTCTGGACACCCTGCGCGTCCAGGACGTGGCCCTCGATGAGCCCAGCCTTGATCTTCAGCTTCTCGTTCTCGCGGGCGAAGTCCCGCACGACCTTGGCGGCCGCGCTGGGATCGTCGTAGCTCCACGCCACGCCCGTCATGCCCTTGAGGGTGTCCACCAGCGCGGGCGCCCACGCCTGGTCGACGAGCGCCTGTCGAACCAGGGTGTTCTTCACCACCCGATACTCGACGCCCTTCGCCCGGAAGACGCTCCGGAGCTTGCTAACCTCCTCGACGTTCATCCCCTTGAAATCCAGGAATACCGCCGACGACATGCGTGCGAAGCGGTCCCGGAGGCTCTCGACCTGCTCGGCCTTGGTGCTGCGCAACATCAGTGTTCCTCCTCGCCGGCGGCCGTCGACGCCTCGACGCGCACCCCCGGACCCATGGTCGAGGACACGGTAATGCTCCTGAGGTAGACGCCCTTCGCCGTGGTTGGCCTCCGGGAGACAAGCTCACGCACGAGCGCCTGCGCGTTCTCGGCCAGCCGCTCGGCATCGAAGGAGACGCGGCCGATTCGGCAGTGGACGACGCCCGCCTTGTCGACCTTGTACTGCACCTTGCCAGCCTTGGCCTCGCGCACCGCGCTCTTGACGTCCATCGTGACGGTGCCGACCTTGGGGTTGGGCATCAGCCCGCGCGGTCCCAGCACGCGACCGAGCTTGCCGACCGCGCCCATCATGTCCGGCGTGGCGATCGCGCGATCGAAGTCGAGGAACCCGGCGGCGACCTTCGCCACCAGCTCGTCCGAACCGGCGAAGTCAGCGCCCGCTTCCAGCGCCTCCTTCTCCTTCTCGCCCTTGGCGAACACCGCCACGCGAACGGTCTTGCCGGTGCCGTGGGGCAGCACGAGGGCGCCGCGGACCATCTGGTCCGCGTGCTTCGGGTTGACGCCGAGACGAACAGCGATGTCCACGCTCTCGTCGAACTTGGCGTAGGCGGCGGCCTTGACGGCGGCCACCGCCTCGTCGATCGGGTAGCGCCGTTGACGATCCACCTTGGCGATCGCGACGACGCGTTTCTTGGGTTCTTTACTGGCCATGATTTCGTCTTGCGACTCCTGGAGACGATCGTGCTGGAGGCGGCTGCCTCCGACGTCGCACCAGTAACCTCTCTCGCCGATTGGCGTGGCAGGATCGCCAGCGGCTCAGCTGACGTCCACGCCCATGCTCCGCGCCGTCCCGGCGATGCTGCGCGCCACGGCCTCGAGATCGTGCGCGTTGGTGTCCTGGATTTTCTCCTTGGCGATCTCGCGGACCTGGTCCCAGGTCAGGCTCCCTACCTTCTGCTTGTTGGGCTCCTTGGAGCCGGAGCCGGGCTTGCCGGTGGTGGCCAACCCGCACGCCTTCTTCACCAGGATGCTGGCGGGCGGCGACTTCATCACGAAGCTGTAGGACCGGTCGGCGAAGACCGTGATCACCACCGGGACGATGGTGTCGCCCAGCTTGGCGCTGCGGCTGTTGAAGTCCTTGCAGAACTGCATGATGTTGACCCCGTGCTGACCCAGCGCGGGGCCCACGGGCGGCGAGGGATTCGCCTTGCCCGACGGCAGCTGCAACTTGATGATTCCCGTGATCTTCTTCTTCGCTGCCATGGCCTCACCGCTTCTCGACGTGGGCGAAGTCGAGCTCGACCGGGGTCGGTCGCCCGAAAATGCTCACCATCACCTTGAGCTTCTGCTTGTCCGGCTTCACTTCCTGCACGGTGCCGGAGAAGTTAGCGAACGCGCCGACCACCACCCGGACCTCGTCGCCCTCCTGGAACTGGTGACGCGGCTTCGGCTTGACAGCGCCCTCCACGATGCCCCGCCGCATGTCCTCGATGTGCGGGGGTTTGACCTCTTGAGGTCGCTGATTGCCGACGAACCCGGTCACCTTCGGCGTGTCCTTGACGAGGTGCCAGGTGTGCTCGCTCATCACCATCTCGACGAACACGTAGCCCGGGAAGCTGGTCCGGGACTTGACCCGCGCCTTCCCATCCTTGGCCGTCTCGGTGACCGTCTCCGCGGGGATCAGGACCTCGCCGAAACGGTCCTCCATGTGAAACTGCCGCACCCGCTCCTGGAGCGCGACCTTCACCTTGTTCTCGTACCCGGAGTAGGTGGTCACCACGTACCACTTCTTCGTGTTCGACTCGCCCGGTTGTTCCTTTTGCTGCTCCATCAGCGCTCTTCCCCGCTCACGCCTCGTAGATCAACCGGGTGACGAAGCCCCAGAACTGATCGAGCAGCGCGATGTACGCGGCCGCGATGAGGCTCGCGACGATGACGATGATCGTCCCGTTGGTGACCATCTCCTTGTTCGGCCAGGTCACCCGGGAGAGCTCCGCCGCGACGTCGTTGGCCCAGCGTCGGATGCCCGGACGCCGATACGTCTGTATCACCGCCACCAGCCCCACGACGACTCCGACCAAACCGGTGAGAGTCGCCCGCTGTCCCTCGCCGTACCTCAACAGGAACGGCATCGCGTGCACCGCGGCGTGCCAGTCGGCCAGCAGATTCCAGCCGAGGCCGAGGATCTTGCCGGTGAGATAGGCGATGAGGATGGCACCGATGAAGAAGGCCGCGTGCACGTACCGGGTGGCCCCGAGCTCGGCAGGGGTCGCGTCCGACCTCCCCGCCTCGCCGTCGGGCGCGACCGGTTCGATCTCCGCCCCCGGGCCGATGAGGTTCCGGCCCGGCAGCGCGAGCCCGCCCGGGAGGTCGTCCCCCGAGGCCTGGTCTCCGCCGTCGCCGTCCGCGGGTCGAGGCCGGCGCGGCGCGGACGTGCCCGCCCGGGTGCGACCCGGGCGGGCCGTACCGTCGCGATCGTCCTTCTTCTTCTTGCCTGGCGGAGCCATGTCTCGGCGCTCTAGCGGAGTAACGGTCGGGGTGCCGGGGGCTGGGTGGGTGAACCGCGGCGCGACCTGTGGAACTGGGCAGGGGCGGAGAGACTCGAACTCCCGACCGGCTGATTTGGAATCAGCTGCTCTACCAACTGAGCTACGCCCCTGTGGCGGCGGCCATGGGGGTTGCCCCGGGGCCTCACCTCGACTCGAGGTGCATGGTGTGTGCGTTGCAGACTCGACAGAATTTCCTCAGCTCAAGGGCTCCCGCTCCGTCCCGTCGCACCTTGGTGGTTCGGTAGTTTCGGGAGCCGCAGACCGTGCAGGCGAGGGCGACGGTGACCCGCCGGTGCGCCGGCGACGGTCTGCGAGAACCGTACAAATTGGCTACTCGATGATCGAGGTCACGACGCCGGCACCGACGGTCTTGCCGCCCTCGCGGATGGCGAAGCGCATCTGCTCCTCCAGCGCGA
>CAYOLF010000119.1:0-1961 GCA_964404725.1 uncultured Polyangiaceae bacterium
GACATGGAGGAGGTGGAGCCGGCGCCGGCCGACGAGGCGGGGAAGAGCGGCTCGACGGACCGCGGCGGTACCCGGTCGAGCGGCGCCGCCAGCGCCGACATGAAGGCCGGCGCCAGCGCCAAGTGAGCTCGCCCTCTGCCGTTCGTTCCGACCGCGACCGGCGCGGCCCGGCCGGCGTCAGGACCTCTCGAGCAGGATCCGCAGCATCCTGCGCAGCGGCTCTGCCGCACCCCAGAGCAGCTGGTCGCCGACGGTGAACGCGCCGAGGTACTCCGGGCCCATCCGCAGCTTGCGCAGGCGCCCGACCGGGACGTCCAGGGTGCCGCTGACGGCCGCAGGGGTCAGGTGCTTCAGGGTCGAGTCCTTGTCGTTCGGGACCACGCGGGTCCAGGGGGTGGAGCCGGCGACCAGGGCCTCGAGCATCGGCAGCGGGACGTCCCGCCGGAGCTTGATGGTGAGCGCCTGGCTGTGGCACCGCATGGCGCCGACGCGGACGCACAGGCCGTCCACGGGGATCTCGGGATCGCTGCCGAGGATCTTGTTGGACTCGACGTGGCCCTTCCACTCCTCCCGGGTTTCCCCGGAGGGGAGCGCCCGGTCGATCCAGGGGATCAGGCTCCCGGCGAGCGGCGCGCCGAACTGGGCCGTCGGGTAGGCGTCGGAGCGGAGGGTGGCGGCGACGTTGCGGTCGAGCGAGAGGGCGTCGCCCGCCGGATCGGCGAGGAGCTCGCGCGCAGCGTCCCCGACGGTGCGAAGCTGCTCGACGAGCTCGCGCATGTGCTTGGCGCCCGCGCCCGAGGCCGCCTGGTAGGTCATCGTGCTGACCCACTCGACGAGGCCCTGGTGGTACAGGCCGGCGAACGCCATGAGCATCAAGCTGACGGTGCAGTTGCCGCCAACGAAGTCCCGCGCGCCCTGCTGGAGCGCCCGGTCGATCACCGCGCGGTTGACCGGATCGAGGACGATGGTCGCCTCCGGCGCCATGCGGAGTGAGCTCGCGGCGTCGATCCAGAAGCCCCTCCAGCCCGCCGCCCGGAGCCGCGGGTGGACGTCGCTGGTGTAGTCGCCGCCCTGGCAGGTGACGATCACGTCATGGGCGGCCAGGGCCCGGAGGTCGAACGCATCGGCGAGGGGGGGCGCGTCGACGCCGACGCGGGGGGGGGCGCCGCCGACTTGGGAGGTGGTGAAGAACTCCACCTCGCCGATCCGGGGGAAATCCCCCTCCGCCTGCATCCTGTCCAGGAGCACGGAGCCGACCATGCCCCGCCAACCAACGAATCCCACGCGCATTTGTGGCTCACCTCGTAGAAAAGTGGGCGGTCAATCTAGCAGTCGATGGGGGCCGGTCAATCTCCCGCCGCGGGAGGAGCCGGGGGCCGTCGTGGTGTTCGGCGGCCGCGTTCTTGCCCGCGCTGGCGCCCGTGCGCGAAAAGGGGACCCGAGGTGCGGCACGCCCGCGCGACGAGAACCATGAGCGAGCCCCTCCCGCCCGCGGACGAAGCGCTCCACCACCGGTCACGCCGGGGCCCCGATCCCATGCAGGTGCTGCGGCAGCTCCTGCGCCGGCTCGACCGGTCGGGGCGCGGGCTCGGCGGCGCGCCGCGCGAGGAGCTCCGCGCGCGGGCCGCCGCGGCCCTCCAGGCCCTCGGGCGCCACGACGCGCGCGCGGCCCTCCCGGCGTTGTCGCGCCTGGTGCTGGCGATGCCGCGGGAGCGGCCGGCGGCGGCGGCGCACGCGGCCCTCGCCCACGTGCACTGCGAGCTTGGCCGCTACCGGCGCGCCATCGTGGTGGCGCGCGAGGCCCAGCGCTTGGACCCGCGATCCGGGCTGGCGGCTGCCGTGTCTGCGCGGGCCTACGCCTCGCTCTTCCCCGTGGTTCGCTGAGCCGCGCCCGCTCACGGCGTGGCGTCGCGGACGTCCGGGAGCGGGCGGCCGGCGACGAGATCGTCGATGAGCGCCAG
>CAYOLF010000119.1:2061-17525 GCA_964404725.1 uncultured Polyangiaceae bacterium
TCCGGGGGCCTGCTGTCCGAGCGCCGACCAGGTGACCTGGAAGCGGCGATCCTCGAACTTGGGGCCCACGCCGGGCTCCTCGGCGTAGCCGAGCCGCTCGAAGGCCGTCTTGAAGGCGGCGACCACCCGGTCGAAGTCGATGCGCACCGGCGCCTCGGCCACCACCTTCCAGGCGCCGTCGACGTACCGCAGGATCTGGGCCCCGGTCACCGGAGCCAGGGTCAGCCGCTCGTGCGCGCCCACGGGCGCGACCACCTGCGTCTGGAATTGCTCCCAGTGAGCGCCGGAGATGATGCCGACGACGCCGCACTCGAGGAGTCGCCGGAGCTGCCGCGCCATGCCGGCGTCGATGGGCTGCTTGCTCTCGGAGAGCGTGCCGTCGAGGTCGAAGATGAAGGTCTGCACGGGCATTTCCCTCGCGGGGGGACGGTACCAGCGGGGGGCCGAGCGTGCACTCGGCGTGAGCCGGGATCGCGGTGCCGATTTTCCAGGAAATGCCCTGGCCAGGTGTGATATTCCATGGCCCATGGATCAGATCGACCTGTACCGTGAGCTCTTCCGGCACGAGCGGCTGGAGGAGACGGTCCCCGCGATCCTGCCGATCCTCGCCCGGCAGCTCGGGGTTCGCGCGCTCCTGGTGCGGCGGCTCGATCTGCACCGTCGGGCCCTGGCCACCATCGCGCAGGCGCAGGTCGAGGACTGGACGGCGTCTACTCCGACGCTGACCGACTGCACTCGGGAGGAGGTCGAGCGCCTGCTCACCTGGATGCGGTCGGGTGAGGTGCGCCAGGGCCGCACGGACGCCGATCCGATCCTCGCGCTGCTCACGGCCAAGGCGGTCGAGGCGGACGCCATCGCGGGGCCGATCACGGATCCGGAGGCGGGGCCGCTCGGCGCGCTCGTGGTGCTAGGCCCCCGCGGCTGCTTCGGGCCGCGGCAGACCCGGCAGCTCACCAACCTGCTCGAGCCGTTTCGCGTCGCCGTGCTGCACGCGCAGCGCTTCCTCGAGCTCGGGCGGCTGCGCGAGGTGGTGGAGGCCGACAACCGGGCGCTGCTCGACAAGCTCGGTCGCCAGCAGATCGTCGATGAGATCGTGGGCGCAGACGCCGGGTTCCGGGCCGTGATCCTGCGGCTGGAGCAGGTCGCGCCGACCGATGCGCCCGTCCTGCTGCTGGGCGAGACGGGGACCGGCAAGGAGGTCGTCGCGCGGGCGATCCACGCGCGCTCCCGTCGTTCGGACGGACCGATGCTCCGCGTCAACTGCGGCGCGATCCCGCCGGGGCTCATCGACTCGGAGCTGTTCGGCCACGAGCGGGGCAGCTTCACCGGCGCCGTCGCCGCCCGCGCCGGCTGGTTCGAGCGCGCCGACGGTGGCACGCTGTTCCTCGACGAGATCGGGGAGCTCCCCCTCGCCGCGCAGGTACGCCTGCTCCGGGTGCTGCAGGAGTCGGTGATCGAGCGCGTGGGCGGGCAGCGCCCGGTGGCGGTGGACGTCCGCGTGGTCGCGGCGACGCACCGGAACCTCGAGGAGATGGTCCGCGCGGGCAGCTTCCGCGAGGATCTCTGGTACCGGATCAGCGTCTTCCCCATCGAGCTGCCGCCGCTCCGGGAGCGGCGCGAGGACGTGCCCGCGCTGGCGACGCACTTCGCCTGGCGGGTTGGCAAGCGCATCGGCGGCGCCCCGCTGACGCCATCGACCGCCGACGTGGAGCGCCTGCTGGGCTACGACTGGCCGGGAAACGTGCGCGAACTGGCGTCCGTGATCGAACGCGCCGCGATCCTCGGTGGCGGCAAGCGGCTGGACATCGCCGGGGCTCTCGGCGTGCGCAGCGCCTCCGCGGCGCCGCCGGCGGACCCCCCGGCTCGGCGCGAGGGGCGCCCCGGAGCCGCGGAGCCGCCGCTGCTCTCCCTGGACGCGGCGATCGCCGGGCACATCGAGGCGGCGCTGCGCCGCGCTGGGGGTAGGGTGGAGGGGCCCCGGGGCGCGGCCGTCCTGCTCGGCATCAACCCGCACACGCTGCGCTCGAAGATGCGGCGGCTCGGGCTCCGCTGGGCCCGCTTCCGCGACGCCGGCCCGGATTAGGGGGGTGCCCTCAGCGCGGCGTCGGGTCCGTTCCGGACGTGCGCGCGAGCGCGGCGCGGACCGCTGGCAGGTGGGGGACGTCGGCGTCCGCCCAGTCGAGTTCGTCGAGCTCGGGTCCGGTCACCCAGCGGATCGCCGCGTGCTCCCGGGCCACGGGCGCGCCGCGGATGGGCCGGGCCGTGAAGATCTCCAGCGTCAGCCGGCGACCCCCCGTTGACGCCTCGCTCCGACCGAGGCGCTCGCCCACCTGAATCAGGACGCCGAGCTCCTCGGTGATCTCGCGCACCAGCGCGGCCGCGGCCGTCTCGCCCGGCTCGATTTTGCCGCCGGGGAACTCCCATTTTCCGGCGGCGGACATGGTCGCGCCCCGCCGCGCCACCAGGCAGCGACCGGCGTCGATGATCGCCGCCCCGACGACGCGCAGCGTGGGCTCGCCTCCGTCCGCCAAGTCGCCGCCAAGCCTAGAGCAGCAATCAGCTTGATTGCTGCGAAAAATCAACGATCTGGAGCACCGAATTGGGAGCAGACTCCGGCGAAGGAGGCCTGGACAATGTCTCCTCGCCCTGCACGGAGGCATTTTCCGGGCCTCCGTTGCTGTCGGCAACCTGTTCGGTGCTCTAGGACGACAACAGCCAGACGACCACTGCCCCGACGGCGACGATCGTTGCCAGCGCCGCCAGGAGCCACCGCGTCGCGGTGCGGTCCTCGGGTCCGGGGACGTCGGGGGGTCGGTGCTCCATCTCGATCGCGATCCCCTGGTCCACGAAGAAGGTCCGGGTCACGTGCAGGAAGCGCTCGTAGCCGACGCCATCGACGCCGAACGCGTCGGAGCCGAAGCGGGCCCGGTGCGCGGCGAGCAAGCAGGGATAGGTGCGCAGCGAGGCCTGGCGCGCAGCGACGTCGACCCAGCCGACCGTGATGGACGACGGACCCGTGTTCGTTGGCTCCAGGGTGAGGTGCTGGCGCGCGAGCAGGCCGCCGTGCGTGCTCGGCCCCTGGGGGACGCTGAGCGCGGGGCGGCGGCGGACGTCCCCGGGCAGGGTCAAATCGGCGCAGTGCAGGGCGTACATGTCCCGCAGCGCGGCGGCGGCGTTGGTGACTTCGGTGCGGTCAGGCGAGCGCATGAACCTCGATGGGGAACACTCGGGCTCGAGAGACGGACGGGAGACGACATTTCATGATGCCACTCGGTTCCCCGATTTGCACCATTCCTGAAAGACGTTCGATACCTACGGCCGCCCCGGGGACTGCCCGCGCGGGGGGGCGTGGTTTCGCGCGGGAGCGGGCGCGGCGCGATCGTCCTTCGTTCGTCGGCACGTTATCGAAGTGCTTCTCGATGTGCGCGAGGGCGCCCGGCGACGGCGCCCCGTCACGATGACCCGGCGGTCGCCGAGGCGCCGGGAACCGACTTGGGCGGCCGCTCGCACCAGGGCCGCGCACGCGACGGGCGAGCGAGGAGCCGACTACGTCGCCGTCGCCTGGCCCGGGGCGCCCGGTCGCGGGCGGACGTGCAGCGCGACCGCGTCGGCGAGTTGGTGGACGCGGAACGGCTTGGCCAGAAACCCACGGGCACCTGCCTCGAGCAGGGTGCCAGCGGCGGCCTGTCGGCTGTGGCCGGACGCGATGAGCACGCGCACCTCCGGATCGAGCTCGAGCAGTCGCCGGAAGGTTTCCTCGCCGCTCAGCGATGGCATCGTAAGATCGAGGATCACGAGGTCGGCCTCGCCCAGGTGAGCGGCGAAGTGCTCGAGGAGGGCGATGCCGTCAGGGAACGTGAGGACCTCGTGGCCGAGCTTGACCAGGGCGCGCGCGAGGAAGGCGCGAACCGTCTCCTCGTCGTCCACGACCAGGATCCGCGCCCCGCCCGCCGAGGATCGGGGGGCGCTGACGGGGGTGCTCCTCCGCACCGTTCCGGCGATGCCGGGCAGGAGCAACGTGACGGTGGTGCCTCGCCCCTTCGCGCTCGTCACGGCGACGTGGCCGCCGTGACCCTTCACGCAGCCGAACACCGCCGCGAGCCCGAGCCCGCTCCCCGCGCCGGGGCCCTTGGTGGTGAAGAAGGGCTCGAACACTCGCCCGAGGAGCTCGGCTGGGATGCCCACGCCCGTGTCCTCGACGCGGATCTCCACGTAGTCCCCGGCGTGGATATCCGGGCCGAGCCCGGTGGCTGCCTCGGTCGTGAGGGTGACGTCGCGGGTCGCGAGCAGCAGGCGACCGCCGTCCGGCATCGCCTCGTGGGCGTTGCGCGTCAGGTCGATCAGGGCCGAGCGGAGCTGGGTGGGATCCCCGACGACGGTGGTCCGCTGGGCCTCCAGCCGCGTGGTGACGGAGACGCTCTGACCGGGACCGCGCGCCGCCAGTCGGGCGGTCTGGTCGATGATCGCGTGGAGGTCCACCGGCTGGCTCTGCATGCGACCGCGGCGCGAGAAGGCGAGCAGCTGCTGCGTCAAATCGGCCGCACGCCGCGCGGCGTGCAGGATCTCCGTGGCCGACTCCGCCGTGTCCGATCCGGGTTCGGCGTCGTCGTGGATCATCTCTGCGTTGCCGAGGATCCCGGTCAAGAGGTTGTTGAAGTCGTGGGCCACGCCCCCCGCGAGCTGCGCGACCACCTCGAGGTGCTCTGCCTCGTGAAGCCGCTGCTGGAACTGCCGCCGCTCGGTGACGTCGTCGTACGTCCCCAGCACCCCGATCGCGACGTTGGCGCGGGACCGCAGGGGCACCCGCGTGGTCCGCACCCAGCGCGGTCTGCCGCTGGGGGTCGCCTGGGGCTCGGTCCGGTCGAACTGCGCCTCACCGGACTCGAGGACGGCGCGGTCCTCCGCCTCCCGCCGGGCGGCCTCGGCGTGCCACGGGAGATCCTCGTCCCGCTTGCCGACGAGCGCGTCGGGGTTGGCGACCCCGGCGTCGTCGGCGAACCGCTGGTTTCCTCCGAGGTACCGGAGCGAACGGTCCTTCCAGTAGACCCGCACCGGGATCGTGTCCAAGACCAGGCGCAGCACGTGGTTCGCGTCGGCGAGCTGCTGCTGACTCTTGAGCAGCTCGAGCTCGATCCGATCGCGCTCGGAGAGCTCGGCCCGCAGGGCGTCTCGGCTCGCCGCGCCGGTTTCTTCGGGCGTGAGCGCGGCGGCGGCGACGCGCCGGAGCTCCTCCGGCGCCAGGGTGCGGAGGGCCGCGAGCAGCTCGTCGACGGACATCGGCATGTCGACCTACGTCCGAGATGATGTCGCGCGCGCGGGGTCGGGGCCAATGGGTTTCGCGGGTGGCGGTGCTTTCGCGCGGCCGGGCGGCGGCGCTCCCGGGCCGGGACGGCTCGGCGCCGGCGGCCTCGAGCGGGCCGGGGTCGCACCGGATCCCCCCCTCGGTGGCGCGCGCGAGTCATCAACGGGCGCCGCCTCGCCGTGCGGGCCGGACGAGGTTCGATGTAGGCTCGCGGGAGGTGTTCGACTCCCATTGCCACCTGACGGACCTGCCCGACCCGGAGGGGGCGCTGCGCGAGGCCGTGGCGGCTGGGGTGCGTTCGCTGCTGACCTGCGGATACGACGGCGAGTCGAACGCGGCCGTGCAGGCGCTGCGTCGCGCCCACCCGCGCCTGCCCTGTGCGCTGGGGCTCCACCCGTGGCAGGCGAGCGCGCCGATCGAGCCGGTGCTGGCCCTGATTGAGCGAGAGAGGCCGACGGCGGTGGGAGAGATCGGGCTCGACCTCGGGGGCTCCCCTCCGCCTGCGGTGCTCGCCCGGCAGATCGAGGTGCTTGAGGCGCAGCTCGACGTCGCCGCTCGGCTCGGGCTGCCGGTCACCCTGCACCATCGACACGCGCTCGGAGAGCTGCTGCCGGTGCTGCGCCGCTTCCCCCGCGTGCGCGGGGCGCTGCATGCCTGCAGCGCGTCCCCGGAGCAGCTGCGCCCGTTCCTCGAGCTCGGTCACCTCGTCGGTCTCGGCGGGACCGTCACCAGGCCGGGCGCGTCCCGGGCGCGCCGCCTGGCCCGGGGGCTGCCGCTCGACGCGATCCTGCTCGAGACCGACGCGCCAGCGATTGGGCTCGAGGGGATCCGCCCTGGCGCGGTGCGTCCCGCCCACCTGCCGCGGGTGCTCGCCGCGGTGGCCGAGCTGCGCGGCGAGCCGCCGGATCGCGTCGAGGCGGCGACCGACGCCAACGCCGCCGCGCTCTTCGGTCCCGAGGCACTGGCGTCGCTCGAGGAGGGACGGTGAGCGGTGAGGTTCCGGTCCCGGAGCGCCTCGAGCGCTGCGCGCGCCTGTTCGGCCTGTCCGGCATCGCCCGGCTGCGGGCGGCGCGGGTCGCGGTGTTTGGTCTGGGCGGGGTGGGATCCTTCGCGAGCGAGGGGCTGGCGCGGAGCGGCGTTGGCCACCTCACGCTCGTCGATCACGACCGGGTGGTCCAGAGTAACCTCAACCGGCAGCTCGAAGCGACGGCGAGCGCGCTGGGTCGCCCCAAGGCGGAGGTGCTCCGCGAGCGGCTGCTGGACGTCGCCCCCGACGCCTCCATCGACGCCGTGGTCGAGTTTTTCGCCGCCGAGACCGCCGCGGGGCTGCTCGAGCGGGGGTTCGACTGGGTCGTGGACTCCATCGACTCGCTCGGGCCCAAGGTCACGCTGATCGGCGAGTGCCAGCGGCGGGGCATCCCCGTCATCTCGTCGCTGGGCGCCGGCGGGCGCCTCGACCCGACTCGGGTCCGCGTCGCGCCGCTGGCGGCGACCCGCGGCGACGCGCTGGGGGCGGTGGTCCGGAAGCGGCTCCGTCGCCACGGCTCGCTCGCGGGCGTGGATGCGGCCTACACCGAGGAGCCGCGGCGGCCGGCGGGCGCGGGTCCGTGGTCGCTGCGGACGCAGGACCTGCACCGGGGTCGCCAGCGCGTCATCCAGCCGAGCGCGGTGATGGTCCCCGCGGCGATGGGGATGGCGATCGCCGCGCACGTGGTGACGGCGCTCATCGAAGCCCGCCGCTGAACCCCCCGCGCAACGTGCGCAGGCGCTGTCGGGCGCGCTCGGCGAGCTGCTCCAGCGTCGCCGGGTCGAGCGGGCCCGTGTGGAGGCGCGGGCCGGGGGCGGCGGACCGGAGTCGGGTGACCTCGAAGGATCGCGGCCGCAGGGACTCCACACAGGGGTGGTCGACCGGCTCGCCCGGCGCCGCGAGGAAGCGGTCCACGAGGGCGCTGCCGCAGGCGCAGGTGCTGGCGCCGTGGGATTCGTAGGGCAGGACGACGTGCTCGGCGGCGAGCAGGGACGCCGCCACGAGGTCCCCGTTCTCGGGGGGGGTCACGGGGTCGAAGGTGCCCGAGGTGAGGAGGGTCGGGACGGCGCTCACCACCGGCTCGTCCTCGATCGCCGGAGCGGCGGCGACGTCCCACCGCGCGCACTCGTCGAGGATCAGCCCGTCGGCGAAGGGCTCGAACAGGGGCAATAGCCCGCTCGCGGCCGCGGCGACCGCCGCGGGCGACGAGAACGGCGCGTCCTCGCCGCAGACCACGGACAGGTACATGCCGAGCGCCACCCCGGATTCGTCGCCGGTGTCGGTGACGAGCAGCTCGAAGAGGCTGAGATCCCCCTCGGCGATGAGGTCGATCAGCGCGGGGAGGTAGGGGATGCTCTCGGCGTCGTAGAGGACCAGGAAGAGCACGTTCAGCACCATCGCGCCGGTGACGGACAGCGTGCTGCCGTCGGGGAGGGACAGGTCGACCGGAGTGGCGTTCATCGCCGCGACCGTGGAGGCGAGCCGCTGCATCGGGTCGGGGTAGGCCTGCGCGCAGGCGGCCTGGCTGGCGCACAGCTCGAAGACGAGCTCGAACGACCGCTGGGCGGAGGCACCGGCGGTGACGAAGACCTCGAGCTCGACCGGGAGGACGCCATCGAGGATCGCGCTCCGCACCCCGTCCGGGTAGTCCCGGAGCACGGTGAGCGCGAGGCGGGTCCCGTACGAGATGCCGTAGAGGTTCCAGCGCTCGTAGCCGAAGGCTTCGCGGATGGCGTCGACGTCGGCGGCGTTGCGAGCGCTGGTGTACGCGTCGAGGTCGACGCCCTCGGCGACGAGCCGGTTGCGGCAGGCGGAGAGCGCATCGAGCGCCGCGTCGGTCTCCGAGGTCCCGACCGTTACCGTCGCCGCGCCGAGCTCGGGGCAGTCGAGCCGCGGCTGCGAGTGCCCGGTCCCCCGCTGGTCGAAGACGACGAGGTCCCGCTCGTGGAGCAGATGTGCGAAGACGTCGAACGCGCCGGACACGGTGGCGAGGGCGTCACCTCCCGGGCCACCCTCGAGGTAGACCACGGGGTCGTCCGCCACCGTCTCCTCGTCGCTGAAGAATCGGGCGACCGCGAGCGTGAGCTCGGGGCCGGTGGGCTCCGCCGGGTCCTCCGGGACGGTGACGCGCCCGCACTGGACCGTCACGCCGAAGGGGGTGTCGAACCAGCAGTCCGACGCAGTGAAGGCGTCGGCCGTCGCTGGTAGCCGCTCGGCGGGCACCCTCGAGCCCCGGTCGTTCGGGTCGATGGTTGGTGGCCGGTCGTCGTCGCCGCACCCCGCGACGTTCATCGTGATCGCCCCGAGCAGCGGCCAGTAGCGGCGCATGAGGGGCGAGGTTACCACGGAGCGGGCGAGACGGTCGGCCACCGGCCCGCCGGCGGCGCACGGCCGCGACGGGGCGCCTGCGCGGCGGCTTAGGGGCCATGTCGCGCGGGATTCTCAAGGCAAGCGCGGTGTTGGCGCTTGCCCCCGCTCACGGATTGATCGGGGGCGAGGGCTCGGATATCATCGCTCCTGCGTCGGCAAGAAAGGCTCTGCCTCCGTTCCCTCCAGCGGGGGCGGCGCTGCTCAACGCCGAGGCCTTGCTTTCCCTCCTCCTCCTCCTCGCACCCCAGCGATCGCCGGCGTCCCCCGTGTCAGCGCGGGGGGCGTCGGCGTCGCACTCTCGAGCGTGGGAGGTAGGGTTGCCCCCGTGCCGGCGCCCGTGACTATCACTCGTAGACGCTGGTGAGCACGATCCGGGCGTCCCCCTTGGCGGGCTCTTCGCCCGGACCGCGAGCGACCGCGATCGCCGTGCCCGTCGCCTCGAGCGAGCGCACCCGCCCGGTGGCGACCTCCGCGTACGCCTTGCCCCCGAGGTCGAGCTCGATCGGGCGATCCCCGAGTGTCACCCGAAACTGTGCGGTGAACCGGAACCGCGCGCGCGCGGCGGCGCCCGCCCCCTCCGTCCCCTCGAACGTCAGCTTCAGCGTCTTGACGTCGAAGTCGCCGGTGCCGCTCACCAGGGACAGGACCGCGTCGTGCGAGGGCTCCACCTCGGTGCCCACGGTGAGGGCCGGTTCCGGGAGGAACGGCGCCAGGGGGAATGGCGCGTCGAGGAAGGCGTGATCGGCCGCCACCAGGGCGGCGATCGGCTCCGCGACCGCGGCCTCCTTCTCGTCGGTCACGGTGAGCATCCCGTCGCGAATCGCCACCAGGAAGCGCCGCCCGGCGCGGGGGTCGGGTGCTCGCTGTCCGTCGCGCGACACCTCGGCCTGGCGGTACTCCACCGCGATCGCAGCGACCCGCGCCTCGGTGACGGCGCGGATCTCGACGCGCCGCTCGAACCGCTCGACGAGGTCCCAGCGGGGCCTCCCCGGGGTGCCGGCGGCGGCCGCCGCGGCGGGGAGGTGGATCTCGCGCGCTATCCGGTCGACCCGGGCCGCTCCGACGCGCTCCCGGGTGACGGTGATCCGCGTGGCGGGCGCGGCGGCGGTGGACCGGGCGGTCGATGGCGCGGGGGTGCTCGCCGTGGCGGAGACGGCCGCGTTCTGCTGGCCGGCAGGTCGCTGGCAGGCGATGCCGACCGCGAGCGCCACGGTCAGGCCGAGGGTGTCGCGCCTGCGCCACGGCGGGCGGCAGCGGTTGGCGCGGGCAGCGGTTGACGTCGGCGGCATGGTCATCTCCTCGCGGGGACGGGAGGCTACGGCACCGAGGCGCCGGAAGCGACTGGACATCGGCGCAGGTCCCGGACCTTCACGGGGGGCGGTGCACGCGGAGGGTAGGGACATGGCCCACCCGAGGTCGATGGCGCTGGTGTAGCCTGACGCCGTGTTCGATGTCGTCTTCGCCATCGCTTTCGCGCTGATCCTCATCACCCCGGTGGTGCTGGTCTACCTGCTGGTGATCAAGGGCGTGGACCGCTACGAGCCCGAGCCGTGGTGGCTGCTCGGGTTGTGCTTCCTTTGGGGGGTCTTCGGCGCCACGTTCTTCGCGATCCTCGGCAACGCTATCGGTGAGGTCGTCATCCAGCTCGGCCTCGGCGGCTACGCCACGCAGCAGACGATGGCGTCGACGACGGCGTCCTTCGTCGCGCCTCCCGTCGAGGAGTCCACGAAGGGGGTGATCTTGCTGCTGGTCTGGGCGCTGTCCGCGGTCTGGCTCAAGGAGCTCGACGGGCCGCTCGACGGGGCGATCTACGGCGGCGTGGTCGGGCTCGGCTTCACCCTGACCGAGGACGTGCTCTACGTCACCAGCGCGACCCTGCAGCAGGGCGTCGGCATCGGGCAGCTCGTGTTCATCATGCGGACGATCTTGGGGGGACTCGGGCACGCCTCCTTCACCGCGATGACCGGGATCGGCATCGGCATCGCCGCCGAGTCGCGGAGCACGCTGGTGAAGCTGGTGTTGCCGATCGGGGGGTGGTTGGCGGCCGTGGGCCTGCACTTCCTGCACAACTTCCTGGTTACCTTCTGGCTCGCCGAGGGGCTCGGGTTGTTGGCGAAGTTCCTGGTGTTCTGGACCTTCAGCCTGGTCTTCTTCGTGCTGCTGTATGTCCTGGTCCTGCGCGACCGAGCGATCGTCATCCGCGGCCTGGTCGACGAGGTGGGGAAGCTCCTCCATCCGCGGGAGTTCCAGCGGACGATCGGCTACTCGATGGTGATCCCGCTCTACAATGCGCTGAGCCTGCTGGGGAGCCCGGGCGGGTACTCCCGCGCTCGCCAGAAGCAGCTCGACCTCGTGAAGCTGGCCTTCGTCAAGCAACGATTGGCGCGGGGCGAGCAGGAGCAGGCCTGGGCCGACCGCCTCCGCGGTCGAATCCGGCAGGCGAACGAGGCGGGGACCTTCATCGGTCCGCGCTGAAGCGAGGGGCCCGCGTCGGGGGCGCTCCCCGATCGGCGCCGCGGGGGCCGGCACCAGCGCGGTCCGACCGTCGTGTGGCGTCCCTCGAGCCCGGTCCACCGGGTGCGCCACCGGGTGAGGGACTGTAGGGTGATTCATGACCACGGGGGGTAGGCGTCCTGGTCGGGCTGCGGCGGGAGGCTCGCGGTGGTGCGCGCTGGACGCAGCGTCATCCGCGCGGCAGACTTGGGTTGGACGGGCCGCCCGCGGCAAGGACGTGGGTTTGCGGGCGGCGTGGCAGCGAGCCATGGCCAACCAACGCGGGTCGAACCCCGGGGTGGTGCAGGAGCTGGTGCCCGGGAGCGGAGCGCTGGCGGCCGTGAGCGCGATCCGTCGTCGCGCCGTCCCCGAGCGGCCGCGCGTCCTCGTGATCGACGACGACCGGCTCGTCCGCGCGATGATGGAGCGGGCCCTGGACCGCCACGGGTTCGAGGTGGTGACCGCCGACGGCGGGCGCTCTGCGCTCGCCATCTTTCGGGTCCAGGCCGCTGCGATCGACCTCGTCCTGCTCGACCTGACGATGCCGGACCTCGGCGGAGAGGAGACCTTCGTGGCGCTCCGGGAGATCGATCCGGGGGTCCGCGTGGTCTTCTCGAGCGGCGCGGCGCTCGGCACGCAGGGGGAGGGGCTGCCGCCGGGATGCCGCGGGTTCGTGCGCAAGCCCTGCCTCCCGAGCGAGCTGGCCGTGGTGCTGCGCGCCGTGCTCGCGGACCAGTCGGTCTGAGCCGGGGGAGGGGGCTCGGGGCCGCGAAGGGAGCGCGGCTCGGCGGGCCCGCTCGGCCGCCTCCCCTGGTGCTCGTGGCCCACCGCGGCGAGGATAGCGCTATGACGACCGAGCCTCCCCTGTGGACCGCCGCCCGCGCCGCGGCGTCGCGCCGCTCCGCGCGCCCGGCGCGCAGCAGGAACCGGTTTCGTGGCACCAAGCGCTTCGAGGCCGCCACCATCGAGGGCGTCGCCGCGCGGCGGCTCGCCGTGTGGCCCGCGGGCGCGGTGCGCGAGCCGGCGAGCTTCGCCCTCGACCCGGCGGCGGAGATCGAGTGGAGGCGCGCCCGGGCCGGCCTCGGGGGCGGCCTCGGGTGGCGCCAGGAGGCCGAGAGCCGGTGGGTCGTCGAGCGTCCGCTGGCCGATGGCGAGCGCTGCCTCGGGCTCGGCGAGCTCTACCGGGGGCTCGATCGCCGCGGCAAGACCCATTGGCTCTTCACCACCGACGACCCGCACCACACGGAGTCCAGCCCGTCGCTGTACAAGGTCATCCCGTTCGTGATCCTCGAGCGGGATGGGGTCGCCGTCGGGCTGTTCCTCGACAGCCCGGCGCCGCAGCGCTGGGAGCTGGGCAGCGATCTCGGCGACACGCTCCGGATCACGCTCCTCTCGCGGCGCGGGTTCCAGCTCACGGAGCTCGGCCCGGCGCCGGTCCCGGCCATCGTCGCCGCCTTCACCCGCCTCACCGGACGGGCGGCGCTGCCGCCGCGGTGGAGCCTGGGGCACCAGCAGTCGCGCTGGAGCTACGCCACGGAGCAGGAGGTGCGCGGGATCGCGCGGGAGCTGCGCCGCCGCGCGATCCCCAGCGACGCGGTGGTGATCGACATCGACTACATGGAGGACTACCGGGTCTTCACCGTCGATCGGGGCCGCTTCCCTCGCTTCGAGCGGATGACCCGGGATCTGGCCCGCGACGGGCTCCGGGTGGTGACCATCCTCGACCCGGCGGTGAAGCAAGACGAGGCGGAGCCCGTGTTCCGGCGGGGGCGCGAGCGGGGCGCGTTCTGCTGCGCCGCTGACGGCGAGCCGTTCGTGGCGCGGGTCTGGGCCGGGCCCTCCTGTTTCCCGGACTTCCTGCGGGAGGACGTTCGACGGTGGTGGGGGGAGGAGCTCAGCGCGCTCGATCGACTGGGCGTTGCGGGGATCTGGAACGACATGAACGAGCCCTGCGCGTTCGACGTGCCCGACTGGCTCGATCCCGCCGCGACGGAGCTGCCCCCGGACGAGGGCCAGCGCTTCCTCCAGCGGACTCCCGAGGGGCTCGTGGGCCATCTCGAGGTGCGCGCGCTCTACGGATCGCAGATGGCCCGGGCGGCGTGGGAGGAGCTCCGGCGGCGCCACCCCGACGAGCGACCGTTCGTGCTCTCCCGCGCGGGCTACGCCGGGATGCAGCGCTTCGGCGCGGTCTGGCTCGGCGACAACACCTCGTGGTTCGAGCACGTCCGCCTGAGCATCCCCATGCTCCTGTCGATGGGGCTCTCGGGGGTGCCGTTCGTCGGTGAGGACGTCGGCGGCTTCGGACACGACGCCGATGGCGAGCTCTTGGTGCGCTGGTACCAGCTCGGGATCTTCTACCCGTTCTTCCGCAACCATTGCGCGATGAGCCGCCGCGCGCAGGAGCCCTGGGTGTTCGGGGAGCGGGTGGAGGGCTGCGTCCGCCGGCTGATCGAGGCGCGCTACCGGCTGCTGCCGTACCTCGAGTCTCTCTTCGCGGAGCACCTGGAGACGGGCGCGCCCCCCCTGCGCCCGCTGTTCTGGCACGCACCTGAGGACCGTGAGGCCCGCGAGATCGACGACCAGTTCTTCTTCGGGCGCGAGCTAGTGGTCGCCCCGATCGTCGAGCGCGGGCGGCATCGTCGCGCGGTCTACCTGCCGGAGGGCCGCTGGCACCCCTTCGACGGGGGACCCGCGCTCCTCGGCGAGCGGTGGCACACCGTCGAGATCGGGTACGACGCGGTGCCGGCGTTCGTCCGCGAGGGATCCATCCTGCCGCTCATCGAGCCCGTGCAGCACACGGGCGAGCTGCCGGGTGCCGACGTCGTGTTCCGCTGCGTCGGGGCGCGCGCGAGCGGGCGCTACCGCGAGGACGATGGCTGCACGCTCGGCTACTCGCGCGGGGAGGTTTCGGAGTGGGACCTGCGCTTCAGCCGGGGCGAGCTGCGGGCGGCGGCGAGGCAGCTGGGGTTCGCCGCCACTGGGCGTCGCTACTTCGTGGAGCACGACGGAGCGCGGCGTCCGTTCACGCTGCCGCGCTGAGGCGGGCGCGGCGTGCGGTCAGCCGCCGCCGAGCTCGCGGAGCACGGCACGAACCGGCGCCGCCTCGGCGCCGTGCCACCGGAGCGGGAGGCACCAGAGCTCGTAGTCGCCGGGCGGGACGCCCTCGAGGTCGAGCCCCTCGAGCACCAGCACGGGAGGCTCGGCGCCGAGGAGGAGCCGGTGGGTGGTGAAGGCGGGGTCGGTCGGGGCCTCGATGGAGAGGGCGTCGATGCCGACCAGCCGCATCCGGCCCTGGGCGACGAGGTGCCGAGCGGCGTCGGGGGTCAGGTGCGCCTCACCCTCGACGCGGCCCACGCGTTGCCCGGCGCCGGCCACCGTGCGGAGCAGCAGGCGCTCGACGCCGCGGAGGTCGTGGCCCGCGAGGGCGCGGGCGTCGATCGATGCGCCGTGAGCGCGCAGATCGAGGACGCGCGCCCGCCCGCAGAGCCATTCGAGCGGCAGGGCGTCGACCGAGCGGCCTGCCGCGAAGAAATGACGCGGTGCGTCAAGGTGGGTCCCGGCGTGCGACCCGAGAGAGAGCAGGGCGGCCTCGTAGGGGTCGTCCGGGAGGCGTCGGTAGCAGAAGCGCTGCAGCGGGGGATCGCCGGGATAGAGCGCAAGACCATCGCCGAGCACGCGGGTCACGTCGAAGAGCGCCATGGGGGACCATCTTACGTAAGAGGCGGCGCCTCGGCGACGGGGGCGCGCCTCGAGGTCGGGCTCGCGACGCGTCGGCGGGCGGCCCCTCGAGGAGAAGCTGCCCGCCGCACGCGACCAGGGAGACGGACTCAGCCGCCGTTGCAGGTCAGGCCGTCACCCGTGTTCTCCACCGGCACCGGGCCGTCGGTGCAGAGGTACGACCCGTTGCCGTTCCAATGCTCGACGCAGGCGCCGTTGAGGCAGAGCCCGGGCTCGGGCAGGTCGGTGTTGGGATCCGCGCAGTCCTCGCCGGGGCCGCCCTGCGCGACGCAGACGCTGTCGGTGGGATCGCAGAAGAGCCCGGCGCCGCACTGCTGCATCTCGCCGTCGCTCAGGACCGCGTCGCAGTCGTCGCCGAGGTCCGCGCCCGCGGTGCAGGTGTACCCGGTGGCGTCGTCGGCGGCGTACTCGCAGGCGAGCCCCGTCGCGCAGTCGGACAGCTCGTTCGGCATGGCGGAGGTGGTGTACTCGAAGCAGGTGTCGCCCGCGGGGAGCCGCCCCGTCGTGCACTCCCAGGCGCTGTCGATGTACACG
>CAYOLF010000120.1:0-16744 GCA_964404725.1 uncultured Polyangiaceae bacterium
TGCGGCGGTTCGGCACCGCGCTGCCATCGGACGCCCGCGGCAGTGAGGGAGACGAGGTGGTACTCTCTCGCGCGGGATTGGCGCGGTGATTGCCGGGAGGTGAATGTGGCTCTTCGAGGGTGGACGGCGACGGGCGTCCTGATCGGCTGGGTGGCAGTGGGCTGCGGAGGGGACGACTCCGGCTCCGACGGCGGGAACGACAGTGGCGGCAGCAGCGCCACCGGCGGCAGCCCCGGTAGCGGCGGCGCTTCGGGGGGCGAGGACGGCGGCGGTGGCACGGCCGGGGACGCGGGGGCGATGGGAGGGGCCAGCTCGGCAGGGGGCGCGGGTGCTGCGGCGGGCGCCACGGGGGCGGGGGACGTCACCGTTCATCCGAGTCGGATCGACGACCTTCTGATCAACCCCGGCATGGGGCTCGCGAACTTCCATTTCGGCTGGTGGTGTAACCTCCCTCCGATTGATTTTGCGGCGGAGGATTGCGCGGCGCGCGCGAGAGAGAACTGGCCAGCGAACCACCCCGACTGTGGCACCGCCTACTTCCGCTGGACCTGGCGCGAGCTCGAGCCGGAGCGGGGGGCGATCGCGTTCGACCTCGTCGACCGGGCCCTCGAGAGCGCCAACGCGCTCGACGAGACCCTCGGCTTCCGCGTGGCCTCCATCGCCGACGACAGCATCGGCATTCCCGACTGGCTGGCGAGCATCACCCCAGGGCAGGAGTTGCCGAGCGCGGGCGGCGCGACGTATTGGCCGGACTACCGCGACCCGACCTACCAGGAGGAGCACGCGCGGTTCGTGGCGGCGTTGGCGGAGCGCTACGACGGGCACCCCGCGGTGGACCACGTCGACATCGGCTCCGTGGGTTGTTGGGGCGAGTGGAACACGGCGTGCCTCACCGATGGCGCGGGGCTTTTCGGGATCTACGCTCCCGCGGACGCGGCTGCGGAGCAGGCGATCGTCGACGCCTACACGGCGCTCATCGACGCCTACGTGGGGTCGTTCGAGCGGACGCCGCTGGTGATGCTGGGGCTCGGCGGCGGCGTCGAGACGGGCGAGCGCGACGTGTTCGTGCATGCCGTCGCGGCGGGCACGGGCTGGCGGGTCGACTGCTGGGGTGACTGGGGCGTCTTCGGGGACGGGTGGAACCATCAGATCGACAGCTACCCGACCATGGTAAGCCAGGCGACCGCCGTCCTGCCGGGATTCCCCGACGTCTGGCAGCACGCGCCCGTCCAGCTCGAGGTGTGCGACACCCTGCCGGGTTGGGCCGACCGCGGCTGGACGGCGACACCGCCGGACGGGGAGGTCCATCGATCCTTCCAGTGGGCGCTCGACCAGCACGCCTCGGTCCTGAACGCGAAGTGGACGGACATTCCGGAGCAGTACCGAGGCGCGCTCGACGAGCTGCTGGTCCACAACGGGTACCGCCTCGTCGTCGACGCGCTGAGCCACGAGGGAGAGCTCGCGCCGGGTGAGCCGATCTCGATCATGTCCACCTGGACGAACCTCGGCGTCGCGCCCATCTACCTCGCGAGGACGCTCGCCTATCGGCTCCGCGGCGATGTCCGCACCGTGACCCTCGAGAGCGCCGAGGACGTGCGCGAGTGGCTGCCGGGCACGGCGACCGTCACGGACGTCTTCACCCTGCCCGGGGATCTCCCAGCCGGCTTCTATCGTCTGGAGGTGGCGATCCTCGATCGTGCCGGCGAAGCCCCCGCCACGGCGGCGCTCCCGCCGCTCCGGCTCGGCATCGAGCGGCGAGGCGATGACGGTTGGTACGACCTGTCCGAGGTGAACGTGCGGTAGGCCCGGGCCGGGGCTGGCGCCGTCGCGGAACCCGCTCCCCACACGGGGGAAGGGAGCGGCGCCCCCCAGAAGTTGGTGCCTCCCGGGGCGGGCGCACCCTATGTCAACGCCGCGCACCCCGGGGGCAGCTCCAATCCTTTCACGTCCGCTGCGGGAGCGGAAGGCGGCGGATCTCGCCACCCTCGGCCGGTGGGGCGCGAGGGCGCGCGCGCGCCTAATCCTCGGCGAGCGGGGCCAGGCCGGCGTGGCGCGCGAGGAAGTCGATCATCACGTACCCCTCCGCGGTCCGCTGGGGGCCGGGCAGCCCGGCGATGCGGCGCGCGGTCGCCTGCAGGAAGCGCACCCGGAAGAACGCGTAGAGGCGCGTCGCCGGGTCGGTGCCCGCGGTGGGCACGCTCGGGCTGAGGGCGAACCCATTGCCGAGCGGGAGGCTCGCGAGCCGCTCCCTCCGCATGCGATCGGCCAACAGCTCGAGATCCTCGGCCGTCGCGCCGAAGAGGAACTCCCGGAACGCCGCCACCTCGTCGTCGCTCGGCGCCGGGCGCACGAAGTAGTCGACGAACTCGGGCGCGCACCCCTCGCGGAACAGGGCGAACATCTCCTGGGTGCCGAGCAGCGTTCCCCCGATGACGGAGACTCGGCTCCGCGCCTCCCAGGCCGCGTCCAGCAGCGGGAAGAACTCGCGCGTTCGGTAGGTGAGGCGTCGCTCCCAGATCTGCACCAGCGCGCCCACGGCCCGGAGCCGCGTCTCCTGCGCCACCGTGCCGTCCGACACCACGTCGGTCAGCACCTCCTCCACCAGCTTGGTGTACGTGACGTCGCGCACCCTGGCCGCCGTGGCCGCCCGGAGCGTGGCGCCCTCGTCGCCGGCCAGGACCTCCTCGCAGACGTAGCCGAGGAAGCGGAAGAAGTTGAGCTGCGCCACGTCGAGCGCCCGACCCACGATGGCACGGGTCGGCGCCAGCACCTCGAAGGTGGCCGGGCTGCTCTGACAGAGCAGCGCCGCGAGCGATTCGAGGCTGCGGTCTCGCGTGCCGAGCCGGTGCCGCGCCAGTGGGGAGGGGAACCGCGCGAGCAGCGATCCGAACGCCTCCATGCGCGAGAAGTGCGCCTCGACGGCGCCGAGCGAGCTCTCCGCCTGCGGGTGCGCGCAGCGCTCGAGCGCGGCGACGATGGCGTCGAGGGTCTCGCGCTCTTCTCCGGCGAACGGGCTGTGCGGGCCGTACTCGGGGTGCCAGGTCATGGTGGACGAACTAGAGCACCGATCAGGTTGCCGACAGCAACGGCGCCGCCGAAAACGCATCCGTGCACGGCGAGGATGCGTTTTCGGCGGCGCCTCGGGCGTGGTCTGCTCCCAGGTCGGTGCTCTAGGTCATTGATTTGGAACAACAAACAAACCGTTTGTTGTTCTAGGGGCCGAACGCGTTCGACGGGCGCCCCGTCGGCACGGGCGCGTCGGTCCACCCCGCGGCGCTCGAGCGCCGCAGGGCTCCAATTCGTTGATCTTCCGCGGCGATCGATCGGACTGCCGCTCTAGGGTTCCGGATCGGCCTCCGCACCGCTCTCCTGGCTCCCGCCGAGGATCTCCTCCTCGGCCGCCAGCCAGTCCTCCACCTCGCTGCCCCCAGTGAAGCCTCGCCGCTCGGCCCGGTAGTACGCCGCCGCGGCGATCCGCGCCCGGAGTTCGTCGTCGTCGCCGGACGTGGTGGTCGCGGACCTTCTCCTCTTGTCGTTCTTCTTCATCGGACTCTCCTGATGCGTGTCAAATCCCGCCCGGGGGAACCGCCGCCGTCGGCGCGCCCCTGTCCCGCTAACCCCCGGGAGTCGAAACCCTGAACCGGCCCCATCCTAGTCGACCCGCCCCCGCGCCACCACCCGGCCGCGCCGGATCCCGGGCCGACCCGCCGCGGCTCAGCGATCCATGCGCGGGATTCCGATTTCGACGCAGCCCTACACGGCCCCGGCGTTCACGACGAAGGAGTCCACGCCGCGCTCGCCCACGACGGCGACCTCGACGGTTGTCGCGGCGGGGCTGCGAGGGTGGGATATGCTCCGCGCCGATGGCACAGGATCCGAAGCCCGCTCTGCGGTATCCGGCGGTCCAGGCCTTGTTCCGCCGCCTCCTGGCGGCGCGCTGGCTCGTGCTCGGCGTCTACGCCCTGCTGCTGCCGCCGGCGGCTTACTACGCCGCCCAGGTCGGACAGGACAACTCGATCGAGCGCCTGGTGGTGACCAGCGATCCGGATTACGTCGCGACCAAGGCCTTCCAGGAGGTGTTCGGCTCCGGGGAGCAGGCCTTCCTGGTGCTGGAGGCCAAGGAGCCGCTCAGTCGCGGGGTGCTCACGATCCTCGACCGACTGGAGCAGGCCCTCGGCGCGATCCCCGACGTGCAGGCGACCTCGGCGCTCACCGCGTTCCGGCGGAGCAAGGGCGGGTTCACGGCGGAGCCGGACGAGGTAGCGGCCTTCCGCGCCTTCGTCGAGAACAGCGAGCTCATCCGCCGGCAGGGCCTCGTCGGCGACGGGTTCCTGGCCGTCCCCTTGGGGATGAAGGTCCGCTCGGAGCAGGAGCGCGACCGGGTGCTGGCGGCCGTCGAGCAGGCGCTGGTCCGGAGCGGGGCGAGGGCGGAGCCCATCGAGGCGGTCCGCTGCGTGGGGCAGCCCTACGTCACCAGCTATCTCGGGCGCGCGACGCGGCGCTCGGGGGCGCGTGGCCTGGGGCTGTTCCTGGCCCTGGCCACCGCGCTCGTGCTGCTCCTCTTCCGCTCCGTCCGGACCCTGGTGGCGTTCGGCATCGGGCTTGGGGCCTGCCTCGCGCTGTCGATCGGGTACGTGGGGCTCACCGGCGGGTCGTTCACCATCGTCTCGCCCATGGTGCCGATGACCGTCCTCATCACGGCCACGGCGTCGTTCGTCTACATCCACTCGCGGTACGTGGATCGCCCGCCCGACGTCTCCCCGACCGATCACCACCCCTTCGCCCTCGCCAACAAGCTCGTCGCCGTGACCGCCTCCCTGTTCGCGGCCGCCGTCGGCTTCGCGGCGCTCACCGTGTCCGACATCCGTCCCATCCGGGAGATGGGGGTCTGGGTCGCGGTGGGGATGCTGTTGACCTGGCTGGTGTCCTTCACGCTCTTCCCGGCGCTGCAGGCCGTGCTGCGCACCCCGACCCGCCAGGAGCGGCGCACCGCGACGCCGTGGTTTGCGCGCTTCGTGGGGTGGGTCACGCACTTCTCGTACCGCTGGCGCTGGCCGCTGGTGGTGGCCTCGCTGTCGCTCAGCGCGGCGGGCGTCGCCGCCCTGGTGGGGGTGCCCGGGCTCCTGCCTCCCGCCCCGATGTACTCGAACCCCGTGGACTACATGAGCCACCGGGCCCCGGAGTATCAGGACTTCCAGCGCGCCAACCAGCTCCTGCCGGGGCTCGGCGTCTCCCAGGTGTGGCTCAAGGGCAAGCTCGGCACCGTCTCGGAGCCGGAGGTGCTCACGGCGCTGCACGAGTACCAGCAGGTGCTGGAGGCGGATCCGGACGTCGGGGCGGTAGCCGGCATCCCCACCCTGCTCCGGATGATGCGCTACGTCTCCGGTGACGGCGACGCCTGGCCCACGGACCCCGACGACCAGGAGGACCTGGCCGCCGATCTGGAGCAGGGGGCCCGGAGCGAGCCCATGCTCAGGCGGTTCGTCGACGGGCCCTCGCTCTCGCAGACGTACCTCGCCGTCATCGGCAAGGGCCAGGACCAGGCCAGCCTGGATCGCGTCGAGGCGCGGATCCGGGAGGAGTGGACGCGCGCCGTGCAGAAGACCCCCGCGCTGGGGGCCTTCGAGCTGAAGCTCGTCGGCGCCGCGCGGCTCCAGGCCAAGGTCAAGCAGAGCCTGGTGCCCACGCTGGTGGAGAGCTTCGTGCTCACCGTGCTCATCATCTTCGGCGCGTTCGTCGTCGTGTTCCGCAGCGGCACCGCCCGGATCATGGCGCTGATCCCCTCGGTTTTCGCCATCGCCGTCATGTTCGGGGTGATGCGCGTCAGCGGACTGGTCCTCAACGTCGCCACCATCCTGGTCGCGTCCACCATCCTCGGCGCGTCCGAGAACGACCAGATCCACTTCTTCTATCACTTCCAGGAGCGACGGCGCTCGGGCACCGTAGAACAGTCGCTGCGGCATGCCCTGACCGTTTCGGGGCAGGCGATCCTGTTCGCCTCGGTGATCAACGCGGGCGGGTTCCTCGCCTTCGCCACGGCGGATCTGCCCCCGATCCGCGACTTCGGGTTGCTGGCGTTCACCGCCCTGGTGCTGGCCGCCGTCGCGGACTTCACTGCCCTGCCCGCCTCGCTCTGGATCCTGATGCGCGCCCGGCCCGACGCGCCCGCCCGCGCGGGTTCGCCTCCCGTCGTCGCGAGCGGCGACGGCTAGCCACGCCAGCTACGGGCAGGACGGGGCGTCGGCTTCGCTCATCAGCTCGTCGAGGCGTCGCTGGTCGGCCGCGCGCAGCGACGCGCGGCGACGCTGGCACGCGCAGAGCAGGGGGTGCGCCGGGTCCGGATCGTTCAGCGCGACGTAGGCCTCGGCGAGGCGGAGCTGGGTCTCGATGTCCTCGGGGTGCTCGCTCGCGAGCTCCTCGAGCAGCGCGAGGCCCGTCTCCGAGTCCCCGTGCTCCAGCAGCCGGGCGGGCGCGTTGACGTACAGGATGCCGAGCGCGCGCTTGGCCACGCCGCCGCGGAAGCCGGGGTCGAGCCGCTGGCTCAGGAGCAGCAGGCGCTCGACCTCGCGGAGCTGGCCGGCGGCCAGCGCGCCCCGGACCTGGACCCACCGCGCCGTGATCTTGGCCTTGCCGTAGGCGTCCGCGGCGGTCGAGACGGACCGGTCCTTCACCCGGTCGTAGGCCCAGCCCACGTCCTGGTCGCTGGGGGGCCCTGCGTCGTACTCGGCCTCCAGCGCGTCCGACAGCGCGAGGACGCCGCTCTCGGCGGCAGCGACGAGCGCCGGGCTGGCCCCGGGCGCCGCGGCGGGGGTCGTCGTCGCGCAGCCGAGCAGCGCTCCCGTCAGCAGCAGCACCCAGCGGCGACCGGCCATCACCGGCCGGCTAACACGGCCCTCGCCGCCCACACAAGCCGCGCGGTGCGGCGCCCTATTTGTCGTAAGCGGTCTGGACCGCGGCGTAATCGGCGCTGGTCGCGGCCTTGAGCGCCCGCATCCCGACCTGCTTGCACGCCTCGGCGCCGTCCCCCTGGCAGACCTTGCCGAGGCTCGCCTTGAAGGCGTCCTTCTCGGGAGCGGGCGCGCCGGCGAACGCCACCACGGGCATGGGGGGCAGGGTGGGACCGTTCCAGACCGCGCGGAGCCCGCTGGCGCCCTCGATGCTGGGCAGGTCCGCGAGCTGCGCGTCGTCCACCAGGGCGCAATCGGCCGCGCCGTCGGCCACGACCTTGATAGTCTGGATGGGCCTGCGCGTTGGGATCAGCGTGAAATCGGCGAGGCGGAACTGGCCGCCGGAGGCCACCCGGTCCACGAAGCGCGCGTCCTCGGCGTGGTCGGAGGCCAGGCGCTTGCCCTGGCAGCCCGCGAGATCGGCCTGGGTCTTGCTGATGAGGGCGTAGCGGACGCCTCCAGCGCGTGCCACGTCCACCTGACCGATGACCTCGAGCCCGTACTTCGCCCGCAGGCTGAGGTACGCCCCCAGGCTCAGGATCCCGTAGCGGGGGTGCTCGCTGGCGATGTACGCCTCGGCCTTCTCCCGGCGATTCTCGTATTTGCCGCTCGCGGCGGACCACCCGTTCAGCCTGCCCACCACGCCGATGAGGCGGTCGACGTGGGGTTGCGCGGCGGAGGTGCTGCCCGCGCTCTCTCTCAGGACCAGCACCCGGACCGGCTCGGCCGCGGTGGCGACCAGCGAGGTGGCGAGCGCGGCCGCCGCGGCGAGGGTCATCGAAACGAGGGGGGAGAGTCGGCGCATGGCGAACGGGCCTCCGAGAAGCCGTGGGACGGGGGTCACGGTCCGAACATTCTACGTCTCGAGGCGACCGTTCGGGAGCCCGGCGGCGTCTGGGGGGCGGGCCAGTCGGATCCTCCCTGCCAGTCCCGCGGCCGGGGCTCACGGGGGCGGGGACGTCGTGGGTCATCGTCGCGCCGGGCGCGGTGGTTCGATTGGCCATTGTCGGGTAACTCACCGACAATGTGCGGCATGAGGCTCGGGACCACCATCACCCTGCTGTTCTTCGCCGTGGTGCCGCTCGGCACCGCGGTCGGCTGCAAGAGCCGCTCGGCACCCGCTGGGCAAACCTCCCCGGGGGCCAGCGCCGAACCCACGGGCGGCACGACCGCGGAAGGCGGCGCGTGCCGCACCGGCGACGACTGCGCGACCGGCCTGCTCTGCGCGGACGACAAGACCTGCCAGACCCCCAAGACCATCGACTGCCGCGGCCGCCAGGATGCGTGCGGCGAGGAGGGGAGGTGTGTCGGGCGGAACGACAAGTGCGTCCCCGCCTCCGACGAGGCCTGTAAGAAGAGCCGCCGGTGCGAAACCGACGGCCGCTGCACGCTCCAGGAAGACAAATGCGTGGCGGCCTCGCCCGAGGACTGCAAGACCCTCTGCGCCAACCTCGGCCGCTGCACCATCGAGGGCGGCACCTGCATCGCCGCTACCTCGAAGGACTGCGCGGACTCGGAGGCCTGCAAGCAGGCCAAGCGCTGCCGCGCCTACAACGGCCGCTGCGTCGGCCGGTAGCCGCGCGGTCAGCCCTCGATCTTGCAGTCCGAGACGGTCGCGACCGGGAACTTCTTCGGGGGCTCCCAGGCGCTGGTCGGCGTCCAGCGCAGCTTGACGCCGTCAAGCTCGCTCACCACCTTCACCTTGCACTTCGCGGTGAATCGCTTGAGCTGATTGCGCGCCTTGCCGGCGGGGGGCTCTGACTCGAAGCGCTTGGCGATCGCCGGCTCGACGAAGAGGCCGGGGATGAGGAAGAGGCGCCGGTCGCTCGCGGTCATGAAGGGGCGCAGGCGGTTCTGCTCGTCGATCTGCCGGGCCGTCTTCTCGTCGGAGAACCCGCATTGGTACGCACCCACCCCCGCGCTCGCGGCGCAGTCGAGGTCGTTGCGGTCCGCGGTGATCAGGGTCAGGTCCGCGACGCTCGAGGAGCCGACCGTGGAGGCGGGGCTCGCGCCTTCGGGCGTGCACCCGCGCCGGAGCACCATGAACCCGAGGATGGCGACGGCTACGGCGACGATCACCCAGACGGTCACGCGGCTGCGTCCGGCGGCGTCCGGATCCGACTCGTCCCGTCCGTCGGTCTCGTCGCCCTGCGCTTCCTCCTCCGGGGACTCCTCCTCGGGGGACTCGTCGTCGTCGTCGTCGTCGTCGCGATCGTCGTCGCCCGACCGGCGCGAGGCCTCCGGCGACCCGCCGGTCGCCTCCGCCGCATCTCCCCGATCTTCCCGGTTCTTTCGCCTTCGACGCACTGTTGCCACGGTTTGACCTCGCCCACGCCTAACCGAGACGGAACCTGGACGCAAGTGCTTGGCGCGGCCGAGCCCAAGGGGACATGGCCCGAGATGGCGGGCCCGGGCGCGAGTCAGCCCCCGTGGACGCCCGTCCGCCCCCCGACGCGGGGGCGTCAGGCCGGCTGCCGGCCGCCGGCCGCCGGCCGCCGGGGTCCTCGCCGGTGCCCGGGATCACCCCGCGGGGTGACGCCGATCTTGCCGGCGACGCTGACGCTCGGGACGCTTGTTTCGGATTGGGAGGTGTTCTAGACGGCGCGATGGGCCGAGAGCGCCGAGGGCTGCCCCTCGCTTGAGGGCAGCCGCTGGGGCTTTCGGGTGTCGAGGAGGATCTTCAATCATGCCCACCCTGTCCGAGATCACCACCACCGTCCGGGGATTCATCGCCCAGAACTTCGTCATGGGTCGGCGGGCGGCGCTCGCCGACGACGAATCGCTGATGGACGCCGGGATCGTCGACTCCACGGGCGTGCTGGAGCTCACCGAGTTCCTGTCCGCCGAGTTCGGGATCGAGATCCCGGACGGCGATCTCGTCCCCGAGAACCTGGACAGCATCGCGTCTATCGTCGGCTACGTTGGCCGCCGACTCGCGGCGTCGGGAGCGTCGTCGTGACGGACATCGACGCACGGGTGCTCGAGCTCGACGCGGCGGCCGAGGTGGAGCGGGCCGTCGGCCGCATCCGGGAGCTCGTCCACGACGTGCTGAAGCGGCGCGGGGCCGTGGTCGGGATCTCCGGGGGCATCGACAGCGCCGTCGTCACCCACCTCTGCGCGCGGGCGCTCGGGCCCGACCGGGTGCTGGGGCTCCTCATGCCCGAGCGTGACTCCTCGCCGGAAACCCTCGCGCTCTCCCGCTCCGTGGCCGAGAGCGCCCAGGTCCCCTTCGAGGTGGAGGACATCACCGACCTACTCGGGGCAGCCCGCTGCTACGAGCGGCAGGACGAGGCCGTCCGCGCCGCGATCCCCGAGTACGGGCCCGGCTACCGGTTCAAGATCGTGCTGCCGAGCGTAGTGGAGGACGACCGCTATCGGGTCTTCTCCGTGGTGGCGGTCGGGCCCGATGGCCACGAGACGCGGTGTCGCTTCCCCCTCGCCGCGTACCTCCAGGTCGTCGCGGCCACGAACTTCAAGCAACGCTGCCGGGCGATGCTCGAGTACTACCACGCCGATCGCCTCAACTACGCGGTGGCCGGGACGCCCAACCGCCTCGAGTACGATCAGGGCTTCTTCGTGAAGGGCGGCGACGGCCTGGCGGACTTGAAGCCCATCGCGCACCTGTACAAGACGCAGGTCTTCCAGCTCGCCCGGTATCTGGGGGTTCCGGCCGCGATCTGTGAGCGCACGCCCACCACCGACACCTACTCGCTGCCGCAGGCGCAGGAGGAGTTCTACTTCTCCCTACCCTACGACAAGATGGACCTCTGCCTGTACGCGCGCAACCACGGTCTGCCCGCGTCTGCCGTGGCAGGCGCCGTGGGGCTGAGCCCCGAGCAGGTGGAGAGGGTGTACCGGGACATCGAGCAGAAGCGGCGTACGACGCGGTACCTGCACCTCGGTCCCCAGCTGCTCGAGCCCATCGCCGAAATCGGCCACCCATGACCGCGGCGTCGAGGCGCGCCTAGTGTGCGGGATCGCCGGGGTGGTCGGCGGGGATCCCCGCGCGCTCCGTGAGCGCCTCCTCGCCATGGCCGCCGGGCTCGCCCACCGCGGGCCCGATGGGACGGGCCTGTACCTCGACGGCGACGTGGGGATGGTCAACACCCGACTGTCGATCGTCGATCTCGCGGGCGGTGACCAACCCATCGCCAACGAGGACGGGCGGCTCTGGGTGGTACAGAACGGGGAGATCTACAACCACCCCGAGCTTCGCCAGGAGCTCGAGGCGGCGGGGCATCGCTTCCGGACGACCTGCGACACCGAGGTCATCGTCCACGCCTACGAGGAGTGGGGCGAGGACTGCCCGGCCCATTTCAACGGCCCCTTCGCCTTCGCCGTCTGGGATCGGCGCCGAGAGCGGCTCTTTCTGGCCCGGGATCGCTTCGGGGTTCGTCCGCTGTTCCTCGCGGACGTGGGGGGAACGCTCCTGTTCGCGTCGGAGATCAAGGCCCTCCTCACCCACCCGGGGCTGCCGGCGCGGCTCGACCCCGGCTGCCTCACCGATGTCTTCACGCTCTGGGTGACGCTGCCGGACCGCTCCGCGCTGGTCGGGGTGAGGGAGCTGCCGCCCGGCTGCTCGTTGATGGTCGAGCGCTCGGGTCGCGCTCGCCAGCGGCGGTGGTGGGAGCTGCCGTTCACCACCGAGGCGACCCGCGGCGATGACGAGGGGAGGCTCACCGAGGAGCTCCGTGAGCTGCTGCTGGACGCGGTGCGGCTCCGGCTCCGGGCCGACGTGCCCGTGGGGGCGTACCTCAGCGGCGGGCTCGACTCGTCCGCGACGGCGGCCGCCGTGCGGCGCGTCTCGAGCTGTCACCTGCGCACCTTCGCGGTGCGCTTCGAGGACCCGCGCTTCGACGAGGGCCCGCACCAGGAGCGGATGGCGGCGGCGCTCGGCACGGAGCTCACCTCGGTGCGCGTGGGGGCGGCCGAGATCGCGGCGCTCTTCCCCGAGGTGGTGCGTCTGGCCGAGCAGCCCCTGCTGCGGACGGCCCCCGCCCCCCTGCTCGCTCTGTCGCGCCACGTCCGCGAGTGCGGCTTCAAGGTCGTGCTCACGGGAGAAGGGGCCGACGAGGTCTTCGCGGGCTACGACGTCTTCCGCGAGGACAAGGTGCGGCGCTTCTGGGCGCAGCAGCCGCGCTCGACCTGCCGCCCGGCGCTCTTCGGGCGACTCCACCCGTACCTCGCGCGCGACCTGGCGCGCACCGGGGCGTTCGCCGCCGCCTTCTTCGCGCGCGGTCTCGAGCAGACCGAGGATCCCCTGTACAGCCACCGGATCCGCTTCGCGAACACGGCGCGCATCCTCGGCCTGCTCGAGCCCTCCGTCCTCGAGGCGGCGCGGTCCGGCGGCGATCCCGAGGAGCGACTCCTCGCGCGGTTGCCGCCAGGGTTCATGCAGGCGAGCCCCCTCAAGCGGGCCCAGCTGCTGGAGACGATCACGTTCCTCCAGGGTTACCTCCTGCACGCGCAGGGGGATCGGATGCTGATGGGGAGCGGCATCGAGGGTCGGTTCCCCTTCCTCGATCATCGCCTCGCCCAGTTCGCCGCGCGGGTCCCCGACCGGCTACTGCTCAGGGGACTCCGGGAGAAGCACCTGCTGCGGGAGGCGGCGGCGCCCTGGCTCCCCCCCGAGATCGGGCGGCGCCCGAAGCACCCGTATCGGGCGCCAATCCTCCACGCCTTCGTGGGTCCCGGTGCGCCGGAGTACTGCGCGGAGCTGCTCGCTCCCGCCCGCGTCGCCGCCGTCGGGGTGTTCGCCGCCCCGGCCGTGGAGCGGCTGGTCAGCAAATGCCGCCGCTCGCTCGACCGCGGCGTGAGCGAGACGGACGAGATGGCACTCGTCGCCGTGCTCTCCACGATGCTGCTTCACGAGCAGCTCATCGCGCGACCGCCCGCGCCGGGCCGCGTCGATCCGGCCCGCGAGGTGAATGGGGCGAAGGTCGTCGTCGGTGCCCGAGCCGGGGCAGAGGAGCTGTCATGACGCCCTACCGATTCCCGAGGCTGGTCCAACACACGCTGGTGAACACCGCGACCCTCCACCCGCAGCAGCCGGCGGTCGTGACGGCCCGCGGTCAGCTCGAGTATGGCGAGCTGCTCCGTCGCGCGCGGTGCCTGGCGGCCACCCTGCGCCGCCTGGACGTCGGACCCCGTGAACCGGTGGTCCTCTTTCTGGAGAACGACCTGGCGTGCTGCGTCTCGATCTACGCCTCGCTCTTCGCCGGCACCGTGTTCGTCGTCGTCAACCCGCAGACGCCGGCCGAGAAGCTCGCCTTCATCATCGACGACTGCGCCGCCGCCGCGCTCGTCACGGAGGCCCACCTGCTCCGCACCGCCGCGCCCGCCGCGAGCGGCCGGCTGACGCTGCGCGCGGTGATCTGCGACGGAGAGCGCCCGTCCCTGGAGGGCCTCGCGGCGCACTCGTTCGAGGAGGCCCTGGCCGGTCCGGAGCTCGACGGCCCCGACCCCGTGATCCCCCTCGATCTCGCGGCGCTCGTCTACACCTCGGGGACGACGGGGACGCCCAAGGGGGTGATGATCTCCCAGCAAAGCATGCTCTTTACCATCGGCAGCCTCTGCGACTACCTGACGCTCGACGCGACCGACCGCATCCTCAGCGTGCTGCCGCTCGCCTTCACCTACGGGCTCTACCAGCTACTCACCGCGACCGCGGTGGGGGCCACGCTCAACCTCGAGCGGTCGTTCACCTATCCGGCCCGGGTCCTCGAGCGGCTCGCCGCCACGGCGTCCACGACGGTCCCCGGGGTCCCGTCGATCTTCGCGCGCCTGATCGCCATGCACCGGAAGGAGCCGCTCCGCTTCCCAAGCGTGCGTCGCGTCACCAACGCGGCGGCCGCGCTCCCGGAGGCTCACCTCCCCGTGATCGGGGAGATCTTCCCGAACGCGGCGGTCTTCCCGATGTACGGGCAGACCGAGTGCGCGCGAGCCTGCTTTCTGTCTCCCGAGCTCGTCTCGCGCAAGCCGGGGTCGGTGGGAAAGGCGATCCCGGGGACGGAGCTCCTGATCCGGTCGCCCGAGGGGGCGCCGGTGCCGACCGGCGAGGTGGGGATCCTCCACGTCCGCGGGCCGCACGTGATGGCGGGCTACTGGCACCGCCCGGAGGAAACCGTGCGGACACTGGTCCCGGGACCGCTGCCGGGCGAGCGGATGCTCTGCACCCACGACTGGTTCCGGGTGGACGACGAGGGGTGCCACTACTTCGTTGGGCGTAGTGACGACATCATCAAGACGCGCGGCGAGAAGGTGAGCCCCGCCGAGGTCGAGAGCGTGCTCTGCGGGATCGACGGGGTCGTGGAGGCGGCCGTCATCGGCGTCCCGGACGAGATCATGGGCGAGGCGGTGCGCGCCCACGTCGTCCTCGAAGAGGGCGCGACCCTCGGCGCGAAGGATCTCGAGGCCGCCTGCCGCCAGCGCCTCGAGATCTTCATGGTGCCCCGTGATTTCATCATCGAAGCCGAGCTGCCCAAGACCGCCAACGGGAAGGTCAGCAAGCGGGACCTGCGAGCCCGCGCTGGCTGAACGGCCGGCATGGAGTGGGATCCGGGCCCCCCCCCGGGGCGCCCACTTCCGCGAGTGACCGGGCGGTGTCGGGCCGAGCACTCGACAATCCGCCCGATCGCGGTGATGTTCGGGCCATGGCACGAGTCAACGCGTTCTCATCGCGCGCCCCGTCCCGACGGCGTTCCCGCTACCGCCTCCCCGCGACCTGCCTCGCGGCGGGCCTGTTGCTGGGCGCGGCGGCGAGCGCCCTGGTAGGATGCCAGCGAGGTCAGGTGGACTCGTCAGCATCGACGCAGCAGGCCGTTTCTGCGGAGCTCCGCGGCGATCTCGAGCGGGCCCGGCAGCGACGGGTCCTCTTCGCGCACAAGTCGGTGGGAGAGAACGTGCTCTCCGGGCTCCGCGCCGTTCTCGCGGAGAGCTCGCTCGAGTGGAAGATCGCCAACCTCGATCAAGCGCCGCCCGGCGCCGTGCTCGTCGAGGCGACGCCCGGCGAGAACGGCGATCCGCGGTCGAAGGTGGACGGCTTCGCGGCGGTGGTCCGGCAGGCGAGCCCGCCGCCGGACCTCGCGCTGATGAAGCTCTGCTACGTGGACGTCACCGAGGGCACGGACGTCGGGGCGGTCTTCGGTCACTACGAGCAGACCCTGCGGCAGCTCGAGCAGGAGTTTCCCCAAATCGTCTTCGGGCACGTCACCGTCCCGCTTTCAGTGAAGTCGCGCTCGAAGAAGGACCAGATCAAGCGGTGGGTGGGGCGTCAGGTGACGATGGATGTGCGGAACGCCAGGCGCGCGGAGTACAACGCCCGGCTCCGGGCGGCCTTCCCGGCGGAGCACATCTTCGATCTCGCGGCGATCGAGTCGACCCGTCCGGACGGGACCCGCGAGGAGTCCGTGGTGGGCGGTCAGCCCGTCCCAGCGCTCGTCCCGGCCTACGCTAGCGACCCGTGGGGGCACCTCAACGCGGTCGGGCAGCGGGTGGCGGCGGAGGGCTTCGTCCGGTTCGTGGTCGCCGCCACCAAGGACCGCGCCCCCTGATCCGGTGGAGCCTGCGGGTGCGCGGTCATCTCCCCGTCCGGAGGTGACCGGTCGGGGCTCGGCGTCGCTGGCGGGCTCATGCTCCACGGCTCCGGCAGGAGCCGGAAAATCCCGGCGCGCGGCCGCGGCCGGTCGTGGTACTGTCCGTCTGATGGGCTTTCGAGCTGTCGTCTGAGCGGCGCGAGTGGCGAGCGGTCGTCACGGAGGCGACCACTGGCACCAGCGCGGCGTCCCCTTCCTGCCCCCTAGCCCTCACCCCCCATAACAGAGTGGAGTCGGTCGATGAGAAGAGAGCTTGGGTTCGTCATCGTTCTAGCGCTGGTTGCGGGATTCGGTTGCTCCGGAGCCGTCAAGGTAATGGACCCGCTCAACCTGGAGCAGTACCCAGCCACGGACTCGGGGACGAACGAGCTGGTCTTCATGCAGAGCCGCCTGGTGATCCCCGACGGGTGGTCGTTCGAGCACGCAGAGTCGGGCACGGCCTCGGCCGACGGGGGCGTGCAGAGCGCGCAGCTGTTCCGCGTGGACGATCGCAAGGGCAACGTCTTGGGATCGTTTCACTACACGAGCATCCCCACCATGACGGGTGAGATCTCACCCGAGCTCTTGATGGAGTACTACTCGAAGAACATCATCACCGACGTCCGGCACAAGGAGGCGCACCCGGTCAGCATCGACGGCGAGCCCTCCTACGTGGTCACCGGCGAGAAGAAGGGCGACGGGTGGGATTTCATGAGCGCCCTGGTCCCCGAGGCCAAGGCGTTCAACCTCATCATGCTTCTGTCGAACCCGGGCTACCTGCGCAGCAATCCGGGGGTCGCCTACCGGATCTTCGGCAGCTACGGGTACGAGGAGGCGGGGGTCGCCCGGCGCATCCTCCCCGGCCAGATCAAGTTCACCGCCACCGACGGCGCCTGGGCCTGGGGCACCGACTGGCACGCCGGGGCCATCGAGGGCTTCCTCCTGGTGGACAACGAGAAGAAGAACACGCCCCTCGAGGCCCTCGGCGTCGGGGTCGCCAGCGTCTCTTCCCTCGAGCAGCTCGGCCCCGTCTTCACCGAGCTCGGCGAAACCATCACCGTGCCCGAGTTCGACGTCACGGTGCCCGTCGGCGCCACGGAGCTCACCGGACGGGGCGTCGCCACCAAGTCGGCCAAGGGCCTGATCTCGCTCTATTACTTCCTGCCCTCGGGGGGGAAGAACCACGTGATCATGCCCTGTTACACCGAGGGCGCCGTCGAGCAG
>CAYOLF010000121.1:0-12615 GCA_964404725.1 uncultured Polyangiaceae bacterium
GGGATCAGTCAGGAGCGGCGGGCACGGATCCTCGACGCCCTGGGTGTCGAGGAGCGGCGGGTGTTCCGATCGAAGCGGCCACCGGCACGCGCGGTGGGCTGAGCAAGGGGTGACGCGGTCCCCCGGGCGTCTCCGCGCGCCACAGCTTCGCACGGCACGCCGCTCCCGCCCCTCGCGGTCGTTGGCCGCCACGGCCACCCCGGCGTGCAGATCGAAACCGCGTGCCTGCGCGCCGCGGCGGGCGCTCTTCGTCGGGCGCGCGGGTTCGAGGTCGTCGCGCTCGGCACCGCCGGCGCCACCCCGAAGGCAGGCGGCAGCGAGCTCGGTCAGCTCCGCTTCCGCTCGAGCCCACGGAGGCCTGCAGCCTCGCTCTGGTAGCGGAAGATCTCGGCGACGAGGATCCGGCCCACCGCAGAGAGGGCGTCCGGTCGGCGGGCGAGCGTGAGGCGCAGCTCGAACGGCACCGAGAGCACCCACTGGCGCACCGGCACCTCCGAGAAGACGTGGTCGGTCAGGAACGCGGCGCTGCCGCACATGCGTCTAGCGTTGCAGCTCGGGCAGACCGAGCGCTTCTTGCACGAGAAGGCGACGACGAGTGCGCGACCGGCCGAGGTGCGGGCATTCCCGTCCGGTGCGCCGGACCGAACAGCGACTGCCCACCCGCCATGGGCCGGCTTCGTGATCACGTGCCGACCGCCCGGCTTTCCCGCGGGGCCCCCCGGTGCTCCTGAGCCCGCTCAAGGCCGGTGGCACGGGCCTGAACCTTACCGCCGCCGACCACGTCTTCCTGCTCGACCCCTGGTGGAACCCGGACGTCGCGGACCTGGCCGCCGAGCGTCGAACTGCACGGTCGACCGTCTCGCGATCGTTGAGCAACCGTCGGATCCTGTCGGCGTCAGGCATCGGAGGCCTCCTGCGCGGCGAGCCACCGAACAGGGTCGTGCACGACCGGGGCTGCTCCCTCGACCTTGCTCGCGACGACAAGGGGCTCCCCGGTCCCCTCGTTGTCGTGCAGCCACCAAAGGTCCGCCTGTGGCGCGTACACCTTCACGAAGTTCGCGACGCTTGAGCGGTAGCGGCGCCGGATCACCGACTCGGGCCCGTCGTGGCCAATCCCCCGTTACGCTACCGGGCAAATCCAGCCGGTAGCCCCCTCGTACTCGTGGCAGAAGCAGAGCCGGGTGCCATAGAGACAGGCTGCGCCCACCGAATCGGGGCATTCGTCGACGCGGTCATCTGGCAGGGTCTCCGGGCAATCGCCGCACTCCCACATGCCAGCCTCCGACCGGCAGGTGCAGTAGCTGCTGTCGTAGAAACAAGAGATGTGCGGTGTGCAGGCACCGCCCTCCGTCGGCCTGGCCTCTGGACACCCGGCAGAGTTGCAGGGAGGCAGAGGATGGCCATCCGGCCCAATCAACGGCCCGGTGCCTCCGACGCCGCAGCCGGCGGTGGATTCGGTGCCGCCTACGGGCCCGAGGCCGCCGGTGCTCTGCACGCCGCCGGTGCTCTGCACGCCGCCGGTGCTCTGCACGCCGCCCGTGCTCTCCGCGCCGCCCGTGCTCTCCGCGCCGCCCGTGCTCTCCGCGCCGCCCGTGCTCTCCGCGCCGCCCACGGGCCCGAGGCCGCCGTCGTTCTCGGCTCCTCCGGAAGCGTCGACGCCTCCGGCTCCAGGCGTCGTGGATCCGTCTTCGGTACCGTCACCCCCACATCCGGAGGCCAACACCATCAGGGCCACCATCATGCAACCAGGTTCGACAGATGCTCTCCTCATGGTTCCTCCACACGACGTCGAGCGGACGGCTCCCTGACACAGACTGAGCCAGATCAGTGGCCTGCTGTGCAGCCGCGGTCAACGCCAGCGCGCTTTCTCGACGAAGACCAGCAGGAAGCCACGTACCACCCTGGCCGAGATCTCAGCGTCACTGCTCGGCCTGGATCGGATAGCGCGGAATAGGCAACCCGGCCTGAAGGCCAGGACGGTTGAACGCCCTAACCTCCTCATGGCGCGTGGCGCGCGACGGGCAGTTCCCCGCCTTCACGCGTCATCACGCGCGACGCGAGACTGGAGCCCAAGAGCTCACGCGGCTGGGCGGAGCTCGATGACGGGAAGGTGCGCCCGGCCGCGGTACCGGTCGACGTGGAGCTCGACGACCGTCCCGACTCTGGCACGGAGCTTCACGCCAGGGTTGGGGTAGGCTCCCCGCGCTTCGAAGCGAGGGCCGTCGCGAGCGCGCCGGCGGTCGAAGTAGAGCTCGCTGGGCGTCGCTCCGCCGGTCGCTGATGAGATGCCTCGGGTAGCGGCCCGCGACGGCTGCTGCGGTGTCCAGCATCGCGGTTACTTCGGCGGCCGTCGGCTCCTGGCGCCACAGGGCGAAGCCGACGACGCGGCGCGAGAGGTGATCCATCACCACGCCGACCCACCAGCAGAAGGGCCAGCACTGGGCGATGGCCTGGGGGATCCACGGCACCCAGAAGCCGAGGGCGGTGGCGACGGTTGTGAGATCGACGTTGAAGACGTGGCCCGGGTACTGGGCAGTGACGGTGCGACCGCTTGGTGCGTTGGTCGCAGCCGGCGGCGGCGTTGCCGATGGCCATTTCGCGGGCCGTGGCTGCTCGAGGTAGCGGCGGACGGACGTCTTGGAGAGATGCAAGCCCGCTCGCGCGAGCACGTCGGCGATGCGCTGGGTGCCCATGGCGGGGCAGGTTGGTGCTGCCTCGGGGGGACGAAGTGGCTCCGGCGGAGCAACGTCTGTGACGAGCTACGCAGCAAGTCCGGCTCATCACCGCAGTGATGGCGGCTCCCCACGCGCCCGACGGCCGAGAAGAGCGAAGGTCGCGAGCAGCGCGAGTCCGAAGGCCCAGGAGGGCCTGCCGGTGGCCTGGCCCGGAAGTGCGCATCCACAGCCGTTCGCGGACGGCGAAGAGGAGTCGCCAGCGGCCTGACGGGTGCCGCCCGTCGAGGGAGTTGACGTTCCGCCGCTCGCTTGTCCCCCGCTGGCGCCCTGTGCATTGGTCCCGCCGGCGGCGTTTCCTCCGGTGCTCGCCAGCCCGCCGGAGTTCGCGCTCCCGCCGGTGCTGGCGCTCCCGCCGGTGCCGGCGCTCCCGCCGGTGCTGGCGCTCCCGCCGGTGCTGGCGCTCCCGCCGGAGCCGGCGCTCCCGCCGGTGCCGGCGCTCCCGCCGGAGCCGGCGCTCCCGCCAAAGTTGGCGCTCCCGGCGGTGTTTTGCGCACCTCCCTGTTCGGCTCCTCCGGCGCCGCCCCCCGCCGAGGACGTTCCGCCGCCAGCCCCCCCTCTGCCGGAGCCTCCACCCATTCCGCCGCTGGCGCCGCCCTGGGCGGTGCCGCCTCCGCCACCTCCCGATCCACCGCTTCCCCCGGGGTTGGACGTCCCCGACCCAACGAATTTCCACCAGTTGAAATTGAGGAGGCTGCCCGAGCCCCCCGTGAACACGAAGAAGAGGTCGTGCACGGCGCTGGTTTCGCTGATGGCACACGATTGAGTGGCCCAGGTTTGCATGCCGCCCGTGCTCGTGATCGCACACGTTCCAACGAGCTTGCCGGTTTGACTGTCGAGGCGGACTTCGATTTGGCTGTTGCTCGAGGTCGTGGCGACTCTGACGTCCAGGGAGGTGGCGCCGGCGCCAAAATCGACCCCCTTTACCTTGATGTAGTCGCCGTTCTCGATGGAGGTCACATCGATACCGCCCTCGCTGCAGGCTTCGGTCCTCACATCCCACCCCCAGGCCATGGTCTCAGCTTCGGTCTTCGCGTACGGGTCGAGCGTTCCGACCTGCTCCGGGCCCGTCTCGCTCCAAAAGGGCAGCGTGGGAATCGTGCCGTCCGCGTTATAGGTGAACTTCTCCACCGAGACCGAACGCATCTCCTTATTTCGCGCACCCGTGCGCTTCTCCTGCAATCTCCAATTGAACCCGAAGAGGTAGGATTCGCCCTTGAAGTCGATGATACCTGGTTGGTTTCCGTTCGCCTGCGGGTTCGGGTCCATGATCGAGCCCTTGTACTGCCACGGCCCCGTGGGGGATGTGCTCATCGCATAGCCAATGCCCTCAGGACAGCAGGTGGAGGAGAAGGCGAGGTAGAAGTTGCTGCCCCGCCGGTAGAACCACGGGCCCTCTTGATAGGTCTGGAGCTTGTCTATCTTCGTGGGGGTGCCGGAGGTGGAGATCATATCCGCGTTCAGCTTGACGTAGTAGCAATTGGGGTTTCCCCAGTAAAGATAGGCTTGCCCGTCGTTGTCGATGAACACGGTCGGATCGATGTCGTCGCTGGTGCCCGTGCTGACCAGTGACTCGTTGAGCGCATCCTCGAAGGGGCCGAAGGGGCTGTCGGCGACCGCGACCGCGATGGTCATCGAGCCGGTATTGGCTCGGATCGGCGCGTACAGGTAGAACTTGCCGTTCCTCTCGATCACCTGCGGCGCCCAGGCACCGTTGTCCTGAGCCCACGAGAACGTCTTGTTGGGGGCTTTCGTCCCAGCGATAATCCCGTGGTCGGTCCAGTTGGCCATGTCCGTCGACGTGTACAACAGCCAGTTGTACATGTTGAAGTTGCCGAGCGCGGTGGAGGTGTCCTCGTCGTGACTGGTGTACAGGTACACGGTGTCCTGGTAGACCATCGGCGCCGGATCGGCGGTGTATTTCGTCTGCACAACCGGGTTGTCCGCGAAGCTCACTCTGGACCAGCAGAGCCCGAGCGATGTCAACAGCAGGGGTACCAAGTAGTTCCGCTCAATCCGCATTTTCATTCTCCGATTCTCAACTCGAAGCCTGCGACGCATCGACCGGCCGGAGAAGGGTGCAATGCCGAAGAAAATCGATCGGAAAGCGACCTATTGCGCGGGAAGCAGTCCAAAACGCCGCCACCCTGGCCGAAATTTCAGCTTCACTGGTCGGGCTGGAGCGGACCACGCGGAAAAGGTAACCGGGGCCCCGGGCCAGTGCGGTTGAGCGCCTTCACCTCTCCGTTGTCGCTTCGGCCGCCAGCGCCTCTTCCAAGGTGGCGCCCAGCGTCGCTCCCGCCTCCTCGGCGATGCGCGAGAGGGTCCCCCGATCGACCGGCACTTCCTCGCGCTCCAGGCGCTGCTCCACCCGATAGAAGGGCAGCCCGTCGCAGTACTTCGCGACCGCGGGTGCGCGATCATCGACGTCGCCAGCAGCGACGTCCGGAAGGTGCGCGGCGGCAGCGGGGCCGTCTCGATGGTCGCCTCGCGCTGTCCGTCCACGACCCGGTAGTAGAGAAAATGCACAACTGCCGGACGGACCGCGCCGACAAGAGTACAAGAGCGACGCCGGTGGGACATGCGTGGGCGCCCATTCCGGGCGATTTCGGTCGCAGCGGCCGAGGGGCCGCAGCAGCAGCCGCTCCCGCGCCATCACGCGAAGCCCCACCAAGCAACGGAGAAATACGATGAAGCAGACGATACTCGCCATGGGAATGGCGATCTTCTCGGGGGGCTGCGCGAGCGGCCTCGACTACATGCAGCCGGCGAACGCTCCCGCGGCGGCGGCCGCGGGCCACGCGACGGTGGTGTTTGTCCGACCGGGCAAGATGGCCTCCGCCGTGAAGGTGGCGGTTGCCGACGAGAACGGCGCGCTGCTCGCCCGCCTCGGACCGAGCACCTGCGCCACCGCCACGGTGACCCCCGGGGAGCACTACTTCGTCGGTAGCGGCGAGGGCTACTATTCGATGAAGGCCGAGCTCGAGGCAGGCAAGATCTACTACGTGTGGGTGAAGCCCCTGATGGGCGCCATGCGTGCGCGGTTCGCCCTGGAGGGCATGGGACCGAGTCGCGAGGGGTGGAGCGACGTCCCTGGCGCTCTCGCCAAGTGCGAGCACCTCACCGTCGCTCCCGACGGTGCGGCGCAGTTCAAGGCAGAGCGAGGCGAGGAGGAGCTCCGCGACTGGATCGCGAAGGGCATCGAGAACTTCGCGGGCTACGACGCGGAATATCAGCAGACGTACTCCCTGGCGCCGGCAGATGGCGTACAGACGCCGATCGCGCCGGCGAACTAGCGGTGGGTGAACGGAGCGACGCCCTGGCACACGAAGACGTTTCCATTATGCTGCCGCGAGGTGCCCATGAGTCCTGTCCCCGCGCTTCGTTTCATCAGCCTGTTCGTCCCGAGCCTGGCGGAGGCCATCCCGCGCTACCAGGCGCTGCTCGGCGTAGCGCCCAGCGCTGGGTCGGACCCGGCCCCGGAACCCCACCCGTTCGCCGCCCGGGGGCCCGTCGTGTTCCGGCTCGGTGAGGTGGCGCTGGCCCTGTACGAGTGTGACGGTCGTACCACGCATCCCGGCGACGTCGGCTTCGGGCTCGAGATGCCCGTGGACGCGGCCGCCGCGCGGATCCGCGAGCAGGGCGGGCGTGTGTTCTGGGGACCGCGCGCGGTCATCGGCCGGGAGCGGCGGATGGCCGTCGGGATGCTCCCCGATCGGCACTTTTTCGAGATCGTGGAGGCGATGGAGGCGGGCGGGGAGTAGCGCCTCCCATCGAGCCCGAGGCCGTAGCCGTGGCCAGGGTCGCTGCGTCACCGGCAGGCGCAGCAACTGCGCAGGCCGGGATTCCGCCGGCGACGCCGTTCGCGCCGCGGGCTCAAGCTGGGCGTGCCCCGGCGCCCGCGAGCGTGACGCCGCGCTGCTCGAGGTAGGCCCGGAGCTCCGGGAGGCGGATCACCCCGAAATGGAAGACCGAGGCGGCGAGGAGCACGGTGGCCCCGGCCTCGGCGGCCTCGTAGAAATGCTCGAGCTTGCCCGCGCCGCCAGAGGCCACGACGCTGGCGCGAGTGGCCTGCTGCGTCTGGCGAATGAGGGGCAGGTCGAAGCCCGTGCGCATGCCGTCGGTGGACTTGCTGGTCGGCAGGATGGTGCGCACCCCGTACCCGTCGACCCGGCGGGCCCACTCGATGGCGTCGGTGCCGGTCGCCGTCCGCCCCCCGTCGATCCACACCTCATAGCCCGACGGCATGGCGTCGCTCCGGGCCACGTCGATGGCGACCGTCACCCGCTCGGCGCCGAGCTCCTTGACCATCTCCTCGATCAGCTCCGGCCGGCGGAACACGGCGCTGCTGGTGGACACCTTGTTGGCGCCGGCCTCCAGCACCGCGGCCGCGGACTTCACGTCCACGATGCCCCCACCCACGGTGAAGGGCACGGTGGTCGCCGCCGCCACGCGTCGCACGACGTCGAGCAGGGTCGCGCGCCCCTCGACAGTGGCCGTGATGTCCAGCATGGCGAGCTCGTCGGCGCCGGCCTCGCAGTAGGCGCGCGCGCACTCGACGGGATCACCCGCGTCGCGGATATCGACGAACTTGACTCCCTTGACGACGCGGCCGTTCTGCATGTCGAGGCACGGCATGATCTTGACGGGCTCTGGCATGGGACTGGTCACTCCTCGGGCCCGTCGATCCCTGCGGACGACTCCGCGCTCGGGCCCGATCGCATCCTAGCGTGCCTCCTCCGCACTCGGGTAGGGGGCCGTGGGAGGGCTCGAATCAGCGGATGAAGCGGCGCGGCGGGGAGCGCTCCGGCGCGTGCGGCGCGCGGCCCCCCTCAGGAGGGCGCGGCTGCCGGGGGCACCGAGTCGCGCGCGAACTCCCGGTACATCCGGGCGTAGCGGCCCTGCTGCGCGAGCAGTTCGAGGTGCGTTCCGCGCTCGACGATGCGCCCGCGCTCGAGGACGAGGACCTGGTGGGCGTGGCGGATGGTGCTCAAACGGTGGGCGACGACGAAGCTGGTGCGGCCGGCGAGGAGCTTGCCGAGAGCGGACTGGACGCGGGCCTCGGTGAGCGGATCGACGGCGCTCGTGGCCTCGTCGAGGATGAGGATGCGCGGGTCGGCCAGCATCGCGCGCGCGAAGCAGACGAGCTGGCGCTGGCCGAGCGAGAGTCCCCCGCCGCGCTCGCCGACCTCGGTCGCGAGGCCGTCGGGGAGGGACTCGAGCAGGTCGAGGACGTCGAGGGCGGCGACGGCGGCGCGCACCTCGGCGTCGGTGGCTCCGGGGCGGCCGAAGCGGACGTTCTCGAGGACGCTCCCCACGAAGAGGAAGTTGTCCTGGGTCACCATGGCGAGCCGCTCGTGCAGGGACGCGCCGGTCACGGCGCGGAGATCGCGGCCGTCGATGGTGATGGCGCCTTCGCCTGGGAGCCAGAGCTTGGCGACGAGGTTCACGAGGGTGCTCTTGCCGCTCCCGGTGGGACCGACCAGGGCGACGGTCTCGCCGGGGCGGGCGGTGAGCGTGATCCCGCTCAGCACCGGACGACCGGGGACGTAGGCGAAGCCCACCGAGTGGAACTCGACCTGCCCGTGGACCGCCGCGAGCGGCGTCGCCGACGGGTCGTCTTTCCAGTCGGGCTCGCGATCGAGCAGGGCGAAGACCCGCTCGGCGCCGGCCATCGCCGTCAGCGCCTGATTGTACTGGTTGCCGATGACGGGGATGGCGGCGAACACGGCGGTGGAGAGGAAGAGGAACTGCACCAGCGCTTCGAGATCGGTGGCGCCCACCGTCGCCCGGTACCCCCCGATCACGACGAGGATGGCGAGGAAGAGCTGCCCGTTGAACTCGAGGAGTGGCTGGAAGACGGCGGTCTGCTGGGCCGCGTTCATGTTGTACTGGGAGTGGTCGAAGATGAGCGCCCGGAAGATCCCGCCGTTGGTCTTCTCCCGGGCAAAGCTCTGGATCTCGCGGATCCCCGCCACGGACTCCGCCAGCGTGGCGGTCACGCGGCTGAAGCTCTCCTGCATCTCGCGGTACGCGCGGCTGAGCCGGCGCCGGAAGTGCGCGACGACCAGCCAGAGCACCGGCGCCATCACGAGCACGATGAGGAAGAGCTGCCAGTCGTACACGGCCATCAGGGTGGCGGAGACCACGAGCCCCCCGGCCTGAACGGCGGTGACGAAGGCGACGTCCTGGACGCCCACCCGCACCACGTCGATGTCGGTGGTGAGCCGACTCACCAGGGCTCCCACCTTCACGTCCTTGAAGAAGCTCATCGGCATTCGGAGCAGGTGCCGGTGGACCTGCTCGCGCAGGTCGCGGACCACGGCCTCGCCAAGGCGGAGCGCGGTGCGCATCCGGTACACGAAGCAGAGCTCCGTGAAGGCGGCGAAGGCGAGGAAGGCGCCGACCCCGGTCAGCGTCCCGGGCAAGTCGTGGTGGGCGATGGGGCCGGCGATCAGGCGTGCGATGATCCAGGCCAGGAGCGGCAGCTGGAGCGCCCGGAGCGCCACCAGCAACAGCAGCAGGTTTCGGGTCCGGGCGTGCGGCGCCGTGTAGGTGAAGAGCCGGCGGATCAGGCCGATGTCCAGCGGGCGTTGCTCCTCGCTCGGGGAGGTTTGGACCCGGCTCACGAGGCGACCTCCCCGGCGAGCAGCAGGGGTCGGCTCTCCGCGTCCGGCGCCTGCAGGGCGGCGGCGTGGAAGTAGCGCCCGCGGAGGGCCATCAGCTCGGCGTGCGATCCTTGCTCGACGACGCGCCCCTCGTGGAGCACCAGGATGGTGTCGGCCCGGCGGAGCGTGGAGAGGCGGCTCGCGACCACCAGCGTCGTGCGCCCGTGCATGGCCTGATCCATGGCCGCGAGGACCTCCTGCTCGGTCTCGGAGTCGATCGCGGTCGTCGGATCGTCGAGCAGCAGGATGGACGGGTCGAGCAACAAGGCCCGCGCGATGGCGAGCCGCTGGCGCTGCCCGCCCGAGAGGTTCATGGCGCCCTCGCGCAGGAGCGTGTCGTAGCCCTCCGGGAGCTCGCGGATGAACCGGGCGGCGCCGGCGATCTCGGCCGCCCGCTCGACGGCGGCGCGGGACGCCTCCGGGTGGCCGAAGGCGATGTTCTCGGCCACGCTGGCGCTGAAGAGCAGGCTCTCCTGGAAGACGACCCCGATGGCGCGGCGGAGCTGTTCGAGGTCGAGCTCACGCACGTCGAGGCCGCCCACGAGCACGCGGCCCGCAGTGGGGTCGTAGAAGCGGGGGACGAGCCCGAGGAGGGTGCTCTTGCCCGCTCCGGTGGCGCCGACGATGGCGACGGTGCGCCCGGGCTCGACGTCCAGCTCAACCTCGGTGAGGGCAAAGGCCCCGCCCCGGTAGGCGAAGCTGACCCGCTCCAGGCGGACGCGGCCGCGATCGGGGCCGAGGCGGCGCGGGACGGGGGGGCTCGCGATCTCGACCGGGGCGTCGAGCACCTCGAAGACGCGCCGCGCGGCGGCGAGGCTCTGCTGCAGGGTATTCACGACGCCGGCCATGCTCGACACCTGCCCCGAGAGCTGCTGCAGGAGGCCCGCGAAGACGACCAGGTCGCCGAGGGTCAGCGCGTCACGGGCCACCAGGCGCCCGCCGTACAGGAGCAGCACGGCCGTGCTCAGGTGCGTCACCAGCTGCACCGTCGGGGAGAACTGGCTCACGCGGCGGAAGATGCGGTGCTGGTGCGCCTCGATCGCGCGCGTGCGCCGGGCGAAGCGCGCCTGGCTCTCCACCTCGCGCCCGAAGGTCTTGATCACCAGGATCCCGCGGACATCCTCGGTCAGGGCCAGGATCATGTCGTCGACCAGCTCGCGGCCGCGCTGGTACATGGGGCGCGCCCAGCGGGAGAAGAGCGACGTCACCAGCCAGAGCAGCGGGCTAGCGGCCAGGCACGCGGCGGTGAGCCCGGCATGGGTCCGCACCATGTACACGACGTAGACGGTGAGCGAGAGCAGCATGACGCCGCCCTGGAGCAGCACCCCGTCCACGAAGGCGCGCACCGCCTGCACGTCGCCGGTGACGCGATTGATGATCGAGCCGCTGGCGTGCTCGTCGTAGAAGCGGAAGCTCAGCCGCTGGATCTGGTCGAAGACCCGCGAGCGGAGCTCGGGGACGAGCCGGAGGTGCACCAGCCGACCGACGGCGGTTGCGTAGCCGAAGGCGAGCAGCGCCCGGGCGCCCGCCATGACCAGGACCAGCCCCCCGATCAGGGCGAGCTCGGTAGCGGGCGGCGTGGCGTCGGGCGGGGCGAGCCCCAGGGGCCAGTGGGGGGTGGCCGCCCCGGGATCGATGGCGTGCCGGGTGACGTCGATGGCGACCCCCACCAGGCCGAGCCCGGTGACGCCCAGCACCAGGAGCACGACCTGTGAGGCCAGGACGGCGACGCACTGGCGGCGGTACTGCCAGCTCAGGACGAGCAGGCGGCGGAGCGGGCGATCGGCGCGTCCGCGCGCGGGGACCCGCTCAGAGGTCACGTGCGAACCGTGCGGCCGCCACCCCGCGGGCGCCAACCTCGACCCGGAAGAGAGCGCCGGCGAGCGGCTCGTGGGCGAGCTCGGCGTCGCTACGGCCGGCGCGGGCCGTGGTGACGTAGAGCTGGTCGAGGCGCTCGCCCCCGAAGGCGCAGGAGGTGACGTTGGAAGCGGGGATGGCGATCCGCTCGGTGATGCGCCCCTGGCGCGGATCGGCCCGGAGGATCGCCCCGCCGCCCCAGAGCGCGATCCAGAGCTGATCCTCCGCGTCGATGGTCATCCCATCCGGGGAGCCGAGCGCGGAGGGGATCTCTAGGGCGACGCGACGCGCCCCGAGCTGCCCCGTCGCCAAGTCGAACGCGATCTCGTCGACCCGCTGCTGTGGCGTGTCGATGTAGTACAGGCGCCTGGCGTCGCCGCTCCACGCCAGCCCGTTCGAGATGGTCACCCCGTCGAGCCGCCGCCGAAGATCGAGCGCCTCGTCGAGGCAGTAGAGGGCGGCCGTGCCGCGGGCCGCCCCCTCCACCAGGGTGCCCACCCAGAAACGGCCGGCAGGGTCGCACTTGCCGTCGTTGCAGCGGGTGTCGGGGCGGTCGGCCTCGACGGAGACCACCGTCTCGAGCGCGCCGGTCGCGGGATCGAGACAGGCGATCCGGTCGCGGAGGGCGACCAGGAGGCGACCATTCCGGGTCACCACTACGGTACCGACGTCGTCACCGACGTCGTGCTCGGTGCGCTCCCCGGTGGCCGGATCGAGCGAGAAGACGCGATGGCCGACGATGTCCACCCAGAGCAGGCGCCCGAGCCCTGCGTCCCACAGCGCGCCCTCGCCCAGGCGACACGGCGGTGCCTCGACGACCTCAGGGCTCACGCCAGCTCGAGCTCCGCGGAGAGCGTGGCGGCGCTGTCACCGCCGACGAAGATCCGGAACCCGCCCGGCTCCACCATCCAGCGCCCGTCGGGCCCGAAGAGGGCGAAGGCCCGGGGGGGCAGGGTGAGCGTCACGCGGCGGGCCTCCCCCGGCGCGAGGTGGACGCGCTGGAAGGCCTGGAGCTCGCGCACCGGGCGTGTGACCGAGGCCACCAGATCACGGACGTATACCTGGACGACCTCGTCGGCGGCGACGGCGCCCTGGTTGGTGACGGTGACGCCGACCTCGATCGAGGCGCCGGCCGGGGCGCGGGGGGGCGAGAGCAATAGGTCGGAGTAGCCGAAGCTCGTGTACGACAGGCCGAAGCCGAACGGCAGCTCGGGGCTGACGTCGACATCGAGGTAACTCGTCTCGTAACCGACCGGGTCGAGCGGGGTGCCCGGGGGGATGCCGCGGAACGCGGTCTGCGGCGGTCGCCCCGTGCTCCGGTGCGCGTGATAGATCGGGATCTGCCCGACCGCGCGCGG
>CAYOLF010000121.1:12715-16554 GCA_964404725.1 uncultured Polyangiaceae bacterium
GAGGAAGGCGCGGCTCCGGCACTCGCCGCTGAGCTCGGCGTTCTCGCCCAGCGCGGCGATCACGACGTCGGCGGCCGCGGCGGCCGTCACGGCGGCGGCGATGCCCGCCGTGCTCGAGTCCCGGGCGTGCGCGAGGCCGGGCTCGTGGCAGAGGGGGGCGGCCGGGCCGAGTCGTTCGCGGAGTGCGGCGAGGAGGGTGACGCTGTGCTCCGGCGAGCCGTCGAACGCCCAGCAACCGAGCTGCTCCCGCGGGTCGTCGGCGAGGGGGCCGACCAGCGCGATCGAGCCGGGCCCGGCCCCGCGCGGCAGGGCGGTCCCGAGCGGCAGGACGGCAGGGTCGTGCTTGAGCAGGACCACGCTCCGGCGCGCGGCGCGGCGGGCGAGCTCCCGGTGCTGCGGCGAGAGCGCCACGCTCGCCGCGGGCGCCTCGACGTACGGGCGCTCGAAGAGGCCGAGGCGGTGCTTCAGCTCGAGGACGCGGCGCACGGCCTCGTCGAGGAGCGCCATCGGCACCACGCCGGAGGTCACCAGCTCCGCGAGGTGGTGCTGATACGCCAGGGTGGCCATCTCGAGATCCACGCCCGCCTCGAGCGAGACGCGCGCGACCGCGCGCTCGTCCGCGCAGACGCCGTGGGCAATGAGCTCGGTCATCGAGGCCCAGTCGCTCACCACCAGTCCCGCGAAGCCCCACTCGTCCTTGAGCAGGCCGCGGACGAGCCTGGCGTTGGCCGTCATGGGCACGCCGTTCAGATCGTTGAAGGCCGTCATCACCGACATCACGCCGGCCGCGACGCAGGCGTCGAAGGGCGGCAGGTACACCTCGCGGAGTTGCGACTCGGGGATGTGGGTGGTGTTGTAGTCCTTGCCCGCCTCGGCCGCTCCATAGCCGACGAAGTGCTTGGCGCAGGCCGCGACGCGATCGGGCGCGGCCGGATCCGACCCCTGGAAGCCGCGCACCATGGCCGCCCCCAGCACGGAGACGTGGTGCGGAGCCTCGCCGGGGCTCTCGGCGACCCGACCCCAGCGCGGATCGCGCGCGACGTCGACCATCGGCGCGAAGGTCCAGTCGACGCCGTCCTCGGCGGCCTCGGCGGCGGCCGCCGCCGCCGTCGCCTCGACCAGCTCGGGGTCGAAGGTGGCGCCGAGCCCGAGCGGGATGGGGAAGATGGTCCGGTACCCGTGGATGACGTCGCGGCCGAAGACGAGTGGGATCCCGAGCCGGGTCTGCTCGACCGCGAGGCGCTGGAGGTGGTTCCTCAGCTCGCGGCCGGCGGCGTTGAGGAAGGAGCCGACCGCGCCCGCGCGGACGGCGTCGAGCGCGGCCTCGTGGGTGTGCTCGTGGTAGGCGCGCTGGGAGAGTTGGCCGACCTTCTCCTCGAGCGTCATCCGGGCGAGGAGGGCCTCGACGGCGGGGAGCCACGGTCGAGGCTCGATCGGAGCGTTGGGAGCAGAGTGGGGCATCGTCGGCGCGATTCCGGGGAAAAATAGGAGAGGCTGCGACCTTCTGCCGTCAACGCCCGGGGTCCGTCAAGGACCGCGGTCGAGGTCGTGGACCACGTGCCCGCGACGAAGGAGCGCGTGTCCCCCGGCGCCGGCGCCCAGCTCCCCTCAAGACTTCTCGAACACGACGTCGTCGACGACGACCGAGAAGTCCCGCAGTGTCGGGTTCCAGCTCGACAGACGAAACTCCCAGGCCGAGCCGGGATCGAACTCGGCGCCCTCCTTGCCGATGTACAGATCGGCCAGCGGGATCACCACCTCGTGCCACTCCCCGTCGAGGAGGTCGTCGGTGTACTTGTTCACCGCGGCGCTGGCGCTGTTCTTCTTGTCCTTGCTGCAGCCGAGCGTGAAGGTGAGGCTGCCGGCCTCGGGGGCGAGCTCCGGCTTCTTCGCCTCCACCTTGAGCCAGAACCGGACCCGATCGTAGCCGCGGATGTCGGTGCCGGCGGTCTCCGGGTACCAGCCGAACCAGTTCCAGCCGAAGCCGTTCCACTGCGGCCCCTTGGCGCGGAAGACGAGCCCCGTGCTGCCGTCGCGGCCCACGCCCTTGGTGGGGGTGACGGCGGCGACGCAACTCGGCTTGGTGTCGCAGTCCGCCCAGCTCTTGCCCCCCTCGATGCCGTTGCCGTCGCCGTCCCAGACGACGAGGCGCGTTCCGGAGGCGAGCTCTGGCACGCCGGCGGCCTCTCCGCCCGTCGCAGCACCGGGGCAGGGGGGGCACACGCAGCCGGCCGTGGCGGCGAGGGGGAGCACCAAGGCGAGGAGTCGCAAGCCGGGTGGTAGAGCGTGCACCATGGCGTGGCGGGGGGCGTTGGCGGTGGGCGGCGCGCCGACGAGGGCGCAATCGCGATGGAGAGGTTTGCCCGACCCCACCTCGCCTGTCAACGCGGGCAAGCGGACGCGCGATGGATCGATCCCGGTCGCGTGTTATCTTGCGCTGTGATGGGTGACATTCCTATCGGGGGCTCCCCGGAGGAGAGGGGTGAGATTCCGATTCTTGACCGTGACCTGTCCGATGACGAACGTGTCGAGGGCGTCCTCAGGCGCCTGACCGTCGAGGAGAAGATCGCCTGCCTGGGGACCAACCCGAGCGTGCCGCGCCTCGGGCTCAGGGCGAGCGGGCACGTGGAGGGCCTGCACGGGCTCACCCTCGGCGGCCCAGGCCAGTGGGGCGGGGAAGATCCGCTGCCCACGACGAGCTTCCCGCAGGCGATCGGGCTCGCCGCGACCTGGGATCCGGACCTGGTCCGCGCCGTCGCCGAGGTCGCGGCAGACGAGGCGCGCTACTACTTCCACCACCCCGCGTTCCGCCGCGGCGGGCTGGTGATCCGGGCCCCGAACGCCGATCTCGGGCGCGACCCGCGCTGGGGGCGCACCGAGGAGTGCTACGGCGAGGATCCGTACCTCGCGGGCACCCTGGCGGTCGCGTTCACCCGGGGGCTACAGGGCGACCACCCGCGGTTCTGGCGAGCGGCCGCGCTGCTCAAGCATTTCTTCGCCAACAGCAACGAGGACGGGCGCGAGCGCTCGTCCTCGGACTTCGACGAGCGGGCCTTCCGCGAGTACTACTCGGTGCCGTTTCGCCGGGCCATCGAGGAGGGCGGCGCCCGCGCGTTCATGGCCGCGTACAACGCCCATAACGGCGTGCCCTGCGCCGTGCACCCGATCCTGCGCCGGGTGGCGGTGAAGGAGTGGGGCCAGGACGGCATCATCTGCACGGACGGGGGCGGGCTCGGCTTCCTGGTCACGGCGCACCAGGCCTTCCCCGATCTCGAGCCGGCAGCGGCCGCCGCGCTCCGCGCCGGCATCACCCAGTTTCTGGATCGATTCCAGGAGGCCGTCACCGGGGCGCACGCGCGGGGACTGGTGACGGAGGCCGACCTCGATCGGGCGGTGCGTTGCAACCTCCGCGTGATGCTCCGCCTTGGCCTGCTCCACCCCGAGTCGGAGGTCCCCTACGCGGCCGTGCCCGCCGACGCGCCCGAGCCCTGGCGCGCGCCGGAGCGGCAGGCGCTGGTGCGCCGCGTCACCCGCAAATCGGCCGTGCTGCTCCGCAACGAGGGCGCGCTGCTCCCGCTCGACGCCGAGGCCGTCCGGACCCTCGCAGTGATAGGGCCGCTCGCCGATCGGGTCTTGCTCGACTGGTACGGCGGCACACCCCCGTACGTCGTCTCGCCCCTCGATGGGCTCCGGGCGCGGGCGGGGGGGCGGGTCGAGGTGCTCGCGGCGACCAACAACGACGTGAGCGCGGCCATCCGGGCCGCGCGGCGCGCCGACGTCGCCGTCGTCTGCGTCGGCAACCACCCCACCGGCGACGCCGGCTGGGGCGAGGTGACGCG
>CAYOLF010000122.1:0-5553 GCA_964404725.1 uncultured Polyangiaceae bacterium
CGTTCGTGCTCGCCGAGATCCCCACCGCCACCGCGCGTTGCCGCAGCGGCGTTGGTGCGCTCGCCGGGCCTTCCTTTCTGCTCGAGCTACATCATGTGGCGGCTGTGAAACACCGCGGCGCGTGCCGGATGACGTTGCCGTCCCTGGATCGCAAGCAAGAGCGCTCGCCCACTCGCTCGAGCCACCGCGCGAGGCCCGCGGTTCACTCCACGGCAAACGTGCGGCTCACGACCGGGATCGGCCCGCGGCTACAGCCCGCCTGGCTCAGCGCCTCGCCGGGGGTGCAACCGACCGAGTAGCCGCCGGTGAAACGGTAGGCGCCGGCCTCGATGAGCGACGCGTGCGGCTCGACGTAGCTCGCCCCGGGCCGCACCTCGACCGCGACCCCCTCCCAGCCACAAATCACCAACGGACCAAGGTACTCCCAGGCGTCACCGCTCCGCTGCTCGAGCGCCATCGTGCCGCAGCCGGGCAGGAAGATGCTCTCGTCGGTGGGGTTCTCCCAGCGCGGATCGATCTGCTCGCGCAAGGCGTAGACGTCGCGGTCGATCTCGATCCGCGGGAGGCACTCGGCGAAGGTGGTCAGGGGGCAGCAGAAGCGCTGGATCCCGGTGGCCTGGTCGACGCAGCCCGCGTCGGTCATCGCCTCGTGGTCGTAGCTCCCATCGCACTCCCAGTGGGTGCCTTCGTCGTCGCACTCCCCCGTCGGCGTGCAACCGACGTCGCACGTGGACGGGATGCCGCCCACGCCGCCAGCCCCCCCGCCCCCCGTGCTCGCGCCGCCAGCGCCCCCCGAGGCCGCGCCACCCGCGCCCGCACCGCCCGTGCTCGCGCCACCCGCGCCGCCCGCGCCGCCCGCGCCGCCGGTGTCCGGTGTGGTCGTGCCGCCCGCGCCGCCGGTCCCGCACACGATGGAGTCGAAGGTGCCCTCGGGGCAGGGGCAGCAGCCGTTGGAGCGGGGCTCGGCACCGCACTGCTCGACGCACTCGTAGGCGCGGAGGCAATCCACCTGCTCGCAGTCGAGGCCGCCGGTGCCGCCCGCCGGAGCGCCGCCTGCCGGCGATCCTCCCGCCGGCGATCCCCCCGCCGGGGCGCCACCTGCCGGCGATCCTCCCGCCGGCGATCCCCCGGCCGGGGCGCCGCCCGTCGCGCGCCCGCCGCTCGCGGGGCCGCCGCCCGTCTCGGGGCCGCCGGTGGTCGCGTCCGCGTCGGGGCCGTCCTCTCCGCCGCAAGCCGCGACGCCGATCGACGCGACGAGCGCGAGGGTGAGCGAGGGCCAGACCTTTCTGGTGACGTGGTGGCGCATCGCAAGACTCTCTTCCCCTGCCGGTGCCTCGATGATGCGCGCTCGCGAGCCTCCGCGCCCTTCCCGATCTGGGGGTGGAAAGTGGAGATCTCGGCGCGCCGACGCGACCACCGGATCGGTGCGCGAACGACGCTTGTCGCGAGTCTGACGATTCTGCTGGCCACCGTCATCGCCACTGGAGGTTGACTGCTGGCCGTGGTTTCCGGCCGAGCCCAGGGGGCCTCGCCCCCTGCGCGGAACGCCGAGGCGACGCGGGTGGCCGCCCGCAGGGTAGATCCGCGCCGCCCCCCGCGTAGGAGGCGGTCGGGCGCGCGGCGGCCTCCTGCCGGGGGGCCTCGGACGCCGAGCTGGGCCGACAGCGGCAGGGAGCGAGATGATGAGAAGGCTTCGACGGGAGTGCCTCGGGGGTGTCTTGCTGCTCTGCGCGGCGGGGTGCGGCGGGTCGGACGAGGGCTGCACAACATCCAGTCCATCGACGAGCTCGTGATCCAGGCCAACGACGCCCTGACCGATCTTCGTGGGCTTCGCGGCCTCGCCTCGCTTTCCGGTCTCCAGGTCAACCAGAACCCCCTGCTCCGCGACTTCTCGGGGCTCGAAGGGCTCCCGTGGATCGGCGACCTGGGGCTGTCCGTCACCGGCAACTCGGCCCTGGTGGACTTCACGGGGCTCGGCAGCGTCACCTCCGTCGGCAATTCCTGCACCGTCTCCGGCAACTCCAGCCTGACGTCCTTCGCCGGGCTCGAGGCGCTCACGCGCTTCGCCTGGTCGGTGACCGTCTCCAACCACCCCGCGCTCACCAGCCTCGAGGCGCTCTCGGGGGTGACCGAGATCCGGGGCGACGTCACCTTCTCCAACAACCCTCTGCTGCCCTCCTGCGCCATCGACGCCTGGCTCGCCCCGCTCGGCGCCACCTGTACCTGCTCCGGCAACGACGACGCCGCCACCTGCGGGTGAGGGGCGGGCGCGGGAATCGGGCGTAGGATGGTAGGGATGGCGTCCGATACTGGGCAACCTGGGCGTTTCGCCTTCGTCGGGCTGCTCGCCGCGGTCGTCGCGACCGGTTGCCGCGGCAGGGTGACCTCGGACAGGGACGACGACGGGCGCGGCGAGGCGGGGGCGCGCGCGATGGGGGGAGCCCTCGCTGGAGGCGGCGCCGCGGGGACGGACGGTCAGGAAGGTTCGTCAGGAGCCGCTCCACCGGTGGGCGGTGCGGTGACAGGTGGTGCGCTCGCGACGGGCGGCGCGGGCGCGACGGGCGGCGCGGGCGCGGGCGCCGCTCCATCCACGGCCGGCGCCGGCCCGGGCGCCGCAGGGACGGCCGGCGGCGACGAGACGATGCCCGGCGGCACGGCGGGCGCCGCGGGGGCGGCCGGTCGCGGGGACGCCCCCGCGACCGCTGGCGCCGGCGCCGCGATCGGATCCGCGGGTGCGGCCGGCCACGTCGAACAAGCGGGCGGCGGGACCGCGGGCAGCGCGGCGACCGGTGGCGACGGCGGCGCCTCGACGTACGAGGCCTTGCGAGGCCATTACCTGCTCACCATCGCCCACCCGCCCTCGGTGTCGGGCTGCGTTGCGTCGGTGACGGCCGCCGACCTGCCCCTCGACCTCGCGCCCCCGCGCGCGAGCGAGATCGACGCGCTCATCGACCTCGTCACGGTGGCGACGAGCCCGCTCGCTCCCGACGAGCTCGTCTTCCCCGCGCAGTACTCGACCACCGGTGCGCTGCACCGCCCCGAGCTCCGACTGCGCGTCCGCGATCGGTCGCTCGCTGGTGACGGGATCGTCGTGGTCCACTACGACTGCGGGCCCGAAGCCACAGAGGTCCGGGAGGTTCCCGTCACGGTGCTGCGCGAGCACGACACCCCTCACCTGACGCCGCGCCACAGCTTCCCGGGCCCCGCGGTCCCCGCGGGCGGGCTCTTCACCTTCGCCGCGGATCAGGGGCTCGACTTGCCCACCCCCGCGGGCACGGTCTGGGACACCCACCTCCGCTTTGGCGAGTACGGCGCCGAGCTCCTCACCGCCTTGGACGGGACGACGGGGGAGCCCCTCCCCGTCGAGTGGCAGGGCTGGCCCTGGGGGCCGGCGGCGGCGCTGGGCTTCACGGACGTTGCCGCGGTCGTGGGTCGACGGGTAGCCTTCGAGCTCGCTCGGCCGCTGGTGAGCTTCGCGGGGTTCGAGGCGGTGGTGACGGACCGCGGCTTCACGGTGGTGTCCTCGGGGCTCCCCGCGAACCTCATCGACTTCGACGCGGGGCCCCACGAGGGCGCCCACGGCGCCGTGACCTACCACTCGCCCGGCGCCGCGGGTTCCCCCTGCGAGGCGGGCGGTTGCCTCGAGCTCGGCGGACCCTCGACGGCCTGCACCGACTGGGACGAGCGCGGCCCCGCGGCGATGCTCGCCTTCCGACTGGCGACGATCTCGAACCAGCACCAGGTCCGGTACCGGGTCCGCTACCAGAGCTCGGCGGAATCGGCGCCTGCTCTCTGGTGGTGGGAGCAGTCGGCCTGCAGCGAGGAGCCTTCGCAGTTCGTCGACGGCCTCTCCCCGCTGCCGGCGCCAGACGGGCGCTTCACCCACGCCTCCGACTGGCTCGACGTCGACCGTCCCTTCTGCATGGGGCCGGAGACCGACAAGGGCGTGGCGATCGCGCTCAATTGCACCGAGGCGGATCCCGCGCCCGCGGTGCGCCTCCTGGTCGAGCGCGTCGAGGTGGTCGCCGCGCAGTAGCCGCGAGGAGACGTCGATCAATCCGTCGAGGTGATACGCGAGCATCCGCGCCGAGGTGTGCTCGTCCGTCCATAGGTCCCGCGCGGTGCAGCGCTCGAACGGTGGGGGTCGCCGCCGCCGGCGCGCGACGCTTGCCCGTTCCGTGCTTATGCGCTACGGGATTCCCGAAACCTATGTCGCATCAGAAAGAGCTTCGGACGTCGGCGCGGAGTCGTTGGTGAAGTCGACGCGAGGCCTGGCCACCCTGGCGGCTGCCGTCGGGACACACCTCGTCATCGGCAGCGTCTACGCCTGGAGCGTCTACGAGCCCGTGCTGAGGGCCGAGCACGGCTTCTCACGGCTCGCCGCGCAGGCCGCCTTCGGCACCACCATCGCCTGCTTCGCCCTGTCCATGCTGGTCGCCGGACGATTGCTGGGGACCTTCGGCGCGCGGACGCTGCTGCGCGTTGCGGCCGTCGTCTATTCGGTCGGTCACCTGCTGGCGGCCAGCCTGGGCGCCGGCGTGGCGGCGACGCTCCTGGGCGTCGGTGTCATCGGCGGGGCGGGGATCGGCGTTGGCTACGTCTCCGCGCTCACCGCCGCGGTGACGGCCGCTCCCAGGCGGCGCGGGCTGGTCACGGGCCTGGTCACGGGCGGGTTCGCGGCCGGCAGCGCGGTCGCCGCCCCCGTCCTCACCTCGTGGCTAGCGCGAGGCTGCTCGGTCCCCGCGGCGTTTGCCGCCCAGGGAGCGCTGGGCCTGGTGGGGCTGTGGTTGGCCAGCCTTTGGGTCGGCGATCGGTTGGCCCAGCCGGCGCCGGCGACGCCGGTGGGAGTGCCGCGGGCGAGTGGGCGGTTCTTGGCCTGGAGCGCGGGCGGCATGTTCGGCTCCAGCTTCGCCGGTCTGACGGTCATCGGCGGTCTCGCCTCGCTGGCGACCGGCAGCGGGAAAGGACCGGTCCTCGGCGCCGCCATGGTGGTCGCCTTCGCGGTCGGGAACACGCTGGGACGGCCGATCTGGGGGGCCCTGTTCGACCGCTTCGATCGGATCACCGCCCCCGCGGCGCTCGGCGGGCTGGGCCTCGCGATCCTCGCGCTCGCGTCGTCGCCCTCCCGCTCGGCGGTGCTGCTCGCAGGCGCCCTCGCCGTCGGCTTCTGCTTCGCCGCAGGGTTCGTGGTGTACGCGGCCAACACGGTGCGACGACTGGGACCGGCGAGCGTGGCCCGCGTCTACCCGCTGGTGTTCCTCGCCTACGGGCTCGCCGCGTTGGTCGGGCCGCCCATCGGCGGCGCGCTGCGCGACGCCTCCGGGTCGCCCGTCGGGGCGCTCCTGACCGCCGCGGCCGTGGCGCTCACGACGGGGACCGCTCTCCTCGTGACGCGGCAGGCGGGAAGGGGGCCACAGCCGGGCGCCGCCGCCGCCCGGGCGCGACCGCGGGCCTCAGCCCAGGATCCCCTCGAGCTCACCCACGCCGCCGTGGTCCTGACACCAGGTGATGATGCGGCGGCCCAGGGGGTCGAGATCGCCGGAGGCGCCGAGC
>CAYOLF010000122.1:5653-16089 GCA_964404725.1 uncultured Polyangiaceae bacterium
CGCCAGAGCCAGGCGAGCGGCGCCGGCAGTACGTGGAAGAGGCCCAGGATGCCGTAGGTCGGGGCCTCGGCCGTGCAGGGCGGCGCGCGGACGCCGAAGCTTCGCACGTCGACCTCCACCTCGCCGCTCAGGACGTTGGGCACCAGCTCGCGCGGCAGGATCACGCGCGGGTTGGGGCACCGACGACCCGGCGCGTCCTCCTGGTGCTCCCAGATGAGGCAGGTCGCGCCGGGCACGGCCCAGAGGTTGAGGAAGACGAGCGGTCGGGCGGGGCTCACCGTGACCCGCTCGAGCTCGTGGTCCGTCCCATACGCCTGGATGTGGTTCACCCGCACGAACCAGCCGTCCTCGGCGTCGCGGACCACGAGTCTATCGCTGCCCGCCTGCATCGCCGGGTGGCAGAGCGCCATGTCGTCCGTCACCGGCCGGAGCGCGCAGGCCTGGGGGATCGCGATCATGCGGACCTCCCCCGTGACGAGGTTCCTCCCGAGCTGCAGGCGCCCGTCGGGCTCCCGGTGGGCGTACTCGGTCATCTCGCTCTTGCCGCCGCCGCTCGCGCCCTCGTGCAGGATGGTGAGGGTGTTGTCGTACGGGGTGACTACCTGAACCGTCGCGCCGTGCACCGTGAGCCACCCCTCGCTCTCGCCGATGTTGAGCAGCACGCCGTACACGCCCTTCTTCGCGCTGGGGCCCGGGTAGAGGTTGAGCGAGAAGACCTCGTGCATGGAGGGGGTGCGGTTGTGGACCACCACCTGGCGGCCGAGGCAGTGCGTGTGACGGAAGGGCGGCGCGACCAGGATGGCGGCACGGGGCTGCCACCCGCTCTGGTCGGTGATGGGCTCGAAGACGGGGCGCTGGAGGTCTGCGAGCGCCATCGCGAAGAAGGCCGCCTCCGCCGGGCAGACCAGGACGGCCGAGAACCGCAGGTCCTCACCGCCGACCCAGAAGGGGAGAACCACGAGCCGTTGCCGGGGGAGCCAACCCAACACCTCCGCCCGAAGGTCCGAGAACGGAGCGCCGAAGCGGTCCCCGAAGCGCGGCTGGTCCGTGGGCCCGGAGTCCCCGACCACCAGCGAGTCGGGGTCGCGGCGGCGCATGTACGGGTCGGGGTAGTTGACCGCCACCCCGTTGCGCACCCGCACCACCTCGGCCTCGACGACGGGTTGACCGTCGGGCAGGTCGAACACGACCTGGTGCCGATCGCGCCCCTCTTCCCCGAGGGCCAGTTCCACGAGGTGCTCACGCCCGGTGGGGTGGATGACTTCCGGCGCGCGCGAAACCGCAGCGCCGATCTCGGGCGCCACGCGGGCCAGGGCCTGCAGGAGCGCAGCAGGCGACGGGGATCGAGCGTTCGGCGGGGCGTGCATGGGGGTCCTCTTCGGTGGGGGGCTCCGCCCCCGGACCGGACGACCCTTGGCGCTCGTCCAGGTGCACGGGGGCGCGGCAGCGTCTTGCGATATGCGAAACGCATTTCGTGTAACTGCGATCGTGGATGGGCGCAACGCGTTTCTCGGGAGAATCGCTCGCGGGGGCCTCGCCAGCGGGCCCGGCGGCTTGCCACCGCCGGCAGCCGGTGCGATGGACGGCGGGTGATCCTGGCGGAGCGCTGCGCAGCCGTGCCACGACCCCTGGCCCCCCCTGCGCCGGTCCGCGACTGGACGGAGCCGCGATGGGGCTGCGGCCAGCCCGGTCGCTCCGACCACGATCGGCGAGGGGCGACGGCATGACCGGATCACCAGCGGCGCGGCGGCCCGCGGCGGCCAAGCCACGGAGCTCGCGGACCTCCCCCCAGCCGGACGCGCCCGGCTGGACCTTCCTCACCAACCACGCGCACGTGCTGCTGTGCATCGCGAAGCAGCCGTCGGCTACGATGCGCGACGTGGCGACGCTGGTGGGGATCACCGAGCGCGCGGTACAGCGGATCGTCGCCGACCTCGAAGCCGCTGGGTACCTTGAGCGCCGTCGGGCGGGGCGCTGCAATCGCTATCGGGTGAAGGAGCAGATGCCGCTCCGACACTCCCTCGAGCGGCACGAGGAGGTTTCGTCGCTCCTGGCCTTGGCCCGCGGCACCCAGCCGGGCGGCGGTCGCTGACGAGCGCCCCGGCCCCGGTCGGGCCGGGCGCCTCCCGCGGCGCCCGAGCACGTCAACTGCGGCGGCGCCGACCCCCCGCGGGCGGCGGCCCGTCGCCTTCCGTCCGGGAAGGGGCCGGAGCCGAGGGGCGGCCGCCGGGCGGGGTCCCCGCAGCGGACGAGTCGGCTCCCGCCGTGGCGGCGACCCGCTCCGGTCCCCCGCCCACCCCCAGCAGCGCGCATTCGCAGGGGAAACGGGGGTTTGGAGGCCCCTCGGGGGCGTCGCGACCTCTCATTTAGAGCCCGAGCTCTCGTCACGGGCCACCGGCAACCCTCCCTCTCATTTGGGTGGGGACCTCGCCTGGGCGGCGTCCCGCGACCAACCCGCGTCATGACTTGCTTCCGTGAGGAAAGAGGCTCTCCATAATGGGGTCAGTGTCGGTCGGGGTGCGTGCCCGGTGGCGTGGCGCGCGTCCCGAGGAGCGGCGGCGCTCGAGCGAGCGTTGCGAGCCACCCGGTGAGGAAGCAATGGCGAGCACGAAGCGGACCCTTCAGGCGGCGGTGTCGACGGTCCTCTGGCTCGCGGCGGCGAGTTGCGCGGAGACGGCGCTGAACCCCGAGCTGCCCGGCACCGGAGCGGCGGGTCCCGCTGGATCCAACGGCGTGTGCCCCGCTGGTGCGACCCAGTGCGACGACGCCTGCGTGTCGCTGGCGAGCAGCCCGACCAATTGCGGGGCCTGCGGCGCAACCTGCAGCGCGGGAACCACCTGCGAGGGCGGCCAGTGCGTCTGCGAGGGCGGGCTCACCGATTGCGTGGGCGCCTGCGTGGATCTCCAGAGCGACGGCGCCAACTGCGGCGCCTGTGGAACGGCGTGTGTCGGCATGGTCTGCTCGCACGGCGCCTGCACCGCGAACTGCGGGACGGAGACGCAGTGCGAGGCGAGCTGCGTGGACATCGACACCGACTCGCGCCACTGCGGCGGCTGTGGCATCGCCTGTCCCCCCGGTCAGACCTGCCAGGCGCGCGAGTGCAAATGCCCGCTCGGGCAGGAGGCATGCGACGGCGTCTGCATCGACGTCGCGACGAGTCCCGCCAACTGCGGTGCCTGCGGCGTCGCCTGCGATGCCGGCGTGGCCTGCGTCGCGGGCGCCTGCCAGATCCCGGAGGGCACCGGCGGTGTCACCGGGACCGGGGGGGCCCCCGACGGGACTGGTGGCGTGGTCGACGGCACGGGCGGCAGCCCCCCGGGAACCGGCGGCAGGCCCCCGGGCACCGGCGGCGCCAACCCCGGCACCGGCGGCAGCCTCCCGGGCACCGGCGGGACCACGGGCACCAGAGCCTTCAGCGTCGGCGAGGGAGCCTTCGTGTCCGTCTGCGGCTGGCACGGCTTCGCGTGGACCGGCGCTGGCCCCGACAACCTCAGCACCGTATCGCCGGCGGGCTTCAGCGACCAGGCGGCGGGCGCGCCGCTCTGCGCCACGGGGAGCGTGGGCGCCGATCCGGACTACGGCGGCTACGCGATGATCGGCATCAACGTCGGCCAGGAAAACACGGGCGAGTCGGAGCCGCCGAACGCGGAGATCGTCCCGACGGGCACGGGTCTGTACGTGAGCCTGACCAACAACGCCTCGAACTCCTTCCGCATCCAGATCCAGGACACCCTGGGCGCCGACAGCGCCGACCACCGCTGGTGCGCCCTGTACTCCGGGCCGGGAGTCATCCCCTGGTCCGACTTCAACACCAAGTGCTGGGACGACAGCGGCACGCCCTACTCCAAGCAGCCCATCAACGCGATCCTGGTGATGGTGCCCGGTCACAACCAGAACGCCACGCCGTTCGACTTCTGCGTGACCGAGATCGCCCCCGCCGGCGATCCGAGCTGCCCCCGCGCGGGCTAAGGCCCCGATCGGTGTCATGAACGGGCGAGCTTGGTGGGTAGTGGCAGCCGGGGCGGCCACGCTTCTCTTGGGCTGTGGCGAAGCGGACGCGGGGGGCCCCGCCCCGCGGCCCGCCGCCGGCTCCGGCGGTCATGAGCCAGGGTCCGGCGGCCGCGACGGTGTGCCCGGTACCGGCGGGGAGGTGCTCCTGGACGGCAGCGTGGACTGCCCCAGCACCTGCAGGGCGTTGGACGCAGACTGCGGCACCGTGACGGACACCCGGTGCGGTGGCGTCATCGAGTGCGGCGCCTGCGCCAGCGGAGAGGCCTGCGGTGCCGTGGTGCCGAACCGATGCGCGGCGACAGCCGCGCCCTGCCGCCCGCTGACGTGCGAAGAACTAGGCGCCGACTGCGGCTCCGTTGGCGACGGTTGTGGCGAACTGCTAGATTGTGGCAGCTGCTCGCCGGACGAAACCTGCGGAGCCGACACCCCGAATCGCTGTGGAACCGGGGAGTGCCGGCGCCTGACCTGCGCCGACCTGGAGGGGATCGAGTGTGGGATCCACGGTGACGGTTGCGGCGACACCATCGACTGCGGCAGCTGCCCGAGCGGAGAGGACTGCGTCACTCGAGAGGGCCGGAGCCAATGCAGTGCCGAACCGCAGGTGTGCCAGCCCTCGACCTGCGCCGAGCTCGGCTTCGAGTGCGGGGTTCAGGGCGATGGTTGCGGGAGCACCATCCATTGCGGCAACACCTGTACGTTGCCGAGGATCTGCGGCGGCAACCCGGACGCACCGGGCCGCTGCGGCTGCACGGGCGTTTGCGACCAGATCCCGGACTGCGCCGACGGCACGACCACGAGCGTCAGCGGCACCGTCCTCGACCCCGCCGGGCATAACCCGCTCTACAACGCGCTCGTCTACATCCCGAACGACCCTCACGACCCAGGGCTGGAACCCTTCGGGCCACGCACGCACGCCTGCGACGTCTGCGAGGCGACGGCCGCGGGTGATCCGCTCGTGTCCACCCACTCGGGCGTCGATGGCAGCTTCACTCTGACGAACGTCCCCGTGGGAGAGAACGTCCTGCTGATCGTCCAGCTCGGGCGCTGGCGTCGCAGCTTCGAGGTTGACATCCCGACGCCTTGCGAAGCCAACGAGCTCCCGAACGCCGGCAGGCTGCCCTTGCCCAAGAACCAGCGCGAGGGGGACCTCCCGTCCGTCGCCATCGTCACGGGGGCTCACGATGGGGTGGAGTGCCTTTTATGGAAGGCGGGCATCGACACGGAGGAGTTCACCAACCCCGGCGGGACGGGGCGCGTGCACCTCTACCGGGGCAGCGGGGTGCCCACCGTGGACGGGGCCGGCCCCGGTACCAGGATCGACGAGCAGACCCCATTGGAGACGGCGCTCTACGTCGCGGACGGTGACAGCCCAGGCCCGCTCTTCACTTACGACCTGCTCGCCCTGTCCTGCCAGGGCTCGGACTACGACCGTGAGGTGCAGTACTTCCCCGCGCTCGCGCACTGGCGAGAGCTGGTGGAGTATGCCAACGGCGGCGGGCGGATCTTCGCGACGCACTGGTCGCACGCCTACATGCGCATCGGCGGTGACGAGAACCCGTTCGGCTCCACCGCGACCTGGAGCGACCGCCGGGGAGGGGCGGACCAGTACACGGGCACCATCGTCAACGATCCGACCCTGAACCCGCGCGCCGCCGAGTTCGCAGCCTGGCTCGGGCTCGTTGGCGCCCTCGACACCCCCGTCACCGAACCGGCGACCTTCCCCCTGGTCGAGCCGCGCTTCAGCGTGGAGGCGGTCACTCCACCGGGGCAGACCTGGGTCACCGCGCCCGTCCCCGATGGCACGGCTCATGTCCCCCTGCATTATACGTTCAACACCCCCGTTTCCGACGGGAGTGGGACGTCGTGCGGCAGGTTCGTCTACAGCGACTTCCACGTCAGCAGCAGCGATCCGACGCAGGACTTCCCACTCAACTGTGGCCCTCGCGATGCCCTCACGCCGCAAGAGTTGGTCCTCGAGTTCATGCTCTTCGATCTGTCCTCCTGCGTGACCCCGTACGTCCCGCTCTGTACGCCGCAGTCCTGCGCGGAGCAGGGGTTCGACTGCGGCGCGGCGGGGGACGGCTGCGGGAGCGGCACGGCCATCGACTGCGGCGCCTGTCCTCCCGGCGAGATCTGCGGTTTGCTGTCTCCGGGGCGGTGCGATCCGTACACCTGCGCGCCAACGACCTGTGAAGCCCTCGGGTACGACTGCGGGGCGGCGGGGAACGGCTGTGGAGGCCTGCTCGACTGCGGGGCCTGCGCCGTCGGAGAAACCTGCGGCGCCGACGGCCCCAACCGTTGCGGCACGGCGACTTGCCGCCCGCGCACCTGTGAGGAGCAGGGGCTCCAATGCGGGACGGCCGGCGATGGCTGTGGCCAGGCCATCGAATGCGGCGACTGCCCACCCGCATCGTACTGTGGGCTCGGCGGACCCAACCGGTGCGGCGCATCCAACTGTCGCCCGATGAGCTGTGCTGAGCAGGGCGTCGAATGCGGAGCGGCGGGGGATGGCTGCGGCGCCTCCCTCAACTGCGGGAGCTGTGATGCCGGCTGGGTGTGCGGTCTGGGCGGTCCCGGCCAGTGCGGCCAGATCAGGTAGCCATTTCGCGTGGTAGCGCAGGGCAGTGGACGCTGAGGCGCGTCGAGCACGGGCCGGTCCGTCACGCGCGCTGGTGTGAGGCGCCTGTCGCTAGCGCCGGGGATAGCGAAAATTCTCAGGGTCGGCGGGGCGTTCCACGCGACGTCCCGCGCCCAAGAGCGCGGGACGCAGCGTGAGGCGTGGCCTGCCACCTCGTGTCTGCACACACCCCGGCCGAATGTAGAGAAATGTCTTGCGCCGGGTGCCCTAGGTAGCACACGATTCGCCTCGATGAGGATTGCCGCATCTTCTTCCTGCGAAGGGCGGTCCGCTCCCCATCACGCCCCCCGACGGGTTTCACCCCTAGGGGTGATCGTCGGGCGTCTGGGGGCTCCTCTCATCTCGGATAGGGCCCCATTGGGTTCAGGTTCGGCTGTGATCCTGGAGCCAGATGGCTCCGGGAGCGTCGGCGGAGAGCAACGGAGGACAAGATGAAAAATCGCGGAGTCTTTGGCGGGGTTGGGGTTTGGATCGCGTTGGCCGGTGTCGTCTCCTGCGGAGGCGAAACCACTGCTGGAATCGGCCAGGTGGGCCAGGCGCTGGTCGGGGTCGACGAGTTCCTCTTCTTGCGCTGCAACGCGACCAGCTGGAACGCGGACGCGACGAATCGCCTCACCGATACCGACGACGATGGGCTCCTCACGCTCGAGTACGACGTGCGCGAGGCGTACATGCTCACGGGTGGCGACCAGTGCGTGGTCACCCGCACCAATTCGGCCAGTGGCTGGGGGTCGAGCTCCGCCTCGTTCGGCACCGCGTCGCCCGCGGTCGTCACCGCACCGGGTCAGTGGACGCTGGGCGCCGTGAACTCGACGCCAGTCACCATTCGGTACCCGGAGCTCGGGCGCTACCGCGCCACGGTGGACTACGCGGCGCGGACGGTCAACGTCACCCCGGTCGCGACCCAGCCGCAGCAAGGGTATTACTACCTGCGCTGCAACGCCACGAGCTGGAACGTGGGGGCCAGCAATCGGCTGACGGGCGAAGGGACGCTCTCGCTGGACTTCGACGTGAACCAGTCCTGGATGGTGTCGGGGGGTGACCAGTGCATCGTGACGCGCACGAATCAACTCGACGGGTGGGGTACCAGCCAGGTCGCCATGGGTCCGACCGCGGCCACCACGCTCTCGGTCCCGGCGGACGGGATGGCGGAGACCACCATCGTCCCGGCGGGACGGTACTTCTCCGTTCGCTACCCCGCGCTCGGCAGCTACCAGGCGACGCTCGATCCCAGCACCGGCGCGCTCAGCATCGGGACGCCCGGCCCTGATGAGCCCGACACCGGGCTCCATGGCGACGTGGAGTGGATCGGGGACGACCGGGTGCGGGTGACCTACGATTTCGAGGCAGCCGAGCAGCTCCTGGACTTCGCGCCCTTCAACACGGCGACGACCGCGCTCGAACTGGTGAACGGACGCCTGGTCGTGCGGAATCTTGGGGCCTCCGGCCTGATCGAGGCGGACCTCGTCACCGGGTTCAAGGTCGACACGATGCTCTACGAGGCCGAGTTGCTCGAGGGCAATCACATCAACGTGTACGTGGGCCTCGCGCCGAGCGGCAGTTGGAGTCCCGCCCAGGGCTATGGGATGATCCACCGCGGCGATGGTCGCCTCGCCGTAGCCAACCAGGAGGCTTTCATGATCGGTGGCGCGGGGGTAACCGCCGGCACCGTCTACTCCGGCCGCATCGACACCACCGAGACGGAGTTCGTCTGGAGCGTGGACGGCGTGGCGAGCACCGCGTACTTCCCGTACTATGGCGGGACCGATCGCACGATCGCGCTGGGCGGGTACGCCTCCACGGTGGCCTTCGACAACCTCGTGCTCGAGGGAACGGTGGAGGGCTTCGAGTCGGACGGCGTCGAAGACGATCCTGACGCCATTCACGGCGCTGTCGAGGATCTGCCTGACGGTCGCGTGCGCATCAGCTACGACTTCTCCGACGAGCAGCAGAAGTTCGACTTCGTGCCCGCGACCGTGGGCGAAACGCGACGCGAGCTGAACGACGGCCGCCTCGTGGTGAGCGGGTTGGACGGGGCGGAGTCGCTGAAGATGGTCCTCCTCGACTACGACCTTCACATCGACAGCGTCACCTATCGGGCCGAGCTCCTCTCCGGGGACCACGTGAACGTCTACGTGAACACCATCTGGGACGGGAACTGGACTCCTGCGGTCGGTTGCGGAGGGATCCATCGCTTCGATGGGCGGCTGGTCACGTTCAACGGGACGGCCACGGCGACCACCGACACCGCTCCCGTGGAGAGAGGTCTTCCGTACAGCGGCATCCTCGAGCTGAGTGCCATGGGTATGTCCTGGACCGTGAACGCAAGCTCGCTGCTGCTCGAGGGGGCGTGCTACGGCGGAACCGACGGCACGCTCGCGATCGGGGGGTGGCAATCGGACGTGGCCTTCGACGACCTCGTCATCGAGGGACGGCTGCCGTAAGTCCCGAGAACGGTGCGCGACCTGGCACCGGCGTCGCGGTGAGCGACGAGCGCTGGCCGAGGGTGAATGCCCTCGGCCAGTGCCATTTCCGGCGTAGGGGGACCCGCAGGCGGCGGTGACGGAGTGGGCAGTCGGAGGCTGGAAGACCCAGTTCTCGGTTCGCACGCCGCCCCGTCCCCGCTCCGGTCGTGCTGATAACCCGGGTCCTCGCCTGCGTCTCCGGCTGCCGCTCTGCAGCGACTTCCGGGACCACCACCGCCGCCCCCCGCAGCGCCTCACTCCACGTCGAACGCGCGGCTCACCACCGGGATCGGTCCGCGGCTGCAGCCCGCCTGGCTCAGCCCCTCACCGGGGGTGAAGCCAACCGAGTAGCCACCGGTGAAGCGGTAGGTGCCGGCCTCGCTGAACATCGCCAGCGGCTCGACGTAGCTCGCCCCGGGCGGGACCTCGACCGCAACCCCTTCCCAGGCGCAGAGCACCATCGGGCCGATGTACTCCCATGCGTCGCCGCTCTGGAGCTCGATCTCCACCGTGCCGCAGCCGGGCAGGAAGATGCTCTCGTCGGTGGGGTTCTCCCAGCGCGGATTGATCTGCTCGCGCAGGGCGTAGACGTCGCGGTCGATCTCGATCCGCGGGAGGCACTCGGCGAAAGCGGTCAGGGGGCAGCAGTAGCGCTGGATCCCGGTGGCCAGGTCGACGCAGCCCGCGTCGGCCATCCCCTGGTTGTCGTGGCTCCCCCCGCACTCCCACAGGATGCCTTCCTCGTCGCACTCAACCGTCGGTGTGCAACCGACGTCGCACGCGGCCGGGACGCCACCCACTCCACCAGCCCCCGCGCCGCCCGTGCTCGCGCCGCCCGTGTCCGCACCGCCCGTGCTCGCTCCACCCGCGCCGCCCGCGCCGCCCGTGTCCGCGCCGCCCGTACTCGCGCCACCCGCGCCGCCCGTGTCCGGCGTCGTCGCGCCGCCCGCGCCGCCGCGCCCGCACGCGATGGAGTCGAACGTGCCCTCCGGACAGGGGCAGCAACCGCTGGTCCTGATCGCGCCGCCGCACTCTTCGACGCATTCGATGGCGCGAAGGCAATCCGCCTGCTCGCAGTCGAGGCCGCCGGTGCCGCCGGCGGGGGCGCCGCCTGTCGGGGCGCCACCTGTCGACGATCCTCCGGCGGGCGATCCCCCTCCCGGGGCGCCGCCCGCCGGCGATCCACCTCCCGGGGCGCCGCCCATCGCGCGCCCGCCCGTCGCCGCACCGCCCTCGCTCTCGGCGCCGGCCACGTTCGCGCCGCCCGTCGCGCGCCCGCCGCTCGCGCGCCCGCCGCTCGCGGAGCCGCCGGTGGTCGTGTC
>CAYOLF010000123.1:0-1321 GCA_964404725.1 uncultured Polyangiaceae bacterium
GGCGCGGGTGCTCGAGGTGTACGACTCGGCGAGCACCTTCGAGTACGACCTCCCCGAGTTCTTCGGCCCGAACTCCAGTGTGGAAAGTTACCTGGCGGACTGCAATGCCGAGCGTGACCTCGTGCTCGGAGAAACCCTCGTCATCGACGTGGTCCAGCGCCTCGAAACCTGGAGCCGTGGCCCCTGCTCGACGGTGGGCCTCAGCGTTCGGGACACGGAGAAGGTCGTGATGGGACCCGCCAGCATATTTGACGCCCGCACCAGCGGCAACGTGCTGCTGGGGATTGCGAGGCACTGCTGCACGTCCGTGGACGGGTGCGGCCGTCCATGGACCGGTTCGTTCCTCGTCCACCGCGGCGCGGGGCCGTTTGACCCGGCGGTCCCGGGAGAGGTGCCCCCGGTGTTGCTCAGTCGAGGCATGGCGCCGACGGACTCCACGTGCACCACCTACGTCGAGCCGCTCAACTTCTGCCTCTTCGTCCTCGAGCTCGAGAAGCTGTGATGGAGTCACTCATGAAGAAGCGCCCGCCCGCCGTAGCGTTGATGCCCGCCGCCGCGCTGTTGCTCGTCCTGGCGCCGGCCTGCGGCGGGCCCGAAGCCGGCCACCGATCTGACCCCCGTAGAATCGAGGTGAGATGACCCCCCTCGAGCCCCTCCGCGCCTCCGGGCCCAGCGGGACGAGGAGACGATCGATCTGCGAGTGACGCCGCGCACCTCCCCCAGCCGCGCGCAGGGCCAACGGCCCGAGCACGGCTTTGGGGGAGGTCGCGGGCCAAAGGCCCGCGGGTGGGGGCAACCCCAGAGCTGGCGTCGGCAGCGCGCGGGCGCGGGCGCCGGCGCGGTCGCTCGTCTACGTCCCTGGCTGCGTATCGAGCGCGAGGTTGTCGCCGAGTCGCTCGTCGTGGAGGCGCTCGACGAGGCGCTCGGCAGCCGAAACGTTGAGGCGTCGCCGGGCGCGAGCCGGCCGGCCGCGACGGCCCGGCGACCCACGCCGTTCACGCGTCGGCCGGCGGAACACGGCGGCCTCCGGCCGGCCGCGACGCCCACGAATCCCCGCATTTTTGCCCCGAGCGTCGGCGCTGTTGGACGGGTGACGGTGGTCCCGTCGTCAGCGAAGCGCCTCCGTCCCCCTGCGCGAGCCGCTCCCTGCCCCGCGACGTGATTCCACCCCCCGCCGCGGAGTGACTCCACCCCCTCCGCGAGCCGTTCCCGCCGCCCGCGCAATCCCACCCGCCGCCAAACGAGCCCCACACGCGGCCCGGCGACGATGGTTCCGCCGCCGGACGATCGCCACCCGCCGCCGAATGATCGCCACCCGCCG
>CAYOLF010000123.1:1421-16052 GCA_964404725.1 uncultured Polyangiaceae bacterium
GATCGCCACCCGCCGCCGAATGATCGCCACCCGCCGTCGGACGATCGCCACCCGCCGCCGAACGATCGCCACCCGCCGCCGAACGACGGTGGTCCCCGACGGGACCCGCTGAGCGATCGAAGGGAGCCCGATCCCGTGCCGCCGGGTGGCCGGTGGTGGAGCGCCGGGTGACGGGGCTTCGATCGCGCGGCGTTCCGGACTCCACGATGAGGTGGCTCCGCCGGCTCGAGGACCGCGTCGCGCGAGTTGCGGCCGAGGCGGTGCCGCCGGTCACTCCCCGAAGGGGTTCGACGTGGACACCCCCGTGCGCTCCACGTCCCTGGCGTTGCGCGTCACCAGCGTCATCCCGTGCTCCAGCGCGGTGGCGGCTAGTAGGCCATCCACGGTGGGGACCGGATCGGGGACGTTCAGCCTTCCCCAGCGCTCGGCCGTCGCCGCATCGATAGGCAGCACCCGATCCGCGAACTGCTCCCGCAGCCGCGCCAACCACTGCTCGAGCGCCGCGGCGGCCACGGGGTCGCGGCGCCGGATCGACTCGACCCCGCGGCGGAGCTCTCCCAAGACCAGCACCGAGGTGAAGACGGCCTCGTCCTCGACGGCCTCGAACCAGCGGCGCACCGACGGGTGCGCCCGGGGTCCCTTGCGAAGCTCCGAAAGCACATTGGTGTCGATGAGGTACCTCACGGCGCCGGCTCACGGGGCAGATCGCGGGCCACGACGAAGTCCGCGTCCTCGCCAACCGCAGGGATTTCGAGGAGGAACCGCTTGAAGCTCCGGCGACGGAGCTCCGACGCGAGCGCCTCCCGCAGGATCTCGCGGTGCTCTGCCTCCGCGGAGCGCCCGGTCCGAGCCGCGCGCTGTTTGAGGGCGTGCACCAGCTCTTCGTCCAACTGCCGTACTACCAGCTGCGCCACGGTGCTAGCAATGATAGCACCGGCGCCGCGACACACCAGTCTCGGCCATCCCGTCCGAATCGGCGCGCGCTATGGCGCCCACTGGCGTCATGAAGGACGGGCGTTCGCCCTCGTCGTCGCGGGGCGCAGGTCGAGCCGGAGCATCGGGACCAACTGCGAGTCGACATCGCTCGGGGTGGTCTGGACGTGCTCGACCGAGATCGCACCAGTCTTCGCGGTTGGTGCCGCCGTAGACGACGAACCCAAGACGGAGCTCCCGTACTCACCAAATCAACGCGTTACGCGGATCATTTCTCCGCGTAGCGCTGGTATTCGGCAGTTCGCCGTCAAGCGGCAGTTCTTGCCGCGACCTCTCAGGGTGCTCGGGCAGCCAGTTCGTCTGCGGGTGCGGACCGGGTGGGAGCGGCCAACGAAACCGGCGGCAACTCGATGCCGTACCTCGAACCGTGCGCATCACCGTCCCGGCTGCGGACGACGGCACGCCGCTTGCACTGACCGCTCGACGCGCCGCGGGCAGACACCGCACGCGGCCGGAAGATCGGAGACCATCGTGACGATGACCAGAGTAGCGAACAGGGACGCAAAACGCCGGAACGGCGAGTCTCACCTCGGCAGGGTCATCGACGGGGCCGAAGCCCTCGTCGCAGCGACCGCCGATCTGGGCGAGGACAAGCTCAGCGACCTCAGAACGAGCCTGGAGGCCGACCTGGAGGCAGCGCGCGCGCACTTCAAGAAGCTCGAGGCGGGGCTCACCAGGCGAGCGACCGACACCGACACCTACGTCCACGAGAAGCCCTGGCAGTCCATCGGGGTCGCCGCGGGCGCCGGCGTCCTCATCGGCGTCCTGGTGGGTGCCGTGGCATTTCGGCACTGACCGCCATGGCGGAGCGACCACCTCGAGCTCGAGCGCTGTTCGATCTGTGGACGGCGCACCGCGAGCTCTCGGCGCTAGAATGGCTGGAGTTTCGCCAGACCCTGGGGGCGGCGATGGCCTGGTTGATCTGCGCTGCCCTGAGCGGGATCGCCGGCTGGCTGGCGTTGAATGCGGCCGTCGTCCTGGCATTTCACCAGCAACCCCTGTGGGCGCTCGCGGCGATCGTGGTGGTCAACCTCCTGGCCGCGGCGGTGGCCGCTGCGCAGACGCGCCGCCTCCTGCGGCGTCCCTTCTTCTCCCTCACGCGGCGTGAAGCGGCGCGTGACGTGGGCAGCATTTTCGAGGTGAACTCATGAAACACGCGGAACTCTCGTTGCGCAAGGAGCTGGCGGTGGCGCGGATGCTCATCGCTCGAACGGAGATGGCGCTGGCCCGCGCGGAGCAGCGAAAATCCCTCGCCGTCGTGACCTCCGCGCTCGATCTGGCCTCGTCGGTGCTCGCGCAGGGCGGCTTCGGCACCTGGGGCCGCTACCTGCGGCTCGCGCTGCGCGTCGCCCATGGGCTCCTCGCGGTCGACGCGCGCGGTCTTGCGACCACTGGGTAGCCGCCCGCGCGAACTCGTTCAAGATGACGTCCTCATTCCGCTCAATTCGATGGCCCCGGGGCGGCGAGACGTTCGGCGTGCGGTCGAGGGACTCGACCTCTCCCCGACCCTCCGGGCGAGACGACGGACCCGAGGGCGCGTCGTCGCACGAGCCGTGCGCGGAAGCATCCGCCCCATCGAAATGATCCCCTCGGCAAGTCATCTTGATGGCGCCGGCGCCATCCGGCCGAAGAAATCGGAGGTAACCCGTCGTAGTCGTTGAGCCTGCTTTCATTGGCTCGCACCGTGCGTGGTCGGCCAGCGGGTGAGGAATCACAGCGACATCCTCTGATCGAAACGAGACATGGCAGCGTGGAAAGTTGGTGCGAGTCGTGAGCATGAAGGGAGAACCGCCGGAGCTGCGGATCACTGATCCGACGGACGGCGCACGCGACTCACTCGAGGCGGGCGCGCTCATCGAGGGCAAGTACCGCCTCCTGGAGTGCGTGGGAGAGGGGGGCATGGCCACGGTGTGGGTGGCGCGCAACGAGGCGCTCGACAGCGAGGTCGCCATCAAGTTCATCCGGGCGGACGCGAGCCACACCAACCTCGCCGAGCGCCTGCTCCACGAGGCTCGCGCCGCGGCCAAGCTGCGCCACCCGTCCATCGTCCGCATCTTCGATTTCGGCAAGACCCCGCAGGGGGCCCCCTACATCGTGATGGAGCGCCTGGTCGGTGACGATCTCGCCGCGGTCTTTCACTCCGGCGGAAGAATGACGGCGATCGCCGCGGTTCGCACCCTGCTTCCCATCGCTCACGCGCTGGCCGTCGCCCACGACAACGGGATCGTCCACCGCGATTTGAAGCCCGCCAACATCTTCCTCGCCCGGGCCGAAGACGGTCAGATCCAGCCGAAGCTCCTCGATTTCGGGGTGGCTCAGTTCCATTCCTTCGGCTCCGCGCGCCTGACCGAGGCGGGCACCACCCTCGGCAGCCCCGCGTACATGTCGCCCGAGCAGGCGCTCGGTGAGGAGGTCGACGCGAGCACCGACATCTGGGCCTTCTCGGTGGTGCTCTACGAGGCGATCAGCGGAGCGATGCCCTTCCGGGAGCCCAAGCACAACGCGCTGATGCGGCAGATCATCATGGACCCGCCGACACCGCTGAGCGCGCCGGCCGACGGCGACGAAGTGCTGTGGAGGATCATCGAGCGCGGGCTCGAGAAGCCCGCCCCCGTGCGGTGGCCGTCCATGCGCGCCATCGGCACGGCGCTCGCGTACTGGCTCCTCGAGCGCGACGTGCACGAAGACCTCGCGGGTGCCTCGCTCGTCACCACCTGGCTGCAGACGCGCCAGAGCTGGGTGCCCAGCGATGACGTCCTCGACCGGATGCAGTGCGAACCGGGACCAAAATCGATGGTCTTGGCGCCGGACTCACGGCAATCGAGCCGGCCGACCGCCTCGGTGCGCCACCCGGGCACGACCCGTCGGAGTGTGCCGAATCACGCCTCCGCGTCGCCGAGCCTGGCAGCAGCCTCGAAGCGCACCGCGAGGAGCCGGCGTGCCGTTCCGGTCGCGTCGCGGCGCGCGGTCCCGCGCCACGCCGGGATCGCGGCGCTGAGCGCGTTGGGGATGGCCGGACTGGTCTACCTCTCGCTCGGTGTCGGCGCCCCACGCTCGACTCCCGACCGCCCCGCCGCGACGCCCATGGTGGCGGAGGCCGTCGCCGCGGAAGCCGTCGTGACGGAGGGCCCACTGACGAGGGGCTTGGTGACCGGGGGCCTCGTGGCCGGGTACGTCGAGCGCGGCACCGAGCCGCGGGTGACTCCCGCCGACGAGCCGGCGACACCGGCCGCCAGCATCCACCCCAGCGAGGCCTGCCCTCCAGGACCGAGCGCGCGCACCCGCGCCCTCGTCCCCCGGCCAGCGCGCGTCTCGCCTTGGCCGGCGCCGCGCCTCGTGCGCCCCTCGGTCGCCTCCTCCACTTCGACGCCGAGCGCGCGGCCCACCCCTTCCCCGCCTTCGCGAAGCGAAGCGCTGGAAGTGAAGACCACCTTCTGAGGGCGGGCTCCAGGATGACGACGCTCGGTGCCAAGCTCGGGACGACGCTCGTCATCGCAGCGACGTTGCTCGGCTCGACGGCGGCGGCGACCGAAGCCGGTCCGGCCCCCAGCGCGGCCGCCGTGACGGCGGCCTCCGAAACCCAGTCCCGAGCGCTGTTCCGGGTCGGGCTCGCTCACTACGCGGCAGGCCGCTACCCGGACGCGATCGAAGCCTTCTTGAGGGCGCGCGCGCTCTTCGCCAACCCAGTCCTCTCCTTCAACATCGGGAGCGCCTACGAGAAGCTGGGCGACAGCGCCGGCGCGCTCGGCTGCTACCGTGACTACCTGCGCCAGGCGCCCACGGCCGCCGACCGGGCCCAGGTGCAGCAGAAAGTGGGCGAGCTCGAGCGGGCGCTGCAGGTCACGGGGGTTCAGCAGGTCACGGTCCTGAGCGAGCCGGAGGGCGCCGCCGTCCACCTCGACGGGCTGACCGTCGGCGTGACGCCCTGGACCGGCGAGCTCCGTCCCGGCAGCCACCACCTCGTCCTCAGCCTCGCGGGCCACGCCTCCGCCGAGCGAGGGTTCCGGCTACTGCCACACCGCGCGCTCGACGTGAGCGCCGAGCTCGAGGCGACGCCCCCGATCGAGCCGGTGGCGGTGGACCGCGACGCTCCCGCTCCGAATGCTCTCGATCGACCGCCCCGAGCGAGGCACGACCGCGCCGTGCGGCCGCTCACCTACGTGACCTTCGGGATCGGGCTCGGCGCTTGGGGCGGCGCCGGGGTCTTCGAGGGCCTACGACGCGAGAGCGCAGACGACGTGAAGGAGCAGTCCACGCAGATAGCGCGACACGATGCCTACACGCGGATGGAGAGCCAACGGCAGACCGCGCTCATCCTCGCCGGCGTCGGCGCCGGCGTGACCCTCGTCGGGGCCACGCTGCTCATCGTCGATCTCTCGCGAGGCCGCGCGCGTCGAGACACCGCCGTGACCTGCGGACCGCAGGGCTGCTCCGTCCAAGGAAGCTTCCTATGAGGCGCATCCACTGGTGCGGCACTTCGGGCGTTGCCGGCCTCCTCCTCTACCTGGCCGCCACCGTGCCGTTCGGTTGCGACGCCGAGGACCTGACGTCCCGCCTGGACAGCGGTGCCTGTGACAGAGAAGGGGCTTGCTCCCCGGGCTTCGTCTGCGACACCAGCCGCGACGAGTGCATCCCCGCGGGGACCTCGACGGATGGAGGCGACGGGCAGGGCGGGACCGACCTCGCCGGCTCGTCCGGGTCGACCGGCGCCGCGAAGAGCAACGGCGATGGCGGCGGGGGCGGTGACAACGGCGGGGGCGGCGTCGGCGGCAGTCCAACGAGCTGTGAGCAAGGCGAGACCGTCTGCGGCGACGCCTGTGTCGTGCTCCGCGAAGACGAACGGCACTGCGGCGGGTGCAACGCAGTCTGCACGGCGCCCGCAGGCGCGACGCCGGTCTGCGTGGACGGGCGCTGCGACTTCGTCTGCGGCGAGGCGACCGCGTGCGGCGACGTCTGCGTCGACCTCGACACCGACCCGACCCACTGCGGCACCTGCGGGGCCGCCTGCTCGGCGGTGCAGAATGGGCGCCCCACCTGCGATCTTGGCAGCTGCGGACGCACCTGCAACGACGGCCACGCCGCGTGCGACGGCGGTTGCTTCGACCTGCAATCGAGCCCGGCCCATTGCGGGGCGTGTGACACCGCCTGCCCACTGAGCGCCGTGTGCAGCCTCGGCGTCTGCGCCGACGCCTGCGCGCCGCCCCTCTTTACCTGCAACCGTGCTTGCGTCGACACCTCCACGCACCCCGAGCACTGCGGGGCGTGCGACGCGGCCTGCCCGCTCCCGCTTCACGGGACGCCGACCTGCACTGACGGACGCTGCGGGGCGCGCTGCGACGGCGCCTTCACCGCATGCGGGACGTCGTGCGTCGACACGGAGTCGAGCCCCGAGCACTGTGGCGCGTGCGACCACCCCTGCGAGGTCCCCTCCGACTCCACCGCGACCTGCGCGGGAGGGAGCTGCGACTTCGTCTGTCAGCCGGGCTTCGCTCGTTGCGCAAACGCGTGCGTCGACACCCAGTCGAGCCCGACCCACTGCGGCGGCTGCGCCGCGGCATGCAGCGCGATCGAGGTGTGCAGCGAGGGCGCCTGCACCGACTCCTGCCCCGGCGCCACCACGGCTTGCGGCGGCGCGTGCGTCGACGCGCTGACGGACCCGGCGCACTGCGGCGACTGCGACCGCGCCTGCGCAGTGCCCGCGGACGGCCGGGCTACGTGCACGGCCGGCGTATGCGGCGTCGCGTGCGATGCCGGCTTCAGCCGCTGCGGTGGCTCCTGCCTGCGCACGCTCTCGGACCCACAGAATTGCGGAGCCTGCGGCCGGGTGTGCCTCTCGGTGGCCAACGGCGCGGCGACCTGCATCGGCGGGCTGTGTGGCATCGCGTGCGGCCCCGGCTACGAGGACTGCGACGGGAAGTGCGTGGACGTCGACGGTGATCCGAGCCACTGTGGTGACTGCGTGACGAAGTGCGCCCGGGGTCTGGTCTGCTCCGCCGGCACCTGCGCCGCGAGCTGCTCGACCGGCGAGACCGACTGCGACGGGAAGTGCGTCACGCTCGCGACGAACACCGCGAACTGCGGGGACTGCGCCCTGGTCTGCAGCGCCCCCCCGAACGGCACGCCCACCTGCAACGATGGCGCCTGCGGCTTCGGCTGCAAGGCGCCGTTCACTCGGTGTGGAGCGAGCTGCGTCGACCTCGCGACGAGCGTTAGCGACTGCGGCGGCTGTGGCGACGAGTGCCCCGGCGACGCCAACGGGACGAGCACGTGCGCGGGCGGGACCTGCGCGCTGGCCTGCGCCGCGGGCTTCTCCCTGTGCGGTGGCGTGTGCGTCGACCAGCGCCTCGACCGGAACAACTGTGGCAGCTGTGGCACCACCTGCGCCGCCAGTGAGAGCTGTGTCGCCGGCCGGTGCTGGCTCACCGGCTGCGTCCTCACCGATTGCGACGGCCGGTGCGTCGACCTCACCCAGGACCCAGACAACTGTGGGGACTGCGACCTCTCCTGCCCGGAGGGACCGAACGGAGCGCGCGGCTGCCTGGGCGGTCTGTGCACGCTCGTCTGCAGCGCCGGCTATGAAGACTGCGACGGCGACGCCGCCACCGGATGCGAGGTGTGGTCCGCCACCAACCCGCGCCACTGCGGGGCCTGCGACCGGCCCTGCTCTGCCAGTCGAACGGCGGGGCTCGCTTGCTCGGGTGGTCTCTGCACGTCGGCGTGCGACCTTGGCTGGGGCAATTGCGGCACCCCCGTCGCGCCCGACGTGGACGACGGCTGCGAGCTCGCGACGGTGGCCGACGACGACGACTGCGGCGGCTGTGGTAACGACTGCGGCGCGCTCGTGTGCAGCGCCAACCGCTGTGGCTGCGTCGGCGACGTCGAGTGTCGAACCGCGGGGTCCGGGGGCACTTGTCATCCATCGGGCCTCTGCCGCTGCAACCAGCTGACCTGCGCGCCCGGCGAGGTCTGCATGCTGCAGGGGAACGACCGGTGCTCCTGCAACGGCGCCACCCCGTGCGGCCCTGCCCAGCTCTGCTGCGCGACGCCGGTGGGTTGCGTCGACCCTGCCATCGATGCCGCCCACTGCGGTGCCTGTGGGCACGCCTGTCCGGTCGGCTTCGTGTGCGGCGCGGCGCTGTGCCGCTGCGACTCCGACGCCGACTGCGCGCTCGGGGGTGCCGGCACCTGCCAGGTCGCGACCGGCGCCTGCGTGTGCGGCGCCGCCACGTGCGCTGCGGGCGAGCGCTGTCTGGCGGGCGACGCATGTGGTTGACACCGCGCGTGGCATCCGGGACGGTCGTCCCGTCGCTCGTGGCTGCGCAGTGAGGGCCGACCGGCCCGAGCACCCCGGGCACCTTGCGCGATGCAGGGGCAAGGTCCATAGTCAGCCCCGTTCAGGGGTTTCATCGTCGGGCATCCCCGCTCGGAGGTGTGGCTGCTGCTCTCCGCGGGAGGCGGGACGATGAACCACTTCGACACGCGTTCGAGGCGCCGCCTCGCGATCCTCGGCAACCACGTGCCGCGCCTTTGCGGCATCGCCACCTTCACGCGAGACCTGCGGGAGGCATTGGTCGGGGAATTCCCGGCGCTCGACTGCCCCGTCGTCGCCATGAACGACGGGACCCGGCGCTACGACTACCCACCCGAGGTGCGCTTCCAGATCGCCGACGGCGACCTCGGCGGCTACCGCGCGGCCGCCGCTTTCCTCAACGACAGCGCCATCGACGCGCTCATCGTACAGCATGAATTCGGGATCTACGGCGGCCCGGCGGGGCGGCACCTCACCACCCTGCTCGAGGCCGTCGAGGCGCCGATCCTGACGACGCTGCACACCATCCTGGCCTCGCCTGACGACGCGCAGCGCGCGGTCATGGACGATCTCTTGCGCCTGTCCGCGCGGATCGTGACCATGAGCGAGCACGGGGCGAGTCTCCTCAGGTCCGTGTACGGGGCTCGCCCTTCGCTCATCGACGTGATCCCGCATGGGATCCCGGAGGTGCCGATCGATCCGACCGCCAAGGAGCGCGTCGGGGTGGCCGGGCGCCGGGTCATCCTGACCTTCGGCCTCCTGTCGCCGGACAAGGGGCTCGAGCACGTGATCGGGGCGCTGCCCGCGATCGCTGCCCGGTTCTCCAACGTGATCTACCTCGTGGTGGGGGCGACGCACCCCCACGTGATCGCGCAGGACGGCGAGCGCTATCGCGAGAGCCTCTTCCAGCACGCCGAGCGCCTGGGCGTGACGGAGCACGTCCGCTTCGTCGACCGCTTCGTCAGTCAGCCGGAGCTCGTGCAGTCGCTGTCGGCTGCTGACATCTACGTCACGCCCTACCTGAACCCCGAGCAGATCACCAGCGGGACGCTCGCCTACGCGGTCGGCGCCGGCAAGGCCGTGATCTCGACACCGTATCGCTACGCGCGCGAGCTCCTCGCCGAGGGGCACGGGGTGCTGGTGCCGTGGCGGAGCGCCGAGGGCATCGCGCGGGCGGTCATCGATCTGTTCGGCGACAAGGCGCGCTACGACGCCGTGTCCGCGCGCGCCGCTGAGCGGGGCCGGGCCATGCTCTGGCCCCGGGTCGCGCGCGGGTACGCGGCGTCGCTCACGGCGGCGACCCAACCCGCCGTGACCGCCGCACCGGCGCCGCGCCCGCGCCCGACCCCGGGGGACGCCCTGCCCGAGCTCGACCTGAGCCACCTGCGCGTGCTCACCGACAGCGTGGGCGTGCTCCAGCACGCGGTGCTGGCGATCCCTCGCCGCGAGGAGGGCTACACGCTCGACGACAACGCGCGGGGGTTGATGCTCACGACCGCGCTGCTCTCCCGCGCGTTCCCCGACGAGGCGCTGCGCTCGAGGCTCGAGGCCACCTACCTGGGCTTCGTGCGGTGGGCCTTCGACGGTCCCACCGGGCGCTTCCGCAACTTCATGTCCTACGGCAGGGAGTGGCTGGAGCGCGTCGGGTCCGAGGACTCCCACGGACGCGCGCTTTGGAGCCTGGGCAGCCTCGTCCGCACCGCCACCTCGGCACACCTCCGGGGCGACGCGGAGGAGCTGTTCCGCGCCGCGCTCCCCGCCACCGATCGCTTCACGAGCCCGCGCGCCTGGGCGTTCACCGTGCTCGGTATCGACGCGGCGCTCGCCCGACACCCGCGCGACCGGCGCCTCGACGAGGCGCTCGCTAGGACGTCGGAGCGGCTCTCCGCGCTGTTCCAGCGGGGCTCGGCGCCGGATTGGCCGTGGTGCGAGCCAGAGGTGACCTACGCGAACGCGACCCTCCCGCAGGCGCTGGTGGCGGCGGGGACGCGCCGACGCGACGATCGCATGACCGCCACCGGGCTCGGGGCGCTCGGCTGGCTCCTCGACCTGCAGCGCTCGGCCGCGGGGCATTTCGCCCCCATCGGCTCGAACGGGTTCTACCGCCGGGGGGGCGTCATGGCCGCCTTCGACCAGCAGCCCATCGAGGCAGGGGCGACCGTGGCGGCGTGCCTCGAGGCGCACCGAGCGACGGGCGACGACGCCTGGCTCCGGCACGCGCGGCGGACCTTCGGCTGGTTTCTGGGGCAGAACGCCCTCGGGACTGCCGTCTTCGACGCCTCCACCGGCGGCTGCCGGGACGCGCTGCACGCGGACCGCCTCAACGAGAACCAGGGCTCGGAGTCGACGCTCGCCTTCCTCCAGGCCCTGAGCGACCTCCGCGCCGCGGAGCAGACCCACCGCATCCAGATCGACCCGGAGAACCACCACCGTGCCCCAGCCGCAGCCATTCCCGCAGCTCTTCACCAGAGCTGAGTCCAATCCCATCCTCACCGCCGCCGACTGGCCGTACCGGGTGCACTCGGTGTTCAACCCGGGGGCGGTGCGCCTGCAGGATGGCACCACGCTCCTGCTCTGTCGGGTCGAGGACTACCGCGGGCACTCGCACCTTTGCGCCGCGCGCTCGCCCGACGGCATCGGCGGCTGGACCATCGATCCGACGCCCACGCTGGTGGGCGATCCGGAGCATTTCCCGGAGGAGCTCTGGGGCATCGAGGATCCGCGGATCACGTACCTGGAGGAACTCGGCAAGTACGCCATCGCCTACACGGCCTTCGGCAAGGGCGGCCCCGGAGTGGCGCTGGCGCTGACTCAGGACTTCGTGAGCTTCGAGCGCTGCGGCCTGGTGCTGCAGCCCGACGACAAGGACGCGGCGCTGCTCCCGCGTCGGGTCGACGGCAACTATGCGATCCTCCACCGTCCCGTCGCGGACTCGGGGGCGCACGTCTGGCTCTCGCTCTCCCCGGATCTGCGCAGCTGGGGCACCCACCGGCTCGTGCTCCCGGCCCGGAAGGGCGGGTGGTGGGACTCCTACCGGATCGGCCTGTCCACGCCGGTCGTCGAGACGCCGCGGGGATGGCTCCTACTCTACCATGGGGTCCGTCTGACCGCGGCGGGGGGCCTCTACCGAGTGGGCGTGGCCCTGCTCGACCTCGACGAGCCCGGTCGCTGCATCGCCCGCGGCGCGCCCTGGATCTTCGGCCCCGAGGCCCCGTACGAGCGCGACGGCGACGTCCCGAACGTCGTGTTCCCTTGCGGGATCACCGTCGGCGACGACGGCGACACCCTCTTCGTCTACTACGGGGCTGCCGACACCTCCGTCGCGCTGGCGACGGCATCCATCACCGAGCTGCTCGCCTGGCTCGACGCCCACTCGGACTAGAGCGGCAGACAGCTCGATTGCCGCGATAGATCAACGACCTAGAGCACCGAGCTCTGCAGCAGATCTCGCCAAAGGCGCCCTGAGGATCGCCCCCTCGCCCCTGGCCACCAGTGGTGCCAGGGGCAAGCTCCTCAGGGTGCCGACGCGGAAGGCGAACCGGTTGGTGCTCTAGCCGAGGCCGCGGGGGGCCTGAGCCCGCCGGCCCGGCTCACGGGGAACGCCGCCCGGCGGCGGCGCCAGCGGGATCATTGGTGCTCGCCCTTGCAGGCCGCCTCGACGAGACGGCTGGCGAGCCAGCGGTACCTCGCGAGCGCCTCTTGGTAAGTCGACGCCCACTCCCCGGGGTGGAGCGTCAGCTGTTGCTTCCGTTGCTGCTCCTGCGCCTCGTGCTGCGCCATCGCGTCGGGCACACCGGATTCGACCCGCAGCTCGTCGCTGCAGGTCGCCAGCGCCATCGCGAGCGGGCTCGGTCGGGCACCGGCGTCCTGGGGCGAGAGCTCACGCCCCAGGACCTCGCCCGGGGCGAGGGTGCGGAGCGCGTCGATCGTCAGCTCCACCACCTCGTGGAGCTGCTTGAGGCGCAGCACGTCCCACGCGTCGCGGACCACCAGGACCAGATCGCGGTCCGCGCGCGCGGAGTCCTGGCTCGGGAGCCCCCCCCCGGGCTGGCTCATGCCGGCTTCACCCCCTCGGCGCGCGGTCCCTTCGGACCCTGCCCGGCGACGTAGGACACCTTCTGCCCCTCCCGCAGCTCCTCGAACGTCGTCCCTTCCACCGACGAGCAGTGGAAGAACAGCTCCTGCCCCGAGCTGGTGCGGATGAACCCAAAACCGCGATCGGTCTTCTTCGCGACAGTACCTTCAGCCATGATTTCTCCTGCTTTCACTCTTGGTCGATTCAACGGCCGGCCCGATGCGTGCGTGGATCGCCCGCAGGGCGCGGCGGAGAGCGTGGCCGGTCGTAGCACGGGACTGGCCCGCCATGGTCGCGAGCGTGCCGTCGGAGACGCTGACGGGCCGGCCGCGCTTGCGCTCCCGGTCGACGCTGGCCGGCGAGGGCCGGTCCAGCAGACGGCGAAAGGACCACCACTGGTGGCTCGCCATGCGCAAATACAGCGTCTCGACTCGCTGGCGCTCCCGCGGGTCGAAGATGGCGAAGCACTGCCACTCGTCGGGCTGGGACCCCGCCAGCTGCCGGCCGAAGCGCGACCAAGCGCGGGACTCCAGGTCGAGCTCCCCCTCCGCGGGCCAGGCCGACAGCGCCGCCTCGAGGTCGCAGCCGGTAGCGCACGCGATCGCCTCTCCGCGGCGGAGATGCTCGGCGAGACGCGGGCCCTCGTCCTGCAGGGCCCGGCGCGCGGTACGCTCGTCGGCCCCGCTCCCGAGGATCGCGCCACGAGCCGCGGCGATGTCTCGCGCATCGCGACCCGCCGAGAGCAGCACCCAGAGCTTCTGAGCGGCCTCGGGGCTCACCTCGTCGATCGCCTGCGCCAGAGTGGTCGCGACGGGGGACTCTTCACCGCCGGTGGGCCGGGCCTCCCGGCGGCGCGCGGCCCGACGCTCGGGACCCGTCGGCCCGGGCCCTGCGCCGGGTGTCGGTTGGGCGAGGTCGATGATGCTCTGCAGCAGCGAGGCGAACGGGGCCGAACCGGCCGCGCTAGTCGCGGCGACGCGCGGCTGGCCGCCGTTGCCCCGGGAACGCGAGCTCGCCGGTCGTGCTCCCGCCCGTTCGGACCTCTCCCTCGCCATCGTCGGCCTTTCTCGCTCGGACGCCGGGTCGAAGGTGGCGGCCGGACACGCGGAGCCCACCCGACGCCCAAACGGGGCGCCGAGCCTCCAAAACGCGCCCGGACTCGCTGGCCCGGCTCTTCACCACTCAGTCGGCGAAGGCTGCCTTACGGTCCAGCGAACGGACTGACGAGCGCACCCTAGCACACCCTCCGTAGCATCGCCATCGCTGACGCGAGATGCGTGCCACCGGCGTTCGGGCCGTATCGGGCATGGATCGCGAGGCCCCGACCGCGACGGTTGACGCGAGGCTCGCCGCCTCGGCTCGCGGTTCGGGACCGCCTCGGCCAACACGGACCGGCGGTGCCAGCGGACCGGCGGAACCAGCGGACCGGCGGAACCAGCGGACCGGCAGAAGGGAAGGAGCCGCTGCCGGGGCAAGGATCCCTCCGGCGCTCCTCCGGCATTGCCGGCACCGACCGCCCCCCGCGCGGGCGCCGTGCCTTCCCAGTTGCGGATCGCGGTGCTACGGAGGCGCCTAGTGGGGTCGTCTGGGTTTCGGATCGGAGTGTCCGCTGCGGTTCGATCGGGAGTGAGTAGCCCGGCTTCGATGGGATGCAGTCGCTAGGGAGCGCCACGCCGACCGTCGCGAGATGGCTCTCGCGCCACGGCCGTGAGCGCGGTCGACATCGGGGACCGATGGTCGCGCGCGCCGTCCCCGGCGGGCGCGAGGCTCCCACGCAACGGCGCCGCCGGGGGCAGGCCTATCGGTGAATCGAGGTGAGCATCATGGAATCTATCTTGATTAGGGCAGTTCGACGCGGTCGCGGGATGACCGGGGCGGTCGCGACGGCCTCCTGGCCTGGGATCTGCGCGCTCTGCTTCGGCATCGCCTGCGGCGACTCCGGCGACCCCGCGGACAGCGACGCGAGCGGGGGTACCGCACCGGCGTCCGGCGGCGTGAGCGCGAGCGGCGGCACCGGCGGCGCCGCTCCCTCGACCGGTGGCGTCGCGGGCACCGGTGGCGCGCCCACCGGCGGCACGTCGACCACGGGAGGACAGCCCCTCGGCGGCGGTTCCGCGACGGGTGGCGCCGCTACCGGCGGGACGACCCCCGCGGGTGGGAGCAACACCGGGGGGACCACGACGGGCGGCGGCGGGCAGACGACGGGCGGGCAAGGCACCGGCGGCCAGAGCACCGGCGGCCAGAGCAGTGGCGG
>CAYOLF010000124.1:0-15683 GCA_964404725.1 uncultured Polyangiaceae bacterium
CCCCCCCCCCCCCCCCCCTTGATACTCTGCGGTCTCAGGTGGGAGGGAAGCCACATGGGACGATTGACGACGTATCTGGCCGCATTGGCCTTCTCGTGGGGACTGGCAAACACTGGCTGCGGAACAACCGATCGCGCGGGGCCGGATTTGGATATTGCGGAGGCTGCGCAACCCGTGACGTGGTCAGACAACCGGTTTGGCATTTACGATACCCGGAATCACGAATCGGGTTGGTTGGGCTCTCACGACTCCCAGTGGGCCCAGGGCAACAACCTTGCGTCGAAGCTCAGCGAATCCGCTACCATGCTGTTCGACGACACCCTGGCCAGTAAGAAGGAGCGCTTCGAGGACGACGGCACTCTGGGTGGCGGGGACGCTGCCTACAACTCTCTGGAGTACGTCGACCTCTTCTTTACCCACACACACGGAAGTGTGACCACCACCGACGCGCGGTGGGCAATGTGGAACTCCAACACTCGTGCGTTGTCAAGCCGAATGCGCCTCGGCGACGACAAGCGGGGGCTGAGCGTCTTCGCCTCGGTTTCGTGCAACGTGCTCCGAATGGACGGCAACACCGTCCGACGTTGGGAGCCCGTCTTCATGGGGACGCTCCGGATTGCACTGGGCAGCCACGATACATTCACCTGCTCGAACGAAGAGAAATGGACGGCCTGGAAGTTCGCCGATCGCCTTCATCAGGACTGGTCGATCAAGGCCGCCTGGCACAGCGGGATGGGCTGGTCCGACAACGACAACGATTCGTCGGTGCTTGTGACCGGGACCACCTCGAGCCACTGCTGGGACCGCATGGACCACATGACGTGGTATAACCTACACACCTACAAGCGCCTCGGTAACGCTCCGGGGGCCGAGGGCATCATCAACGCCTGGTGCCAAGACTCTGTGACGAACGGGTGAAAGGAGACGACGCATGAGGATCCTATGCAAGCTCACCGTGCTGGTGGCGCTGACGGCGACGAGCCAAGTGGCTCGGGCTGCGGATACCGCCGAGCGCGCGGCGATCCAGGCAGACTCGCGCGCCCGCGTCTTGAACCAGCCCGTGGTGTCCGCGCTGCGACGTCAGCGGGGTCCGGGGAACGCAGGGAGATTGGCCGCTCTGCTCGACGCGCTCCCCTCAGTGGTGCGCCTCGACGGTACCGCGAAGCGTCAAGACGACGGCGAAGAGATCTCCTTGGCCTCGTCAGCTCACTGGTTCGTGACCGTCGGCTCAGAGGGGGATCATTTCGACTATCGAGATGAAGAGCTGGCGAACGCATCCGTCTGGGATCAGGCTCCCGCGATGCCGCTCGACGAGCTCATCGCCCAGGGGAAGGCTGTACTGGACGGTCCTCTCGCCTCGCTCGTCGCGCTCGGTCCGGCGGAGGGGCTGGTGCCGATTCGATCGCTGCAGGTAGTGCGGGAGTCTCGAGACAACACAGGAGCGTTGGTCGCCAGGACCGTTGCCGTGAACGTCATCGAGTTCGCAAGAACGGTGAACAACATCCCCGTGCTCGGCACTGGCTGTCGCGTTCGTCTCGGGTTCTCGCCGCTGGGGCGTCTCGTCTCGGTTGAGGCAGACTGGCCTCGCTACGAGGTCGTGCCCGCGCAGCGGTTCACGGTGGCGACGCCGCAGACCGTTGTCCGTCGCGAGGCGGCCATCCGCGAGCGGCACGGCGTGCCCGTTTCCGCGGCGATCCGCCGCTTCGAGTGTGGGTACCTGGACAACGGCCAGAATTCCCTCCTGCAACCGGGGTGCCGCGTCGTCGTGCGCGGGGAGGACGATGGCGAAGCGATGGCGTTCCGCATCCCCGCCGCCGAGATCCCGGCGGAGGACCGAACCTGGCCCGAGCTCGGGTTGTTGCTGCAAGGAGGCGTCCCGTGAAGGAATGGCGCGTCTTGCGCGGCTCTTGCGTCGGCGTGCCACCGATCTCGCGGGCGACACGCTGGAGCCAGCATCTCGTCCCCACCTTGGTCGTCCTCGCCCTGTCGGGCGGCTGCGAGAACGACGAGTCGTGCAGCGATGGCGACGATTGTGGCGACGATCAACCCGCCCCCTGGGTGCAGTACTACGCTTCGACGCCGGGCGTAACGGGCGAGTCCGTGCAGCTGGACGTCGAGATCGACGGCGGGTACCAGCTGCGGCTGTCCCGTGACGCTTCGCCCAGCGAGGACCCCGCTTGCGACGAGGAGTGCATAGGGAGGTCATTGAAGGTGCTCTGCATGGCCGGTCGGCTCGAGGACGCCGAGCTGGCTGCGGTAGAGGCGGTCGTTCAGCCCGACCTGGCCGAAGCATACGACATCGACGACTTGCTCTCTCCGCACGTCGAGCAGCCAAGGGACCGCTCGGTCCACTTGCAACCAGTCGACGAGGGGGCCGAAGCGCATGCGTTCGGTTTCAACTCGGAGGGATCCCTTCAGCCCGAGACCGAGCTGCTCATCGACACCCTCGACGGGATCGCGCTCGACCTCTACGCCCGGGCCGAGTACTGCACGGATTGGGATCGCTCGCTCGCCGAGGACGGCGAGTGGGTGTTCCCCATCACTGAGTAGCCCCGCGGTGCGGGACCCGCTCGCCGTCGGGCGGCGCGGCGGTGAGGCGCGCGGCGGCGATCCGGCAGGCGTCCTCGCCGAGGTCGATCCCCGCCCAGCGACGGCCGAGGCGGGCGGCGACGGCGAGGGTGGTGCCGGAGCCGCACATGGGATCGAGCACGCGGCTCATGGGCAGGGTGGCGGCGCGGACGATCCGCTCCAGGAGCCGCTCGGGCTTCTGGGTGGGATAGCCGGTCGTCTCGGCGATGAGTGGGGTGTTGGCGCGCATGGCGGGGCAATCCGTCCACACGCTGCCGAGGCGCCGGCCCTGGTCGGCGTAATAGCGGTAGGTCTTGCCGGCGACGGTGCGCTCGCGGTAGCGGCGGCCCTCGGCGTCGACCTGCTGGAAGTGCATCGCGAGGCTCGTGGCCGCGTAGGCCTCGCGGAGCCAGGGATCGTCGGCAGCGTAGAGCATCGCGCCCGGGGCGTAGACCAGGATCGTCTGGTGGGTCACCGGGGGCGCGTCGCGGCGGCGCGCGCCGTTGCCCGGCGTCCAGACGATCTCGGCGCGGAAAGCCTCGCGGCCGAGGACGCGATCGGCCAGGACCTTGGCGTCGTGGACGGTCCGGTGATCGAGGTGCAGCCACAGGCTGCCGCGCTCGCTCAGGGCCGCGGCGAGCACGCCGAGGCGCGGCTCGAGCATGGCCAGGAATGCGTCGAGGCCGCCCCAGGCGTCGCGGTAGGCGACCGGGCCCCGGGCGCGCTCCCCCGCGCCGGCGCGCCGCCCCCGCGCCGTGCCGACGTTGAACGGCGGATCGACGTAGATCAGGTCGAACCGCTCCGCGGGGCAGGTCGCGAGCGCCGGGACGATCCCGAGGCAGTCGCCGTGGTAGAGCGCGCCGGCGGCCGTGCGGAGCCAGGGAGCGGGCGCGCCCGGGGAGGCTCGTGGCGGGGTCGGGGGGCTCAAGCGCCGCTCTCCGCTCGGAGCGGCAGCGGCGCGAGCGGGGCGGCGCCCGGCGCGGCCGCGGTGGGATCGAACGGGAGGAGCGGCGGAGCGGGCGTCACCGGATCACCCTGGCCGATCGCGGCGAGCTCTTCGGGCGACAGCGGGGGGAGCAGGGGCAGCGGGGGCAGCCACTCCCATTGGGGGCCGCCGCCCTCGCAGCCGGCCACGGCCTCGGCAGCGGTGCACGCGAGGCGGAGGTGGAAGTGGTCGTCGTGGGGCGCGCTGTCGCCCGGCTGCAGCATCACCGCCTCGGCGTGCCAGACGACGTCAAGGGGCTCGCCGCGCGCCAGGGCGTGGTCGATCAGCGTCGCCTCGAGATCGCGGCTCACGAAGAGCCACTGGGTCGCGGCGAGCTCGTCGGTGACCAGGGCGCGGACCAAGCGCCAGTTGCGGTCGAGATCCACGCGGACGAAGGCGTCCTCGTTCGGGATGGGCGCGAGCCCGTCGGGGCCGAAGACCACGAAGCCGGGACTCTGCACCGGGGCGCCGGCGGGGGTGGTGGCGTAGAAGAGCAGGTCCACGTCGCGGCCCGTGCGGTGCGAGCGGTGGCCGGGGATGCGGCCCCCGTGACGGGCCGACAGATCGCCGACGACGAGCGGCGCGCCGCCGGGGTGCTCGCGGTCCACCGCGGCCGCCGCGCGCTCGATCGCGGCGACGAGCCGGGGCAGCCCCCAGTGGTTGGCGCCGCGCGGCCGGTACCTCACGTAGCCCGTTCCCCGCGCGGGCAGCTCCGCGGCCCCCGTGAGCACCCCGTGGTGTGGCACCCCGATCGAGCCGTCGAGCCCCGGCACCAGCGGGCTCGGGGTCGCCAGGCACCCCACCGCGCCCAGCGCGGCGCCGAGCCCACACGCCCGGGCGCTGCCCCTCACACCTCCCCCATGAAGCCGGCGATGCGCCCCTCGATGGTGGTCACCGCCTTCGCGTCGCGGAAGGACTCCGCGAGCTCCAGGCGATCGCCGTTGCGGCGCAGGTACTCGTCGTCGAGGAGCGAGGCGAAGGCGTTCGCGATCAGCGGCTTGCAGACGGCCTCGCGCCGCTCGAGGCCCCCGCTCGTGGCCAGGCGCTTCCCCATGGCGAGCGCCCGGCGCACCAGCTCCTTCTCCGGGAGCGGCCCCTTCACCAGCAGGATCAGCGCGCGCGCCGCGAGGCGGTAGGCCTCGAGGAAGTTCTTCAGCATGTTGGCGTAGGTGATGACCCACCAGAGGCCGGTAGCCCCCGCGCTGCCCGGGCCCGCGTCGAGCCCCTCGGGCGTCTCGGCGAGCTCGCCATCGGCGAGCATCGAGGCGACCGTGGTCGTGAAGATGTCGTCGAAGGAGGCGTCGGCGCGGAAGCGGAACTCGTGCTTGAAGAGGCGCGACAGGCGCTGCACCCGATCGCGGAGCACTTCGCGGGGCACCGGGCGCCCCCCGGGCATCAGCAGCGCTGTGGCGACCAGGGCGCGCTCGATGAAGAAATGCACGATCATGTTCTTGGAGACGTCGAGCTCGAGCCGCTTGTGCTCCGGGACGAAGTAGGTCGCGTCGACGCGTGCGCGCGGCCGGGCCCAGAAGCGCCGGCCCCAGTCCTCCGCCTTGTCGAGGCTGACCCCGACCAGCTCCGAGTCGAGGAAGAGCTGCAGGGCCTCCCGCAGGGCCTCCGGTCGCAGCGGGCCGTCCCCCACCGCCGTGGCGGGCGTGATCCGCGCGCCCAGCCGGCGCAGGACGTCGAGCAGCCGGTCGCAGCGCTCGAAGAGCTCCTGGTGGGTGGCGTTGCGGCGCGGGTGATCGTTGAGCAGCGCGAGCGCGGCGAGCGAGCTCGGGGTGACCGCGGTGACGCGGTTGATCTCGTCCATCACCCGGTTGCCGAGGCGGGTCACCATCGCCCGGCGCTTGGCGGGCGGCAGGGCCCCCTCCGCGGGGAGCCCGAGCTCGCGGCGCACCTCCTCGAGGCTCAACAGCTGGCCGAACTGGAGGTTGAGGCGCCCGTAGCGGTGGCGGAGGACCTCCGGGGCCTTCAGGAGCTCCTTGGCGTTCTCCGGTCGCTTCTCGTCGCCGCCGAGCTCGCGCGCGTAGGCGCCGAGCTCGGCGATGCGCTCGTAGCCGATGCTGACGGGGACGAAGAAGGTCTGCTGCTCGGGGACGGCCAGCGCCGCGTCGACCACCATGGTCAATAGGCCGAACTTGGGGGGCAAGAGCTTGCCGGTTCGGCTGCGCGTCCCCTCCAGGAAGAGCTCGATGGAGTGGCCCTCCCGCAGCAGCCGGCGGATGTAGGCGTCGACCACCGCGCCGTAGAGGCGGTCGCCCTTGAAGGCGCGCCGGATGAAGAACGCGCCGCCGCGGCGGAGGAGCGGCCCGAGCGGGAAGAAGTTGAGGTTGTCGCCGGCGGCGATGGCGGGGAGCGGCAGGTTCTGCTGGGTGAAGATGTAGCCGAGCGAGAAGTAGTCGAAATGGCTCTTGTGGCTGGGCAGGATGACGAGCGTCCCGTCGCGCGCCGCCCGCCGGATCCGCTCGATGTCCGCCGGATCGAACTCGATCCCGGCGGACACGCGCCGGAAGACGTGACCGAAGAGGACCTCCATCCCCTGGCGCGTGGTCGGGTCGGGCCGGGCCTGGAGCTCCCGAAGCATGGCGAGGGCCTGGCCCGTGAGCACGGCCCGATCCGCCTCGCGCTCCCCCGCCAGATCGTCGATGGTCGCCCGGAGCTTGGGGCTCTGCACGATCTCGAGCCGGACGCGGTCCGGTGGCTTCTCGACGGGTCCGGTCACCGCCCGGCGCTCACGCTCGATGCGACGGAGCAGGACGTAGGTGGCCCGCCCCCGGACCTCCTCCTCGCGCTCCGGCTCCGCCGGCAAGAGCTCCCGGAGGTCCAAGGGCTCGCCGACGCGCATCGCGACGTGGTGGTAGTTGTAGAGGAACTGCCCGACGGAGAGCGCGACGTTCGGCCACTCCCGCGGCGCGAGCATCACGTCGAGCGGCTGGTAGACCTTGGGCTCCGGCCGCTTGTTCCACACGAAGAGCTGGGGGACGAGCAGGAGGGGGCGATCGCTCTTGCGCTGCAGCTCGAAGAGCGCCTTCATCAGGGCCTCTCCCTCGGTGCGGCCGCGCCGGCGCGTGGCGCCGATCGCCAGATCGACCATGCTCCGCGGGCGGCGCAGGAAGAGCAGGGCGGAGCCGCCGCTCGAGAGCGCGTGGCGGAGCTGGGTCGCCGGGGAGCGCGGGTAGAACAGGTCGCTGTAGCCCCGACCGAGGTTGGGGTTCAGCGCCCAGAGCCCGAGATCGTTGACGAAGTGCAGCGGGGGCAGCCCGAAGCGCTTGGTCAGGTGGTCGAGCACCAGAAAATCCACCAGGTTCAGGTTGGCCATCACGTGGACGACCAAGCCGGTGGCGGCGAGGCGGCGGTTCTCCTCCACCCACCCGGGGTCGACCTGGATCCGGTCGAACAGCTGGGCGTAGAGGGCCCTGAGGACGAGGTTTGGCTCGTAGGGCTTCGAGAGCTCGGGGTTTCGCATGCTAAGGCTCGGGTGCGCGCTCGGCGGCAGGCGCGGATCATACTCACCGCGGCCGCACCGACCAGGCGCACCCGGCCGGCGCCGGCGCGCCCCGGGGCGGCGGCCGTGGCGGTGGCGCGCGGTTGCCGCCGAATTGTGCCGCTGCTCGCGCTGTCTTGCGAGCGGTCGGGGAGCGGGGTACTCCCCGGCGACGTGCTCGACCGACTCCGCTCCAGGGCACCCACCGCGTCGAGCCGGTCGTGGCAGGTCCGCCGCCGGGCGTGGCGCGCCGGCGCGCTGTTCGCCGCCGTCTTGGTTCTTGGCGGCTGTCGCGCCAAGCCGCGCCCCGCGACGGTCGAACCGGACGAGCTCGAGGAGCCCGGGGCTGCCTCGGTGGCGGCTCCGGCTCCCTCCGTCCCGCCGGCGAAGCCGCGCTGCGCCCCGGTGACGCGGGGGGCCGCCTTCACCCTGGGCGAGGCCGACCCGGGGGGCGACGCCGAGGAGCACGATCTCCCGTTCTCCGTCGAGATCGGTCGTGCCGTCGCGCTCGAGCGGGGCTTCGCGATCGGCGCCCTGGGGGCGCTCGAGCGCGGCGTCGCGGCCTTCGTCGCGCTGGTGGGCGGGGACGGCGCGAGCGGTCGCATCCTCGACCTCGGTCTCACGCACGGCACCTTCGAGCCGCCGGTGATCGCCGCCCGGGGCGCGGATCTCTTCCTCGTCGTCCCCGACAGCGACGCGGGCGGAAACCTGCTCCGCCTCGGCGTGGCGCGTGCCGCGCAGGGAGCGGCCACGGTGACCTGGGGACCGGAGCTCAGCGAGGGCTGGGACGACTCGGAGGTCTTCGATCTCGCTCTCGGCGCCGAGCGCGGGATCGTCGCCTGGGACCGCTGGGATACGGCGAAGGAGCGGGCCTCCATCTGGGTCGTGGACTTCGATCCAGCGGACCTTTCCCGCGTGACGAAGGAGCGGGCGCTCGACCTCGGGGCGTCCGCCGAGGCGCCGCGCCTGGCCCCGCGACCTGGCGGGTTCTGGCTCGCCGGCTCGCTCAGCGACGCGCGGCGGCAGTCGCCGGCCGCGGCCGCGCGCGCCCGCGGGACGGGACCGGGCGAGGAGTTCGACGTCATCGATCGCGAGCCGCGCACGGTGGCGGTGGTGCCCCTCGACGCGGGGGGCGCGCCGATCGGCAAGCCCCTGCGGGTGAACGCCCAGGGTCAGGCGGTGGTGGTCTTCGATCTCGCGACGCTCGCGGACGGGTCGGCGCTGGTCGCGGTGCGCTCGGACGACGCGGCCCCGGGGGCCGAGGGGGGGCCGCTGCTCCTGGCGCGCGTCGCGCTCGACGGCACCGTCACGCGGGAGATCCTCGACGACGACGCGATGGGGCCGGGCGCGCCCGCGCTCGTCGCCGACGCTCGCCGCGGGGGCGCTGCCGGTCACCTCTGGCTCGCGCTCCCTGGGGTCGGCGACGAGGGCGCGCTGATGGCCCTCGGCGCCGACGGGCGGCCGCTCGACGCGCTCGGGACCGAGGCCGCGCTCGGCCGCGGCGAGGCGCTCGCGCGGAGTGGCGACGACCTGTTGATCGCGACCTCGCGTGGGAGGGCCGTCGAAGTGTCGGTCCAGCGCTGCCACCCCGGGGAAGCGCCGCCGGTGGCGAGCGCTGTGCCGCCGCGAGGGGCGCCGTCCGCCGCGCCGCCGTCAGGGGCGCCGTCGGTGGCGCCGTCACGGTGACACGGGGCGGCTCTCCGCGGCGCGGCAGGGGAGCCGGCGGCCGTCGGGTGTCGGGCACGGTTCCGTAGCGCGACCCTCGAGGGTATGCTCCGCTCCGCGCGGCGCAATGGCTCCACCCCGCGCCTCGAGCCCAGCCACTTCTCGTCGACGCCGACCTGCTGCAGAACCTCGGGTGGACGAGTCGCGTCGTATCCGCTGCATGGAGGCCGTTCTTTTCGGGTTCGGAGCCCCTCCGCATGCTCACGCGCATGGCGAGTCGAGCGCAGTGGGCGAAGCGGGTGGCGGACTGGCGAGGGAGCGGGCCGACCTCCGAGGAATTCTGTGCGGGCAAGGGCTTCACGGCGGGCCGGCTGCTGAACGCGGCGCACACGCTCGAGCGTGAGGGGGTGGAGTCGCGGCTGGACGAGCTCGACGAGCCGTCCTCGGTGGCCTCCTCGATTCTCGGCAGCGCTGTCCCGAGAATCGAGGAGGCCCCGTCGGCCGTCAGCCCGTCCGTCGAAGAACCTCAACCTCCCGCGCAAGTCTGGATCCGAGCCGATCGGCCTCGACCTCCAAGTCGTAGGAGGTCTGCAGGTTCAACCAGAAGCGCGGCGAGTTCCGGAAGAAGCGACCCAGTCGAAGTGCCGTGTCAGCGCTGATCGCACGCTTCCTCAGAATAATTTCGTTGATCCGGCGGGCAGGCACCTTCAGCCCCTTGGCCAAACGGTACTGAGTCAGGGAAAGGGGCTTGAGGAATTCCTCGTCCAAGATCTCACCCGGATGAACCGGGGCTAGCCTCCTACTGGGCATGAGGTCCTCCTAGTGGTAGTCCACGATCTCGACGTCGTGGGCGTCGGTGTCGATCCAACGGAAGCAGATCCGCCATTGGTCGTTGATGCGGATGCTGTGCTGTCCGAGGCGTTCGGCAGAGAGCTTCTCCAAACGGTTCGCTGGCGGCACCCGGAGGTCGGCGAGACTGGTGGCGGCATCGAGCATGAGCAGTTTGCGAAGGGCGGGTCGGTGAAGATCCGGTGGGAGCCGCCGGACCCGTTCGCGTCGGAACAGACGCTCGGCGTCGGGGTCACGGAAGCTCCGGATCACGGCCCATAGTAACGTCTGGCGTTACTATGCGCAAGAGACCGCCCGCGGAGGTCGGGGAGCTCGTGCACGCCACGCGCCCGCCCGGATGCCCGTGGTGCCGAGCGTCGCTCCCGCCCTCGCTCGTTCGCCTGCCGAGCGGGGCGCCGGCAGACCGCGTTGTCAGGTCCGCGGTAGGACGGGGCGGTCATGTCGCTTGCCGCGCTCACCACCGTCTACAGCTACCGTCACCCCGAGACGCGTCGGATCATCGACGGGCTCCTCGCCGACGGCTTCCCGCACGACGTCTTCCTGCGCGCCACCGAGCCCCCGGGGGCCCTGGACTCGGTGCGTAGATCGAACGGGTTGCCGCGCGAGCCGATGGGTCCGAGTTGGCGGGCCGGCGTTGCGCTCCGTTCCCAGTTCTGCCCCGAACGCGGAGCGGAACCGACCGGAACCGGGCGCGAAGGTGCATCTCCGCGGGCTTGCCGGCGCTGGTGGGATGGCGGCGGGTGGTCCGCTGGTGGTTCGGGACAGACCGCCGCCCGTGGCGCCCCGCCGAAGTCGGACACCTTGGCCGGGGTCGCCTCAAGCCAACAGTAGCCGGCGCGGTTCCGTAGCGCGACCCGCGAGGGTATGCTCCGCGTCGCGCGGCGCACTGGCTCCATCCCGCGCGTGGTAGAGGGACCAATGCCGAACGCGGCCGTGCTGATCGCTGACGGGTTCGAGGAGATCGAGGCGGTGACCATCATCGACGTGCTCCGGCGGGGCGGCGTGACGGTGACGGTGGCGGGGCTCGAGGGCGCGCAGGTGCGCGGCGGCCACGGGATCCGCCTCGGGGTCGACACGACCGTGGCCGAGCTCTCGGCGAGCGCGCTCGACGCGGTGGTGCTCCCCGGCGGCCAGCGCAACGCGGAGAAGCTGCGCGACGACGCGCGGGTGCAAACGCTCGTCCGCGCGGTCGCCGAGGGCGGCAAGCTGGTGGCGGCCATCTGCGCGGCGCCGATCGCGCTCGAGCGGGCCGGGGTGCTCGCGGGCAAGCGCGCGACGAGCTACCCGGGGTTCGAGCTGCCGAGCGCCGAGTACTCGAACGATCGGGTCGTCGAGGACGGTCAGCTCGTCACCAGCCGCGGCCCCGGGACGGCGATGGAGTTCTCCCTCGCGCTGGTGCGTCGGCTCGTGGGGCACGGCAAGGCGACGGAGCTTCGCCAGAGCATGCTCGTGAAGGCGTGACGACGCGCGGCATCCCCCCGGTCGGCGCGCTCGCCGCGCTCTTCGGTCTCGCGATCGGCGGCGGTCGTGCGCTCGCCCAGGCGCCGGCGCCGGTCGTGGTGGAGCCGTCGCAGGTCGTGTACACGGCGCCCCCCGACTGCCCGTCGGAGGCCGACTTCCTCGCCGCCTTCGCGGCGCGGGCGGGGCAGGGGGCGGTTGCGGCTCCGACGGCACCGGCGCGCGCCCTCACCGTCGAGCTCACGGCCCGGGACGGGGCCTACGCGGCGCGCCTCTCGGTGGTGGATCACGAGGGGCGCGCGGTGGAGCGGTCGCTGCTGGCCGCGAGCTGCCGCGAGGCGATGGAGGCGATCGCCGTGGTGGCGGTCGTCTCGCTCCGCTCGCCAAGCGAGGCCGAGGCGTCCCCCGCGGCGGGGAGCGCCGCGCCCGCGCCGGCGTCGAGCGCGCTGCCGGTAGCGCCCACGGGCCCGGCCCCCGCCACGGCCACCCTCGCGCGCGTGCCCGCGCCGGCGGCCGGCTCCGCTTCCTCGCCGCCCAGCACGCGTGTCCCCGGTCCGCGCGCCGCGCGCCGGGCTCGGGCCGAGGCGGCCGGTCGCGCTCGCTCCTCCGGGGCCGCGCTGGTGGTCCCCGCGGCGGCCGCGGGGGTCGGTCCCGGTCTGGCCGCGGGCGGCGGGCTGCGGCTCGAGCTCACCTGGCCGCGCACCGCGCTCGGCCTGACCACCGTGACGGCGTCGTTCGCCGCGTTCGACAGCGGCCGCGTCGACACGGACGTCGCCGAGGCGGTCTTCTCGCAGTTCCTCGGGCGCGTCGAGCTCTGCCCCTGGGCGCACGCGCTCGGTCGCGCCTCGCGGGTGGGGGCCTGCGCGGGGCTCGAGGCCGGCCAGGCCCGGGCGCGGGCCTACGCCGACGCGGTCCGGGTCGAGGAGGGGTGGGAGGCGGTCGAGCCCTGGGTCGCGGCGAGCGGGGCCCTGCGGCTCTCGCTCGGCGTGGAGGCGCTGCGGGTGGTGCTCGGTCCGGAGCTGCGGGTGCCCTTCCTTCGGCGCGACTTCGTGGTCGAGCCGCACCGGAGCGTCTACGAGGTGCTCCCCGTCGCGCCCGGGTTCGGGGTCGGGATCGGGATGGGGTGGTAGCGGGCTCGGGCGCCTCCCCGTCCGGCCACGCGGCGGGCTGGTAGACTCGCCGATCCGGTGATCCCGGGGTCGTCCTTCGGGGATGAGCCGGGAGAGTGCCGAGAGCCGCTGCCCCCGACCGACCCCGATGGCCCCGCCGAGCCCCGCCCCCGACCCGAGCTCGCGCGGTGACGCCTTCGTGCGCGAGCACTTCTCCTTCGTGTGGCGGGTCTGCCGGCGGCTCGGGCTCGCCCCGGCCGACGCGGACGACGCTGCGCAGCGCACGCTCTGGACGGCCCTCGAGCGGCTCGATGACGTGCAGCCGGGCAGCGAGCGCGCCTTCCTCTACCGGGTCGCCCAGCACACGGTCTTCAAGGCTCGGCGCAGCGGCGTGCGGCGTCGCGAGGACGCGCTCGTCGCCGTCGACGCCGCCCCCGCCGGCGGCTCCGATCCCGAGGCGATCGTCGCGGCGCGGCGGGCGCTCGCGGTCCTCGATGCCATCCTCGACGAGCTCGACCCGGACCTCTGCGCTGCCTTCGTCTTGTTCGAGATCGAGGGGCTCGAGAAGCGCGAGGTCGCCGAGGCGCTCGGCATCCCACCGGGCACCGCGGCCTCACGGCTGCGGCGGGCGCGCGCGGAGTTCCTCGCACGGGCGCGCCGCCGTGGGCTCTCCGCCGTCACGATAGGAGTCGATCGATGACCGACCTCGAGCGATGGATCGACGGCGACGCCCCCGAAGACGTGGCTGCACTGCTCCGCGTGGCGCGCGCGGAGTCGCCAGGCCCCGCCGCCCTCGAGCGAGCCCTGTTGGGGGCGGCCGCCGGCGCGACGGCGCTCGGCACGGCCGCTGCCGCCGCGGCGGCTGAGGGGAGCGCTGCGGCGGGGGTCGCCGGCGCGGCCATCGGGTCCGGTGCGACCGGCACGGCCGCTGCGGGGGCGACCGGGGGCGCGCTCACGCTCGCCGCCCTTGGCAAGCCCCTGCTCGGCGGGCTCCTGGCCGGCACGGTCTTCTGCACCGCGGTCGCCGTGGTGCGCCCGCCGCCGTCGCCGGCCGCCGCGCCGCCCGCAGCGATCTCCTCCCTGAGCGCTCCGGCGGCTGTCTCGTCGTCGCCGCCCATCGGGGCCCCCGCCGGTTTCGGTCTGGAATCGCCGGCCATGGAGGCGACCCCGGCGCCGCCCGCCTCGCCCGTCGCGCCCGCGGCGTCATCCCCGGAGGACGCCGCGCTTCAAGCGGAGGTGGCGCTCGTCGACCGCGTGCGCAGGGGCCTCGACGCAGGCGATCCCGAGGCGGCGCTGATCCTGCTCGACCGCCACGCGCGTGAGCACGGCGCGTCGGGGCGCCTGGCCCCGGAGGCGCGCGCGCTCCGGCTCGAGGCGTTGACCCGGCTCGGGCGTAGCAGCGAGGCCCGCGCGGTCGCCCGCGAGATGCTCGCGCGCGATCGCGGCACGCCGCACCAGGCCAAGGCGGAGGCCGCGCTGGCGGATCGATCGCGATCCGGGTCGGCGATCGACTCGGAACCTGGAAGCGGCGCGCTGCCGCCCGTTCCGGCGCCAAATCCCTGATCCCGACCCGAGGGAGCGGGGATGAGCCATCGAGCGCTCGCGCTCGTCACTTCCTGGAGGAGGAACCCATGCGTGCCAGCCACATCGTCCCGTTCGCTGCCATCGTCGCGCTCGCCTGTGAGGTCGAGGAGGCCAGCATCGGTTTTTCGCCGGAGGATCCGGACGGCACCGGTGGCGAGGACGCCGACCGGGGCGGCTCGGCGGGAGCGGGAGCGGCCGACGGCGACGCCGGTGAGGCCGCGGGCGGTACTGTGACGGGCGCGGGCGGCTCCCTGGCCGGCGCGGGGGGCGGCACCTCCGGAGGCGCGGCTGGCGCGGGGGGAGCGACCCCTGCGCCAGGCTCTCTTCGCTTCGAAGAGATGGGCTGGCGACACGAGCTCACGGACGATTGCAGAGGTTCCCGTCCGCGGGTCATGAATATGGAGGTGCACGGAACCAGTCCGACGAACGTCGTGGTCACGGGCTTCAGCGGTTGTAGCACCCCCACCACTATATTCGTCGATCATCTGGTGGGCGACGCCTTCCAGCCGCTCGTTGAGGGTGTCGCGGGGAGACTGTGGGCCGCTTCCCCTTCGCTCGTGTTCGTCAGTTGGGATGGCGGCCCTTCAGAGGACATCGTGCGGATTGAAGACGGCCAAACCTCCTTGGAACAGCTGCCAATTCCAGCAAGCGTGAGCTTCTGGGGATCAAGTGCGACCGATATCCTGGCCGTAGGCGGTGAGGGACTCATCTTCCGTCGCGACGTGCAGCAGTGGTCGCTGGAGGAGAGCGGCACTCAGGCGCATCTGTCCTCCGTGTGGGGCAGCGGGAGCGAGGCATTCGCGGTCGGGGCGGGCGGCACGGTGCTGCATCGTGTCGCCGGCGTCTGGTCATCCATGGAGTCCGGCACCGAGGCCGACCTGGTTGACGTCTGGGGGACCGGGCCGGAGGACGTTTACGCAGTCGGCGGATCCATGGACGCTCCGGGCCACGTCATCCTTCACTACGACGGCGTTCGCTGGTCCATCGTGAACACCGGAGACGCCAGGAAATCCTTCCTTAGGGGCGTGTCCGGGGCATCGCCCTCCAACGTCTACGTCGTCGGGAACTACTACGACTTGGCAACCGACGACGTGCCCGCCGAGATCCATCACTGGGATGGACAAGCTTGGGTCGAGATCTCCACGCAGTTTGCCACATCCGACACGTCCTTCTCCGACATCTGGTGCGCCCAGGAGGACGACTGCTGGATCGTTGGTTTGGATGATGCGCTCTACCACATGACGCGCTCGCCCTGAGGCGCGCGGCGTCGCGCGCGAGCTCCTCGCGCGTGACCGCGGCACCCCGCTCGCCGGGCGCGTGCGCTTGGTGGAGCCGAGCGCCTCTACGCGCGTCTCCTCGGTCGGCGTAGAGGGCAGCGAGTCAACGTCGTGACCGCGCGCGGGCCGGCCTCGCCGACGGCTACCGCATTGAGGCCCGGATCGTCACGTGGTCCTTCGACGACGTACTGACCCTGCTCGTCAGCGCGGTTTCCCGCCGGGGCGCCGGCAGGGCCGCCTGCCTGCGCGGTCGAGGACGGCCAGGCCGGGCTCCGCCCGCTCGAGTCCGGCCACAGCACAGACAGCCGTGTCCAGATCACGAAAGGTGGTCGCCGCGAACGACCGAGCGATCACCCACGCGAGCGACCGCGCGACCGAGGGCGTGGAGGTGCAGGCGCGCTAGGCCGCCGAGCCCCCTCCCCCGGTGGCGCGCGACCGCGCTTCCGCGACGACGGTCGTGGGGTTCGCACCTGACGCTCTCGAGCTGGCACCGAATCACCCCAAGGGGTGATGTCGCAGCGGCACGTTCTTGGCTCGGCTCGCGGACACACCGCAGCGTCGCCGGCCGCCGCGGTCCCGGGAACCACGGATCTTCTTGACGTAATCGCCAGCCCAGGGGCCCAACCGGGCCGTCTAGCTGCAGAAGCCGGCTTCCCCCTTCAAGCTGAGAAAAAGATCTTGACCCCCCCCCCCCCCCCCCC
>CAYOLF010000125.1:0-15523 GCA_964404725.1 uncultured Polyangiaceae bacterium
GCGCCATGCGGGGATCCTCGCGGGGGAACGAGGAGGGTAGCCGATCTCGCGGCGATCCCGGTAGGGACACCCCCGAGCGTCCCCGCGGGGCGCGAGGGCGCGCCTGCCAGGCTCGACGGCTAGAGGCGGGTCCGATTAGGATGGCCTCCGCCAGCGTGACCCGCCGCCTCGCGACCCTGCTCGGAGCCCTGGCTGCCCTGCTGGTCGGGGGCGCCTGGATGGCATGGAAGATGTCGCGCCCGCGGCCCTGTTCGGGCGCCCTCTTCGTCGAGTTTCATCCCCCCCTCACCCGCCCCGGGAGCTACGAGTTCGCGCTACAGTGGCAGGACGAGGCGCCGCGCCGCTGCGAGCTGCGGGTGCCGCTCCCCCCGAGCGGTCCGGTCGACACCCGCGGCTGCAACGTCAAGACGGAGCTGCTCCTCGAAGGGACGGAGGCCGAGCCGCGCATCGCGCGCCTGGCGCTGGGCGCGTCGCCCGCCGAGGTGCGCCTCCGCGTCACGCACGGGACGGAGCGCATCTACGACGCCGTGCTCTCGCCCGCCTACGCCGACTACCCGACCACCCGCGAGGAGAGCTTCTGCGGGCCGCGCGCCCTGGTGGAGCCGGCCTGCCGGCGCGGGACCGCGGACTGCGCGCCCTACCCGCTGGTCTGCGACGGCCCCGAGGACTGCGGGCAGGGCGAGATCTGCTGCGTCAGCCGCGACTGGGCGCGGGAGTCGGGGGCGCGCGCGGGGTCACACTGCACGACCACCCGCCGCTGCCTCGACCGCTTCGCGTCCGTGGCCTGCCACGACGACACGCAATGCCCCACGCCGATGACGTGCAAGGATCGGTCCCAGTCGGCGGACTTCGCCGCCCCCGTCGAGCTGTGTCGACGCGCGGGCGGGGACTGATCCGACGAGGCGTCCCGGGTTCCGGGACCGGGACCGGGACGTCTCACGCGCCCCACACCAGGGCGAGGTCCAGCTCGACGGCGTCGAAGGGCTCGGCGCGGATCTTCAGGTCACCGCCGTAGGTCTCCACCTCGCGCCAGGCCCCGTCCTCGAGCCGGTAGACCTCGAGCGTCCGTGAGTCTGGCGAGAGCAGCCACAGATGGCGCACGCCCGCCTGCCGGTAGATGCGCCGCTTCTTGCCGCGATCCACGCCCTCGGTGCTGGGCGAGACGATCTCGCACACCCAGTCCGGCTCGAGCTCGTAATGGGCATCGGTGACACCATCGGAGAGCGGGTTCGGCATCCGCTCGCGCCGCCAGCCCGCGAGATCCGGGACGACGATGTCCGGACCGGGACCAAGCCAGAGCTCCGGTTCGTAGAGAAGCACCCAGCCGCCGGGTCCGCCGCTCCCGAGATCGAACGGCCCCCCGAGCGTCATGTTCAGGCGCGATCCCGCGCGCGAGTGTGGCGGCGCCGGCCGTGCCTGGGTGTGGAGCTCCCCGTCCAGGATCTCGGCGATCCGCGTCTCGGGCACCGCCTGGAAGGCGGCCAGCACCTCGGGACGGAGGGTGGACTTCCTCGCGGCACCGCCGACCATGCGCCCATTCTAGCCCGTCGCGCGAGAATCGGCAGCTCGGGCTCTCCTACGACGGTTTCGCCGCTAACCGTCGGGAGCCACCTGCGGCCGAGCCTCGCGTCCCGGGCGCCGCCGGCGCGGCCGGAGCTCGTGCCCGTCGTCGTCGACGACGACCTCGCTCCGCCTCGCTCACGGTGGCGGCGCCGACGCCGGACCGCTGTCGTGATCGCGACGGTCGTGATGGCGATCCCCGGTCGGAGAGCGGCGCGCGGACCGGCGGCGCGACGGGCCGCGGTCGCCGGGGCCCGCGGCGGCTGCCCGTCCGCGACCGCCGCCCCAGAGCAGGACGCCGAGGCCCAACGTCCCCGGCACGAAGCCGCTGATCAGGGACTGGAGCAGGACCGCCGTGACGGCGACGGCGGGGGAGATGGCGGCCCAGGGGAGCACGTGCAGCCCCACCCACTCGCGCGGCCCGACGCCGGCGACGGTGACGGGGAAGGCGTCGGCGAGCTGGATCAGGGGGAGGCAGAGCCACGCGTGCAGCGTGGGCGACGCGTCGAGCCCGACGATCAGCGCCGCGAGTTGCACGAAGCGGATGCTGTGGAGCAGCAGCGTGAGCCCGATGGCCCGCGCCAGGGTGCCGCGGGAGAGCTGGGCCATCACCTGCTGGGCGGTGACCGCCTGTTCGCGCAGGCGCGAGGAGCGGAGCAGCCGCCCCACGACGCGGAGCACCCGATCGGGCCAGTGACAGGCGGCAGCGACGACGCCCGTGACCGCGGTGACCGCGAGGCCGGCGCCGAGCCCACCGAAGACGAAGGCGGCGGGCAGCGCGCAGACCAGCCCGGTGTACATCTCGAGGAGAAGATCCACCGTCGTCAGCCCGAGCGCGCTCTTGAGGCTGAGCGCGCGGAGCGTGACGACACGACCGTACTCCCCCGCCTTGCCCGGGATGACGAGGCGGGCGCTGGCGGCCACGAGCAGCGAGGCGAGCGCCTGCCAGTACGTCGCCCTGGGCGCCGCGGCCCGCAGGATCCAGAGCCAGCGCCAGGGCTTGAGCACGTTGACCACGACGGTGATCAGGACCGCCAGGGCGAGCCAGCGGCCGTCGAGCAGGAGCAGGGTGGCGAGCACGTCCCCCGGCGGCACCTGCCAGAGGATGAGCGCGACCATGGCCGCCGTGAGCGCGCCGCGCACCAACCACGAGCGCCAGCGGGGGGGCGGGCTCACGGCGTCGCGATCGGGACTGTCCAGTCCCGATCCGGGCGCGTCCTGCTCGCGGGTGGCCATCGTGGGGGCGAAATGTACCGCAACACGCGGCGAAGGCGACAGGGCCGCTGCCAAAGGCTTGGCGCCCTCCGCGGCGGCGTCGCGCCTCAGAAGACGACGAGCTCGTATCCCTCGGCGACGTAGGGACCCAGGGAGGCGTGCCCGTCCATGTCGTCGAGCAACGGCAGGCCCTGCTCGCTGGCGATGGCGGCCACGTCCCGCCCGGGATCGCCGGTCGAGCAGCCGCCCGCTGCGGTGCGACAGGCGCCGACGAGGAGCCCGCGGTCGAGCGCGGCCGCGAAGAGCGCGCCGAAGCGGCCCTCGCGCTCGGCGAGGCACCGGGTCGCCTCGCCTTCGAGCAGGAGGCGCACCTGGGTCCCGCGCGCCTCGAGATCGAGCGCCTGCATGAAGGCGTGGTTGCGCTTGCAGGGCTCGTTCGTGAACACGACGAAGAGGAGCTTTCTCGGCATGGCGTCGCCCCGTAGCCTCGCCGAGGCGGCCCGCGGGGAACAGGGGGATCCGACTGGAGGCTCGACGAGCCGAGGCGCGTCGCCGCGGGCGCGAGCGGGCCGCCGTCGTTGGGACCCGGTCCGTGCGCCGTCGACTCGACCGTGCTTCACTCCGCCCGATGACGCACTGGTCGCACGGGTTCGGGGCGGCGGTCACGGTTTGCGACGAGCACGGCACCATCGTCGAGCTCTCTCCGTCGGCCGTGGAGCTAATCGCGGCATCGGGTGGCGCGGACCTCGTCGGTCGCTCCGTGCTCGAATGCCACCCGGAGGGCATGCGGGCGCGCCTCGCCGAGGCGATGGCCCAGCGCGCCCGGAACGTCTACACGACGGAGAAGAACGGCCGGCGACGGCTCGTCTTCCAGGGGCCATGGCGGACCGAAACGGCCAGCGGCCACCTTGAGCTCTCCTTCGAAATCCCGGCGGAGCTGCCCCATCGCGTGCGCGACGCCGCGCCCCCGCAGCCCACGCTCGAGACGGAGCGGCTGATCCTGCGTCCGCTCGGCGCCGAGGACGCGCCGCGCCTGGCCGAGCTTGCCAACGACCGCACCATCGCCGAGCAGACCCGGCTCCCCTACCCTTACACGCCCGAGCTCGCCCTCGGCTTCATCGATGCCCGCGAGACGGAGTGGAAGCAGGAGCGCGCGGCGGTGTTCGCGATCTGCCCTCGGGGGGAGACGGCGGCGATCGGCGCCGTGGGCCTGCACGTCTCGCCCCTGGATCGAGACGTGGCCGAGACGGGCTACTGGATCGGCACGGCGCTGCACGGTCGCGGCTTCGCGACGGAGGCCGCGCGGCGCGCCTGCGCTTGGGGATTTTCGGCGTGGGGCCTGCGCCGCATCCAGGCGTGCACCTATGGTGGCAACGCCGCCTCCGAGCGGGTGTTGACCAAGCTCGGTTTCGCTCGCGAGGGGCTCCAGCGCGGCGCCGTCACGCGGTTCGGCGTCGTCCGCGACATCACGCTCTGGGGGCTGCTCCAGGGCGAGCTGCGTTAGGCACGATTACAGGCGCGGGTGGCGGCGCGGACTGGGAGCCCGCTCGCTCTGCTACCGGCGCGCCACCACGGTCACGAGCGCGCGCCCGGGGACGCGGACGATCCGCTCGGCGGGCAGGGCGCCGAGCTCGGCCGAGCGCTCGACGCCGTCGAACACGGTGCGGGTGACGGCGGTGCTCGTCGGGTCGGTGTCGCCGAGGTCGAGGGTGGCGGCGAGCTCGTCGGACCCCGCGTTGACGAGCACGAGCGTCAGCGCGTCCCCGGCCGGCGACAGCCAGGCGGAGGTGAGCAGGTCATCGGCGTCCGACCCGGCATCGACCCGGAGCCAGCCCGGGTCGGTGTCGTGGGCGAAGTGGCGGACCGCGTGGTAGGCGTCCTCGAGGGAGTAGTCCTCCATCCCGAGCGCGATGAGCGTGCCCGGGGTGACGGTCGCGCTCGTCCCCGGCGCCGCGAGGACACCCTGCAGGTACGCCGCGGCGCCCTCGGTCACGAGCGCGTGGTGCATGAGCACCGCGGTGCCGAACCCGTCCGCGAGCATCTCCGTCTGCAGCAGCGGCAGATCGAGGCGCTGGCCGAGATCGTGGACGGCGCCGAGCGTGACCCGATCGATGGCGGACGGCTCGGTGCCGTACAGGTGGTGGGCCAGCGCGCCCAGCTCCGCGGGGTCGAGGGCCTCGACGTAGTCGGCCAGGGTGTAGATCCCCGACGTCTCGGGCGCGGCGAGCCGCGGCGGAGTGGCGAGCCCGTCGAGCGCACCGACGACGGCCGTGAGGGCCTCGGCGAAGCCGGGGTACTCGACCTCGACCGCAACGCCGTCCACCAGCGCCGTGGTGGAGCCCTCGCTGGGCAGGAAGCGGCAGCCCTCGCCGGGGGTGATCGCCTCGGGCACGAAGTCGGGGTTGTTCTGGAGGCCGACGAAATCCGGGGTGAGCCCCGCGGCGGCGTAGGCGTCGAGCGAGTCCCGCCAGTAGGCAGCGAAGCCCGCGTAATCGAAGCCCCCATCGTCGGCGCGAGCGAGCGTGCAGGTGTCGGCGTCGCCCCGACACTCCAGCGCCCCGCTCTCTTTGAGCGCGGCCGGGGGGCTCCAGGACGTCAGCATGACCGTCGGTGCGCGGCCGAGCTCCTCCGTGGCGACCCCGATGAGCTCTACCGCGGAGGTCAGGTCATCGTCACCGGTGTGGCCGTAGCGGTTCCGTAATCGCAAGAGGTCGAGCCCCAGGTCGGAGAACATGGCGGCGACGAGCGCGTCGCCGCTCGGATGCCGCAGGACGTCGGCCTCGAAGTAGGCGAGCGTCGCCCCCAGACCGATCAGCTCCTGGTGCGTGACCGAAGGATCGACGACGACGCCGACAGAAGGCTCCGGCAGCGGGCTGCAGGCTCCAGCGACGCAGACTTGGCCGCTCGGGCAGTCCCCGTCATCGCACTGCAGCAGACAGAGCCCCCCACCCTCCGGGGCCTGCCCCCCACAGAAGGCGACGGAGCCCGCGTCCGCTGCCGGCACGCAAGCGGCACCCTCGAGGCTCGCGCAGCTCGCCGCCGCGTCGCAGACGCGCGTGCACGCGCCGCAGAGGCACGACAGGCCCCCGCACTGCCCGTCGCTGTCGCACGGGCGATACCAGTTGGTCTGGCTGTCCGTGCGCGGCCCGCTGGTCGGAGCGCAGGCGGCGACCAAGAGCCCGAGGGCCAGCGAGAAGCCCCCGCGGAGCGCGGCACCGAGCACCCTCATCACACGCCTTCGTCCTCCTCTACCAGGTACTGCCCGCAATAGAAGGTCACCTCGTAGGTGGAGTCCGGGCGGTGGGCCCGATTGTACTCGGAAACCTCCTCCCACACGGGGAGAACTTCCCGGCGGACGTTGGCCAGGAGCCGGCGGACCCGGGCCTCCTGCGGGTGGCCGGGCCACAGGTCGAACGAGAGGGTCGTGCCCCCGACCTCGTCGGCCGCGGCCGAGACGTGCTGCCCGCTCACCATCTTGGCGGCCAGGGCGTTGAGGACGGCCCGGTGGTGGTCCACCACGGCGGCCTCCCAGCCCGCGGCCTCGCCCACCGGAATGAGACACCGATGGGTGACGCAGTACACGCCGTCCGATCGGGTCTCGAGCCAGATCCGCTCGTCCGACACGAGGCGCGCGAGGGCGGTGTCGAGCGCCGCCTCAGGCAGCGGCACCAAGCGGGCGAGCGCATCCCGCCGGAGCGGGCTCGAGCGGTACACGTGCACCCAGACCAGGGCCGCGTTGGTGTCCAGGGTGTCCGCCGTCGCGCTCGCGCCGAGGTCCGCCAGCTCCTCGGCGGTCGCCAGCCGATAGCGGATCTCACCGCCGCGCCCGCTGCGGCAGACGAGCCCGGTCTCGACCAAGTCGTTCAGGATGCTGCGGACCTTCTGCTCCTCGTCGCTCTTGAAGTGCTCCAGCACCTCAGCGCGGGTCGCCGAGGTGACCTCGCCGAGGAACGAGTGGACGGCACCCCAGAGGGTCACGCCCCGTTTCGTCGCGGACTCGCTCAGGCGCTGCACCTTCTGCTGATAGGAGCGAAGGGCGAGGCCAAACATGTCGGCGATCACCTTCTTGCCGAGCCCCTGGCTCTCCAGCTCTCGGACGAGCCCGATGAAGACCTCGTCGGCAACGTGAGAAAGCGGAGAGCGCACCCCGTCGGCAGTGGAGAGCTGCGCGATGAGGATCATCGTCTGCCGGACGATGGCGTCGATCAGGATCTGAGCGTTCATCGCGGCGCTTCCCTTCCGAAGAAATAAGGAGAGCACTCCGAGTCATGCCTCGCCACTCCAATCCACGACCGCGGTGCCGTGGCGGCGGTGAGGCCGGGGGGACCAGCCCGTCCCCCCGGGGTTGCACGGCCGCGACGAGCGGGGTGAAGAAACCTGCACCCTGCGCGTGTAATTTTAGCCACCAACGCGCGACGGATCCCGCCGCTGGACTCAGCGGTGTGCGGCGAGCCAGGCCAGCGCTCCGCGGTACTTGGGCGACGCCGCCAGCGTGTCGCTGGTCCGCTCCTTCAAGCCCCAGCACTCCCCGACGTGGGTGTACTGGGTGAAGGGACCGCCGAGCCCCGCCGTAGCGAGCACGTCGAGGAAATCCACGTAGAGCTCGGACATCGCCTCGTCGTGCTGGAGCTCCACGCAGCCGTCGCCCGCGGCGTACGAGTCCGAGCCGCCCTCGTAGCTGACGACCGGGAGCGAGAGGGCGGCGGCGCATGCCAGATGGCTCCGCACCCAGTCGCCCATGGTGGGGATGGCGCTCCGGAGCTCTTGGATCGAGGTGCCCCCGAAGTAGGGCGCGATGGCGTACGCCGTGGGGAGCGTGTCGGCTGGATTGACCTCGGGGTCCTGCAGGGCCGTCATGTGATACTGGCAGGGGCCGTCCCACGCGGCCTGCCCGGCGAGCACCTTCACCAGCCGCGGGCTGCCCGCCCCGAACACCGCCTCGAAGTCCTCCCAAAGCCGAACCGACAGGTAGACGTACCCGCGGGCGACCCGCTCCACCTCGTCGGCGCCGCCGAGGCCGAGGTCGTCCGCGATCCCGAGCACCACGTCGAAGGTCGGGAAGCCGCCGTTCCAGACCTCGTTGCCGAGCTCCACGTACACCCGGAGCCGAGGATCGAGCCGCTCCTCGACGAGGGCCGCCAGGCTCGCGTGGTAGGCCGCGTTCGCCCGCACGGGCACGGTGAGCCAGCAGTCGGTCTGCGCGCGGTTGCAGAGGTCGAGCTGCCACTCGAACGCGATCGGCTCGCCAGTCTGCGGCTCGGTCGGCTGCTTACGCGTGGCCCACGCCGCCTGCGGGTTGGGATCCTCGTTGACGAGGTTCCAGTCCATGAAGCGAAGCACCCCGTAGGGCTCGAGATCCTCGAGCAGCTGCGGCTGCCAGGGCTCCTCGACGGTGGCCCAGTCGACCCCCTCCACGAAGAAGTCCGCCGTCCCCTCCCAGTCGATGCGCCAGAAGTTCGCGCCCAGGAAGAGCTCCCCGCCCGGCGCCGGGTTCACCCAATCACGCGCGGCCGCCTCCCCCCCGTCACCGCCCGTCCCGCTCCCCCGGCCCCCGGTCGCGGCGCCCCCGCTCGCCGGCCCGCCCCCGCTCGAGGCCGCGCCCGAAGCGCCACCCGCGGACGCGCCGTCGCCCGCCTCCCCCGAGCAGGCCCCCGCCGCCAACACGGCCCCCGCCAGCGCCACGACACGCACCGCCAACGACGGATCACTCCCGAGCATCGTATCCCTCCGGACCGCGCCCATCATGCCGCTCCCCGGCCGGGCCCGCCAGCCCGGGTCGCCGCCCCGCGCCCGCGCGGCCCGACTCGCTCAGACGAGCCGCGCGTGGAGCTCCTGCAGCGAGCTCGGCGCCACCTCCGCCTGCCGCCGCACGGCCGCGATGCCCCGCGCCGTGATCAGCGCCGCCTCCATCGTCGTCACGTAGGGGACCTTGTGCCGGATGGCGGCCTTGCGGATGTACGAGTCGTCGTGCTTGCCGAGCTTGCCGATCGGCGTGTTGACGACGAGCTGGATCTCACCGTTCGCGATCGCGTCGGGGATGTTCGGGCGCCCCTCCTGCACCTTCTTCACGGCGTCGCAGGGGACGCCCTCCCGCACTAGGAACTCCTGCGTGCCCCGTGTCGCCAGGATGCGGAAGCCGAGCTCCTTGAACGCGCGAGCGACGACCAGCGCCAAGGGCTTGTCCGGATCCGCGACGGTGATGAGGACGGTCCCCTCCACCGGCAACCGCGACTGCGTCGCCTCCTGCGCCTTGAAGAAGGCGAGCCCGAAGTCGTCGGCGATGCCGAGCACCTCCCCGGTGGAGCGCATCTCGGGGCCCAGCACCGGGTCGACCTCGGGGAACATGTTGAACGGGAACACCGCCTCCTTCACCCCGAAGTACGGCACCACCGGCACCCGTAACCCCAGCGACTCGATGGAGGCGCCGAGCATCACCTGGGTCGCCAGGCGCGCCATGGACAGGCCGCAGATCTTGGACACCAGCGGCACCGTGCGCGACGCCCGCGGGTTCGCCTCCAGCACGTAGACCACGCCGTCGGCGATGGCGAACTGCACGTTCAAGAGTCCCACCACGCCGAGCTCGAGCGCGATCTTGGCCGTGTACTCCTCGATGGTTCGCAGGTGTGCGGGCGCGATGTTCACCGGCGGGATCACGCAGGCCGAGTCGCCGGAGTGCACGCCCGCCTCCTCGATGTGCTCCATCACGGCGGGGACGAAGGCGGCCTTGCCGTCGCAGAGCGCGTCCGCCTCCGCTTCGATGGCGTGGACCAGGAAGCGATCGATGAGGATGGGCCGCTCGGGTGCCACCGAGACGGCGACGGCGAGGTAGTGCCGCAGCATCGCCTCGTCGTGAACGATCTCCATGGCGCGGCCGCCGAGCACGTACGAGGGCCGCACGATCAGCGGGTAGCCGATCTCGGCCGCGATGCGGAGGGCGTCGTCCTCGGTGGTCGCCATGCCGCTGCGCGGCTGCGGGATCCCGATGCGATCCATGGCGACCCGGAACCGATCCCGGTCCTCGGCCAGATCGATGACGTCGGGGGTGGTGCCGAGGACGCGCACCCCGGCGGCCTCGAGCTGGCGGGCCACGTTCAACGGGGTCTGCCCACCGAACTGCACGATGGCGCCCTCCGGCTTCTCCTTCTCCCACACCGCGAGGACGTCCTCGACGGTGAGCGGCTCGAAGTAGAGCTTGTCCGAGGTGTCGTAGTCGGTAGAAACGGTCTCCGGGTTGCAGTTGACCATGATGGTCTCAAAACCCAGATCCCGCAGCGCGAACGCCGCGTGAACGCAGCAGTAGTCGAACTCGATCCCCTGCCCGATGCGGTTCGGGCCCCCGCCGAGGATCATGACCTTGCGCCCCGCGCTCACCGGGACCTCGTCCGGCGCGCTGTAGGTGGAGTAGTAGTAGGCCGCGTCCTCGACGCCGCTCACCGGGAGCCGCTGGTAGGTCGGGGTGAGCCCGAGGCCTCGGCGCCGCTCGCGCAGGTCAGCCTCGGGGACGCCGAGGCGCTCGGCGAGGTAACGATCCGAGAACCCGTCGCGCTTGGCCTGCCGCAGGAGCGGCTCCGGCGGGAGGCTGCCGCGGTGGCGAAGGATCTCCTCCTCGAGCGCCACCAGCTCCCGCATCTGCTCGATGAACCACGCCTTGATGTGGGTCTGCTCGTGCAGGCGCTCGACGGAGGCGCCCTTCCGCAGCGCCTCGTACATGACGAACTGCCGCTCGCTGGTCGGGTAGGCGAGCAGGGCGTGGAGCTCCTCGAGCGGGAGGTCGTGAAAGTTTCGCGCGAAGCCGAGGCCGTAGCGGCCCTTCTCGATCGACCGGATCGCCTTCTGGAAGGCCTCCTTGTACGTCTTGCCGATGCTCATCACCTCGCCGACGGCGCGCATCTGCGTGCCCAGGCGGTCCTCCACGCCCTTGAACTTCTCGAAGTCCCAGCGACAGAACTTCACCACCACGTACTCGCCCCAGGGGGCGTACTGGTCGAGCGAGCCCCCCTTCCAGTAGGGGATCTCGTCGAGCGTGAGGCCCCCCGCGAGAAGCGAGGACACCATCGCGATCGGGAAGCCCGTGGCCTTGGACGCGAGGGCTGAGGAGCGCGAGGTGCGCGGGTTGATCTCGATCACCACGACCCGATCGGTCTTCGGGTCGTGCGCGAACTGCACGTTGGTGCCGCCGATGACCTCGATGGACTCAACGATCGCGTACGAGTAGGCCTGCAGCCGCGCCTGGAGCTCGGGGGAGATGGTGAGCATCGGCGCGACGCAGTACGAGTCCCCCGTGTGCACGCCCATGGCGTCGACGTTCTCGATGAAGCACACGGTGATGAGGCGGTTCTTCGCGTCGCGCACCACCTCGAGCTCTAGCTCCTCCCACCCGAGCACCGACTCCTCGACCAGGATCTGGTGGACCATGCTCGCCGCGAGCCCGCGCTCGGCGACGGCGCGGAATTCCTGCTCGTTGTAGACCAGCCCACCGCCGGTGCCGCCCATGGTGTAGGCGGGGCGGATCACCACCGGGTAGCCGAGCCGCTCCACGATCCTGAGCGCCTCGTCCACCGAGTGCGCGACGTCGCTCTGCGGCGTCTCGATACCGAGCCGCTGCATCGTCTCCTTGAAGGCGAGCCGATCCTCGCCGCGCTCGATCGCGTCGAGCTGGACCCCGATCACGCGCGTGCCGTTGCGCTCGAGGATGCCGGCCTTGGCGAGCTCCGACGAGAGGTTCAGCCCCGACTGGCCGCCGAGGTTCGGCAGCAGGGCGTCGGGGCGCTCCTTCTCGATGATGCGCGCGAGCGAGCGGACGTTCAGCGGCTCGATGTAGGTCGCGTCCGCCATCCCCGGATCGGTCATGATGGTGGCGGGATTCGAGTTGACGAGGACGACCTCGTAACCCAGCCGCCGGAGGGCCTTGCAGGCCTGGGTCCCCGAGTAATCGAACTCGCAGGCCTGTCCGATCACGATCGGACCGGAGCCGATGATCATCACCTTTTTCACGTCCGAACGCCGGGGCATGGGGCTGACCTCCTCCTGCAGAAAAAGGCGCAGGGCGGCGCCAGACTGAAGCCCCCATGCCCGGGCGAGGAATAGGGGGATCCCTGATTCGGACATCAGGCAATTGCTCGGCGCCTCCCCTCCACCCGCCCGACCAGCCGGACCGCGGGCCTGTCCGCCCGGACTCCTTGGGCTGAACGCCACGGCTAGAGCGACAAGCGGTCTGCCAGCTGCTTCGGCGCCCAGCGAAACGCCCCCCCTGGCACCACTGGTTGCCGGGGGCGAGGGGCCGTTTCCCTGAGAGCCTTTGGCGAGATCTGCTGCTGGCTCGTTGCTCTAGGTCGTTGCTCTGCCGCGGCAATCAAGCCGATTGCCGCTCTAGGCCCGGCGGAGCCCCGGCCTCACGGCGCGGCGGGCGGGCACATCCCCCCGGCGTCGCGGACACCGGGGCGCGCGGCCTTCTCCGCCTCGCAGGACGCAGCCTTGACGCAGCGGCACTCCTCGACGCCGAGCGCGGTCCCCGGCGCGTCCGCGGGCGACGGGCCGATGAAGCAGCAGACAAGCGAGTAATCGCACAGGTCGACCTCGCTGCCGACCCAGGCCACGTCGTCCCCCGGCGCGAAGCTCGTGCAGGCGCAGGAGGCGGAGGCGAGGGTGAGCGCCGGGGTCTGCGTGCAGCGCCAGACCACGCCGCCCGTGGACTCCTCGGCCTCGTCTTCGCTCCCGCACGCCATGAGCAAGCCCCCGAATAGCGCCCAGAGCAGACGGGAGGCCCGACGTCTGGGCAGCAACTGCGACGCGGCGGGGGCGGCACTCCGAACACTGACGGTGACGGGCGAACGAACGGTCATCGTGGCCTCCGCGCGAACGGCGCGCAGCCGACGCCGGGGAAGGCTCACACGGGCCGCGCGGCGACGCAACGCGTCGACGTAGCTCCGGCGGGACGCGGACCCGCCGCCCGAGCTCAGCGCGGCGGACCCGGTCGGCAGACCGCGAGCTCGGGCCGAAACTCGCCGCGCACGGCGACCTGGTCGCAGCGAGTACCCCGCGGGCAGTCGCCCTGGTCGCGGCAGACCACGTCGGCGTAGCGGTCGAGGCAGCGCCGCTCGGACAGGCACGCCGTGGCGGCCTCCGCGCCGCGCTCCCGCGCCCATTCGGCGCTAGCACAGCAGATCTCGCCGGGCCGGCAGTCCTCGGGACCGTCGCAGGCGGCCGGGAAGGGCTGACACTGCGCCGAACCGCGCACGCAGGGCGGGCTGACCGTCGCGCGCCGACCGCAGAACGACGAACCCTCCGCGCGCGGCGCGGGGTACGCCGAGTACGTCGGGTGGACGACCGCGTCGATGGCAAGCTCGTCCCCTCGCCCGACGCGCAGGGCGAGGCGCTCGGGCGCCGCCCCGATCGCGAGCCGCACGAGGCCGGTCCTGCCCCCGTCGGTCCGCGTCGAGAGCGCGAGCTCCACGCCGCAGCTCCGGGTGTCGACGGGGCGATCGGCGGGCAGCGGCACCACGAACGAGCAGGGCGGGCGGTCGTCGAGGGTGAGCTCGAACCGATAGAGACCCGGTCGCGTGAGCGGCGGCGTCAGCTCGACGAAGACGCCGCCCGTGCACGGCGGCGGGCCGACCCGCCGCACCAAGATCCAGGTGCCGACGGTGAGCGCGGCCGCGACGGCCCCGAGGATCTGCGCGGTCCTGGCGTCCACGGGCCCATGATCCCCCGACTCGGCCGGCCCCGGCGAGGAGGAAAAGACGGCCCGGGCGATCGCACCTGGCGGCACCGTTGACTAGCGGTCGGGCCGGCTTCGGCTGCGGGACGGCCCTGGGAATTGGAGGAGGGACCGGGGCGCAGACCAAACGCAGCGCTGGGGTGCGCAATCCGGCCGCCACGGCTCCGTCCTGGAGCAGATGTCCTGCGCACACGCCGCGCGCTGCAGCGCAAAGAACTGCGCCGTCGTCCACGCCTCCTCGCCCCGCGTCAGCCCCCAGAAGAACTGCAGCCAGTCGAGCTCCGTCCCCATGTACTCCACCGTCGCCAGCGCGTTCGGCCCCAGCGACGCCGACACCGCCGACGCGCAGTAGCGGTTGCGCCACTTGCTGGCCACCGCGCAGTCGATCCGAGCCGGCCCGATCACGAAGTACCAGCCCGCGAGCTCCGTCAGGAGGCGGTTACGGTCGTACTCGAGCCGGTCGAGGATGGCCTGCTCGCCGGGGACCGCGGGGTCGCAGGTCGGGCAGCTATATCGCTCCGCCACCATCGCCTGGCCCTCGGGGCTGCCTGGTGCTGCCCCCCGCGCCTGGGCGGCGCGCCACGACCGCCCGCGCTCGCTGCGCTGCGCGCGGATGGGGGGCCGACGCGCCGCGGGTCATCGGCTGGGATCGGGCAGTGTCCGCACCAGGCGGAAGCCACCGGAGACGGTGCCGACCTTGGTGTTGGATGTACGTCGTGCGAGCCGCAGAGCCATCGGCATGCTGGCGTGATTCCTCCCGCGAATGGCTAGTTGGAGCGTCGCGTCGACATCGCCCCATGGGTCGGTCGCCGGAGCCGCGTCCGTCGTGACGTACTCCGGATTCGACACGAATTCGTCGACATTCCCGAGCACGTCGTGCAGTCCCCACGAATTGGCGCCCTTGCGCCCCACCGGCTGAGGGCTTGGACGCCCATTGCAGACGTACCAAGCGTAGTCGTCGAGCGCTGGCTCGTGCATGTTCATTGCCAGGTCGGACGCGGCCTCCTCCGACATCGGGCCCGTCAGGTATGCCGTCCGCGCCCCCGCCCGCGCCGCGTATTCCCACTCCGCCTCCGTCGGCAGCCGGTACCCCTCGCAGTCGTAGACGCTCGCCGTCGGGGTGTTCACCGTCACGGTCTGACAGTCCATCAGGTATTCCGTGTACCCCGTGGTGCAGGCGTCCTTCACCTCGTTGCCCGAGGCGCCGTCCGAGAAGCACGTCGAAGGATTCCAGGACACCCCCTGGCACCCCTCCAACTGGTAGCAAGGCTCAAAGGGCGGGTCAGCGTGCTCCGACCGCCAGTTAGCGTAGTGCAGCGCCGCAAACCAGCTCAGCCGTGTCATCGGACAGTCGGCCTCGTCGCAGGCGGCGTGACCCGCCTCGACTTCGATCTGGGGCGCGCCATATGGCAGCGCCCACCCCGTCTCCGCCCACTCCTCCCGCGTCACCTCGTGTTGCCCGATCTCGAAGCTCCGCGTCAGGTACGCCGTCGTCAGCGTCTCTCCCCGCATCGCGCGTCCTGGCTCGTCCTCCGGCGAGCCCATCACGTAGCAGCCGGCCGGGATGCGGCACCACCGGTCGCGACAATCTTTCACGACCTCGACATGCTGGCAGGTCGGATCGTCCGTGTGGGGCACCCACGGGAGCTGCACGGGGGCGGTCAGATCGGACGAGTCATCAGCCGACACCGTGCCGCACGGTGACCCGGCGACACCCCCACTTCCTGCGTCGAATCGTCCTGCGGAGCCTCCCAGACTAGCGGAGCCTCCCAGACTAGTGGAGCCTCCGGCGGGAAGCTCCTGGGTCGCGCCGTGCCCGCCACCTGACCGGCAGGACGCAACGAAGCCCAGCAACGCCCAGCAAGCGTAATGGTGCACGGAGCTGCTCATGGCGACAGGTCCGTCGAGACTCCGTACAAATCTCCCCAGTCGTCGATCTTCTGCCACTGACCTGGTGTCAACGCCACCGTCTCCGGCCGCCGCGCCTCCGTCAGCTCCGCATACAACCCCCACGCCTCGAACGTTATCCCT
>CAYOLF010000126.1:0-15457 GCA_964404725.1 uncultured Polyangiaceae bacterium
CCCCCGGTCGGGAACCCGCCGGTCGCGATGCCGCCGGTCGCGGCTCCCCCGGTCGCGACGCCGCCGGTCGGGAACCCTCCGGTCGCGATGCCGCCGGTCGGGAACCCACCCGTCGCGATGCCGCCGGTCGGGAACCCACCGGTCGCGACGCCACCCGTGGCCGCCCCTCCGATGGCGCTCCCGCCCGTGGTCCCTCCGCCAGCGCCGCCGACCGAGGTCCCTCCGCTGCCGGACTCCCCCCCCGAGGCCGCCGCGCCGGTGCCGAGCCCGCCGAGGCTGGTCGATGCAGCCCCGCCGTCCTCCCCGTCATCCTTATTCGGCTCGAAGAAGCACGCAGCCGCGAGCACCGCGGCGGATGACAACGCCATCGCGCGCCAAGTCGCTCTGCCCATGTCGCCGACCTCCGTCTGGATTGTACGGCGCGGAACCCGATCCGTCACCCGCCGAGGGCGCCGCCCGGCCGGGGTCGGCCTACTCGCCCGCCGACGTCCCGCCGACGCCATCGAGCGCCATCACCAGCTCGCGCGCCTCGCGCCGCCGGTACTCGCCGTGCGCTCCGGCCGCGAACGGCGCGAGCGCGGCGCGCGCCTCCGCGCTCCGCCCGAGGCGTACCAGGCAGAGCGCGCGGTTGTAGCGGGCCTCGAGGGCGAAGCGCCCGCGCGGCGCCACCGCGAGGTACTCGTCCCAACCCGCGAGCGCAGCGGCGGCGTCTTGCGCCGCGAAGTGGGCGTCGTGCGCGCGGCGGTACGCCGCGTAGGCCACCGAGCCCTCGGGGTCGAGCGGCGCCCGGCGCGCGCTCGGGAGCGGGACGGCGCGAACGGGCGGCGCCGCCACGGGCGCGTGCTCCTCGAGCGTGGGCTCGCCGTCGCGATCGCCAGGCTCCTCCTCCAGCGCCGCGGGATCGAAGGGGAGCGGCTCCGGCTCCACCGGCGCCGAGGCGGGCGGCGCCGCGCGCCGCGCGACCACCGGCGCTGGCTCCGCGGGCGCGAGCTCGGGGCTGCCGACGACGAGCCGCACCGCCGAGCGGAACGCCTCCGGGAGCTTGCCGCTCGCAGCGCCCCACGCCGTCGATCCGGCGAGGACGGCGGCGAGCGGGACGAGCAGCACCGAACGCAAGCCGCGCCGCGCGTGGGAGCGGTGGACCGACGCCATGACCCGGGCCCGCGTGAAGCGCAGGCTCGCGTCTTCGCTCTCCGTCTCCTCGCGCAGGGCCCGCACCGCCTGACTCAGGATGTCGTCGGTCATGCGATCCCCGCTTGCTCCAGGTTGGCGCGGAGCTTGCGCTTGGCGTGAAAGAGCCGGGTCCGCACCGTCGCCTCCGGTGCGCCCACGATCTCGGAGACCTCCCGGGACGTCCGCTCCTCGACCTCGCAGAGCACGAACGCGACTCGCTGGTCCATCGGCAGCGCGTCGAGGGCCCGGCTCAGCGCCGCCGCCAGCTCCTTCCGGCGCGCCACCGACTCCGGATCTCCCATCGCCGCCGGCGGCTCGAGGGAGAGGCGGTCCATGGCGGCCCGGCGACGCATCGCGCCGCGGAGGTGGTGGCGGGCGTGGTTGACGGCGATCGAGACGAGGAACGTGCGCAGGGTCGACTCCCCGCGGTAGCGCCGGATGGCCTGGGGCAAGGTGACGAACACCTCGTGCAGGAGATCCTCGGCGGCGGCTGGATCACCGACCAGGCGCCGCGCGAAGGCCCGCACCGCGCCGTGGTGAGCGTCGTAGGCCTCGCCGATCGCCACCGGGTCGGCGCGCTGCAGCCGCGCGACGAGCGACTCCTCCTGGTCTTCCACCGGCCAGTTCCTCAGGGACTCCAGCTCGAACTCGGCCGTGGTCATATCACCCCTCCCCCTCACCGAGAGGGCCCAAGGCCACCGCGCCGGGCCGCGGCGCGACGACTCGCCGGAGCGCCCCCCCCGGAGAGGAGCGCCCCATCGACTGCGAATGCGCAGATCCTGCCGGCACGGCCCTTGGTGCCCGGACGGGCGGCGATCGTTCAAGGGACGGCGCCGTGACCTGGCGGCCGCGCCATCGAGGGGGAGACGGCGCCCCTCCGGGGCGCTATGTCCCGGCCCATGCCTGCGCCGACCCCGCCCGCCCGGACGGCTCCCGGCCCCGCCCGTCGGGGCTCGCGGAGCCCCTCGCGCCAGACGGCCCCCGCTCCCGAGGAGCCGACGGCCCAGGGCGCCATCCGCACCCCGGTCGGCGAGCTCTGGGTGGTCGCGTCCGCCCAGGAGCTGGTGGAGGTGGGCTTCGCCGGCGAGCTGCCGGCGAGCGCGGCGGGGCGGCGCGGCGCTCCGCGTGCGGCGCGAGCGCTCCGCGACGAGGCGCTTCGGCAGCTCCGCGAGTACCTCGCCGGACGGCGCCGGAGCTTCGACCTGCCCCTCGCGCCCGCCCCGACCCCGTTCCAGGCCGCCGTCCGGCGGCTGTTGCTCGCGGTGCCGTTCGGGAGCACCGTCACCTACGGCGAGCTCGCGGCACGGCTCGGGCGCCCCGCGGCGAGCCGCGCCGTCGGCACCGCCGCGCACGTGAATCCCTTCGGGGTCATCGTCCCCTGCCACCGCCTCGTTGGCCGCGGCGGCGCGCTCACCGGCTACGCCGGCGGCCTCGAGCGCAAGGCCTGGCTGCTCGCTCACGAGCAACGAGGGGTCGCGGGCTGAGTCGCACCCCAGCGGCGGGGCCACGGCGGCGCTCCTGGGCGCGGCTTCAGTACACCTCGAAACCGGCCAGGGCAGTGGCCGAGTAGGACGGGTCCCAGTCGCGCTCGATCGCCTGGCGCAGCCCGCCGCCAGCGAAGACGGCCAGCGCGTCGTGCAGGATCTCGACCCCGACCTTGCCGCGGTAGTGCACGGCCTGGGCATCGTTCTCGTTCGAGGCGCGGACGTCCCAGTCACCGCGGTACAGGGCGTCGACCTCGAAGTAGACGGGGCTGACGTCGAGGTGCAGACCCAACCCGGTCGTGGCGTCCCAGGTGCGCGCCACCGCGTCGCCCCCGAGCCCGAACTGCGTATAGACCGGGCCGATGAGGGTCTTGATCGCGACGTCGACGCCAGCGACGAGGTTCTGCGGATCGCTCTCGATGGCGTGCTCGTGCCAGACCACGAGCCGCGGGCTGCCCCGGGTGACGTTGACGAGCCCGAGCGGCGCGCCGTCGATCTCCCGGGAGATGTTCACCACGCCGATCTGCGCCCCCGTCGCCCGTCGGGCGACGTTGACGACGCCGATCTGAGCGCCCTCGACGTCGCGCGCCACGTTGACGACGCCGATCTGGGCGCCCTCGACGTCGCGCGCCACGTTGGCCACGCCGGCGATCTCGGCTCCGTCGACATCGCCGGCCCAGCTGCCAAGGCCCGCGATCGCGACACCGTCGAATGCCCTCGCGCCGTTGCCCAGGCCCGCGACCATCAGCCCCGACGCCGGCCCTCGCGCCACGTTGACGAGGCCCGCCGCCTGCGCGCCCATCAGCTCGCCCTCGACGACGTTGACCAGCCCCGCCGACTGAACCCCCAGCAGGTCGCCGCCCACCAGGTTGACGAGGCCTGCGCTCTGCACGCCCACCACCGCCGAGGCCCGATTCAAGATGCCGGCGACCTCGGCCCCCTGCACCGCGCCGGAGCGCAGGTTCAGGATCCCCGCGCCCTCGACGCCACGGAGCGGACCGTCGCCGATCTGCCCGATCCCCGCGCCAGCCACCCCGACCACCGGCCCCGTACGCTGCCAGATCCCGGCGCCGGTCACCCCGCGGGTGACTCCGAGGGTGCGCTGCGCGAAGACCGAGCCCGCCAGGCCGCTGACGGCGCCCTGGCGCCCGTACAGGAGCGTGAAGACGGCGTGGAAGCGACGCTCCGTCGCGTCGGGGTAGAGCGCGACCCCGGGGACCACCCCCAACTGGATGGGGTCGAGCTCGAGCGCGGGCAGGTCCGCCGCGAGGGCCGCCTCGACGGCGCGGTCCACCTCCTCGGCGATGCGCTCGGCGCGGCCGAGGGCCGCCGCGGGCGAGGACGGCTCCTCGCCGCCGAGCAGGACCGGCGAGGCTCCGGCAGCCTCCGCCTGCTCCCGCCGCGCTTGTTCCGCCGCGGCTTGTTCCGCCGCGGCCTGCTCCGCCGCCGCCCGCGCGGCCGCGTCCCGCTCCGCGGCGATCCGTCGCGCCTCCTCCGCCGCGTACAGCGCGGCGACGAGCTCCCCCGCCTCGTCGCGCGCCACGTTGCCCGCGAGCAGCGCGACCGCCTCCAGGCGGCGATCCCGATCGGGCGGCAGACGCAACGACCGCTGCACGGTGCGCCCGGCACCGGCCTCTTCGAAGGTCATCTCGAGCCCGTCCAGGTCGTCGAAGCGCACGGTGAGCACGCCGAGCGCTCCCTCGCCTGGCGCCTCGAGCACCTCCACGCCGAGCTCGCGCGCGATGGCCGCGCGCACCACGGCGGGCTCGAGCCCGGAGCCGCCAGGCTCCACCGTGACCACCAGCAGGCGCCGCGCCGGGGCGCCGTCGCTGACGGGCAGCGCCGACGCCGCGGGCGCCGCGGCGGGCGCGGGCGCCGCCGGCGTCGTTCCCTGCGCAGCCGCGCGTGGCGCGACCGAGAGCGCGGCAAGTGCCGCGCCCGTGAACGAGAGGCGAACCAGCCAGCGCGCGGGGGTCACGTCCGCCGCTCTGCCCGAAACCCGCCGCGCGAGCAAGGCCCGCGCTGCCAATGCACCGCGTGAGATCATCGCTCCACCTCGAAGCGGCAGGTGTAGGTCACCTCGGTCACGACCTGCCGGCCGTCGCGATCGCGGGGCGGCTCCCAGCGGGAGCCTAGGACCGTGCGCCGACAGGCGGCGCCGAACCCCCCACCCGACTCGGACGCGACGCGCACCGAGCGCACCAGGCCGTCGGCGTCGATACGGGCGACGACGACCGAGCGGCCGGGCTCGCCGCGACGGCGGGCCTCCGGCGGGTAGTTCTGCACGAGCAGGGCGTCGAGCGGCGGCGGCGTCGGACGGCGCGCGAGGTCCGCGAGCGCGACCAGCGCGGGCGGCGCGGGGCGCGGCGGCGCTCGCCGCAGGCTCGCCGGCTCGAGGGGGCGCGCCGAGGACGCGGCCGCGACCGCCGAGCGACGTGGCGCCGGGAGAGGACCGCGCAGCGCCGTGCCATCACCGGTGAGGCTCGACCAGCCCGCGCCCGGACCGTCGTCGGTCAGCGTGACACCGGACAGATCGACGACCTTCGGCTCGGACGGCGGCGGCGGCTCGACCGGCGGGGGGACGGCCGCGGCCGGCGCTCGCGCGGGGAGCGCCGGCACAGGAGCGGCCGGGGGCGGCTCCGGCTCGGGAGCGACCGGGGGCGGCAGCACCGGCGGCGGCACGGCGATCTCGACCTCGACCGGGCGCAACGACCGGCCCGGCGCCGCCGCGAGCGGCGAGAGGGTCAGCGCGAGGAACAGGCCGCCGTGGAGCCCGAGGCTCGTGACGACGCCGACGGCGTGCCGCGGGGTGAGCAGGGACGACATGGCACGGTCACTGGTGAACGGCGAGATCCTCGGGAGCGACGTTGATGGCGAAGCGCGCCACGCCCTCCTGACGGAGCAGATCGATCACCGCGACCACCTCGCGGTGCGCGGTACCGCCGTCGGCGGCGATGACCGCCCGGGTGCCCTCGTCCGCCGCCCGCGCCGCCTGGATCCGCCGGCGCAGCGCGGGGCGGTCCACGGGCTCGGCGTCGAGGAAGGTGCGGCCGTCGGCGGTGACCGTGATGGCGAGGGTGGTCGCCGTGGTCTGCCCGGTCGCGCCCCGGGGCAGATCCACGGGGATGGTCCGCGACACGAGGTAGCCGGCCGTCACCATCAGGACGATGAGCAGCACCAACACGACGTCGACCAGCGGGGTGACGTTGATGCCGGTGATGGGGGCCTGGTCGTCGAAGGTGTTGCCGTGGGCCATGGCTCGCTCCTCGTCCGCTCCGCCGTCACTCCGCGGCCTCGAGCGCCTCTTCGTCGCGCCCCTTGTAGTACGCGAGCACCTCGCGCCCGAGCGCGTCGGCGCGCCCGAGCCGCGCCCGGATCACGCGCTGGAAGGTGTTGTAGGCGGCGACCGCCGGCAGGGCGACCAGGAGCCCCACCGCGGTGGCCACGAGCGCCTCGCCGATCTCCGCCATCAGCCCCGCGGACACCTGACCGGCAGCGGCACCGAGCTCGTGGAAGGCGCCGATGATACCGATCACGGTGCCGAGCAGCCCAACGAACGGCGCGTTGCTGCCGAGCGTGCCGAGGTAGGTCAGGCTCTGCTCCATCCGCAGGCGCGCCAGCGCGCTCTCGGCCGCCATGCGCTCCTCGGCGCTCCCCGCGCCTCGCGCCTGCAGCCCCGCCGCCGCGATCCGGGCCTCGAAGCTCGGCGACTCCTCGAGGCGCCGCCGCGCCCGATCGAGATCGCCGAGGAGCAGCAGCCGCCGCAGCTCGCGCTGCAGGCGTCCGACGTCGTCGTGGCTCGTCGCCAGGAGCACGGCGCGCTCGATCACCACCGCGACCCCCGCGACGCTCAGCGCGACCAGCAGCCAAAGCACCCAGCGGGCGCCGAGCATCGTGAAGGCGTCGAGAGCGCGTTCGATGTCCATCTTCGTTCTTCCTCGGGAGCAGGCGCCCTGGGCAGGTCCGGGCGCGCTCCTCCGTTCCCGACGGCGGGGGAAGCGTTCACTGGCCGCGGCGCGGCCCCGGATCCGCGCCGCCCCCGCCGAGCCGGCGGCGACCGGAACCTGGGGCGGCAGCGGCCCCCATCGGGTGCGTGCTATCCTCACGCGACGAACGGCGGGGGTGCCAGGCCCGCCGCCGCGGGGAGGCCCCATGCGCGTACTGTTGGTCGGTCCCGAGCGGGAAGAGAACCTCTCGCTGCGCTATCTCTCGGCGGCGCTCCTCGCCGCCGGTCACCAGGCCGAGATCGTCGCCTTCGACAGCCTCGACGACCTCGGCGAGGTGGTCGCGCGGGCGCGGGGTGCCGACGCCGTCGGCCTGTCGCTCTGCTTCCAGGCCCGCGCGCGGGAGTTTCTGACCCTCGCCGCGGCGCTGAAGCTGTACGCGCCGCGCGCGCCGGTGGTGGTCGGCGGTCACTACGCGACCTGCGCCGCGGCGGAGCTGCTCGAGCACCACCCGGAGCTCGACGTGATCGTGCTGCACGAGGGCGAGCACACCCTGGTCGAGCTCTGCGCGGTGGGCTTCGACCCCGCCCGGTTCCCCGCCATCCCGGGGCTCGCCTACCGGGAGGGGCCCGCGATCCGCCGCTCGGCGCCGCGCCCGGCGATCACGGATCTCGATCGCCTGCCCCACCCGGACCGCCGCGGCCCGGTGCGCCGCCTCGCCGGGGTGCGCACGGCCTACCTGATGGGCAGCCGGGGCTGCACCTCGAGCTGCGACTACTGCTGCATCGTGACCCTGCACCGGATGGCGCCGGGCCCGCGCTTCCGCCAGCGCAGCGTCGCCAGCGTCGCCGACGAGATGGCCGCGCTCTATCGCGAGCGGGGGGTGCGGCAGTTCGTCTTCCACGACGACAACTTCCTGGTGCCCTCGGTGCACAAGAACCACGAGCGGCTCGACGCCCTGCAGGCCGCCTGGGCGGAGCGGGGGATGAACGGCATCGGGTTCACCATCAAATGCCGCCCCGCCGACGCGGAGCGGTCGGTGTTCGTCAAGCTCGCGAGGATGGGCCTCTTGCGCGTATTCCTCGGGGTGGAGTCGGGGTCGGCGGCGGGGCTCGCGTCGATCGGGCGCACGCCCGGCGCACGCGGCCGCGAGGCAGACGTCGCGGCGGCCGAGGCGGCGCTCGCGCTCTGCCAGGAGCTCGGCATCTCCGCCCAGTACACCCTGATGTGCTTCCATCCGGACGCGACCCTGGCGACGGTCCGCGACGATCTCGACTTCTTCCGCCGCCACGACGGCTTCCCCCTCAACTTCTGCCGTGTGGAAACCTACGCGGGCACCCCGCTCGAGGCGCGGCTGCGGGCCGCGGGGCGCGGCCGGGGCGACTACCTGGCGCGGACCTACGCCATCGCCGATCCGGCGGTGGACGTCGCCTCGCGCCTGGCGACGCGCATCTTCCACCAGCGCTGCTGGGCCACCGACAGCCTGATGGAGGTCGCCATCGGGCTCGACCACCTCGCCGGGGTGCTCCGCCATTTCCACGGGGGCCCAGGCGTCGCCGCGGCGCGCTCCCGTGTCCGGGACTGGACCGTCCGCGTCAACCGCGATCTCGTCGCGCTCCTCGCCGAGCTGGTGCAGATCGCGAGCGAGACGGCGGGGCTCGAGGATCCGGCGCTCCTCCGGCGCACCCGCGCGCTGGTCGAGCGCGAGCGGGCGAGCCGGGCCGCGCTCCAGCGGGAGGGGCTCGCCCTGCGCGAGCACGTCCGCGCGCTCGGGATGGCGGCGAGCGCGCGCGCCGAGTCCCGGGCGTCTACCCCGCGCGCGGCGCGGCTGCGCCAGACCGCCGTCGCCGCCACCCTGGCGGCGGCCGTGCTGAGCTGCGGCGGCGAGACGCGGGGCGACGGCGTGAGCGAATACGCCCCACCCCCGCTGCAGGACCGCGACGGCGACGGGCTGCCCGACCAGTGCGAGGAGGAGATCTTCGGCACCGACCCCGCGCTCGCCGACTCCGACGGCGACGGCACCCCCGACGGAGACGAGAACCACGACGGCGGGTCTATGACCAACGCGGAGGAGCAGCAGGCCGCCGGCGACTACTCGTGCGCGGACTACTCCGACATGATGAGCGAGTACGCCCCGTCGCCGCTCGACGACACCGACGGCGACGGCCTCCCCGACCAATGCGAGCAGGAGATCTTCGGGACCAACCCCGAGCTCGCGGACACCGACGGCGACGGCGTCGCCGATGGCAGCGAGGATCACGACGGCGGCGGGATGCCCAACCTGCTCGAGCAGCAGCTCGGCGGCGGCGACTACGACTGCAACGACGTGAACGACATGATCAACGAGGTGGCCGCCGCGCCCCTCCCGACCCCCGCCGATGGCGATCTCGAGCGCTGGGCGCGGGCGGTCGAGGGCGAGGCGGAGCCGTCCGATCGGGGCAGCGCCGCGCCCGCCGGCCCCGGACCGCGCCCGCGTCGGGGCTGAGCCATCACCGCGGCAGCGAGGGCCGGCGCCCCCGCGACGAGGCCCGGTGGGGCCCGCGCCCCGCACCGTGACAGCGATGTCCCGGTCGGGGACGCGCGCCGAGGCGAGGCGAGGAAGGGGCGGAGGCCGGCATTGCCCGCGCGAGCGCCGGATCTCCGGGCGGACGCGGCACTTCGCCCGCGCGACCCGACGCTGGCTCGCCCGTTGCAGGGAGGGCCCCGGGGTTTCCGGGAGGATGGTTCGATGAGCGAGCGACACGCGGCGTGGGGCTGGGCGTGGGGGATGAGCATGGCCTTGGCGGGGGCGGCCTCGGGAGGCTGTGCCGACGCCGAGCAGGACGACGCCGCTGGGGGCCGGGCGGCGGCGGCGGTCCCGCCGCTGATCGAGGAGAGCGACCTCTTCAAGCTGGTGGGTTCGACGCTCTACGTTCAGAACGCGGGCACGGGCCTCAGCGTGATCGACGTCTCCGAGCCGGCGCTCCCTGTCTTCAGGAATCGGGTGCGCGAGCTCGCGGGGAACGCTGGCGAGCTCTACGTGCGGGGGGCGAGCACCTTCGTGCTGCTCGAGGACGTCGTCCCCGGTTGCGAGCTCCCCGCCGAGCTCGATTCCTGGGCCGTCACCACCCAGAGCGAGGTCGTCGCCGTCGCCGACGCGGAGTCGGCGAGCCAGGCCGAGATCGTCAGCGAGCTCTGCCTGCCGGGGACGATCGTGGCGAGCCGCCTGGTGGGCGAGGTGCTGTACGTGGTGACGAGCCTCACCGGACCGGGCGGGGCGGCGACCTGGGTCTTCTCGGTCGACACCGCCGACCCTGGCGCCATGGCCGTGGTCGATCACCTGGCCTTCGCCGGGGAGGGCTACGAGGTGCACGTCACCGACCGCACGCTGTACGTCGCCCAGCGGGTCGGTGACGGCACCCGCACGCGGGTGCGCACGGTGGACTTCGGCGCGGGGGACGGCGCCATGACGGAGCGCGGGGCCTTCGAGGTCGCGGGCGCGGTGCTGAGCCGCTTCCACCTCGACGAGCACGAGGGGACGCTCCGCATCGTCACCTTCGTGAGCCGTGCCGCAGGATCGAACCTCCACGTCGTCGACGTGGGGGATCCGGACCAGCCCGAGCTGGTCGGCAGCCTGACCCACCTCGCCCCCGGCGAGGATCTGCACGCGACCCGGTTCGACGGCGACGTCGCCTACGTGGTCACCTACGAGCCGGTCGTGGTGCAGATCGATCCGCTCTGGGTCGTCTCGCTCGCCGATCCGACCGAGCCGCGGATCTTGGCGGAGCTCGAGGTCCCCGGCTGGAGCGACTTCGTCTTCCCGCGCGGCGACCGGCTGGTGGCCGTGGGGCGCGGCGACCGCGGGGCGCGGATCGCGAGCTCCCTGTTCGACGTCAGCGACCTCGCGCGCCCGCGCCAGCTCGCGCGGGTCGAGTTCGGTGGGAGCGACGCCACCTCGGAGGCGGGCGTGGACTTCCGCGGGGTGAGCATCGTGGACGAGGAGCTCGGCGAGCCCGCGCTGCTCGCGGTGCCCCTCAGCAACAACGTGTGGACGGGAGGCCGGTGCACCGCGCGCCACGGCGTCCAGCTCCTCGACCTCGGCGCGAGCGACCTCGAGCTTCGCGGCTGGATCCCGCAGGAGGGCCGCGTGCGGCGAACCCTGCCGGTCGGCGGCCGCCTGCTGACGGTGACCGACCAGGAGGTCGCCTCCGTCGACGTCGAGAACCGCGGCGCCCCGACCGTCACCTCGAGCGTCACCGTCGGCGATCCGGCGGCGGCCGACCCTTGCGTCGCTCCCTCGCCGCCCGCGGAGGATCTCGTGGTCGCAGAGGGGGGGTTCTTCTGCAGCGCGGTCCCCGGCGGCTCCGCGCGCCGCGCGTGGGCGGGCCCGACCGCGCTGCTCCTCGGACTCGGGATACTGCGGCGGCGTCACCGCAGGCGAGCGACTGCTACTTCGCGATGAGCGTGGTGAACGTGGCCGGCGCCGGCTCCGTCGTGGCAGTCGAGGGGAAGCTCGCCTCCGGCGACTGGGCCGCCCTGCAGCGCGACGCCAACTACACGAGCTCGCGCCCGCAGGAGCGCTACGGGACCTGGGTGGTCCCGGCGGGGGTCGGCCCCTTCCCCCTGCCCGTCTCCCTGCGCTTCACCGCCCCGGACGGCACCACGCTGGAGGCGCCCGACGCCATCCAGTCCTTCACGGCCACCGCCCCCGCGCCCGATGCCGAGACGTACTTCATCGACACCGGCGTGCAGTTCCCCTGACCGGGGGCGCTCGGCCCGGTGTCTTTCGCCCTGCCCACCCCCGTCTTCGAGCGGGGACGTCGCGCAGGTTCGCTCCCCGAACCGCCCGCGACGGCCCACGCCCTTTGCTCCGCTCGTTCCGGGGAGCCTTCCTTGACAACGCCGAGCCGTTCGTCATAGTCCGGTCTTCCGGGAGTAGACCGTGAAGCACGTATCCATCTCCAACCCGCGCGCCATTCCAGCCGGCTCTTCCCGGCCGATGGAGTGGCAGGGCCCGGTCGGGGCGTGTTTCGCCAGCGCGTGTAGCTAGTCACCTCGCGCTTGCTCCCAAGACACGCCGCGGACCTGGCCAGGTCCTGCGGCGTTTTCGCGTTTGGGTCGAGCGAAGATGGCGCCCGCTGCGGCCCTCCACCCCGTCGACCTCCCTAGCTTTCTTCCCTCGGTACCCGAGCTTACATGCACTCAAGGTGACCTCATGTCATCGGCAGCTCTCCCCACCTCGGCGGACGCGCACCAACCAGGGCCGTTGGTGTGGAGCGCCCGTCCATTCGCCGAGCTCATCCGACTCGCCTGGCCGATCGCGGTAGCGACCCTGTCGTTCACCATCATGACGCTCGTCGACACCCTGGTCGTCGCGCGCCTGGGTACGGCCGAGCTCGCCGGGGTTGGCCTGGGCGGCACCGCCATCTTCTTCCTCTTCTGCTTCTCCTTCGGGCTCCTCCAAGGCGCCAAGGTCCTGGTGTCGCAAGCCATCGGCGCCGGGCGTCGCGACGAGGTGCTGCGGCACGTCGCGGTGGCGCTCGCGGCAGCGCTGCTGCTGGGCGTGGCGACCGTCGCGGCGGCGGAGCTGCTCGCGCAGGCCGTGGCCGCCATGGCCGCCAGCGATGCGGCCGGACGGGCCGCGCGCACGTACATGCGGATCCGCGCGCTGGGTGCGCCCATCGTGCTCGTGCAGGTGGCCTTGCGCGAGGTCCTGCAGGCTCAGGGCAACACGCGGGCACCCATGGTCGCCGCGCTGGCAGGGAACGTCGTCAACGTCCTGCTGGCGCTCTACTTCGTCTTCGGGTTGCGCTGGGGCGTGGCGGGCGCGGCGGCGGCCACCCTCGTGGCACACACGGTGGAGGCCGCGGTGGTCGTGCGTGTCCAGCGCTCGCTCGGCGGCTTCGGCTTCCTGCCCGCGGACCACCGGCGGATGGGGGGGGTGACGTCGCGGCTCACCGCAACGGTCGAAGTGCTGCGCATCGTTCAGCATCGGGCGCTCAGCCCCTCGCATTGGCGGCAGCTCCTGCGCGTCGGGCTGCCGACCGGGCTGCAGTTCCTGCTCGAGGTCGGGTCGTTCGCCACGCTCACGCTCGCCGTCGCCACCTTCTCCGAGATCGACATGGCCGCGCATCAGATCGCGCTGCAGCTCGTCCACTTCTCGTTCATGCCGTGCGTGGCCCTGGGTGAGGCCGCGTCGGTCTTGGTGGGGCAGGCCGTCGGCGCCGATCGGGACGATCTCGTCCGCTACGTAGGCCGTCGCTCCGCCGCGCTCGCCGTGGCCTACGCCGGCCTCTGTTCGTGCGTGTTCCTCCTGGGGGGGCGCTTCATCGCGGGGCAGTTCCTGGCCGATCAGGCCGTCGTCGCGCTGGCAGCGCGGCTTCTGTTGGTGGCGGCCTTCTTCGGCTGCTTCGATGCCCTCAATATCGTCGCGCGCTGTGTCCTCCGGGGCACGGGTGACGTGCGGTTCGCCGCCGCGGTTGGCGTCACGGTGGCGTGGGTCTGCACCCCAACGCTAGCGTGGGGCCTCGGGCACGGGCTCGGTATGGGGGCGCTGGGGGGCTGGCTGGGGATCTCCGCCGAGATCTTGGTGACCGCCGTCCTGTTCGGCCTCCGCGTGGAACGTCTCGGCTGGCTCAAGGCCGCCGCCGCGGCGCGGCTCGAGCTCCGCCGACAATCGAGCGAGCCTCCCGCTTGCGCGCCGCTCTGCGCCCAGGACCTGAAGCCCGCGCCGGGATGAGCGACCGTCGTCACGGTCCCGAGCGACCGCGGCGGCCTGAAGCCCGATCCAGCGAGACTCTGGCGGGTTTCGCTGGATCGGGGTCTAGGGCAGGGCGAGCTCGATGCGATGACCGACCAGATAGTGCGTCGGATCTCCCCAAGCCTCGGAGTAGCCGTAGACGAGCCAGCCGCTCGTGCCCGTGTCATCGTCGAAGAGCAGCGTGGCCATGTAGGAGACGCTCTCCCCCGGCGTGAAGTAGATGGAGTCCGCGACGAGCTGCCTCGGCTCCGACCAGTAGAGCCCGTCCTCGGAGAACATGAGGTAGATCCCGCTCTCCGTTCGGTCCACGGCATCGGCGGCGGTGTCCCACCGGCCCAGGTTGAGCACCATGGCGTAGCGCTCCAGCGCCGCCGACCATACGGGGTGGCCGTAGGAGCGAACCGGGTCGGCCAGCGGTGGGTTGATCCCGGGCATGGGCGCATCGGGGCCCGTCAGCCCCGGCGACGCGAAGCTCCCGAGGTAGTACTTCACGAAATTTCCCGGCACGGGTGGTCCCTCCCGGAGGTCGGCGCGAGCGACCGAGAGCTGGACCGTTCTGCCATCCTGACGCGTGTTGTCGGTGTAATGGAGCAAGAGATAGCGGCCGCTGCGGTCGAGCACGGCGCCGGGGCCGCCGAGACCTTGGTCGTAGGAGCGGGGCTCACCCGTGGCAGGCCAGTCCTTGGGTATCGGTGCGGTGAGCACTCGACCGAGCTTCGTCCAGCTGAGGCCGTCGTCGTCGGAGACGGCGGCGGCCACGCTGGCGTAGAACGCGGGCACCATCTCCGTACCGGGGATCATCGGGGTCGGCTCCCCCGCATCCGTCAGCCAGTCCTCGGCATGATAGAAGCCGTAGAGTCGCCCGTCGGAGTGACGATAGAGCCCCGACAAACCCGCGTAGCCGTTATCGAACTCCGTGGCTGGCCCCGGGGAGAGCACCCGAACCGGCGTACCGGTCCAGAGCGACGTGACGTTGGGCGCATCGATGGCGAACGTCGGCTGCCCTTCGGGGTTGATGCTCGGATCAAGGTCGACGGGCCTCGAGTCAGGGTCCTGCCAGGCGGAGATGAAGAAGCGCTGCGTCGAACCCAGGTCCAGCTGCAGGACCGCCTGGTCCGGGAACGCCCAGAGTCCGGTGAAGCCCGCGGCGAGGAGGGGCTCGGCCTGGCGCGGACCGAGCTCGATCAGGACGCCCGGATCCGGGTTCGGCGGCGGCATCGCCGAGCGGTAGAGCGCCACGTCGTCCACGGAGAACTCGAACTCTCCGCCCGCGGGAGCCTGAAAATTGAGGTTGGTGAGCTCGGCGGGATCGAACGACACTCGGTGATTGCCGTTCTGAGAGACGTGCGTGAACGGCAGGAGGAGCTGTTGCCAGGTGTCGGCGAGGGGAACCGTCCAGAAGTGCGGGTCGGTGCAATCGGAGACGCAGGTACCGCCTTCGGAGGCGGGCGTCACGGCTCGTGTGATCGGGAGGATCCGCAGCGTCTGGGTGGCGCTGGTACCGCGCAGGCGGACGCGGATCCCGGCGAACCCGGACGCATCGTAGGGAGTCGACGCGGAGGCGCTCGCGTCCCAGTGGAAGTTTAGCCCAATCCCCGCTCCCCAGCTCGTGAACCCGCTGCCAGCGGTCGTGGCCGCGTTGCCACCCGCATGCCCACCGGGGCCGTTGATCACCCCCTCCGTTGCCGTCTGGACGCCGGTGCCGTCCCCGTAGGCGTACCAGCTGCCGTCGCGCCCGACGTCCGGCAGGATGGCGTCGTCGCCGTCCTCGAGATCGTCGATCGGCTCGGCGACGATGGGCGCCACCGCCGTCACGCAGTAGTCGAAGTCGGCGTCCAGATCCCCGCCGACGACCTGGAAATTGAGGGTGTTGATGGCCGTCGGCTCGAGCCGCTCGTTGCCGTTGGGAGTCCAATCCTCCGGGACCGCGAAGTCCTCCAGGAGCACCCGATGCCTGCCAAGCCCGGCGAGGGTAACGAAGGGCGGGGACTCTCCTTCCGCGCGGCTCGCCTGGTGGTCCGCATACATCCTCAGATCAGCGAGACCAGTGCTCCCCTCGACCGTGACCTCGAAGCCAATGACGGAGTGCGCGATCGCGTCCCACGGCTCGGGGGCCC
>CAYOLF010000127.1:0-1512 GCA_964404725.1 uncultured Polyangiaceae bacterium
ATCCGAACGCCTCCTTGAACAGCTTGTCGTGCGGTGAATCGACCATCGCCCACGCCTCGCCGCGACCCGCGACGACACGCCCCAGTCGGCCCGCACTCGACCAGAGTTGCTCCCCCGCCGCCGGCCCCCCGCCCGCGCGCAGGACGCGCTGGCGCGTGAAGCCACCGCACCCCGTCCGTATCCGCCAGCGCTTCCGACCCGGAGTGGACGAGTGCAGCGAGCTGCACGAGTCCACGGAGGGCTACGGCCCGAGCCGCAGGCGAGGGAGCGCCGAAGGCGCAGTGAATACGGGTTAGGGGAGCCGCCCGCGCGCAGCGCCAGCGAGCACGGGCTCGTCTCGCCTACCGCGCCACCCCGGGGGGCATCCCTACCCCACCGTCCCCGCCGTCAACACCCGCTCCGTGTACCGATCGAGTTCCTCCTCATCGGCGCCCTCGAGCTGGGCCAGTAGGCCATCGTCGAGCGGACCGAAGCGCAGCTCGAGCTGGCGGCGCAGGGTCCAGTGGACGAGCGCCGCCGCGTGGAGCCGCGCGACAGTCCGAGGTGGCTCGTTCGGGGGCCGCGCGTCCGTCGGTGCCGATGGCGTGCTCGCCGACGACGGGTCGTGCGGACGGGGCTAGGATCGAGGCGCCGAAAGGGGTTGTCCTACGATCCCGCCAGGATCGATCGGCCGCCCACTTCGATCACCGTTCCCACCCAGGTCTGAGGCGGGGCCTCGTCCTACTCAAAGTCGGTGGTCTGGAGAGTGAGGACATTCTCGCTGGGGAACTGCACGCTGGGCACCGGGGGCATGCGGACGTGGAGCAGGGTCGGGGACTGGTCAATCGGCACCCCGTCGGCATCGACCACGGAGAACTCGTCGATGAGCTGCCACAGCGCGAACACTCGGGTTCCGCTCTCGGGGGCCTGGACCGTGTAGGTCCGCTCCTCGGTGCTCTCTTCACTGAAGGTGACGGAGTTGATCTCGGTGACCGTGGTCGTTTGCGAGTAGTTGGCGGAGATCATGCCGGAAACCGGCCCCCAGCTCCCGCCGAGCTCCGCGGCCACGCCGAGGGTTCTGGAGAACGACACGCTCTGCTCGTTGGTCGTGGAGGTGCCCCAGGTGACTTCTTGCCTGAATTCGAAGGCAGTTCCGGGGTTCAAGGTCTGTTGCATCAGGCGCTTCCAGTGACGGGTATATAGCAACCGGGGTCGCGCGCTGATGTAGGTCGAGTCGACAGCCCCAGTCTCGCCTGTGAACTTCGTCAGGCAGCTGGCGCAGGCCAGCCCGGCGCTGCGGCCGTTCATCGACGTCCAAGCCAGAGATCCGTCGTCCTGCATCATCTCGAGCTCGTCGACCACCGGGCAGAAGACGTCGAGCTCGCCGGAGAGCCCGAGGATCACGGTTTCGGATTCGGTCGGCATCAACACGTTCGGCGAGGAAGGCTCGGGAACGGCAGGCAGGCTGCTCGAACTGGTGTCGGTGTCGGTGTCCGTACCCGTGTCGGTTTCCGTTCCCGTGTCGGTTTCCGT
>CAYOLF010000127.1:1612-15105 GCA_964404725.1 uncultured Polyangiaceae bacterium
TCCGTTCCCGTGTCGGTTTCCGTTCCCGTGTCGGTTTCCGTACCCGTGTCGGTGTCCGTTCCCGTGTCGGTGTCCGTTCCCGTGTCGGTTTCCGTTCCCGTGTCGGTTTCCGTACCCGTGTCGGTGTCCGTTCCCGTGTCGGTGTCCGTCTCCGCGTCGGTGTCCGTCTCCGCGTCGGTGTCGTCGGGGGACGTGGTCAAAGACGTCCCGTCGTCGCCCTTACAGCTCGAGCCGAGGGCGACGGCGATCAGCAGCAACGACCAGGTCGGAGGGGTCTTCGCGCGCTTCATGATGGCCGCCTCTTCCGCTCGTGCGGGCTCGTGGTCTGCATCAGATGCATCCCTTCGAATAGGAGAGATAGAGCGTGGTGCCGGTCTTGTCGGTGTCCCGGTTCAGATCGAAGGGGAACTGGACGTATCCGCTCGGCGGCGTCGACGAACTGCCCACGATGATGTCCGTGACCACGCGGCAGTCGGGTACGGCCGCCTCGGGGTCGTTGGTGACGTCCTTGTACCCGGGGTCTTTCCTGTAGGAGAGATAGACGTAGAATCCACCAGCGTTCCGGTTCAGATCGACGCCATTGAATATCCACGGCTCCGGTACATCTGCGGCGGAGATCGCCGAGCGGCTGAGACTGACGTCGAGTCCCGTGATCGGAGCGCCAACACCCCGTTTGAGGCAGAGGTAGATGAAGTCGCCGCCGGCGCCCTGGTTCAGGTCTATCTCGAGCTTCGTGAATCCAGCGGGGCACTGGATGCTGGAGCTGTCCCCATAGATGACCGCGAGCTCGGTGATGGCGTCCGAGGCTCGCGCCGAGGTCGGCCAGAGGACGGATACGACGACGGGCAGCAGGCGGGGCAGCAGACGTTTCATGGGGTCTCCTTGGTCATGGCGAGGACGCTGGCGAGTTGCGCGGGCCCTTGCCCTTGTCGCTCGTGCGGGGGAGCGGCACCCGCCTTCCAGGACGTTCGCCCTGGGTGCGCAGCGCGGCAGGCAAGGCCCGGCCCCCGGGCCCGTTCGACGTGGTACCTCCGACCTCTCCCATCGGCCGGACTCGAGAGGGAGAGTCTTCAGAAGGCGGATGTGAGCGGGAAGGTGCGCGCCGACTTCCGAATTGTCCGTGAGCACGCTGGCGACGGGGGCGTTCGGTTCCCTGGACTGAACTGGCTCCTAAGCCGGACCGCGGGAGACGACCGGTCAGGCCACGCCGTCAGAGCAGCCCCTCTTGCACTGCCATCGCCCTGAGCCGGCGCTTGATCGCGGCGAATCTCTGCCGCAGACGGCTGGCCCAGCGGGTCTTCTCCTCGTCCCCCATCCCCTCGCTCTTCCCCGAGAAGATCCCCGCGAGCTCGTCCCAGGCCAGCCCCTTGTCGATGCGCAGGACGAGCAACGTCTGGTCGTCCACGGGCAGTTGCCTACGGAGCACCAACATCCGTTGCTTGGTTTCGGTTCGCAGGTAGGGGGCCGTCGCGGAACGCGGCGGCTGCACGCCGTCGGGGGTTAGCTGTGGGTACGCGAGCCGCGCCTCCCGGCGGAGCCGGGAGCGATGAAATCGGTTCGCGGCGTTGCGCGCCAGCGTGTAGGCCCAGCTCCGCAAGGTGGTGGTCCAGCGGAAACCCCCGAGCCCGCGCCAGAAGTCTTCCGTGAACTCAGAGAACACCTCGGAGGCGGCCGTGTGGCCGTGGAATCGCAGCACGAGGAACGCCAGTATCTCGCCCCCGTGGCGCTCCATGAACCGCGTGGCAGCGCCATCGAGGTCCCCCGCTTCGACCAGGGCGCGAAGCTCAGCGTCCTCCTCATTCGCCGTGCCGTTGGGCGTGGTCACATCGCTCCTTTTCGCTACCCAGGACAGGAGTCGCTGGAGCCGAATTGTGAGGGACCTTCCGCCGCGCCGGCCGACCGAAGACTCCGGTTCCCTCGAGCGACCACCACCAGTATGCTCCGCCACGATGAGCGGGGACAGCGGGAAACCCCGCGGTGGCTCGTCGGATGCCTTCGACGAGCTTCTCACCGCGGCCACGCACGAGCCGGCGCTGCTCATCCCGGGTTCTGCGCTGGCCAGCGGCCGATTCGTCGTGCACGCCCTGCTCGGTACGGGCGGCATGGGAGCGGTTTACCGGGCGACCGACACCCACCGTGGCCTCGAGGTTGCGATCAAGGTCCTCTCCCGCGTCGAACCCGCCGGGATCTACTCCCTCAAGAGGGAATTCCGGACCCTGGCCCCGGTCCATCACCCGAACCTCGTGGCGCTCCATGAGCTCTTCATGGACCGCGGGAGATGGTTCTTCTCCATGGACCTCGTCGCGGGCCGGCCCCTCTCCGAGGTGGATTGGTCGAGCTCCTCGCTGCGGGATGTGTTCGCGCAGATCGCCGGGGCCGTGCACGCGATCCATCAGCATGGGAAGCTGCATCGCGACCTCAAGCCCAGCAACGTGATGCTCGAGCCAAGCGGACGGGTCGTCGTCCTGGATTTCGGCCTTGCCAGCGATCAGGAGCCCGGCGGAGCCGGATGGACGCTCATCGATGACGGGATCTCCGGGACTCCCGCGTACATGGCTCCCGAGCAGGCCACCGGGCGCCCGCGCACCCAGAGCGACTGGTATGCCTTCGGAACCATGCTCTACGAGGCGCTCTTCGGCCGGCCTCCCTTCGCGGAGCCCGGCATCGCGGCGCTCCTGCGCAAACGCGAAGTGCCCGCGCGGCGTCCCGCGCGGGACGGCAGGGTCCCGCAGGATCTCTCGGATCTGTGCCTGCGACTGCTCGATCGGGACGCGGAGAAAAGGCCGCAGTATCCCGAGATCGCCGCGGTCCTCGGCGCTGCCACCGGGCCGGGTTTGCCGTCCGAGGCGCCCGTGCGAGCCCCTTTCGTGGGGCGGGAAGCGGAGCTCGAGGCCCTCGAAGGCGCCTTGCTCGAAACCGACCGCGGCCGCGGTGTGGTCGTCACCATCTCCGGAGGCCCCGGCATCGGCAAGACTCGCCTGGTGGAGCGCTTCCTGAAGAGGGCGGAAGAGGACCTGGACGCGGTCGTGCTCTCCGGCCGCTGCGCAGGTTGGGAGCACGTGCCCTTCCGCACCTGCGACAGCGTGGTCGACGCCCTGAGCCATTACCTGAGAAAGCTTCCCGCCGAGCGCGTCGCGGCCGTGCTGCCTCGCACCACTCACGCGCTGACCCAGGTCTTCCCGGTTCTCGGTCGACTCACCGCAACACGGACGATGAAGCAACGGCGCGCGCTGCCGCGAGAGCCCAAGGAGATTCGCCGCCTGGGGCTCGCCGGACTCCGGGACCTCCTGGGCAACATCGCCGCCCAGGATCGCCTCGTCGTCTTCGTGGATGACCTGCAATGGAGCGATCTCGATGGCGCGCGCCTGCTCGCCTCACTGGTCCTGCCGACGGCGCTCGGCGAGGGGCCGGCCGTGCTCTTGATCGTCGCGCACCGGGCCGTTGACCCCGGTGAGGCGGCGGGGCTCGCGGACTTCCTCGACCGCGTGGCTTCGCATCCGGACGCATGCGTTCGCCGCCTGCAGCTCGCGGAGCTGAGCCCGCGCGAGTCGCACGAGCTCGCAGCGCGGCTTCTCGACGGTGCACCTCATGGCATCGACGCCCCGCTCGCGCGCGAGGCGAGCGGGAACCCCTTGGTGCTCGGACAGAACGTTCGCCACGTACTCGAGTCAGGCAGCGACGCGGCCCCTGCTGACCTGAGCGAGGTCCTCGCACGGCGGATCGCGAGGCTTGCCGCGAGCGAGCGCCAGTGCCTCCGTGCCGTCTGTCTGAGCGAGCGTCCGGTGCCGCTCGAGATGCTCGCCCAGGTCACCGGGCAATCGGATCCGGCGCGCGCAGTCCGAGCGCTCGTCGCGGCAGAGCTCGCTCGATTCTCCGCGGGTGACCCCAGCACGGCCACGGCCTTCCACGACCGCATCCGCGAGGCGGTCGTGGCGGGCATGGACGCTGACGAGCGCCAGCGCCTGCACTCCGAATTCGCGGCGGCACTGCAGCAGACCGTTGACCCAGATCTCGCCGATCTCGCCGCGCACCTTCTGGGGTGCGGCCGCGTCCAGGAGTCCGCCGTTTGCGCGGTGAATGCCGCCCGGAGCGCCGCGTCGGCGCTCGCCTTCGAACGGGCCGCTTCCCTCTACTGCTTGGCTCTGGACCTGGGGCAATGGGACGCGAGGAGCCGGATCGAGCTCCTCGTCGAGCTGGGAGAGACCCTCTCGCTCGACCGTCGGTCCGGACAGGCTGGAGATCGATTGCTGGAGGCAGCCGCCGCGGAGACGGATGCCCTGCGGAGCCGGGCGCTGCGGCTCCGGGCCGCCGACGAGTACCTGGCGGCGGGCTGGCTCGAGGTGGGGATAGGCGTGCTTCGCCAGGTCTTCGTCGAGGTCGGGCTCGACTACGACGCGATCCGCACGTCGAACCTCGTCGAGCTCCGGCAGCGGATCTCCCACCGCGGACTGGGCTTCTCTCCCCGCACGGAAGGCGATATCGAGCCGGAAACCCGCGCCCGCCTGGACGCCTTGGCGGTGGCCGGCCGAGGACTGGCGTGGCTCAAGCCGGAGAGCATTCAGTTCCGCCTCGTGCTCGCGCTAGAAGCGCTGGACGCCGGCGAACCGATGCGAATCGCGACCGGACTGCGAACCGTTGCCCGACTCGACGCGCAATTCTCGTCGGACGACGACGAAGTCTACGGTGTCGTTCGGCGTATCTGCGAGGAACACCCGGGGCTCGAGGCGGACGAGATGGCGCCCGCTCTCGAATCTGGCGTGGCGGTGGCCCGCGGCCGCCCGTGGGACCTGTACGAGGCAGTGCGCCGCACCGAGGAGCTGCTCCTGCAGAAGCCCGCGCCAGAAGCCCGGGAGCTCGACGTCGCGCGGTTCCATCAGGCGGTGGCGATCTACCTCCAGGGAGAGGTCGTGGACCTGCACCACGCGTGCTGGGGGTGGCTCCAGGACAGCGAGGAACGGCGCGACGTCTTCCTCGGGTCCTGGCTCAACGCGCTGCTCGCCCACCAGTGTCTAGCGCGCAACCGTCCTGATGCCGCGCGGGGGATGTGCTCGGAGGCACGTCGATCGTGGGCGGCGGTCGAGGACATGGACGCGCCGATGCTATACCTGGCCTGCGTGGACGCGCGCCACGCCTGTGATGCCTACGACGGAGACGGTTCGGCCTTCGATCGGCTCCAGGTGGCCGGCGAGTGGTTCGACCGCTCGACGCTGCGTCACCTACCGTTCCTCGCCTGCCACTGGCACAGCATGCGTGCCACGGCGGCACTGGCATGCGCCGTCCAGGAGGGGCCAGGCCGATCGCGGCGGGCTGAGTTGCTCCGCGAGGTCGAGTACAGCACCGCCATCGTCGATGCGCCGCTGAGCGCGGAGGGTCGGCAGCTCGCCCTGCCGCATTATCGGAACCTGGCCACGCTGCTTCGGGCGGGACTCGCCGCGGCACGCGGCGACGTCGCCAGCGCGCTCCGGGGGCTGGATCGTGGGATCGAGCAGTTGAGCTTGGCCGGTCACTACTCGCTGCGCCTGGCACACGCGCGTCGCGCCAAGGGACTGCTGCTCGGCGGCAACGAGGGGAACGCTTGGACCACGCGAGCCGAGGCTGAACTGCTCGGTCTTGGGGTGGTGCAGCCCGGCCGACACGCGATGGCCGTGCTGCCCGGGTTCATGTCGTGACGGACGGCCGCTCGGCTCCCCCGCTACTGCACACACTCACCGCCCTCGCTGGGCCAGTTCGCTGCCAGCGCCTCGAGCCACTTGGTGGCCATCTTCTGCTCCCCGACTTCGTCGGGGTGGATGCCGTCGAAGGTGTCGCCAACGGCGTCGAAGCCGGCGGCCTGGTCGACGACCACCACCGGAGAGGTCGCGGTGGTCAAGCTGGCGGCGAGCGCGTCGAAGCGACCGTTGAGGGCGTCGAGGTTGTTCTGACTCTGCGTGGACGGGATGACCTTGGCGAGGAGGATGACGACGCGCTCGTTGTCCGCCCGGAGCATCCCGATCAGGTCCGTCAACTCGTCGATCGTGCTGTCCGTGGATTGCCCCTGGAACGCGTCGTTGGTGCCGAGGTGCATCAACACCACGTCCGGCGTGTAGCTGGCGAGCCAGCCGCCCATCTGCGCGTTGATCTCGTCCACGCGCCAGCCCCAGTGACCCTCGTGGTCCCGGTCGAAGGCTGGGTTCGGATAGGTCGGGCTGCCGCTGAAGTTGGTGTTCGTCGAGCCGATGAAATCGAACTCGTAGCCTGCCTCGAGGAGATCCTCCCACAGCGGGTAGCGATAGCTCAGGTGAGTGTTGTTGGACTGGGTGATGGAGTCGCCCAAGGGCAGGATACAGAGCCGGGGCAGCACCGTCGTGCCACCGGTGCCGCCCTCGGCGCTGCCGCCGTTTCCGCTCGCGCCGGCAGCGCCAGCCATCCCGCCGCTCGGCGCGCCCCCATCGCCACCTAGACCCGCGGTCCCGCCGCTCGGCACGCCGCCGGTCGGAGCGCCCCCGCTCGACTCACCACCGCTGGAACTGCCGCCGCTCGATAGCCCACCGGTGCCACCACCGCTGCCACCCATGGGCCCGCCACCGCTCGTGACGCCGCCGCTCGACGCGCCGCCGCTCGACGGCCCGCCGGTGCCACCGATGGGCCCGCCACCGCTCGCGACTCCACCGCTCGGCGCGCCACCCGTCGGCCCGCCACCGGAAGGCGTGCCCCCGCTCGAAGTGCCCCCGGTGAGCGTCCCCCCCGCGGGGACGCCCCCCGAAGCCAGGCCGCCAGTGGGGGCTCCCCCCGTTGCGGCTCCCCCCGTTGGAATCGCGCCTCCGGTGCTAGCCCCGCCCGTAGCGGGAGCTCCACCCCCCACCCCCCCGGTCGCGCTGCTGCCCTGGTCGCCCTCGTCCGAGGAACACGCGATGAGGCCCAGTAGGGCCGCCAGGGGGACCGAAGGAAACGCGACGCGGTGCCACATGTTGACCGTGTCATACCGCAGGTCTGCGAGCCGTGCAGCCCCGTCACGGCGCCGAACGAGCCGTCCGCGGCCCGAAGGAGCGGGAGGGATCGCCGCGTTGGCGCCACGCCAGGCCCGCGCGCGCTGAAGCCGCGACGGGTCTTTACAGGCGCTGGCGTAGGGAGTCTATTCGGGCGTTGGTGGGCCGCCTCGCCCCGAGTCCCCGATGATCGTTCGCTCCACCCCCCGACCGCGCGCGCTCGGAGCGCTCCCGCTCGTCGCGCTCGCGGTGCTGGCCGGGGGCTGTGGCGAGCGCTTCGCGAAGGTCGTGGAGCGGCATCGCCCCGCCATGGAGGCGGCTGCGCTGGCCGCGGAGCGGATCGGGGAGGCGGCGCGGATGCGGCCCCGGCTCGAGCGCGACGACCTCGCCGCGCCGGTCCCGCTCCGGCTTCACCTGACCCAGACGTCCGTGAAGGACGCCAACGCGCTCGCGGTGTACTGGGAGGATCTGGCCCAGCCGGAGGAGCTCGGCTACGTGGTCGCGCGGGTCCCGGGGACCCGGCGCTTGGCGGACTGCGCCTCCTACGTGCGCCGGGGGCACACCGCGTTCGATCCCGCCGAGCCCGCGCGCTACCTCTCGATCCCGTTCGGCTTCACCGCGGAGGACGCGCTCGCCGAGTGCACGCGCGTCCGGTACCTGGTCGTCCTGCGCACGGTGGCCTTCGTCCCCCCGGGCACGCCCGTCCACGCTGCCGTCCAGGCCAGCGCGGGGGTCGGTCCCGCGGCGAGCTCGACAGGCGCCACCCCCGTGGGCGCGCCCGACGCCAGCACGGACATCGACGCCGGCGCTCCTGACGGAGGTCCCCGCCCCGCGGCCTCCGGCGCGGCGTCCCCGACGGAGGACACCTGGTCGTTCGAGGGCGGCCAGGTGGAGCTCGAGGTCCTCGTCTACGAGCTCGCGAGCGGGCGCGACCTCGGCGGGTTCCTAGTCGCGGCCGAGAACAGCCCGGTGTTCGACGGGACCGACGTCGTGGGCGATCTCCGGAAGAACCTGGCGCGAGCCCTGGAGCAGGGGCTCGCCCAGCGAGCGCCCGGCGCGCTCGGGGGAGGATGAGGCGCGTGGGCGACGGTCGCTGGCTCACCCCTGCCCTGCGCGAGCGCGTGGCCGCGACCATCCGCGAGATCGAGGCGGGGACGGGCGCCGAGATCGTGGTCACGGTGCGCGCCTCTGCGGGGTACTACCGCGCCGCCGACTACCTCTTCGGCGCGCTCTGCTCGCTAGCCGCGCTCCTCGCCTACGTGTTCCTCCCCGTCACCTTCCCCGATGACGTCGCCGCCCTCCTCATCGTCCTCGCCTTCGGCGTCGGCGCCGCCTTCGCGGCGAACGTGCCCCCGCTCCGGCGCGTGCTCGTCCGGCGGCGGCGCCGGGACGCCGAAGTGACGCGCGCCGCGCGCGCCTGCTTCGTCGAGCAGGGGATCGGTCGGACGCGCGAGCGCACGGGGCTGCTCGTCTTCGTCTCGCTGTTCGAGCGCCGCGTCGAGGTCGTCGCCGACGTCGGGATCCCCGTCGCGCGCATGGGCGATCCCTGGCGCGACGGGCTCGCCCGCCTGGACGCCGCCGCGCGCTCCGGACCCGAGCCCTTCCTGGCCGCGCTCCGCGCCCAGGGCGAGCTGGTCGCGACCTGGGTGCCCCGTCGCGCCGACGACGTGAACGAGCTCCCGGACGAGGTGGTGGCGGGATGAAGCCCGACGCGAGGCTCGGCTCCGTCGAGCGGTTTCGGCGCTGCGCCGTGGCCGCGCTGGTCGGCGTGTTCCTCGCGACGCTCGCGCCCGCCGAGGTGGCGGCCCGCCCCGGCGGCGGCCACAGCTTCAAGAGCGGCAGCTCGCGCTCCTCCGGCAGCAGCTCCTCCCGCCGCAGCTCCTCGCGGAGCAGCTCGTCCCGCAGCAGCAGCGGATCCTCGCGCACGCGCACGGGGAGCACGACCACCCCCAGCCGCCCCGCGATCGTGACACGGGCGCGTGCCATCCACCTGGGCAGCGCGCGCCCGCAGGACCGGCGCGCCTGGTCCCCGGGCTCCCCTTCCCTCTACGGCGCGCCGCCGCCGAGGCCGGCCGAGCTGAACGTAGAGCGCCCGGGGACCTTCGGCATCGTGTCCGGGATCCTCCTCGCCGGGCTCTTCGCGCTCTTCACCGCGCCCCTCCTGCTGATCGCGCTGGTGCTGTTCCTGGTTCGTCGCGCCCGCGGCAGCGGGTGGTCGACGGCCCGGGCGGCGGCGACACCGGCCGTCGTCGCGGGCGACGAGGCGCGGGTGCGGCGCGAGCTCGCTGGGCTCCGCCAGCTCGATCCCGACTTCTCGCTGGTCCTCTTCGACGACTTCGTGGGCGGCCTCTACGCCGAGGCGCAAGCGGCGCGGGGCCAGGGCAAGCTCGAGCTCTTGGCGCCGTACCTGACGCCCGCCGCCCGCGCCACCCTCGCGGCGCTCGGGACCGCGCCGGTGCCGTTCAGCGTGGTCGGGGCCATCCGCCCGCTGCGGGTGAGCGGGCTCGAGGCGGCGAGCCCCCTGGTGCGGGTCTCCCTCGAGATCGAGGCCTGCTACGGCGAGGGCGCGGCGGGCGCCGCGCCGCGCTCCTGGTTCACCATCGAGCGCTGGCACCTGCTCCGGCAGAAGAGCGCGCGCTCGCGCCCGCCCGATCGGGTCCGCGTCTACGCCTGCCCGGGCTGCGGCGCGCCGCTCGACCGCATCGTCGGCGGCACGTGCGGCCATTGCCAGCGCGTCGCCGACGGGGGGGCGCTCGACTGGCAGGTCGAGGCGATCGAGCTCGCGGAGCGTCAGGAGCAGGGCCCGATGCTGGTCGGGACCACCGAGGAGCGCGGGACCGAGCTGCCCACCGTGCGCGCCCCCGACCTGGCCGCCCAGCTCGCCGTGCTCCACCAGAAGGATCCCGCGTTCGACGAGCCCGCGCTCTTCGCGCGCGTCGGGCTGGTGTTCCAGACGCTCCAGCAGGCGTGGTCGTCGCTCGAGTGGGAGCGGGCGCGCCCGTTCCTGAGCGACCACCTCCACGCCACGCAGAGCTACTGGATCGAGGCGTATCGCACGGCCGGGCTGCGCAACGTGACCCAGAACGCCCGCATCCTGCGCATCGAGGCGGTCCGCGTCGAGTCGGATCGCTGGTTCGACGCCGTCACCGTGCGGCTGTGGGCGACCGGCCTCGACTTCACCGTGCGCGGGAGCGACGGGGCGGTGGTCGGCGGCAGCGCCTCGCGGGAGCGCGCGTACTCCGAGTACTGGACGCTGATCCGCGGCACCGGGCGCACGGGACCGACTCGCAGCGATCCGGTCTGCCCGAATTGCGGGGCGCCGCTGCAGATCAACATGGCCGGCGACTGCGGCTACTGCGGGGCGAAGGTGAACTCGGGCGCCTTCGACTGGGTGCTCTCGCGCATCGAGCAGGACGACGCCTACGCGGGGTGACCGCGACTTCGCCGCGGCGCAGGGGGCGCGGCGCGGTCCAGCGACAGCGCCGCTCGTGCCGAGGCCCGGGGCCGCGGGGACCGCCGGTGGTTACTCCGCGTCCCAGACCACCGGGACCGGTGTCCGCCGCCGGTCGGTGGTGCCGTCGCCGAGCCACCCGAGGGTGTTGGCGCCCCAGGAGAGGATGGTGCCGTCCTCGAGGAGCGCGTGGGACTGGTGGGCACCGGCGGCGATGGCGACGGCATCCTCGATGCCCGGGACCGGGATCGGGACGTCGCTCGCGGTGCTCGTGCCGTCGCCGAGCTGACCGTCGTCGTTACTGCCCCAGCCGAGGACGGTCCCGTCCGCGAGCAGCGCCAGCGAGTGGTTATCCCCGGCGGCCACAGCCACCGCGCCCGTGATCCCGGGGACCTCCACCGGCACCGTGCTGCCGGTATCTCCCCCCACCCCAAGCTGCCCGGAATTGTTCCGCCCCCAGGCCAGCACCGCGCCGTCGGTCGTCACGGCGAGCGAGTGGTACCAGCTCGCCGACACCTCCTTGGCGTTGGCGACGCCGAGGACCTCGACGGGAACCAAGGCGGCGGCAGTGTCCTCGTTGCCGAGCTGCCCGTACGCGTTGTAGCCGAACCCGCGGATGGTTCCGTCCTGGAGCACGCTGAGAGAGTGGTGCTGCGAGGAGGCGATGAAGCTAGCGTCCTCGATCGCTTGGACAGAAACCGGCGAGGACCGATTCCTGTCGGTCCCGTCCCCGAGGTGTCCGTACTGGTTGTTGCCCCACGCCGCCAGCGTGCCGTCGACGAGCAGCGCCAGGCAGAAGCCGCCGCCGGCGGACACGGCGCGAGCGGCAGCGAGCCCCTCCACCTCCCCGGGATCGCCGGAGCCCATGCTGAGCAACTCGCGACCGAGCTCCCCACTGTAGTCGGTTCCCCACGTCATGACCGTCCCGTCCTCGAGCAGTGCCATGGAATGACCGGTACCCGCGGACACGGCAGCGGCCGTCGTGATCCCGCTGACGGTGCCCGGAACGCTGCTGTAGTCGCCTTCCGTCGCGTAGCCGAGCCGACCGTACAGGTTGTAGCCGAACGCGCGGATGGTGCCGTCGGACATGAGCACGAGCGTGTGCTGCCACATGGCGGACACGTCGATGGCCTTGGGGATGATCGAGTAGGTGGCCTCCACGACGGGGCTCGGTCTCATCGCGTCGGCGAAGACCCGGGCGCGCACGGTCGCGGTGCGCTTGAGCTCGAAGGGCTCCTCGTACAGGGTAGAGGACGCGGTCGGATCCGTGCCGTCGGTGGTGTAGCGGATCTCTGCGCCCTCGACCTCCGAGCTCATGGTGATGGTCAGCGACACCCGCTCGGTACCGGAGTCGGGCTCGATCACCGGCGGCGGGGCGTCGGGGAGCGTCTCCGTCGACCCACCCGCCGCGCCCGCGCTGCCGCCACCCGCGCCGCCAGCCCCGCCTGCGCCGCCGCCGGCGGTGCCCAGCGGGGTTGAGCCGCCCTCCCCGCCGTCGTCCGGCTCGCCCGGCTCGCCGCCGCCGCCGCCGCCCTGGCCGCCTTCCCCCGCCGCGGGGGTCGCCGTCGCCACAACGAAGAACCCGAGTCCGTCGATCGCCGCGGTCACCGTTCCGTCATCGACGGACTCGAGCTCCACCGGCTGCCAGCTACCGCCGGGGAGCGCCTGCAAGAGCACGACGTCGTCGTCGGCGTCGCCGTCGAACGGGAGGGTGAGCCGGGCATCCTCGTCGAAGCGCTGGTCCGCGGGCAACAGCCCGTAGATCTCGCTCACCGCCTCCATGCCGTCCGGCAGGGCGGGGAGGGCTCCCTCGTCCCGCACGACCCCCACGGCAATCTCAATCACCACCGTGAGCGCGCCCGGCGGCACCTCGAGCACGACGCCGTCCGGACCCTCGAGGCTGCCCCCCTCCGGACCGAGGGTAATCGTCGTCGGCGAGACGAGGGTGGAGTAGTCGTTGGTCTCGTTGTTCGTGGTGATGGTGTTCTCCTTGCTGCACGAGCCGAGCGCCATCCCCACCACCACCGCCCCGAGCACCCATCGCTTGAACGTCATCGCACCACCTCCCGAAGCCTCGAATCATACCTCCGCGCACGCACCGATTCCAGGCCCGCCTGCGGCTCGGCGCGCCCTTGCGCGGGGCGCTCGAGCCGACATAGAATGCGGGGTTGGCGCGCGAGCGCGACGGGCGCTCGGGGCTGAGGGCAGCGGCAGTGAGCCGCGGGCCAACCAGGGAGGAAGACGGTATGCGACACGCACTGGCTCTGGCATTGCTTGCCAGCTCTTCGTTGCTCGTGGTGGGCGCCACCAGCGCCCAGGTGCCGCCCCGACCAGGCACCGCCAAGCGGGTCGAGGCGCCAAAGATCCGCGTCGTGCGCAGCTCGAGCTACCGGGTGGTGGACCACCTCGCCCACCTCTCGACGCGGTTCGACAAGGATCGCCTCAAGACGCTGATGCCCATTGGCCTCGACCTCGGGCTGTCCACCCCCGGCACCATCACCTCGCTGAAGTCCTTCCTGGGGGCGCTCACCGGGTCCCGGGGCGGGTTCCTGAACGCTTCATCGGGTCCGAATGCGTTCGGGTGGTCCAGCATGCTCGGCAGCGGCGGCTTCAGCTTCCCGGATGCTTCCGACGCCACGACGAGCTTCGTCGCGTCGATCTTCGGCGCGGGGCGCTTCGGCTTCGCCGGCTACGCCCTCTCACCCCGCGCCAGCGGCAAGTCGTACTGCATGTCGGGCGGCACGGACGCCTTCTACTGCAGCGTCGAGTACGACGACCATCAGACCAGCAGCGGCTCGCAGACCATCAGCATGACCGAGCACTACTACGATGCCTCGAACGGCTCCTCGATGTCGATCACCACGACCCACGAGAACGGCAAGACCACCCAGGAGATCACCTACGAGGACGGCAAGGGGAACGTGACGGTGGAGAGAAGCGAGAGCGGGGGCTCCAGCAGCGACAAGGACAAGGACAAGGACAAGGACCATCCGCGCGAGGACCAGGATGGCCGAATGGACCCGCGCAAGGCGGCGCTCACGGCGTTCGTCGTCTCCAAGGTGAGCCTGCAACAGGCC
>CAYOLF010000128.1:0-15046 GCA_964404725.1 uncultured Polyangiaceae bacterium
CCATTTCTCTGCGCCGCGAGACACCGCCTCCGGCCCGACTTCCGAGCGAAGGTGCCCCCGCTCCCCCACCCCCGCGGCCGGTCCGGGACCCCCGCGTGCCGCGGTGAACCGCTTTGGCACGTGACGGCCATAGGGAGATCGGAGAGCATGTCTGCTCGACCCGTCACTCCGATCGCCCGATCGGCTCAGGGCGAGGTCGCCGGGAGGTCGAGCACGATGCAGCCGATGGGTGGAGGACAGCAGGGACCCTACGCACCGACGCCAGAGCCCCCGGGCGCCCGTGGGGGAGAGAGCGCCGCCGCTCCCGACGGCGCGCCCGCGCCCGCAGAGTTGCCGTTTCCCGCGCGGGCGAAGGCGTCGGGGTGCAGCGGCAAGACCTGGCTCATCGGCGGCGGTTTGGTGGCCGTGGCGCTCGTCGGGTGCGGCGGGGTCGGCGTCGCGCTCTTCGCCTGCGGTGGCGTCGAGTATCTCAAGGGCCTCGCCCTGGGCAAGAGCGCCAGCGTCGCTCACGAGCACCTCCCGGGCGATTGCGAGGCGGTGCTCCGCGTCGACGTCAAGAGCCTGCTCGCGGTGCCGGCGGTGAGGGAGCGGATCGTGCCCGCCCTCGACGAGCAGGTGCGCAAGGAACCGGACGCCGGCAAGCTGGCAGCGTTCTTCGCCACTGCGCGGCTCAACCCCAAACAAGATCTGGAGGAGGCCGTCGTCTGCCTGCGCGACCTCGACGCGAAGCAGCCCGAGGTGCTGGCCATCATCGGCGGCTCCCTGAAGCGCAACGGCGTCGTCGATGCGCTTCACATCCACGCCGACAAGGACGAGATCAAGCCCCTCCGCGAGGTCAGCGGGCTCAAGATCATCGAGGCCCGGGACCAGCCCTTCTTCGTCAGCCAGGCGGCGGACGGGGCGCTCCTGCTCGCCAACAAGGAAACGCTGCTCTTCGCCGCCAAGGAGCCGAGCCAGGCCTACGAAGCCTACGCTCTCAAGCTCTCGGAGCAGGCCTCGGGCGTGGTGACGGCGTCGGCGATGAGGTCGCTCAACGACGGGCTGGGATCGCGCAATCCGCTCGGAGCGGCGATCCGGAGCCTCGGGAGAGCCGAGCTGAGCGTCTCACTCGACACCGGCAAGGTGACCGCACGCGTCTCCTTCGGGGCCCCCAACGACGCGAGCGAGGCGGCTGGCGCCGCCAACGTCCTGCTCGGCGGAGCCAGGCGCGCCCCGATGCGGGATCCCGCGCAGCAGGAGCTCCTCGACTCGTTGACGGTCCGGGCCGAGGGGGAGGAGGTGGTCGGCGAGCTCGTGATCCCGAAGCGGGCGATCGATGACGCAGCGCGCGAGATCGCGGAGGGGATCCGCGAGGCGGACGACAAGCTCTAGACCACGACGCTCGTACAGCCACGCGCCCATCGCACGCTGAGGCCGTAAATCGAGCGAGATTCGTACTAGATCCGGAGTCGCCACGCGGAGACAGTGGGAGCGGCGAGGGTAGACTGACGAGGCGGATCCTGCTTCGACCCTTGGAGGTGTGACATGCGCGCTGCATCGACGACGCTCGCCCTGGGCTCCTGGCTCCTCTCCCTTCAGCTTCTGGCCTGCGGCTCCGAGGACGGCACCGATTCTCAGAACGGAGGCGCGACCGGTGGCACCATCGCGACGGGCGGCGCGGCCGGGAGCGGCGGGGCGACGACCGGCGGCATGACGGCCACGGGCGGCCTCACCGCGGGCGGGAGCGGCGGCGTGGCAACCGGCGGCGTGACCGCCACCGGCGGTCTTACCGCCGGTGGCACCAACACGGGCGGGAGCGGCGGGGTGGCGACCGGCGGCGTGGCGACCGGCGGCGTGGCGACCGGCGGCGTGGCGACCGGCGGGGCCCAGTCCGGTGGCGCGGGAACCGGCGGGGCCCAGTCCGGTGGCGCGGACACCGGCGGCGCCGAGACGGGCGGCAGCTCCGAGGCCGGAGCGCCGATGGGCGCGGCGGGGAGCGGCGGCGTGCAGACCGGCGGCGCCGAGACGGGCGGCAGCGCGGCCGGAGCCCCGACAACCGGCGGCACCGAGGCGGGCGGCGCCCAGACCGGTGGCAGCGCGACGGGTGGCGCCCTCGCGGGCTGCACCCCAGGGAGGCTCGACGAGAGCGCGACCTGCCAGACCCCCGACTTCCGGACCGGGGCACCTGGCGACGAGGTCGATTGCGTCGGCGAGCTCGAAGGACGGTATGGCTCGATCTACGCGACGATCGACGGGCAGCAGTACTTCTTGCAGGTCAACGAGTGGGGCAGCGAGGCGCCCCAGACGATGGCTCACGGCGGGGACTTCTTCTACCGAATGACCGTCCAACAGGCGGACACGGGCACGATGGGCGCCGGCGCCCCGACCGGCTACCCCTCGATCTTCATCGGCTCGAACAGCGGCCACACCACGACCGGGAGCGGCCTGCCCATGGCCATCGCCGACATCGACACCGTGCCCACCACGTGGACCTGGACCGACAACGGGGCGCTCGCGGACACGGACGGCAACATCTTCAACGCCGCCTACGACGTCTGGTTCAACGAGAGCGTCTCCCAGGCGACCCAGTACGGACCCACCGGCGGCTTCCTGATGGTGTGGCTCTACGATCCGCCCCTCGCAGAGCCGATCGGCGGTGCGCCGGCGGTTTCCGGCGTCACCATCGACGGGGTGGACGGCACCTGGGACGTCTGGATCGGCCTGAACGGCGAGACCCCCTGCATCTCCTACGTCCGCACGGAGATGACGTTCTCGCTGTCCTTCGATCTCAAGCGCTTCATCGACGACGCCCTCACCCGCCCCGGTGGGATCGACGCGAGCTGGGCGCTGACCAACGTCTTCACCGGCTTCGAGATCTGGGACGGGTCGCAGGACGTCGAGACCACCGCGTTCTGCGCCTTGGTCGAGTGAGCGGCGGCCGCCGAGCCCGCACCCCTGATCCAACCCATCCGGCTCGGACCACTACACCGGCAGGCAGGAGCAGTCCCCGCCCCCGCCACGGATCGGCCGCCGCGGGTCGCCCCGTTCCCGGGACCCTCGCCCATGTCCCGTCTCCTCGTCGCCAGCCTATTGCCCGCCCTCATCGGGTCGCTCGCCTGCTCGACTGCCGATGATCCGGATCCGGACGGCGAGGCCTCGGGCAGCACGAGTGGTGTCAGCATGGGGGGCACGACAAGCGGCGGCGCCAGCGGCGGCGGGCTCGCCGCCAGCGGCGGGACGGTCACGACAGGCGGCTTGGCGTCCGGGGGCGTCGGCACCGGCGGCACCCCGTCCACCGGAGGCGTCATGACCGGTGGCGCCGTCCCCAGCGGCGGCGTCATGACCGGTGGCACCTTGCCCGCCGGTGGCGCCTTGCCCACCGGCGGCTCCATGACCGGCGGCACCGTCCCCACGGGTGGCACCGTCCCCACAGGCGGTAGCGCGCTCGGAGGCGGCGTCGCGACCGGCGGTGGCTTGCCCACCGGCGGCGGTGCCACCGGCGGTGCAACCCTCACTGGCGGCAGCGAGACGGGCGGCGAGGTCTCGGGCGGCGCGACCACGGGCGGAGGCGAGAACGGGGGCGCAGCGACCGGCGGCGACGGGGGCTCCTCGGGCGAGGACTGCTCGGGGCCCTTGCCGGGCACGTCCGGCCAGAACCCGCTCTTCACCGATCGCTACACGGCCGATCCCGCTGCCTTCGTCCACGGCTGCACGTTCTACGTGGCCTGCGGCCACGACGAGGGCAGCACGGGCTTCGTGATGCGGGACTGGTTCATCCTGTCGTCGACGGACCTGGTGACCTGGACCGACAACGGCGGGCCCGCGCTCAGCCTCGACGACTTCGCCTGGGCCGACGCGAACGCCTGGGCGGGCCACGTGACGCCGCGCAACGGTCGGTTCTACTGGTACGTCCCGATCAACCAGCGCGGCGGTGCGATGACCATCGGGGTCGCGGTCGCCGACAGCCCCACCGGACCGTACGAGGACGCCATCGGCGGCCCCCTGGTGAGCGACCCGATCGAGATGGAGAACTGGGGCTTCACCGACGCCGGGCAGACCCCCTACACCATCGACCCCGCCGTCTTCGTCGACGACGACGGACAGGCCTACCTCTACTACGGCGGCTTCTGGCGGCTCGTGGGCGGCCGACTCGGCGACGACATGATCTCGCTCGAGGGCGATCTCGCCGAGCTCAGGATCAACGGCGCGCCAGACCGCGGCAACTTCTGGGAGGCGCCGTACGTGATCAAGCGCGAGGGCACCTACACCCTGATCTACGCCGCCGGGGAGAACCCCGCGACCATCGACTACGCCACCGCCACCAACCCCCTCGGCCCCTTCAGCTACCGCGGGCGGATCCTCGGGCAGCTGCCGAACGTGGCTGGGCAGGACGCCGCCACCAACCACGCCGGCGTCGCCGAGTTCCTGGGAGACTGGTACCTCGTCTACCATGTGAGCGACGGCCCCAACGGCGGCGGGACCTACCGGCGCGAGGTCGCCATCGAGCGGTTCGAGTTCGCCGACGACGGCAGCATCCCGACCGTCACTCCCTCCGACGGGCTCGTCTTCTGATGGCCTCGACCCGCGGGGGTGGGCACCTCGCGATCGCGGTCGCGGTCGTCTGCGGTGGCTGCGGCGGCGGCGCCGGGGACGGGGCGTCCGCCACCGGCGGGGTGACCGGCGGTGCCGCCAGCGGGGCCGCCGCTCGCCGCGCGGGGAGTCCCCCCTGGCGAGGATCCCCGTGACCCATCGCCTTCGACTGGCCGTTGTAGACGCTGTTCCTCGCCTCGGGCCTGCTCCGTCTGGCCGTGGTGGCGCTGCTGTTCACGCGGCTCGTCGCGCTCGAGCCCTCCGAACGGGGGCGCCAAAGGGGCCTGGTCGTCTCTTCCAGCTCTTCCACTGGAGCGGCCCTGGCACGACGCGGGTCTAGAGGACCGACCGGTTCGACTATCGTGTCGGCGCCCGGAGGAACCCCTGGCGGAGGCTCGCAGGCGCGAGCGCTGCGCCGACCGCGGCCTCACCGCGCGCGCTGCTGGCGGACGATCTTGGCCTGCACGCGGCGGAGCTTGCGCACGAGGACCTCGGGTTCGAGCGGGTAACGGGCAAATTCCGCCGCGCCAGCCTCGATGAGCTCCCGCAGGTCCGACGCCGAGGGCGCGAGCAGGCAGACGAGGACGCCCACGCGGGCGGCGTCGGCGCCGATCCGTGCCAACACGGCGCGCGCGGCGGCGACGTCCGACCCGGCGTCGAGCAGGACCAGCTCGGCCTGCCCGAGCGCCGCGGCGTCGGCCGCGAGGGCCGTGAGCCCCACGTCGAGCGCCGCGCAGGCGGTCATGCAGCCCGTGTCCACCCCCGTCGCGTCGCCCACCCGGACCAGCGCGACCTCCAGGAAGGGTCCGGCGTCCACCAGCACGGCCGGAGGATAGGACCAGGCCGGCGTACGCTCGACCCGTGGGGTCGCCGCGAGCCCGACGCGCTCGGACGGCCGCTGCGCCCCGATCTCGGACGACAGCGCCTCCTCGAGCCAATCGAGCGCCGCCCGCGCGCTCGCGGGGCGCTGCTCCGGCTGCTTGGCGAGCAGCGCCCGCCGCAGGCGCTCGAGCGACTCCGGCACCGGCTCGGCTCCCGCGGGGCGAGCCAGCGTCGGGACGGGGACGAACATCTGCTGCGCGATGACGTCCATGGCCGTCTCGCCCGCGAACAGGGGTTTGAGCTGCAAGAGCTCGGTGAGCACGCACCCCACCGCGTACAGATCCGAGGCGGGACCGACGCGCAGCGAGCGGCACTGTTCCGGGCTCATGTAGCCGGGCGTCCCGGCAACGTAGTCCTCGCGCGTCATCGACTGCGTGGCGAGGCGCGGGTTGCGCAGGCGCGCGAGCCCGAAGTCCGTCAGCCGGGCCACCAGCCGTCCCTGCTCGTCTTGGTCGAGGATGACGTTCTCGGGCTTGACGTCGCGGTGGACGACGCCCTGCTCGTGGGCGAGGTCGAGGACCTCGAGGAGCTGACCGACGAGGCTGCCGACCTGGGCCAACGACGGCGGCGCTACGAGCTGCTGCAGCCAGCCGTTCAGGGAGAGCCCCTCGACGAGGTCCATCACGATGTAGAACGTGTCCGCGTGCGAACCGAAGTCGAGCACGCGCACCACGTTGGGGTGCTGGAGCCACGACGCTGCGAGCGCCTCCCGCCGAAACCGCTCGACGTTCTCGGGATCGCTGGCCAGGAAGCGGTGCAGCAGCTTCACGGCGACGCTGATCTGCAACTCCAGGTGCTGCGCCTCGAACACGCGTCCCATCCCGCCCGAACCGAGGAAGCGGCGGAGCAGGTAGCGGCCGGCAACCACGTCGCCCTCGGCGACCGCGCGCGACGACTCGTCGGTCGCCCCCGCCTCCAGCGGGCCGGTCGACTCAGGGGCCTCCGCGTCCGCCTCGAGCCGCACCGGCGCCGTGGGCACGCTCTGAAAGGGGGTCTGGCGCAGGCTCGGGATCGTCGCATGATCGGAGATGTCGTCTGGATCCTGCGACCACGGCTCGACGAGCTCCACGCCGCCGGGCGGCTCCGAGATGACCGTCGGCTGGGTGGAGTCGTGCGGCTCGGGCGCCGCGGGCGCGTCGCCATCGGCTGGATCGCGCGGCGGCGCCAGCCCGCTCATGGCGCGCGAACCCCGAAGCCCAACTGCCCGGCGAACCAGCCTCCGGCGTCGGTCCAGGGGGTGGCGCGCACGCCGACGCTGCCGAACAGGGCGCCGCCGAGCTCCGCGCCGACCGCGAGGCCGCCGCGCCAGCGGAGGGGGCCGTCGTCCCGCGCGACGAGCCCGTGCGTGTCCAGCAGGACATAAGCCCGGAGCCACCGCTCGAGGTCGTGGGTGCCACCGAGCAGGGCGAAGGCCTGCAGCGGACTCACCGGAACGCGCTCGCCCTCCGCCGCGGCGCCGAGGCGCGCGCCGAGGTTGACGAGCCAGGTCGAGTCCCCGCTCACGCCACCGACGGCGAGCGCGCCCTCTGGGCGCAGCGGGGGACCGAGCACTGTCGTCGGCAACCCGAGGCGCAGTGCCGGCCCAAACTGGAAGCCGCCGGCCGCCTCCCCGACCGCGAGCCAGCGCGAGCCGAGCCAGGCGCTGCCGTCGCCCCGCTCCCCCTCCCCCCGAAACGACGGCGTGTCCAGGCGCGCGTCGAACGCGAAGCGCCCCCAGCGCCCGACGGCGGAGGCCCGGACCGCTGCGTCCGGGACCCCCTCCACCACGTCCATGACGACGTCCGTGACGATCGCGTCCCGGGGAGCCGGAGCCCACCAGGAGAGGCTGACCTCGCGGTGGAGCGGGGTGAGCGGCGCGCTCACCCCGGGCGGGCGAGGCGGCTCCACAGCCCCCGGCGCGACCGCGGGCGCGGCGGGCGCCGGCACCGGCGCCGTGGCTAGCACCGTGCCCTGCCCGTCCAGCAGCTCGGCGCGCGCCCAGGGGCGGTCGGTCGGCACGCGCGCGCTGAAGCCCGGTGCGGTGGCGGTGAGGGACAGCTCCAGCGCTGGCTCGGTCGTCACGACCGGAACGAGCCGCACGCGGGGACGGATCCGCTGCTCCACGAACGGGGCGGCGGCGTCCGGGAACGTCGCGATGATTTCCGGGCCTCCCGCCTTCTCCTCCCACGCCAGCGCGGCCCTCGTCTCGCGGTAAACGAGGCGGTAGCTCGAGACGTCTTTGCCACCCGCCTGGCGGATCCGCAGCACGGTCGGCGCCGCGGTGCGGCTCAGGTCGAGCTCCTCCGGCAGGGGGCCGAAGGGGCCCTGGTCCATCGCGAGCTCGAGCGGGCTCGCCGACGCCAGGCGGAGCCCGGCATAGGGGCTGACCGTGAGGACCGAGCCGGCGATGGCGCCGCCGTCGTCCGGGAACGCCACGCTGACCAGGGTCACCTCCTGCACGGGCGATGCGAGACCGAGGAAGTCGTCACCGTCGATGGCGCGCACGCGGACGTAATACGTCTGCGGGGGCAGCTTCTCCGCGCGCAGCCGGGTCACGGCGGCCGGCACCTCCTCGCGCAGCACCAGCTCGACGAAGGCGGCGTCGCGGGCCACCTCCACCCGGTAGGCCGCGACCCCCGGCACCGCGCTCCAGACCGCCTCCAGCGCCCCGGCCGCTCCGAGGAGCGCCACCCCGGCCACCGTCCCCCCCTGCCAGGCCGGAGCCGGCGGGAGCGGCCGCGGCTCCGCTGGCGGCTTGGCCTTGACGAAGCTCGTGCCGTGGTCCTTCGGCACGGTGACGGTGCGCCCGCCGCTCGCCACGTCCGCCTGACCGTCGAACACGGAGACGGTGCTCCGGTCCGCCTGCCGTCGCACCACCGTGTCCCGCGACTTGGCGGCGACGGATCCGCCCGCCACGGCGACGGCGATCGACCGACCGCCACGCAGCGCGGCAAGCCCCGCCTGGACCTCGCCCTGCTCGAGCTCGACCGCCGCTGGCGCCGTCTTGGTGACCGCGGTGCGCGAGGCCGTGCCATAGATGACCACCAGCGTGTGCTCGCCGAGCACGACACGACTTCGGTCGATGAACAGGATGTCTGCGTTGGCGCCCTCGAGGGTATTCACCGTGTGGTGGACCACCAGCGCTTGCCCGGGGCTCGCGCTCGACCAGTCGCCGCTCGGCGGCTTGGCGCGCACCTGCGGCTGCATGGAGCGGAGGTTGGCCGCGGGCAACACGGTCACTGCCGCGGGCACCACCAGGACCTGGCCCTTCGCGAGCGACACCCCGGGGGTGCAGCGGACGTCGTTGTAGCGCTCGAGGAGGCCACGGTGACGGGCCGCGCCGTAGAGCGCCACCGCGATGTCGTCGCAGGACTCCCCCGCCTCGACGCGCCACTGCAGCACCTGCTCGGGGTACCCGGGCGTACTCTGGGCATGAGCGCCCCGCGCCGCCGCGCCGACGGCGAGCAGCGCGAGCGCCGCCAGTCCTTGCCGACTAGCCTGCCACATCGCCGGTCTCCAGGTGATAGATGCGCGCCGCCGCCACCCGCCCGGGGAGCGCGTGCGCCCCGAGCTCGGTCAGCGGGAAGGCGTCCCCGACCAGGTTCCGGGTGCGCTCCGCCACCAGGACCTGGTTGGGTCGAGCGATGTCCTCGAGGCGCGCCGCCAGGTTCACGGTATCGCCCACCACGGTGTACTCCATGCGCTTGCTCGATCCGATGTTGCCGACGATGGCGTCGCCGGAGTTGATCCCGATGGCGATCTCGAGCTTGATGCCGAACCGCGCCGTCCAGTCCTCGCGGGCCGTCTCCACGAACTGGATCATCTCCTCGGCGGCGGCGACGGCGCGCTCCGCGTGATCCGGCTGCGCGGAAGGCGCACCCCACACCGCCATCAGGCAGTCGCCGATGAACTTGTCGACGATGCCGCCGTGCCGGAAGACGACCTCGCTCAGCACCGAGAACAGCTCGTTCAGCAGCGAGACGACCTCCTCGGGCTCGTGGGCCTCCGCGAAAGGCGTGAACGCGACCACGTCCGCGAACAGCACGCTGATCTCGGCTCGGTGTCCGCCCAGCTCGACCGCGTGTTCTCCCCGCACCACCGCCTCCACCAAGGCGCTCCCCATGAAACGGCCGAGATCGTGCCGGAGACGGGTCTGGCGCTCGACCTCCTGCTCGCCTGCCTCGAGATCGGAGGCCATCACCGACATGGCGCGCGCGAGCGTCCCGATCTCGTCGCCACGGCGCGGGACCGGCATGAGCTCTCGCCAGCGCCGCTGGCCGATGCGCCGCGCCTGTTCCGCCAGCGCACGCACGGGCGCGACCACGGAGCGAGCGACGACGACCCCCATCACCAGCGCCAGCAGGAGCGTCGCTCCGGCCGCCAGCAGGCTCTGCCGCTCCATCACGGCGAGCGTGCGATAGGCGGACGCCTGCGGGCGCCAGAGGGCGACGGCCCAGCCCAGATCGGGGACGGTCTCCACGCCGCCGATCATCGCCTTCTGCCCGGCGTAGTGGCGGCTGATCACGCCCACGCGCTGGGTGAAGTCCGCCTCCGGGGGGAGGACGGCCCAGATGGGGAGCAGCGAGGCATCGCTGCCGGGGGCCAGCGTCTCCTCGCCGCGGGAGGACACCACGCGCCGCTGGCCGTCCACGAGCAGTAGGCTCACGTCCCCGCCGTCGAAGCGCGTCGCGCGCAGCTCCTCGAGCAGGCGATCGGTCGCGGCGAAGTCGACCGCGGCGGTGACGTACCCAGACGGGGCGTCCCCCTGGAGGCGCGGGATCGGGACCACGACCACGCCGCGCCCGTCGACGGCAGCCTCGATGGCCACCCCCGCCGCGTCGGCCTTCGCCCGGAGCGCGGGGGTCGAGGCGGGGGCCGACCCCGCGCCGTCGCCCCGCCGCAGCACCGTGTCCACGCCGGCCGCCGGCACCTCGAAGCGCACCGCGTCGATGCTGCGACGGGTCGCCAGCAGGGAGCGGACGGCCAATACCGGGTCCCCGGCGGCGTCGCTGGAAGCCGCCAGGGCGAGGGCGTGCGCGACGGCGCGCGCGTCGGCCTCCGTGTCGCGGACCCGCGACAGCACCCCGCTCGCTACCTCGGCGAGCACCGAGGCCTGGAGCTTCTGCTCCGCGGTCTGGACCGCGTCCCGGTTGATGGAAAGCAGGCGCAGGGCGATCCAGGCCGCCGGCAGGGTAGCGACGACGAGGAGCAAGAGCGTCGCCTTGACGCGAATGGAGACGCCGCGCGCCGCCACGGGCGGGACCGAGGCCGGCTCGGTCACTCCTCGTCCCCCGCCCGCCACGCGGCCTCGCCGCGCTCGGAGCGCTCGAGGATCTGGAACTCGACCCGACGGTTCTGGCTCCGCGCCTCCGCCGTCGGCTCGTCGATCAGCGGGCGACGGGGCCCGAACCCCCGCGCCACGAGCCGTCGCTCGTCGACCCCGTGGTCCACCAGCCAGCGCACGACCGCGATCGCCCGGCGGCGAGAGAGCGCGAGGTTGGTCGCCTCTAGACCGACGTCGTCCGTGTGCCCGTCGGCGGCGAGCCGGACGATCTCGGGGTGAGCTTGGAGCAACGCGGCGACCTCCGACAGCCCCTCGGAGCTCTCGGGGGCGAGGCGATCGCTGCCCGTCTCGAAGGCGATCCGCGCGCTGATCACGACGGCGGAGCCGACGATGCGGACCGAGGTGGGGCAGCCGTGCGCCTCCGGGTTGGGAGCGGCGACGCCGCGCTCGCGCGGGCAGGCGTCGTCGAGGTCGAGGATCCCGTCGCCATCGGCGTCCCGCGGACAGCCGTGGCGCGCGAGATCCCCGCTCGCCGGCCCAGCGGCGCCGGGGCAGCGGTCGTCAGCGTCGAAGATGCCATCACCGTCACCGTCCTGGCGCCGCGGCGGCGCGGCCGCGGCGCTCGGGGCGGCGGGGGGAGGCGCGGCCGGGGCGGTGCCCGCCACGCGAGTCGACGCGGGCGGCGGCACGGCCGCAGGAGACTCCGGGACCGCGACCGCGGCCGAACCGACGGGAGCCAACGGCGCCACCGTTGCCGCGGGCGCGGCCTGCACGGCGGGCGCCGTGGAAACCGGCGCCGACGCCGCGCCGGGCTCTCCCGCCGCCTCGCGCGAGCCCGGCGGTGCGTAGCCGACGCCGAAGACCAGCCGGTAGGTGGGCGTGCCGATCCCCACGCCGAAGCCGGGGCCACCGGCAACCGTGATCTCGAAGCCTCGATGCCGCGCCCGCGCCACGCCCAGGGCCTCGAGGTGCGTGGAGGGATCGCGGAACCAGCCGTCGTCGTAGGTGACGATGGTGGAGCCAAAAGCCTCGGGCCCGATCGACAGCCACCCGGCGCTCCAGGCCAAGCCGGCCGTCGCCAATAGATCGCTGTCGCGCGCGCGATCGTAGGCGGCGGGGGTCTGCTGGTAGCGCGCCGCCAGGCTGCTGCCCCAGGTCCAGGGCCCGTGCACGCCGCCGACGGCGACCGCGAGCGAGTAGCGACCTGCGGTCGATCCCGCGTAGTCCTCCTCGTTCCCGGTGGGGAGCCACGCCGTCAGCGCAGCCGCAGCCCCCGGCCGAGCGCCAGCCTGCCGGAGCAGAGCCGCGCGAACGCCAACCCGAACGTCACCCAGCGCGGCCCTCTCCGCGGCGGGGAGGCGGCCCGCCGAATCACCGTCCTGCGCGACCACGGCGGGCAGGTCGAAGTCGATGAGGAGGCGATCGCGCAGGGCGAGACTCCCCGCCACGTGCAGCGTGAGCTGGTAGTCCACCAACGACACGCCCTCGTCGACCCCGCTTCCGTCGGCGATCCGCAGCGGCTCCTCGGCGTACACGAGCTGCGCGCCGACCGCCGGAGCCAGCCGACCCGCCACGCCCGGATCCGGGGTGACGAGCAGGCGGTCTCCCGGCGGAGCGGGCTCGAAGCGGTCGAGGGGCAGGGTCGGCTCGGCCAAGGCGACTGACGAAATGCCGACGAGCGCGAGCACGAGCGAGGCCGCCGAACCGCCTCGCGTCACCCTGAATCCATCCATTGGCTGCACCGTGGCGAGGCGGGCGGCGGGCACCCCGGACCTCGGGCGCGGATGGTAGCCGGCGCGACGGGTCGTGGCGACCCGGTCTGCGCGCGGCGCACGGCCTCGCCGCACCGAGACCAACCCGAGAACTCCACCGCTCGAAGCCCTCGCGCCGAGGGTGCGGGGACGCCATCGCCCGCGCAGCGCGGAGGGCTTCCCCGACGACCGCGTGCTCCCCGTCGAAAGCGTCACTCGTCACGGTCTCATCGTGAGATCCGGCCAGAGGTTCCGAGGCGCCACCGCTCGCGCCGCGCTGCCCGAAACCCCGGGGCCGATCGCCCCCCCCCGCAACGCAGCGCGTCACAGGCTCCCGAGCTGAGCCCGACCGTGAGCCCCGAAGTCCCGCCTCCGCGACCGATGCGATCCGCGTCTTCACTCCCCCCGCGCGATGGGCTCGGCCGGCGCGGTGAGCTCGATCGGCGCGGTGATTTCGGTTGGCGCGGTCGGCGCGTCGAGGCCCACGGGGCCCTCCGCACCTGCAGCCGCTGGCGCCGTCTCCGGGCCCGGCACCCCGGCAAGGGCCACCGGCGCCCCTCGGCGCGCGAGCGGAAAGCCGACCGCGAAGATGGCGATGGACCCGAGCACCACCGAAAAGGCGATCACCGGCAACTGCTCGGTCCCCGGCACCCCGGCGCCGTACGGCATCAGCGCCAGCACCCCCGCGGCCATGCCTCGCGGCATCATCACCCCCGCGATCTGCCGCTCCGCGGGCTCGAACCCGCCGCCCCAGGTGGCCAAGGCCGCGGCCGGCACCCGCGCCAGGAAGAGCAGCACCGCGAAGAGCAGGCCCAGCGCCACCAGGCCCCACGGCGGGCCGAGCATGGCGCCGATGAAGGTGAAGAAGAACGATTTGACGATGAAGGTGATCTGCGAGTGTGTGTCCTGCACCCCGTCGTCGAGGGCGGTCGGCTCCCTGAGGCCGATCGCGTGCGCCAGCGCCGGCGCGCTGCCGACGACGATGGCGGCGGCCAGGATGGCGAGGGCTGCGTTGCCGCCGAGCAGCGATACGCCGATGTAAAGGAGGAGCAGGATGGAGAGCGTCGCCGCGTAGGTGTTGCCGAGCCGCCGGATGACCCCCATGAACAGGACCCACATCACGCCCGCGGTCAGCCCCGCGCCGAGCCCGATGCCGAAGGAGCGACCGAGGATGATCGCAGCGAGCCCCGGCCCGCCGGAGCCGGAGACGACGATGTCGATGCAGGCGACGGTGACCACCACGCACAGCACGTCCGTCAGCGCGGACTCGAGGTTGATCATCGCCGACAGGCGCGGGTCGAGGCGCGCCTTGGCGAGGGTGGGCATGATCACGACCGAGCTCGACCCACCGAGGATGGCGCCGAAGATGACGCCATGCATGACCGTCCACTGGCTGGGGAGGAAGCCGAGCGCCGCCGCCCCCAGCGACGCCAGGGTCATCACCACCACGTTGAGCAGGAAGCCGGTGACGGCGAGCAGCGACGCGCGCGGGAGCGACCGTGAGACGTCCCCCAGCCGCAGCTGACGCCCTCCGTCGAAGAGCACCACCACCAGGGTGAGCGCGCCGAAGTACGGCCCGATGGCCATCAGCTCCTCACGCCTCACCACCCCGAAGACGGGCCCGAGCAGGATGCCGACGAGCATCAGCCAGACCACGTCCGGAACGCTGGTCCGCTCGAAGACGAATTCGCCGACGATGCCGACGATGAAGATCGTCGCGAAGCCGAGCAGGAAGAGCAGGACGGGATCCACGGGCTGGCCTCCGGAGGGGAACTGCCGCCGCGCAGCGAATCCGGCGGCGCCGGCACGCTAGCAGGGACGCGACGGGCCGTCAGTGCCCCTGCCCGTCACCCGTCGCCACCACCCCGGCCGCGTCAGCCCGGGGCGAGCGCGGGGGGGCCGGAGCGCTCGCCGCACGGCACCGCCGCCGCCAGGGCCGGCGGCGCCGCCCGCTCCAACTCACGGAAGAGCACCTCCAGATCGGCCGCGTCGAGCGTCTCCTTCTCGAGCAAGAGCCGGGCGCTCTGCTCGAGGACGGCGCGGTTGTCCCGGAGCGCCGCGACCGCCCGCTCGAACGCGGAGAGCACGATCCGGCGGATCGCGCAGTCGATCTCGCGCGCGGTGTCGTCGCCGTAGAGGCGCGGGCGCAGTCCGTCGCCCCCCGGCCCGAGGTGCGAGCGGGGCTCGGCCTCGAAGGCCACGTGTCCGAGCGACGGCTCCATCGCGTAACGGGTGACGATGCTGCGCGCGATGTCCGCGATCTTGGCCAGATCGTCGGCGGCCCCCGTCGAGAGGTGCGCGAACACGACGTACTCGGCGGCGCGGCCGCCCATGAGCACACTCATCCGATCCTCGAGCTCGGTCCGCGTCATCAGGTACCGGTCCTCGGTCGGACGCTGGATGGTGTACCCCAGGGCGCCGATACCGCGGGGGATGATCGACACCTTGTGCACGGGGTCGGCCCCCGCGATCGCCGTCGCCAGGATGGCGTGCCCCATCTCGTGGTAGGCGACGATCTCGCGCTCCCGCGGGTTGAGCAGCCGGTTCTTGCGCTCGAGCCCGGCGACGATGCGCTCGACCC
>CAYOLF010000129.1:0-14873 GCA_964404725.1 uncultured Polyangiaceae bacterium
AGAGCACCGATCAGGTTGCCGACAGCGACGGAGGCCCGGAAAATGCTTCCGTGCAGGGCGAGGAGACATCTTCCAGGCCTCCTTCGCCGAAGTCTGCTCCCAATTCGGTACCCCACGCCCTCACCCACCCAGCGGTGGCTGGGTGGGACCCGGAGGACGCGGGTCCCTAGGTCGTTGATTTGTCGCGGCAATCAACCTGATTGCTGCTCTAGCGGACGCTCGCGAGTCCCGCGTCGCAGCCGGGTGACCCGCGGGCTGGCCGGGCGACGGCGCGGGACCGGGGCCGGGGCCGGGGCTGGGGCCGGGGCCGGGACCGGGGCCGGGACCGGAGACGGGGCCGGGAGGGGTCGGCGGGACTGGATCTGCAGCAGTCCTGGTGTGCCTCACCCTCGCCGTGCGTCCAGGCCGCCTCTCTGCGCTCGCACCCCAGCCCATCCCGCGGCTTGCCCACGCGGGAACCCGACGGGAGGTGGCGGACGCGAGCAGCAGCGTCGCCTCGCGCCACCGCGTGGCCGTCGATGACGACAAGCGCGAGCCGAGCTCGCGGGCGCGGCATCGAGGGCCCTCTTGGCTCGCCACCAGCCCGAAGTGCCCGTAACGTTGCGCCGTGAGCTCGCCTTCTGGACCGACCCGGGCGGAGCTTCGCGCCGCGCTCCGCGGCGCGGCCCTCGGGGCCGTGGGGCTGGTTGTCACGACGGGAGCCCGAGCCCAAGACGAGACGACCGCGCCCGACCTCCCCGGCCGCGGCGAGCCGGCGGCCGCCACGGCCGAGAGCGCCCGCGCCGTCGAGAGCCGGCGCCACTTCGACAATGGCATCAAGCTCTATCGCGACGGGAACTTCCACGGCGCGCTGGTGGAGTTCGAGGCCGCCCACGAGATGATCCCGAGCGCGGGCGCGCTGCGCAACGTCGCCCTCTGCCAGAAGGCGCTGTTCCGCTACGCCGAGGCAGCGGAGACGCTCCGGCGCTTGCTTCGCGAGCACCGCGCCGAGCTCGTCGCGGCGGACCGGGCGACCGTCGAGGCGGCCATCACCGAGCTCGAGGGGCTCGTCGGGTTGGTCGTGCTCGTGGTGTCGCCGCCGGAGGCCACGGTCACCGTGGACGGCCGCGCCGTATCCGCCGAGGACCGCGCCGCCGGGTTGCGGCTGAACGTCGGCGAGCACACGGTCACCGCCACCGCCCCTGGCTACGCCCCGCTCACCAGCGTCGTCAGCGTCGCGAGCGGGCGACACGAGGTGCCGGTAGAGCTCGCCCTCGCCGCCACCATGGGCTTTATCACCGTCGACGCCGGGGATCCCGACGCCGCCATCGCCATCGACGGCGAGGCCCGCGCCTTCCACCGCTGGTCCGGACCGCTGCCGCCGGGCCGGCACCGGGTCCAGATCTACAAGGAGGGGCACGAGCCCTTCGAGCAGCGGGTGCGCGTCGAACTCGGGAAGACCGTCGAGGTGACGGCGCAGTTTGGGCCGCCTACGGACGAGGAGGCCGCCGCGACCATGAGGCTCTCGACGCCGCCGCCGCCGCCGCTGCCGGGCTCGTCCCTCCTGCACCAGGGGTGGTACGCGACGGGTACTCTCAACGCGCTCGCCGTGGGCGACGCGCCCCGGGGCCTGGAGCACGTCGGCGGAGCGACGCCGACGGAGGTCTTCGGGCTCACGACGGGGCTTCGCGCGGGGTACCGCCTGCTGGCACCGTTCGCGACGGAGGTGGTGGTGGAGGGCGGCGGCTTCCCCGTTGCCAACGCCTGCGACCGGCTGGAGTACGGCCCCGAGTGCGACGCCGACGACGCGCTCCGGCGCGACTATCAGCTCACGTTGGTGCGCCTCGGCGGCAACGTCCGCCTGCTCACCAGCGGCGAGAAGCTCCGCTTCGCCTCCTCCATCGGGACCGGCGCGGTCCGCCACCGGCTCACCATCCCCCGGCTCGACCCGAGCCGCGAGGCGGAGCTGATCGCGGACCGGGTGTCGTTGATCGGGGCCGAGGAGAAGCGCGAGCTCAAGGGGTGGAACGGGTACTTCATGCTCGAGCTCGGCCTCGAGCTCAACCTCCGGCACGCGCTGCTCGGCGCGGGGGTGCAGGTCTGCATCGACAGCACGGCGCACACGATCGCGGACGATGGCTACGAGCCGTACGCCGGGCTCGTGACGGGGGGGTTGGCCCTGCGCGCGGGCTGGAGCGAGTGGACGCCGCGACGGGGGGCGAAGCTCCGCGTCACCTCGCCCCCTTCCCGACGCTGACCGCCCCGTCCGCCGGCGTCGCGATCGCGGTCTTTTCGCCCCGGAGTGCGAGTCCACCCCAGCTTGGACGACACTCCGACGCCCAGAGGCGCGCCGGGGGAGCGGCGCGGACTTGGCGAGGGCCTCCGCGAGGACCATGATCGGCAGAAGATGGGTCGTCTCCTTGCCTCGCGCCTCCGCCACCGGTCACTGGCCCCCGGTGCCATGCTCCTCTCCATCGCGCTGTCGCTGGGGGCGAGCGCGGGCTGCGGCGGCGACGATGCGCGGGCGCCGGGTACCTCCATCGACACGAGCGCCTTCGATCCCTCCCTCGACCCGCTGGTGGCCGGCTACCCGCCAGGACCCTACGGCGGCGAGGTCGGCGACGTGATCGAGGACTTCGAGTTCGAGGGCTACGTCGTCGAGGACGCCACCGCCCCGGAGGTGCCGAGCACCTTCGGCCGCCTCTCGATGTCGGATCTACACCACGGCGCCGAGCCGTTCGCGCTCCTGGTGATGGCGGCGTCATGGTGCGAGGGCTCCTGCATCACCACCGAGGAGCTCGCGCTGGAGACGGCCCGCGGCGCGGCGGCCGGGGGCGTCGTGGTGGAGGTGCTGCTCGACGCCGACCGCGACATCGCCGAGGAGTGGGTGCGAAGCTTCGAGCTACCGGCGAGCACGGTGTACCCGCTCGACGCCGATTTCGAGGCGACCATCGGCGGGCTCGAGTGGGCGATCGTCGTCGACCTGGAGACTCAGCGGATCGTCTGGCGCGACTTCGGCAGCGATGCGACCCAGGAGGCGCCCATCGCGGTCCGTGGCGTCGACGAGCTCGTGCGCCGCTGCACCGGCGCCGACTGAGCGCCGACGGGCGCGTCCCCCGGGGCTCGGCGCGCGCCGCTCAGGGGAGATCGACCAGCTCGCGGAGGATCGCGAAGCCGTCGGCGAAGTCCTCGAGCGAGGCCTGCTCGTCGGGGGCGTGGTAGTAGCGCCCGCGACCGAACCCGGTGATCGTCAGATCCAACCCGCGCTCCGCGAGCTCGCGGACGAGGGGCAGCGCGCCGGTCATGCTCGTGCGGTGGACCGCGTCCGGGCCGCGGCGCCGCCGGATCGCCCCCTCGAGCGCGGCGAGCCCAGGCGAGGCGAGATCGCACGCGAGCCCCTCCGCGGGGGGGCCGACCCAGGCGAAGTCGAGTTGACCGGCGCGCCCGTCGGCGGTCTGCGCGGCGGGCAACCCCGGCAGCGCGACGCCCGCCGCGAGGTCGCGCCCGACCTCGGCCGCGCGGGCGGCGATCCGCGCGGTGAGGTCCGCGGCTGAGTAGAACGGCGTCACGCGCAGGTCCCCCTCCACGACGACGCACCCCGGGATGGTCGATAACCCCCGATTGGGCGCGTCGATCACGGTCGCCTTGAACGACGTCGGCGACGCGAACCCGTAGCGCTGCTCCTCCGGGTGCGCCGGGGCCTGCGCCGCGCACCAGCGGCCGAGGTCGAGCGCCACCGCCATCCCGAGCTCGAGCGCGTTCACGCACTGGTGCGGCATCCCGGAGTGCCCGGTGATCCCCTCGACCCGAAGGCGCCATCGGGCGACACCGCCGGTGCCGACCGTGGGCCCGAAGTCCGCCGCGTCGAGCCAGTAGACGGGCCCCCCCGCCAGCGCGTCGAGCCGCCCACGCGAGAGCAGGTAGTCGAGACCGATCCCGCTGACGGGCGAGCTCTCCTCGTTGGCGAGCAGGACCACAGTCACCGTGCGACGAGGCGGCGTCCCCCGCTCGGCGAGCGCACGGAGCAGCTCGGCGAGCAGGGCGACGTGCCCGAGGCAGTCCGTGGTGCCTCGCCCGTAGAGGACGCCGTCCTCGACGGCGAGCGTGAACGGATCGCGCGCCCACCGCTCCGCCGCACGATCGGCCGGCACCACGTCGAAGTGGGCCCCCACGAAGGCCACGCGGCCGGGCCCGGAGCCGGGCAGCGTGAGGACGAGGTTCGGGCGGTCCTCGTGCCCCGGCGCCGCGATCCGCTCCACCCCCACGGCGCCGCTCGCGACGTGGGGGGCGAGCGCGGCCGTGACCCGATCCGCCGCCAGGCCCTCGCGTGGCGTCCGCCCCTGCTCCACCGCATTGACCAGCGACGGACCGAGGCGCACGAGGTCGGCGAGGAGCCCCACGAACCGCTCGCGATCGAGCTCCAGACCCGCCATGCGGCGAGCATGCGCCGTCGAAGGGGGCCGTCAACCGCCCGCCGCCGGCGGTGGCGCCCGCGCCGGGCCCCGGGACGAATCCGCTCGATCTCGCGCCCCGGATCCGTATCCTCCGCCCCCATGCGCGCGGTGATCATCGGCGCCGGTCGCGGCAGCCGTCTCGGGCCCGAGACGGAGCGGATCCCGAAGACCCTGGTGGAGGTGATGGGCCGGCCGATGCTCGACTGGATCCTGGACGCGCTCGCCGCGGGAGGGTTCCGCCGCGCCGACGTGGTCTTCGTCTGCGGCTACGCGGAGGACGTGCTGCGCGAGCGGTACCCCGACCTGACCTACGTGCGCAACGGGGACTGGGAGCACAACAACATCCTGGCGTCCCTGCTCACGGCGCGCGAGCACCTCGGCGACGGGTTCATCTCCACCTACTCCGACATCGTCTACGAGGGGGCGATCGTGGAGCGCCTGGTACAGAGCCCCCACCCCTACGTCCTCGGGTGCGACACGGCGTGGCGCCGCCGCTACGCGGCCCGGTCGCACCATCCGGAGACGGACGCCGAGAAGCTCCGCGCCGACGGCGAGCGCGTGCTCGAGGTGAGCCGGCATGTCCCCAGCGAGGCGGCGCAGGGGGAGTTCATCGGCGTCATGCGGCTCGGCGCGGCTGCCGCGCGCCGGTTCATCGCGGACTACGATCGGGCACGCGCGAGCCACGAGGGGCGACTCTTCCGCGAGGGCCGGCGCTTCGAGCGCGCGTACCTCATCGATCTCATCCAGGAACAGCTCGAGGGGGGCGAGGCCATCCACCGCGTGGACACGAACGGCGGCTACATGGAGATCGACACCGAGCAGGACCTCGCGCTCGCCGAGCGCTGGTGGAGCTCTCGCCCCTGAAGCGTCGACAACGCAGAAATCCAGTCCGAGCGGCGGAGTCGGCCGCGAGAAATTCCAGCGCCGAGCCGCGACTGTCGGGTGACAGTCGCCGAGAGTGGCGCTAATCGTGGCGCGATGACCCTCCCCCGTCACTCCCCGCCCCCGCTCCTCGCCGCCCTCACCCTCGCCCTGGGCTGCGGCCACCAGGCCCCCCCGCCGGAGGCGCCGCCGATGGAGATCGTCGAGGAGGAGAGGGACGACGGCGCCGCGGTCGCCGTGTCGTCGGACATCGGTGGGATGAACGAGGAGCAGGTGTCGCGCGTGTTCTCGCGCGCCGCCGGGGGGTTCGAGAAGTGCCTCGACTACGGGGCGAACCGCGTCGAGTTCCTGGGCGGTGACGTGGAGCTATTTGCGCTCATCGATCGCGCAGGCAAGCTCGTGCACGCGCACGTGGCGTCGAGCTCGCTCGGCGATCGGGCGACCGAGAAGTGCCTCCTCGAGGTGCTCGAGAAGCAGACCTGGCCCCAGCCGGTGGGGGGCGATCGGGGCATCGCGCGCAAGGCGTTCGGGCTCGAGCCCTCCGGGGACGTTCGCCCCCCCGTCGCCTGGTCCGACGACGACGTCCGGGATGGCCTCCACAAGGTTCGGGATCTGGTCGACGAGTGCAAACAGGGGGTCGGCGGCGCCTTCACGGCGACCATGTACGTCGACACCAACGGCACCCCCCTCGCCGTCGGGATGGCCCCTCCCAGCGAAGAGGGCGAGGCCGTGGTCGACTGCCTCGTGAGCGTGCTCGAGTCGGCCCGGTTCCGCTCGCCCGGGGGCTGGCCGGCCAAGGTGACGTTCGCGCTGTGATCGACGCCGGCACCCGCTCGGACGGGGATCCCCTCGCGGGCCGGCGCGCCCTCGTGACCGGCGCGGGGCGCCGCGTCGGTCGCGCCATCGCGCTCGCCCTCGGCCGGCGAGGGATGCGCGTGGCCGTCCACTTCGGCCAGAGCGAGGCGGGCGCGCGGCAGACCTGCGCGGCGATCCACGGGGTGGGCGGGGAGGCCTTCGCGCTGGGGGCCGATCTGCGCGACCGAGCCGCAACGCGCGCCCTGGTCGACGCCGCGGTGACCGGGCTCGGCGGCCTCGATCTGCTGGTCGCCAGCGCCGCGAGCTTCGCGCGGGTCGAGCTCGACGCCATCGACGATCGCGCCTGGGACGAGCTGATCGAGCTCGACCTGACCTCGCCGTTCGTGCTGGCGCAGCACGCGGCAGGCGCGCTCCGCCGCTCGCGCGGGAGCATCGTCTTCGTGACCTGTGCGAGCACCGCCGCGCCCTTCCGTCACCACCTGCCCTACGTCGTCGCGAAGGGCGCGCTCTCCCACCTCACGCGCGCACTCGCCCTGGAGCTCGCCCCCGAGGTCCGCGTCAACGCGGTCGCGCCGGGGACCGTGCTCCCCCCGGACGATCTCGCAGAATCGGAACGCGCGCGCCTCGCGGACCTGCTCCCGTTGGAGCGGCTGGGCGACGCCGAGGACGTGGCGCGAGCCGTGGTGTTCCTCGCCGAGAGCCCGTTCGTCACCGGCGTGGAGATCCCGGTGGACGGTGGCCGCGCCGTGGCGCGTCGCCCGGAGCCACCGCCCCACTCCGGATCCTAGAGCAGCAATCAGGTTGATTGCTGCGAAGAATCAACGACCTAGGGACCCGCGTCCTCCGGGTCCCACCCAGCCACCGCTGGGTGGGTGAGGGCGTGGGGTGCCGAACCGGGAGCAGATCTCGCCAAAGGCGCCGCTGACGACGCACCCTCGCCCTGAGGGGGTGCGGCTTCAGCGGCGCGGTTGCCACTGGCAACCTGATCGGTGCTCTAGGTGCGAACTCGCAGCTCGACGACCTCGGGGCCGGGCGCGGCGCCGAGCACGGTCGAGAGGTCGCGGCTCGCCTGGACCGATGGCGCCGTGACCGTCAGCCGCTCGGCGGCGATGCCTAGCTCGCCCAGCGCCGCGGCCATCCGCTCCAGGCGACCGACGAACTCGCCCTCGGAGCGGTCGCCGAGGGCCCCCGCCACCGCCAGCACGACCCCGGACGCTTCGCTCGCCGTCACCACCCGCGCTACGGCGCCGAGGATCGGCGCGGCCGCGGGCCGTAGCGAGCCGTCGGGGTCGTCGAACAGCAGGGCCGTAGGGACGCGTAGGACGGGGTCGCCGTCCACGAGCACGAGCTCGATCTCCCCGGTCGCCAGCGGGGCGTGCAGGGAGAGGGTGAGATCGCGCACCAGCAGCGCCCGTAGCTGGGCGCTCGCGGCGACCGCGTCGAGGGCATCGAGTCGTGCGGTCGCCGCGTCCAGGGCCGCGGCCAGCTCACCCCGTTCGCGCGCGAAGCCCTGCAGGTGGTCGCCGGCACGGCCGAGCTCGCTCAGGAGCTGGTCGACCAAAAGGGACTGCTCGCCGCGCTCGCGCGCGGCGACATCCACCTGGAGCTCGGCCCCCGAGAGCGAGCGGCCGAGCCCCTCCAGCTCGGCCTCCCGCTCGCGGAGCGCGCGGGCCGCCGCAGCGGATTCGGCGCGGGCGCTCGCCGTCGCCGCCTCGGCGGCCGCGAGCGCCCGCGCGATGTCGGCCTGCTCCGCCTGCTCGTGCCGGAGCGCCGCCTCGGCTTCCACCAGGCGACCGCGGCTCACGCAGGCGGGCAGCGCCCCGAGCACGAGGAGCACGGCCAGGAACGTCGTCGGTGCGGCTCGACCCGTCATGGCCCTCAGCAAGCGCCGATCCCGCGCAGGCTCTGCAGATCCACGTGCTCCGCCAGCGACAGGCGATCGGCGTCGCTCATGGTCACGAATCGGAACGCCTGCCGGCTCCCCATCGACCAGACCGAGCGAGCCTTGGTGCGGATGACCCGGATCCGCTCGGGCAAGCGGAGCTCGAGGTCGACGAGCAGTCGCTCGTCCGAGCGCCGGATCCCCCGCCCCCGGTCGATGACGATCCCGGACGCGGACACCTCGATGCCGCGGCAACGGCAGGAGAGGCCTCCATCACGCGCGATGACGTGGAAGTCGGTCCTGACTCTCATTCCCGTTCGATGCTGCATGGGAACCTCCGTTCGGTGCGCGATCGTAGGTTCGTATCCTACCATGGATGCAACTTCACGACACTGGATTACACCGAGACTCACCGAAGTGCTTCGATAAGCCGCACCTGACGCGGGTCCGACCCGAACTTGGCCGACTCGCGCCGAGCACGTAGGACGGGGTGCGATGCAGCTCGGCACTCGCGCGATTTGGGCGGTGTGCCTGCTCGGGGTATCGGTGGCCGGCGGCACGACCCCGGCGGCGGCCGAAACCCCGACGCCCGACGAGCGCCGGCCGCCCGCGGTCGATCTCGGCCGGGTCCAGGTCGCCAGCGACCGGGTCACGGCGCCGCTGCGCGCGGGAGGCACGGCCGAGCTCACGCTGCAGCCTGGCCTCCAGCGCTCGGCGGACCGCCTTCTCCGCGACGCGCGCCCCCGCGCGGGTGCGATCGTGGCGGCCGACGCGCGGACCGGTCACCTGCTGGTCTGGTCGAGCCTGGGGGTCGGCGGCACCGGGATCCTCGGCATGCGAGCCCCCAGCGCGAGCCTGTTCAAGATCGTGACGACGGCCGCGCTGCTCGAGCTCGACGGCGTCCACCCGGCGACCCGCGTCTGTCACTCCGGAGGCAGCGGCGGGATCGAGCGCCGTCACCTGGAAGCGCCACGCGGCGGCGACGTGCAGTGCCACCCGTTCTGGCAGGCCCTCGGCCACAGCCGCAACGCGGTCTACGCGCAGCTCGTCACCCGCCACCTCATGCACGACGAGCTCGTCACCATGGCCACGCGCTTCGGGTTCGGGGCAGACCTCCCGTTCGACGTCGCGGCGCCGCTCGGCCGGCTGCAGGTCCCCTACAACGACCTGGCGTTCGCGCGCGCCGCCACCGGGTTCCAGGGGAGCGATCTGACGCCGCTCGGCGCCCTCGAGCTCGCCTTCGTCGTGGCCGCCGGAGGCCGGCGGCCGCGCCTCCACATCGTGGCCGCCGCCGGCGACTACGTCGCCCCGACGACGCTCGAGATCGAGGACCGCGTGATCGAACCCCGAACGGCGGCCAACCTCCGCTGGATGATGGAGGTGACCGTCGATCGAGGGACCTCGGCGGAGGCGTTCGCCGACGAGGCCGGACAGCCGTACCTCCGCGGCGTCAAGGTGGCGGGCAAGACCGGGACCCTGCAGCCCGATCCCACCGGTCCGACGACCACGTGGTTCGTCGGGTTCGCGCCCAGCCGCGACCCGCGCATCGTGGTGAGCGTGCTGCTCGAGAACGGCCGGGTCTGGCACCGAAAGGCCAACGAGGTGGCTCGAGACCTGCTGCGCGCCTACTTCGCCAGCCGCGGCTTCCGCGGCATCACCGACCCGCTGGCGGACGGCTGAGGCAAGCGCGGCGGGAGCGGCGGGCACGCGGCGCCGCGCGCCTCCGGGGTCCGCTCGGGACTACTCGGAGGGGCGAGCGCGCGGGGGTAGCCGACGCATGGTCGCGAGCAGCGCGGCGGCCAGACGCCGCGGATCGTGGCGGGCGAATTGCTCCCGGCTCATCAGATCGCCGGTCACGACGAGGCGTCCAGCGTCGTCCAGATCGTGCACCACCAGCGTGGCCCCCTCTCGCGCATAGGCCTCCTCGAGGCCCGCGGGCACGGGCCCGTCGTTGACGACGACGGCATCCAGCCGCGCCCCGACGGCCGCCTCCACGACCTCGACGAACCGAGCCGTGCCGTAGCCGTCGGTCTCCCCTCGCTTGGTCATGGTGTTGGTCACGTAGTGCAGCCGCGCCCCGCGCCGCCGGGCCTCCACCAGGGTGGTCCGCATCCCCTCCACCAACAGGTTCGGCAACAGGCTGGTGAAGAGGTCCCCGGGACCGATGACGATGTGGTCGGCGGCGAGGAGCGCCTGGGCCGCCCGGTCGAAGATCCGAGCCGAAGGGCGCAGCCGCACGGAGCGGATCGGCGTCCTCCAGGTCTCCCCACGCACGTCGATCGCTGCCTCGCCGACGATCTCGGTGCCATCGGCGAGCTCGGCCACCAGCTGGACGTCGTCGAGCGTGACCGGGTAGACGTGCCCGCGCACGAGCAGGATCCGCTCCAAGAGCTCGATGCCGGCGTATTCGCCACCGGCTACCGTCTTGGCGCCGGTGAGCACCAGGTTGCCCAAGCTGTGCCCGGAGAGGTGACCCGACGACTCGAAGCGGTGCTCGAAGAGGGCCAGGAGGTCGCGCGGTGCGTCGGATAGGGCGACCAGGCATTTGCGGATGTCGCCCGGCGGCAGCGTCCCAAGCTCCGCACGCAGTCGACCCGTGCTCCCTCCGGAGTCCATCATGCTGACGACGGCGGCGAGATCAGTGGCGGCCGCGTAGCGCCGGAAGCCGGAGAGGACGGTGAACAGACCGGTCCCCCCGCCGATGAAGCGGAGGCGCGGCCGGTGCTCTCGGCTTGAGATCAACCTCTCGATGCTCGCAGGGGCCGGATCCGAACCATCACGAACACCAGGAGTCACCTGGCCCGGCGCGCCGAGGTGACCCTACGCAGGGGGAACACCGCGCGGCTCAACCGCGCCGCCGCCGGCGCAGGCCGGCGAGCCCGAGCAAGGCGGCTCCCCCCAGGACCAACGACGCCGAACCGCTCCCCGTGCCCGCGGCGCGGCAGCCACAGCCACCCTGCTTGCCAACCGCACCAGCCGACGCCGAGGGCGCCGCGGACGCCACCGCCCGCGGGCGGATCCCGTCCAGACCCAGCGACGGGATCTGCGACTTGATGATCTCGTTCGCCGCGATCTCGTCGCGCCGCTTGTACGCGAGGTCGATGCCCATCCAGACCTTGTTCCAGACTCGCTTGTGGCGCCACCGCTTGCCCCAGCGCCACCGCTCCGGCTTCTCGCACTTGATCATCCCGTCCCAGGGGAAGAAATGGTTGAAGCGCACCTGGAACTTGCTGGGGACCCCTGGCTTCTTCTCCTCGGTCGCCTCCAGCGGCAGCTCGTGCCGCTGCCCCTTCGGCAGGTCGGTGCCGCCGTGGATCTGCTGCGCGGCCGGCCCGACCTCGAGATCCTTCTTCATCGTCTCTGCGTCGAAGCGATGGTGGAAGCGGCTCACGATGTAGTTCTGGCGCTCGAGCAGCGCCTTCCGCCGCGCCAGCTCGTGGCGATCCGCCTCGCGGTCCTTCTTGGCCTGCTTGCGCTCGGCGGGCTTCAACGCCTTGAGCTCCTCCGCGAACGCCTCCTTCTCCTCCTTGGTCTCCTCGGGGGGGGCCGGCAGGCGCTCCTCCGACGGCACGGTCTGCTCCTCGAGCACGTCCCCGCCGAGCGTGAGTAGTTCGTTCGGCAGGAGCGGCTCGTTGGGGCAGGGCTCACCGCAGCCCTTGGAGTGCCACGCATACTCGAAGACGACTTTGCCGGGGTTCTTCGCGATCACCAGATCGAAGAGTGCGTTGTAGACCTCGCTGACACGCTCCTTCACGTACCGATCCTTGCCGTTGACCTTGATCACCGGCACCGTCTCCACGTTGGTCGGCGGGTACACGGTCCCGTAATTCTTGGGCTCCCAGCGCTGGTCGGGGTGAAGTACGTAATAGAAGTCGTCCTGCTTTCCGCTTGCGCTCAGGACACCCAGGGTCGTCGGGAGCGTCGTCACCGGCTGCTCGGACCAGTACCGAAGCCCCGCGAGCGCCCCGCGCTCTCCCGACACCAGCTCGACCTTCTTGGCGTCCACCTCCGCGATCAGGAGCAACATCCCGCGCTCCACGTACTTGGCCAACGCGGCCGCCACCGGGGCGGGGATCTGGTAGCCGTGGGCGGCGGCGTAGCTGGCGAGATCGGGGAATGTCTCACCGAGGGGGGAGCCTGCGTCCTCGTCCGCCTCCCCCGCGTCGGTGTCGGCCTTCCCCTTCGCATCAGCCTTCGCCTTCGCGTCGGCCTTCGCCTTCGCGTCGGCCTTCGCCTTCGCCTTCGCATCAGCCTCGTCCTCGGCCACGAGCCTGGCGTTGGCGCCGACGAGCGCGAGCGTGTACTCGCTCTCTGACTCCTTGAACTTGGTGTCGAGCGGGATGGTAAGCTCGCGGGGAACCTTCTTCGTGCCAAACTCCTGGTTGCCCCCGAGGAACCCGGTGGTCGTGACCCGCAGGTCCCGTTCCCACTCTTGCTGCACGGGCCCCGGATCGCAGGGGTCCTGCTCGTAGAACTCGTGGAAACGCGGGGCGGTCATCTCTTCGATGCGCGCCATGTACTCCCGCTTGACGACCCGGACGCGGTCGAGCGTGACGTCGCCCGGGACGGGCACGATCACCGCGAACGTCCCCCCGGGCCCCACGTAGTCCGGCATCACCGTCACGACGCTGACGTTCGCGCGGTGCATCATGACGATGTGCGACGCCTGCACGTGCCGCTTGGCACCGTCCTTGGAGACGAGCACGCCAGGAAACGCCGCCGCCGGCGGTGCGACCGCGGCGAGCGACAGCGAGAGCAGGAGCGCAAGCGGGAAGATACGGGGACCGGGCATGGCGCGAGAGGCTAGCAGAAGACCGTGCGCGGCGAAGCTCGGACGAACGGGTGCATTGCGACACCCCCCAGGGGGACGCGACGGTGACCCGGAGGCAGGGGCCCCGCGGCTCGGGCGCCACCAGGCCCAGCAGCGCCCCGTGGATCCGGCGGCCAAACGCCGGGACGTGACGCGGCCGCTCCCGCGCGGCGAGGGGGCCGCGCTCGCGGGGCCGTCCGACGGCCGCTAGACTGCGAGATCTGCGATGACCGGCCCTGACGAAGCCCCCGCGGAGCGCTGCCCCCACTGCGGCAACTTGGCCGAACTCGAGCCCGCGCGACGGGTCCGCCACCGCTGCCGCGTCTGCGGCGGGCCCCGCGTGCCGCGCGACGGCCACGCGGTCCCCGTGACCCGCGACGAGTCGGCCGCGCTCCAGCGGGCGCGCCGCCGCACGATCGGGCGCGCGGCGTGGCTCGCCGGGGCGATCGCGCTGGGCTCGCTCGGCTCGCTCGCCCTCCTCGTGACGCTCGCGGTGGTCGTACTCGCCCAGCCCGGCTGGATGCCAGCGCTGGCCGCGCTCGGGATCACCGCGGCGCCGATCCTGCTATCGCTTTACGCTACCGGGCGAGCGCGCGCGACCGGGCGCGCGCTCGAGGCCGACCTCGACGAGGCGGAGCTGGCCGTGGCTCGCGCCATCGCCGAGAGGTCGGAGACGGACCTCACCGCAGCGGACCTCGCCCGGGCGCTGCGTCGGGGAGAGCCCGAAGTGGAGCGGCTGCTCGCGCGGCTCGCCGCCGCGGACGTGGTGCGCATCCGCGTCACCGACCAGGGCACCGTGGTCTTCACCGGGCCCGGTGCGGCCCGGCGTGTCAGGGTCGAGACGGGCTCCGAGAAGGACCGATCGAGCCCTTCGCTCGAGGCGCTCCCGGATTCGGTGGAGGCCGCGGCTGAGGTCGCGGAGGCGGCGGCCGAAATCGCGGTTACGGCGGCGGACCTGGCGCAGCGGGAGGCCGACTCAACGCGCCGGGGCTGAGGCCACGCGCACCGCCACCACCCCGCCACCCTCGACGACCGTCGCCACGAGCCGCACGATGACCGGTCGCTCTGGGCGCGCCGCGAAACAGCCCGCGGGTGGCAGCCGTGTCGAGCCCTCGGGACGCGCCACTGACCATTTCGCTCCCGGCAGGGCGGCCGCCAAAGACGCTTCCACCTCCACCTCGATCCGCTCGACCGGAGGCAGCGCAGTCACCTCGAGGTACGTGCAGGCGACGGGATCCACCGTGACGAGTCGCTCGAGCCGCTGGCCGGCCAGGCACTGCCCCGCTGCCAAACCGCCACGCGATCCGTCGGCCGCGACGAGCTCGGCGCGCTCGTGCCCGGCACCGAGCAACGAGGCCGCCGGGCCCAGCCCCGCTCGCTCGAGCAACGAGCAGGTCGTGCCGAGCAAGGCGGGCGGCGGGAGCGGCGTCGAGGCCGCGGGGACGAGCGCCGGCGCCGCGCTAGCCCCGGGCGCGGCGTCCGGCCTCGTCGCCGGCGAGGGTGGCGAGCCGCCAGGCCCCGGGTCATTCCCGCCCGGAGGGTGACAGGCACCCGCGAGCGAGAGGCAAAGCAGGGTGACATCCACCCGGACCGGGCGGGGTCGCGACAGCAGGATCAGGGGCACCGATTCGTGACGGTACCGCACCCGGGACGCTTCTGTCGTGGATCCGGCGCCGGGATCGGCCGGCGGAGAGCCTCCAGCGCCCCGCCCCCGCTCCCTTCGCGGAGACCTCGGCACGCGCCGTGCATATACGAATCGCGGCGTCGGACAAGGAGCCCCTCAGCGGGTTCCTCCCGCCGCCGATGACTCCCGTACGGCGCGGCCGTCCCCGCTCCGTACCGAAATGCGACGGCCCAGGCGTTCCCCCGTTTCGGCCGTCGCTGCAGCGGCTTGATTCCCCCCAATCGAGCCGCTGCGCCTATTTTGTTGGACGCGACGCGCCCGGCGTTCGTCGCCTCGCTGCCCGGGAGCCCAGCGCCGGAGTCCGACCGCGACCCCTAGAGCACCGATCAGGTTGCCAATGGCAACAGCGCCGCTGAAGACGCACCC
>CAYOLF010000130.1:0-14837 GCA_964404725.1 uncultured Polyangiaceae bacterium
CGGCTGCGGGGTGGCCCAGTACGGTACGTCGACCCGCGTCGTGGCTGCCGGGGGCTCGGTCGGAGCCTCGGTGGTCGTGGACGGCGGGGGCGCGGTCGGAGCCTCGGTGGTCGTGGTCGACGCCGCGCAGCTCAGCGCCACGCCGAGCGCGGCCATCGCGAGCCACTGCCACGACGCGATCGGCACCGGCGAGGTGAGCGCGGCTCGGTTCATGGGACCCCTCGAGATCGGGACTCGCGGCTAGCCATCCCGGAGGGTTCCCCGAAGCGGACGCCCGTGGCGCGCCGCTCGCCCGCCTGGATGGCACGTCGGTCGCGAGCTATGAACTCCTTCGAACCTCTCGAGCGAAAGGATGCGTGGTTTGGCGGGTTTGGGCGACGGCTGGGCGCGATGGGTGCTGATGGCGGCGATGCCGGTGGCGGGGACGCTCCTCGCCTGCTCGGACGAGCACGACTTCATCTTCGCCGCCACGGGCGCCGTGGGCAACCCGAGCTCGGGCGGTGAGGACGGCTCGGGACTCGGCGGCCAGGGCGGTGCCGGTGACGGCGGGAGCGGCGGCACGGGCGCCGGGGGCAACGCCGGCGACGGGCCCGGCACGGGAGCTCAGCCCGGCACCGGCGGCGGCGGGAGCGGCCTCCTCCCCGGCAACACCCTGGACTGCGGCAGCGCGGAGCTCGGCCCCAGCACGGTGCGCATCGAGGCCGAGTGCGCGCACGGGTCGGGCTGCGGCGACGGCGTCACCGGCGGACAGCAGGGGACGGAGCTCGAGGGCGGCGGCACCACCGTCGGCTACATCGAGGGGGGCGACTGGCTCCGCTTCGACGGCGTCGCGCTCGACGGCATCACCACCCTCACCCTCACCTACGCGAAGGAGATCGCCGGCGGCAGCGTCGAGGTGCGCCTCGACGACGCCACCGGGACGCTGCTCGGCAGCTTCGCGCCCCCCACCACCGGCGGCTGGGCGACCTGGCAGGAGGGACAGGTTTCGCTCACGGCCGCGACGGGCACGCACGCGCTCTACCTCGTGGCCACGGGCACGAGCGAGGGGATCCTCAACCTCGATCGGCTCGTCCTCTCGGGGGAAAAGGCCACCGAGGGCGCCTCCGCCTTCCACCTCAACCAGATCGGCTTCGCCACGCTGGGCCCCAAGCACGTCGTGGTCGAGGGTCCGCCCGGGCTCGAGCGCTTCCAGGTCGTGGACGAGGCCAGCCGCGCCGTCTGGTGCGGCGACCTCGCGGGCGTGGCGTTCACGGAGTGGGGCAGCAGCAGCACCCACTACTCGGTCGACTTCACGGAGATGACCCAGGCGGGCACCTACCGCCTGGCGGTGGGCAGCTCCGCGTCGGAGCCGTTCGTGGTCGGCGACGCCCAGCTCTTCGGGGAGACGTCGGCGAGCGTCGTCGGCTACTTCCGCGCCTCGCGCGCCGACGACGCGGCCGTGTGGGCGGCGGACGGTGCGGTGCCCTTCAACGGTCGCGACGGCACCGCCGACGTGCGCGGCGGCTGGTACGACGCCTCCGGCGACATCTCGAAGTACCTGACGCACCTGAGCTACGCCAACTTCCTCAACCCCCAGCAGATCCCCCTCGTCGCCTGGACGCTCGCCTGGACCCGGGACGAGCGCCGGGAGCTCGCGCCGGGCGCGACGGCGACCGCGCTGGAGGAGGAGGCGCTCTGGGGCGCTGACTACCTCCGGCGCGTGCTCGATCCGGCGGGCTACTTCTACATCAACGTCTTCGACGGCTGGTCCGGCGACGTGGGCCAGCGGCAGATCTGCGCCTTCGAGGGGTCGAGCGGGGCGAGGTCCGGGGAGTTCGAGTCCGCGCTGCGGGAGGGGGGCGGGATGAGCATCGCCGCGCTCGCCCGGATCGCGAGCTGGGGCCTCGCCGGCGACTTCTCGGCCGCCGAGTACCTCGCCGGCGCCGAGGCGGCCTTCGCTCACCTCGACACCAGCGGGGCGGCGTACGCCGACGACGGCCGCGAGAACGTCATCGACGACACCACCGGGCTCCTCGCCGCGAGCGAGCTCTTCGCCACCACGACGAGCGCGACGTACCTCGACGCCGCGCGGCGGCGCGCCACCTCGCTCGTCGGGCGCCTCGGTAGCGTCGGCTATTTCATCGCCGACGGCGCGACGCGCCCGTTCTGGCACGCCTCCGACGCGGGGCTGCCCGTCGTGGCCCTGGTGCGATACGTCGAGGTGGAGACGGACGCCGCCCGCCGCGAGGCCGCGCAGGCGGCCATCCGCACCCACCTCGACTACCTGCTCCGCGTCACTGGCGAGGTCCAGAACCCCTACGGCTACGCCCGCCAGCACACGGGCGCTTCCGCAGCCTTCTTCATCCCGCAGGACAACGAGTCGGGCTACTGGTGGCAAGGCGAGAACGCGCGGCTGGCGTCGCTCGCCGCGGCCGCCATGCTCGGGGCGGAGGCGACCGGCGCGGCGGGCGAGGATCACCTCGCGCTGCTGCGCTTCGCGGGCCGCCAGCTCGACTGGATCCTCGGCAACAACCCGCGCGACCTCTGCTTCTTGCACGGGTTCGGCCGCGAGAACCCGCCGGAGTTCAGCGGGGTCAAGCCGGAGGTGGGCACGCTCACCGGCGGGATCGCCAACGGGTACACCGGCACCAGCGGCGAGCTCCAGTGGATGGCCGGCGCGGCGGACTGGGAGCAGTGGCGCTGGGTCGAGCAGTGGCTGCCCCACGCCGCCTGGTACCTGGTGGCGATCACGGCGCTGGAGCGCTGATGCCGCGCTGCCGCCCCGTGCCTGCCCGCGACCGGCACCCGCACGCCGTCAGCCGCCGCAGCCGCCGCTCGCCTTCTTGGCGCCGCCGTCGAGGCGCTTGACCTTGGCGAGGAAGGTCGGCGCGGGGGCGCCCGGGGGCAGGGCCGGAGGACGGCTCCGGGGGTGAAGATCCCCGAGCGCGCCGAGGTGCGACGGGAGCGCGGGGGGGTCGAAGAGGGCGAGCCACGACGGGAGCCCGCCGGCGAGCACGTAGACATGCTCGACCCGCGCGAGCACGAGCTCCCGGTAGGCGCGCAAGGCCGTCGCCTCGTCCTCGGCGACCAGCACGCGCACCACGCTCTGGCGGGGGCCACGCGCCGCCTCGACGACGTCCCCCGTCACCCGCCGCGCGTCGCGCAGGTGAAAGCGCTGGAAGGCCGCCTCGTCGCGCAGATCCAGGATCTCGAGGGCGAGCGTGCGCTCGCGCATCAGCGCCGCCAGCTCGCGCGCGTCGATCTGCACCTGCCCCGCGGCGATCGCCGCCTCGGCGCGCGCCGCGAGCTCCCGCGTGCGCAGGGGCACCGTCACCGGCCACAGCGCGGCGAGGAGCGCGGCCGTCCCCACCAGCCCGGCGGCGCCGAGGTAAGCCGGACGCAGCCCGCGTGGGCGCTCGGCCCCCGTCATCCAGCGCTCCACCAGCTCGCCGCCGGCGAAGAAGCCGATCGCCAGCGCGAGCGCCAGCAGGACGGCCACCGGCATCGGGACGCCCAGCCACTCGTGCAGCGTCAGGCGCCCGTAGCTCCCGGAGTCGTTCCAGAACCCGTCGACCAGCGGCTCGGTGAAGCCGAACAGGAGGATGCCGCCCATGACGCCGAGCACGAACAGGAGCCCGTCGAGCTTGGCCGTCGCGGTGGCGACGAGCGCGGTCCCCGGGCAGTAGCCGCCCACGACGAAGCCGACGCCGAAGAGCAGTCCCCCGACGATGCCGGAGCCGAGGTAGGTGGGGTTCACCCACAGCGCCTCGAAGTCGAGCAGACCGAAGGTGGTCGCGGCGAGCACCAGCGTCATGGCGGTGATGATCGCCGTGAACATGACCTTCAGGACGGTCATGTCGTTGAGGTAGAACTGGTTGGTGAGCTTCTTGGCGCTGCCGAAGCCCGCGCGCTCGAGCACGACGCCGAAGCCCACGCCGAGCAGCACGTGGAGCGCGGGCTCCGCGGCGCGCCCGAGGCTGGGGATGTCGAAGGGCGCGACCGTCATCGCCAGAGCCTCCGCAGCGGGTAGGCCACCAGGTAGGCGCCGCCGAACACGGCGAACATGAAGGCCCAGCTCCCGGCCGCGAGCACCGCGCCCCCGGAGAGCGCCTGCCCCGAGGTGCAGCCGCGCGAGAGCTGCGTCCCCCAGCCGACGAGGAGCCCGCCGCCGAGGGCGAGCAGGGCCCGCGCCAGCACCCCCAGGCGCGGCCCGCGCAGGAGCTCCGGCTTCACGCGGCCGGCGATCAGGCCCGAGGCGAACCCGCCGAGCAGCACCCCCAGCACCTCCCAGACCACCCAGTGCGAGAGGGCGGGGCGCCCGCCGGCGCCGAGGTTGGCGAAGAAGCCCCAGGTATTCACCTGCGCGGGCAAGACGCCGTCGAGCGCCGCCGTCACCAGCCGCGCGAGGCCCCCGGACGCGCCGAGCCCGTGCCCGGTGATCAGGATCGAGAGGAACAGCACCACGCCGAGGGCGGCCCCGGCGGCGTACGGGTTCCAGTAGCGCAGAGCGCGGTCAGGATCGCTCATCGTGAGCCTCCGGGTGGGCCGCCTCGTGGCCGGTGATCATCGCGCGCAGGTACGCGAGCGGCGTCGGACCGGTGGTGGTCAGGTACACGTGCATGACGACGAAGCAGAGGAAGAGCCAGGCCGCGCTGACATGCACCGCCGCGACCGCACCGAGGCCGCCGAGGCGCTCGACGAGCCAGGAGAGCGGGACCGCCTGCCAGAGCAACACGCCCGTCACGATCTGGACCGGGAGGAGCACGTTGAGGATCGCGAGGTAGGTGAGCTGCTGCAGGACGTTGAGCTTCCGCTCGGGGTGGCGGGCGAACGGGTGCGGGTCGCCGCGGAAGATCCCGCCGAGGTAGTACCGCGCCTGCTCCACCCCCTGCGTGAGGGCGTCGCGCGGCGCCGGGACGTACTGCCGGATGGCCCCGGTGGCCAGGTGGTAGAACAGCGAGAGGAAGCCGTTGGCGATGAGCAGGAGCGCGAGCGCCTCGTGCAGGCGCGTCGCCCCCGCGAAGCCGAGGAGGCGCACGCGATCGGGCGCGTGGATCTCGAAGCCCGTGAGCGCCAGAAGCAAGATCGCGGCCGCCTGGAGCCAGTGCCAGATCCGCTCGTAGGCGGTGTAGATTTCGACGCGCGTCATGCGGACCTCCCGGCGCGGCGGTGCGAGAGCGCGCGCAGCGCCCCGTGCGTCGTCGCGCCGCCGAAGGTGAGCCCGAGGAGCAGGAGCCCGAGGGCGTCGAGCAGCCCCGAGCCGCTGAGCCCGAGGACGTGGAGGTCGAGCGCGGCCGCGCGCGGCTCGAGCGTGAGGCGCCCGGCTGCGTCGCGCGTCACCGAGAAGGCGGGGAGCAGGCGGGCGTCGCCGACGAGCCGCGGCACCACGCCGTGGGGAGCGCGCTCCGCCAGGGGGAAGGGCTCGACGAGGCGGGAGCGAGGGGCGTGGCAGGCGTCGCAGTCGCGCAGCGCCACGGTGGCCGGGCCCACCCCGTGGTGCACCCCGTAGGGCTGGAGCTCGCCCTCGAGCCGGGGGTTCTTGGCGCCGGCCGCGACGAGCAGCTCTCGGGCGCCGGCGACGCGGTCGCTCGTGTCGAGCACGCGCTCGTCGTCGCTCACCTGACCGTCCCCGTCGCGATCCAGCAAGGCCCGGAGCCGCGCGGCGGCGCGTTCTCCGTGAAACGCCCGGTCCAGGAGCACGAGGCTCGCGGGACGCGGCCCGGCGTCCGTGTCCACGACCCAGAAGAAGCTCGCGATCACGTTGTAGGGCACCAGACGGCGGCGCCCCCCGGGCTCGTCGCGCCGGAGCAGGAGCGGCTGGTAGCCCTCGATGCGCGCGGCGGGGTCCCCGAGGGAGCCCGTGAAGCCACGACGCTCGACGCGCGGACGCCCGGCGGCGTCGGGTACGCTGTAGTCCGTCACCCGGCGCGCCGGGGCGTACAGGGCGCTGACATGGCAGGTTTCGCAGGCGATCTGCGCGAGGTGCCGCTCGGGACGGGGCAGCCAGGCGTGCACCCGGAGCGGGTCGTGGCAGTCCTCGCAGCGACGCATGGTGCCGTCGTACGCGTCCGCCACCGTGTGCTGGGTGCTGTACCCCTTGGCGAGCTCGTGGCTGGGGCGGCGGAGGTACTCGCCGAAGGAGACGTGACGTGCGTCATGGCGGAGATGCGCGGGCTGCTGGCGCGAGAAGGCGCTCGACGGATCGTTGGGCGAGAAATGGCAGTCGGAGCAAGTGAGCAGCCGCTCGGCGTGGACGTCCCAGGGGCGCACGAGCGCGGGCCGACCGGCGACGTTCAGCTCGCTCGCGCTGATGCGCGCGGCCGAGAACACGGCGCCCGTGGTCTCGGTCGTGCGCGCCGCCGCGCCCAGCCGAGCGAGCGTGGGTCCCCCCCGTGACGCGAGGCCGTGACAGGAGCCGCAAGCCTCGCTCGTGGGCGCCCCGATGCGCAGGCGGTCACCAGCGAGCGTGCCATCCGGCTGGAAGGCGGCGGTGAGCCAACGCAGCGGCGGGGGCGGCGCCTCGATGACCGGAACCTCGTCGGCGACCGCCCCGGACAACGACACCGCGCGCACGACGCCGAGGGGCAGGAGCGCCGCGCTGGAGTAGCTCGCGAGATCGCCGCCGAGCGCGGCCACGTCAGGGACCCGCGCGCCCCGGACGTGACAGACGATGCAGTCGGGCTCGAAGCGCCGCGCGCGATCCCCGCGCCGGGCCGGGCCCGCGCCCAACACCCTCGCCGCGTTCTCCCTCACCCATCCGTCGACGAGCGCGGGGGCGCCGGGCCCCGCGGGGCTCGGCGCGACCGAGTCGTACCCGGCGAGCGGATCCCAGCGCCCGAAGAGCCCGGGGCCGCGGTCCCAGAGGCGACCGGAGCGGGCGCGACCGGGCTCCACCAGCTCGTCGATGCCGAGCCGGAAGTGATAGCCGTGCTCCGCGATCCAGCCGGCGTCGTGGCAGCCCCCGCAGGTGGCGAGCGGGCTGAGGGGGCGCCCCGTCCGCAGGACGAGATCGCCCCGCGCGTCGCGCAGCGGGACGGCGGGGTGCAGACCCGGCGCTGGGGTCGCCCGCGGCGGCGTCACCAACAGCTCCGGCGACGGCGGCGGGAGCCCCTCGCTCGGCAGCCCCGCGGAGGCCGACGTCGCGGCGACCGGCCCCGAGCTCGCGCTCGTCGCCGGCGCCGGCGCCGCGCTGGCGGGACCGGACGGGGCGGGGACGGGCGGCGGGTCCAGCGGTTCGGCGAGCGCCGCCGCGAGCGGCCAGGGCAGCGCCACCGCGAGCAGGAGCGCCACGCGCCAGGGACGGGCGAGCGCCATCAACCCGCCCCTCCGGGGACGTGCCCGAGCCGGGCGCGCCCGCCGCGCAGCGCCGGATCCCCCTCGTAGCCGAGCGAGCGCCAGTCGAGGCGCCCATCCTCCGAGTGACAGTCGACGCAGCCGAGGGCCTCGCCCGCGGGCGGGATCATGTGCGCCTGCGGCCAGTACATGCGGGTCGCGATGAAGCCGTACTCGCCGCTGAAGGGGAGCCCCGACGCCGCCGAACCGAGCCGGATCGCGCGCGGCCAATCGAACTCGGTCCAGTAGCCGCCTTCGCCGTAGGTCTGGGCGACGAGGAGGTGCCGGAGGCGGGTGTCGTAGGGCTGCTTGCCGCGGTGCACCTTGAAGGGCCAGATCTGCGACCGCGGGTCGCCGATGGTGCCGAGCGGGCGGTTGACGTCCAGGGTGCGGGTGGGGTCGACGGGATCACCCTTGAGGTGGCGCTCCATCCGCCCGTCGAACCACGCATACTCCGGGATCACCCGGGAGGCGTAGACGAAGCTCCCCTTCTCCTTGAGGTAGCGGTGCGGATCCGCGTTCACCGTGTCCTGGCCCGCCGTCGACCAGTCCCAGACCATCTTGGTCGGCGTCTCCACGGCCATGAGCGGGACGTGGCAGGTCACGCAGGCGACGGGGCCCGCATGCTGGTTCAGCCGTTCGTTGCGGTGCGGCCGCGCGGCGTGGCAGTCCGTGCACCGGACGCGCGCCCCCTCGCCCGTGCTGACACCCATGCTCTGCCCCGGGACCTGGTGGTGCTCGGTGCGGTGGCAATCGACGCAGACGAGGTTCGCGCGGCCCATGTGGACGTCGAGGCTCGCCGGCGGGTTGGTGAGCGTCGCGTCGAGGTCGCCGTGCTTGACGGCATCGCCGCCGCCGCCCGCGAAATGGCAGGTGCCGCAGCTCGCGCGCGTCGGGCGCCCCACGCTCTCCGCGGCGGCGACGAGGTTGGTCCCCTCGGCGGGGAGGCCCGCGAGGTCCTTGCGGTAGGCGCCCGTCTGCTCGTGGCACACCAGGCAATCGACCAGGCTGGGATCCTCGAAGTCGTAGCTCGCGTCGGCCCAGCCGTAGCCGGCGTGGCAGCTCGTGCAGCGGGGCCAGTTGCTCTCGACGCTGAGGCAGAAGTTGTTGATCGCGTTCTTCTTCCCCAGGCGCGTCGGCACCTCGTGCGCCGGTCCCTGCCCGGGGATCCGCTGCTCGTGGCCGAGCCACTGGTAATGCTGCGTCCCCATCACCTCGCGCGCGGCGGTGGGATGGCACTCGAGGCAGGCCCGCGTCACCGCCGGCCCGTCAGCGAGCGGCCCCGGGAACAGCCCACGGTGGTCGGTGTGGGTGCGCGGCCGTGCGACCCGGGACATCGGATCGTCGGCTTGCCAGGCGAAACCGCGACTGGGGGTGAGGGCCGCCGTGAGCGCCGCGGCGCCGGCGACCGTGAGCAGAACGAGGCCGAACGACGCCCAGCGCGGAGCGGGCGAAGGCCTACTCGCGGCGGCTCCTGCGGTGGCCGGCGGCACGGACATCCTTGCTCGGGGGATTGTCCCGGTGGGAGCGCGGGAACGAAACGATGGATTCGCGACGAGGGAGGCCGTCGTGACGATTCTCATTCCGATGCGTCACCTTTGCCCCGCCTCCACCGGGAAGCCCCGGGGTGGGCGCGCACGGTGAACGGTGGGTCGGCGGCCGGAGGCCGCCCGGACCGTGGTCAGTCGTCGGCCGGCGCCCGCGCGGCGGCGGCGCCGATGTGCCGCTGCACCACGTCGAGGAACCGGCTCTTCCACGGCACCGAGCAGCAGGCGAGCGAGCCCGCTGAGCCGAGGGACGCTTCACCGAGGCAACACGTCCTCAATGGCTGCGTACCAGATGTCCGCCATGTAGGAGTATCCTTGATCGTTGGGGTGTACGTTGTCGCTCGCGAGGTTGGACAGCGGCATCGCGCTCATGTCGACCGCGAGGATGTGCTGACCGCTCGCCGCGCGAGCCTGGACGATCCCGGGGATCTGGGCGTTGTAGTTGCTGAGCTCCGGCGGGTTCCACGACACCGGAGTGAGCTCGGCCACCACGACGAGGGCGTCGGGCGCGGCCTCGACGATCTTGTCCAGGAGCCCCTCGAGCCGGTCCGCCATGCCGCTCTGTCCGGAGTCGGCGGTGACGTCGTTGGTCCCGATCATCAGGAGCACGATGTTCGGGATGGTGTCGAACGCGGGGCTAGGGACCAGGCTCGAGATGCCGCCCGAACCGTAGGGGCTGTAGCCGGGATCGATGGTCCAGCCGCTGTGGCCCTCGTGGTTCTTGGGGAAGTCCTGGCCGGCGACCTGATTGGGGCCGCCGCTCTGCGAGCCGACGAAGGTGGCGCTCTGGTTTGCAGCGACGATGAGCTCGAACAGCTTCGACCGGTAGCCCGCCTGGTCACTCGACGCCACGCCCTGGGTGATCGAGTCGCCAAACGGCAGGATCCGGCAGGGGTCACCGTTGGCGGGGCAGGGGCTGTAGCCGCTCGAACCGCCGGTACCTCCCGTTGGCGGGGCTCCGCCGCTCGTCTCTCCTCCCGTTCCCCCCAGCTCGCCCCCCGAGCCGCCGCTGCTGGTGCCGCCGGTGGAAGTACCCCCCTCTGGGATCGTGCCGCCCGTCGCGCCCGCTTGCCCGCCCGTGGCTCCGACCCCTCCGGACCCGGGCGTGCCTCCCGTCTCGGCGCCGCCCGTGTCGGGCACAACGCCGCCGGCGCCGGCAGGGCCGACTCCACCCGAGCCAGCCGCTCCTCCGCTCGCCTGGCCACCGGTGCTGACACCACCGGTTGTCAGGCCGGCGGTACCCCCCGACGGGTTGGCACCGCCGGAGGAAACCCCACCCGTAGCAGCGTTGCCACCCATCGGCGCACCACCGGAGGCAACCCCACCCGTGGCGGCGTTACCACCCATCGGCGCACCGCCTCCGGTGCCCAGCATTCCGCCGGTGCCCGAACCCCCTCCCGTGGTGGTGCTCCCGCCGGTGGCGCTGCCGCCCGAGCCGCCCATTGGCGCTCCCGAGCCACCGCCGGTGGCCGTGGAGCCGTTCGTCTGCTCTTCGTCGTTGGCGCAGCCAGGGCCAGCGAGAACACCGATGAGCGCAACCGTACCGAGCCACACACCACGCATGGGAGCCTCCGCCGCGAACGAACCAGGCCGATGAGGGTAAGGCGTTCAACCGTCCTGGCTGCCGGGCCAGGCTACCTATTCCGTCCCATTCGATCCAGCCCGAACCGTGATGCTGGGATTTCGGCCAGGTTGGCTCCTGGCCACGATCGGGCCCCGGTACCTGGTGCGCTTCGCCAACAACAACGGTGCGAAACTCTCGTGGGCGCTCGGGACGACGACCGGGCCGCGCGGGGAAACCCCGCCTGGTTCACCGCCACTCGACGGCGGGCGGCTCCACGCCGAGCGCCGCGGAGAGCTCGCCGAGATCGAGGGTGATCGCCGCGACCGGGACCTCCGCCTCGTGCACCGGGAGGTAGCCCTGCTCGCCGTACTCGTAGTAGTCCACGAAGGCCTCCACGCCGACGCCGTTCAGGACGACGTCGCTCATGCGCGCGCAGAGCGCGTTGCCGGCCATGAGGTCGACCAGGACGTAGGGATCGTCACCCGGCGGGTCGTGGGGTTGGTCGACCACGAACTCGGCCACGATCCGGCGACCGTCCGCGGAGAGCGCGTCCCCGTCGCACCGGTCCCCGAAGGCGTAGACCACGGGCAGCGGCGCGCTGCCCGGTCCGCGGACCTCGGCGCAGTCCTGCTCGCAGGAGACGAGCGTGTCGAACCGGTTCGCGTTGCCCTCGCAGCCCCCGTAGGTGCGCGGCTCGCACCGGTTGGTGGCGACGTCGAACCAGAACACCGGGATCTCGGCGTCGCACGGGCCGGCGTCCCAGGGCTCCTGGCAGTGCACGTCGCCCGCCGTCCCCGTGGCGCCGCCCGTCGCGCGGCCGCCCGCGGAAGCCGAGGGCTCCCCCGCGCCGGCGCCGCCCGCGCCGGACTCGTTCGATGGGCTGCCGCCGAGCGAGCCCGAAACCCCGCCGCCGGCGCCGTCCTCGCCGGTCTGCCCGCCACAGGCCGCCACGCCGAGCTCGAGCAGCACCATCGAGAGCACCGCGAGCAGCCCGCTCCTCCCCACGTCGCGCCGGGCCATGGTCCCGGTACTCTACACCGCGTTTCGGTCGCATGGATCGGGGTCGCCGCTCCTTCGGCTCCCCGGGGTGAGAGCCGCTGGGAGCACTGCCTTCCAGGCGGCAGCTCTGGCCGAGATCCGCGCCCGGCGGTCCTTGTTGATCGCCGGAACCGCCCTCACGCCGGGCGGCTTCCGGGGTGGGGCGAGTTCCGGGCTCCCGCCGCCTCAGAACTGCGAGAAGAACACCCAGAGCGCGGCGCCCGCGTTGGGCGCGAACTGGTGGCCAGCGGTGTACTCGCACTCAACCACCGGGTAGCCGTCGCTGCAGCCCTGGTACTCCACACAGGTGCAGGGCTCGTAGCTCGCGCCGGCGTCATCGCACCAGCTCGGGTCCACGACCGTGGTTTCGCTCGCTCGCGAGCCCGAAGTACCCGGAGCTCGCGATCGGCTGCGCGGACCCGCTCCAGGGGTGCCAGCCGAAGATCGGCCGGTAGGGCTAGTCCGGATCGTATTCGTCGGGTACGGCGACCATGTACTCGCGCGTCTTGCCCGCGACCTCGATGCTCGCGCGGCCGCCCATGATCCCGGCGGGCTGCCCGCAGCCCGGGCCCGGCACCGCACCGCTGCCGCCGGTCCCGGTGGCGCCACCCGCGCCGCCGCGAGGTCAAGGCGTTCAACCGCACTGGCCCAGGGGCCTGGTTTCATGTTCCGCGGGACGAAGCCGCTGCGCGTAAGGAGCGGCGTCGAGCCGACGGGGGTTGGGCCGCCGGCTCCCCGTCAGTCGTCGCGACGCACCACGGTGAAGGCCGGACAAGGCCCGGCGAATCGCGAGGTGGTTGCCGTCGCGTGACGGGTCCGTGACGCTGGTGGGGACCGTGCCCCAGAGTTCTCCTTCTGGGGGCTAATGAGTTTGGGGTGCTGAAGTGGAGGGGGCGACGGTCGGGGCCGCTGGGCAGGGTGACGCGGGCTGCGTTCACTTGCTTCAGCAGGGCAGCGAACACGAGCCACTCGTTGGGGGTCCCGGCGGGGAGCAGGCGAACCCCTATCGAGCGGGGTCGGAAGGTGACGGACGTGCCCACTCGCCCTTGCGGGAGATAGCCTTCAGGTCGTAGCAGACGTGGCAGCGCCGGTGTTCGCGGCGACCGCGGCCTCGGTCCATCGTTTCGACGAAGTCGACGATCGCCTCGAAGTTCGGATCGTCGGCGACGGCGGTGAATGTCGCCGGGATATCGGTGTGCAGCGTCGGCTGGTTGTCCTTCGCCGCCAGCAGGTTCGGGTTCGCCCTGCGAGTGCCACTCGCGGCCGGTGTTCCGTCTCGCGCTTCGGTGCCCACCGGGAACGCAACGGGAACGGGTCCGCCGTGCCAGTGGGCCTGCAACGTAAGAAGTGCGGGACGGTACACGGCATCCACACGTGCGACCACTTCGAGATCGCCCTGTATCATGTCCTCGGCAACCTTCCCGAGCCCAACTGGCTCACCCAGAGCCCCGGCTGAAGAGGCCCTATTTCGAAACCCGCCCCGCTACTGCCGCTCGAACGCACCAAAGTCGTATCCCGATCCCACGGGCCGCGGGTCACCCGCGTGGTCGTCGAATACGGGAACCGCGGCAGCGCCGTCGATGGCCGGGGAGCCCTCTCGGAGCGAGAAGTCCCAAGCGAGAGGATCGTCCCCGGACACATCGAAAAGACCCGCGTCGGGAGTAACGAGGTTATTGCCGACGACGGTATTCTGCCCCTCGCCGAGCGTGAGCGGGTAGTCACCCGGCATGACGATGAGGTTGTTGGCGATCTGAGTATGCACGGACGGACCCAGAACCACAATTCCGGTTCCGCTCTGGTTGACCCCTGGATCTGGAATGATAATGGTGTTGTGGTAAACGCGCACCCCTTCGGGCGGGGGCAAAGACGTGCCCGCATTTCGGTCGAGCGCCACCGCGGTGTACGCCGTGGAAGCGCCGCCGATAGCGGAAAAAACGTTGTTTCGAGCAGTGAAGTGCCGAACCCAAACGTTCAGTCCGACGCGGACCGGGATCACGCTCTGCCGACCGAAACTGGGCAGGATCCGATTGCTCTCAAAAAGAATGTCCTCCATTCGCTCGTCACTCGCGGAGTCCTTCGGCTCGATGGCAACGGGCCAGGGCCCCGAGGCGCCAAAGACGTTATGACTAACAATAACGTGGCGCGTGCGAAAGTCAAGGTGATCACCGTCCGTAGACGCCACGAGGCTTTCTCCGACACCGTGAAGCTTCAGGGCATGGCGACCCGTATCCGTCTCAAGACTGGTCCCCGACAATTCGTTGTGCTGAATCACGGCACGGTGCGCCTGCCAGACCCGCAAGACGTGCGTTTCGCGGGAGTCGCGCAGTTCGTTACCGATTACCCCAAGGCGCACTCCGCCGAGGTAGGCCACCATTCCCCTTGTGTCCGCAACATCGCATTCGACCAGAGCATTACCCTCCGGGTCACGCGTGTCCCAGTGCGAGTTGCCGAAGGGCGTCTCGAATCCGCGAGCGTGGAGTCGCAGCATAAGGAATCGATGAATCTCCGTGGCGCCCCCGATGGCCCCCCATTTCCCGTCGTTCGCGTCCGCGAAGCTGAGATCCATCACGCGCAGGTCGTCAACCTCCTTCAGCGCAAGCAGATTGTCCTCCGCGACACCGGCGGCTTCGAGCACGGGAGCATTCGCACAGATCCCCAGGCGACTGGAGGTTGTGCATTGGCCGAAGGCACCGAGCGTCATTGGTCCAGGGCCCTGAAGGTCCAGGCTGCCGTCATGGGTCCATCGGTCTCCACGGCGGAGCAGCACGCGTCGCCCAGGAGTCAGGAACCCGATCACCTCGGCAAGGTCAGTGGTAATCACCTGGCGGGCGCCATTCGGGCAGCCGTCGAAGGTGTCACCCGTAGAAACACAGATCGTGGATTGTCCCGCGAAGACCTCATCCGGATCCTCAACGAGGATGTTCACGGTGTGCTCCTCCGTTTCCCCGGCTGCCGTACGAACGCTGAGAGTGACCTCAAATGAGCCGGGCACCTCGTAGACATGCGCGGCCACGTATCCGCGCGACCCGTTCTTCGTCAGGCCGCTCGTGCCCCAGCTGCCTGCTTCGCTGTCGCCGAAGTCCCACTCGTATGGAACGTCCGCGAACTCCCGGCGGCCGTCCACTTCGGCCGGCCAGGCCACCGATTCGTCCTGCGTGACGTCGAAGAAGACGTACAGGGGCGCGACGCCGCGCGTTCGGCTCGCAAGACCGACGGGTGACGGTTCCCAGGGCGTCTCGGGCGTGTTCGTGCCCCCGGTTTCGGTGCCCCCGGCTTGGGCACCCCCGGTTCCGGCGCCGGCTTCGGCGCCGCCCACTCCAAGGCCCCCGGTTCCAGCGCCCGTTTCGGTGCCCCCGGTTCCAGCGCCGGCTCCAGTG
>CAYOLF010000131.1:0-14160 GCA_964404725.1 uncultured Polyangiaceae bacterium
GCGATATCAAGATACCCCCTACAAGCCCAGGTCGAACCGCTGGTGTTCACGCAGTACGGGGTCGAGCCGGAGCACCTGACCCCGCAGGCGCCGCAGTGGTTCAGGTTGTTCGTCAGGCTCGTCTCGCAGCCGTTCGCCGCGTTGCTGTCACAGTTCCCGTAGCCGCTGACGCACACCGGCACGCAGGCCGTGCCGTTGCACGGGTTGCTCGAGGTACCCGTGTTGGTCACGCAGTCGATCCCACACCCGCCGCAGTTCGGATCCGCGGTGACACCCGTCTCGCAACCGTCGACGCCCGAGTCGTTGCAGTCGTCGTAGCCGCTGCTGCAGGCGCCCATGACGCAGCCGCTGTTCACGCAGCTCGCCGCCGCGTGCGCGAAAGAGCATGGCTGACCGCAGCCACCACAGTGGGCCACCGTGGCCCGCAGATCCGTCTCGCAGCCGTTGCCCGTGCTCTCGTCGCAGTTGCCATAGTTGGCGTTACACCCGACGAAGGTGCAGCTCCCTGTCTCGCAGGTGACCGCCGCGTTGGCGCGGGCGCAGGGCGTATCGCAGGCGGCGCAATGCTCCAATGTGACCAGGCTCTGCTCGCAGCCGTCGGCGTAGTCGCCATTGCAGTCATCGAAACCGGCGTCGCATGCAGCAACCTCGCAGGTGCCGGCGGCGCAGTTGCCGGTGCCATCCTGGGGTAGACAGGCGTTGCCGCAGGCGCCGCAGTGGTCGTCCGAGATGTTGACGTTCGTCTCGCAAGTGCCGTCGCCGTCGCAGTCGCCGGTGCCGGGGTCGCAGGGAGTGAACCCGCACTCGGAGTCACGGCACCAGGGAGATCCCTGGTCCGCGGGGCAGACGTCCCCACACCCACTGCAGTTGTCGACGCTGGTGGTCGTGTCCGTCTCGCACCGGTAGTCACCCCCGCAGTCGGCGAAACCTGCACCGCAGACGCTGTCGCATTCTCCGTCTACGCAGGTGGGCGTCCCGTTGGCGTCCGTGCAACGGATCCCGCAGCCACCGCAGTTCTCGGGATCGGTGGACCGGTTCACCTCGCAGCCATTCGCCACCACACCGTCGCAGTCGGAAAAGGGCACGTTGCAGCGCGGCTGCCCTTCTGGGTCGATGGCGATGACACAATCCCCCGCCGAGCAGGCCGAGACGGCGTGCGGGAGGCTGCAACGGTTACCGCAGGCGCCGCAGTGCTGTAAGCTGGTGAGCAGGTTCGCCTCGCAGCCGCTGGAGACGTCGCCGTCGCAGTCGTCAAAGTTGTCGGGGCAGACCAGGGCACAGGTCAGGTCGACGCAGCTCTGCAGCGCGCAGTCGTCGTCCTCGAGACAGTCGTCGCCGACCTCGCAGCGGGCGCAGGATGGTTCGGGGCCGCCGCAGTCTATGTCCGTCTCGCCGCCGTTCGCGACGAGATCGGTGCAGCTTTCCTCCGCGCAAACCCGGTCGGTGCAAACACCGCTCTCGCAGTCGGCGTCGACATCGCAGGACTCGCCGGTGGGGCAGAGAGCCGGACAAACCCCGCCACAGTCGGTCCCGCCCTCGTTCGGATCGATGAGACCGTTGTCGCAGCCCGGCTCGGAGCAGATCAAACCGATGCAGGCGCCGGAGACACAGTCGCCGTTCACGCCGCACACCCGCCCGTTGTCGCAGGGCTGGCAACTACCGCCGCAGTCCAGGTCGGTTTCGTCCCCGTCGAGCACTCCGTTCTCGCAGGTGTCCGGGGCGGCGCCACCGCCGCCGCCGGTGCCGCCGGCGCCGCCCGTGCGCCCGCCGGTGCCGCCGGCGCCTCCCGTGCGCCCGCCCGTCCCCGCCGTGCCGCCCTCCTCGACACCACCCGCGTCGCCGCCGGTCTCGCCCGGGCCGCCGGCCCCGGCCCTGCCGGCCTCGCCGCCCGTCACGATCATGCCGCCACCGCCGCCGGTGCCGCCGCTCGTCCCGGTCGCGCCCGTCGCCGAGCCGCCGCTCTCGTCGTCGCCCCCGTTCGGCCGGGCGCCGGTGGTCGTCGCGGTGCCCCCGGTTTCCTCCGCGTACTTCACCTCGGGGGCGCCGCAGGAGGCCGCGGTTCCGAGCGCCACCGCGAGGAGCGAGCCGGAGAGAATCAGACGTCTTGCCGTCACAGTAAGGTCCCTTTGAGGCGCCGGCGGTGCCGACCCACCGAGCGTACGATGTCATTGTGCCACAGTCCGAAAGCCCTGCGAAACGGAGGACCCCGGGCCCTTGGGGATCAACGCTCGTGGTTCGACGGGAGCGCCCCCCGGCCGGAATTCTTTCACCTGCCTACAGCGCACGACATCGGCGTGGCGCGCGGTGACCGGCGCGCCACGGCGCGGGTGGGCGATGTGGAAACTCGCCCGTCCCGCGGCCGATGTTCCTGCCATGCCCGATCCTGTCACCCGCTCCGTCACCCACGCCGGCGCCAGCTATTCCGACTACGACGACGTCACCTGCCGGGAGGACCCTGCGCGCCCGGCGGATCCGCGCGCGCAGCCCGCGGCGCCGACCGCGGAGGAGCCGGTCACGGACGCCGAGAGCTCGCCGGAGGAGCGCGGCGCGGGAGGCGCCGGCGGCGCCGGCAACGCCGGGAACGCGGCCGAGGGCGGGCGTGGGGCCAGCAACGCTGGTCCCCCTGCGCGCCCGGCGCCGGGCGCGGTTGGGCCGTGGTTGCCCCGCGTGAACGGCTGCACCGTCGTGCCCGACCGGGGAGCGGCGTTCGATTTCTACACGGCCTGCAAGCGGCACGATCTCGACTACCAGACCTGCGGGGTCCCCCGCTGGGAGGCGGACGAGCGCCTGCACGACGCCATGCTCGAGTCCTGCGCCGACTCCCCCGCGCCGGAGACCTGCCGCGCGCGCGCCGACGTCTACTACGTCGGGGTCCGCGTCGGCGGCGGGTTCGCCTACGCCGCGGGGCAGGAGGACGCCTGCCGCGAGGCGCCGCTCGCGAGCTGGCCCCTCGAGGTGCGCTATCCCGGTGAGCCGGAGCCGTGACCCGCGCGCCGCGGCGAGCGCCATGGGCAGTGCCGACGAACGGAGACGCGATGGCGACGCGACCGACCCGCGCGCACCCGCTCAGAGCGCGCTCGCCGCCGCCGTCGACTCAGCGGCGCGCCGGAACTCGTACGGCTTGCGCAGGCCCGTCGGGCGCTCGGCGGCGGGGAACCGCAGCGCGCGCGCGGCCTTCAGGACGCAGCCGGCGAACGCCTCGCTCTCGATGCTCGACTCGACGATGCTCGCGCTCGCGACCGCGCCCGACGGCTGGATCACCCAGTCGAGCAACACCCTCCCGCCTTCGGTTTCCTGCCCCCCGAACTCGAGCGCGTAGCAGCGGAACGCGGCCTGCTCCATCTCGGCGAGGGTGGGCTGCACCATCGCGCTGGTGAGCTCGGCGGGAACCGTGGCCTTCGGCGCGGGGCCCGCCGCGACGGTCGACGGCGCTGGCGAGGCGGGTGCCGGCGCGGCGGGGGCGCGCGCGCAGGCGACGAGCAGCGAGGCGGAGGCGACGAACGAAAACGAGGAGACGAAGCGCATCGGAGCTTTTCTAGCCGAGGCGCGCGCAGAACCAAGCGGTTTTTCGCGCGGCCGCGACCCGGCCGTGCGCCGACCACCCGCCGTCCCGGAGCGAGCCCGAGAAGACTCCGTGCTACACCCCGGACGTGGAGCACAGGGCCGCGCGCACCCCGGGTCGCCCGTCGCACGCCGAGACGCACCGACGGCGTATCGCCGTCGTCGCGAGCGCCGCGGCGCTGCTCGCCGCGCTGGCGGCACCCCGCTCCCACGCCGGCGGGGGAGCGACCGCCGCCGGGGGACCGAGCGGCTCGACCGCACCCGCGCGCCTCGAGACGGGCGCCGCTGCCCCTCCCGCCTCCGCCGCGCCCCCCTCCGCGGCGCCCCCGGCCGCGAGCTCGTCGTCCAGCGCGCCCGCCCCCAGCGCCTCGGGCCGCTGGTGCGCGAGCGAGCTCCAGGAGCTCGGCAGCGCCGCCTGCGTCAGCGTCCCGGCCCGGCTCGGCGAGCCGCTCACGCTCGTCCTGTTCCTGCACGGGGTGATCAAGCCCGAGACGACCTGGCAATGGGCGCAGCAGCGCGCCCTCGCCCGGGCGGCCGCCGCGCATGGGTTCGTCGCGCTGATGCCGCGCGGCCGCCGCGGCCAGGGCCCGCGCGGCATGGAGGACTGGTGGACCTGGCCCACCTCCGTCCGCGCCCAGCAGGCGGTCGAGGTCGAGCTCCACGCCGAGTGGCAACGGGACCGCACCGAGCTCGAACAGCACCTCGGCCGCGATTTCGCCCGCGTGCTCGTCTTCGGTTTCTCGAACGGGGCCTACTACGCCTCGTCGCTCGCGCTCCGCGGCCGCTTCCCCGCCGACGGCTTCGGCGTCTTCGCCGGCGGCTCGAGCGCCGAGCACCTCCTCGCCCCGGCGCGCCGCCTCACCGAGCGCCCGCCGATCTACGTCGGCTACGGAACGGCGGACCGGAGCGCGCGCGAGGACGCCGCCGCGCTCGGTCGCGCCCTCCGCCGCCTCGGCTGGCCGAGCCGCGTGGTCGCCCGCCCCGGGATCGGCCACACCATGACCGACGCGATGCTCGCTGAGGCCCTCGCGTTCGGCGCCGGGAAGTGACGGCGCGCCAGCACCGAACTCACCCGAGCGCGCGCCGCAGCAGCGGATCGCCGCTCTCCGCGACGAGCGCGCGGTTCTGCGCGGCGAGCGCCCGCCGCTGTTCGGCGCAGGCCGCGCTGGTGCGCCCGTCCGGCGGAGTGTGCTGGCAGTAGTCCACCAGCCGCTCGACGCTGGTGGTGGCGACGTGGACCCGTGTGTCGCTCGACGCGTAGTAGATGTAGACGACGCCGTCGCGCTCGACCCACCCGTTGACGAAGACGACGTTCGACACGTCGCCCACCCGCTCGTCGAAGAGCGGCGCGATGAGGTGCCCCCCGGGCTGGTAGAGCGGCACGGCCGGCGCATCGAGGCGCGTCATGAAGGCGTACACCGTGTAGCGCATGCCCGCCGCGCTCCCGCGGACGGCGTGGGCGAGGTGCAGCCACCCTTCTGGGGTCTTGATGGGCGCCGGACCTTGCCCGTTCTTGGCGTCCTTGATGGCGTGAAAATACGGCGAGTCGATGATCGTCTCCCGGCCGATCCGGGGCCGGGTGATGTCGTCGACCAGTCCCAAGGCGATCCCCGTCGTCCCCTCGCCCTGTGCCAGGAAGGTCTCCTGGGGCCGCGTGTAGAAGGCGTACTTGCCGTCCACGAGCTCGGGGTGGAGCACGGCGTTGCGCTGCTGCCGCGACGGGACCACGAGGTTCGGGAGCCGCTCCCACGTCCCCAGATCCCGCGAGCGCATGAGGCCCGCGCGCGCCCAACCCGAGCCGGGACTCTCAAGGGGGGCACCTCCGCTGCGCCCTGGCCCCGTGCCGCCGCTGGCCCTGGACGTCCAGGGCATTGGGCCGGGATCCCCTGGAGTTAATCGTTTTAGGCGTCCCGGACCGAACGCGGCTCCCCCCAAGGCGCCGCGCCCAGCGGCCCCCTCACACCGGCGCCACGGCCGTGGACGCGCGTTCGACGAGGGACACGGGGGTCAGGCGCGTCTGGGGGTCCCGCCGGCCGCGCTCGACCAGCTCGATGAGCCAGGTCATGGCCTCCACGCCGAGGGCCTCCTTGTCCACGCCGACGGTGGTGAGCGGAGGATCGGTGTAGTTGCTCATCGTGATGTCGTCGAAGCCCACCACGCTCAACTCCCGGGGCACCGCGATCCCCAGGCCGCGTGCGGCGGCGAGGACCCCAGCCGCCATCTCGTCGTTCGCGCAGAACAGGGCCGTCGGGCGCTGGGCGCGGCCGAGTACGCGCTCCGCCGCCTCACGGCCACCCTCGAAGGTGAGATCGGCCGCGCGCAGTAGGTGCCCGCGCTGGGTCAAGCGCACCCCCGCCGCCTCGAGCCCCGCGCGAAACCCCGCAGCGCGGGCCGCGATGCTCGGACGATCCAGGGCGCCGTGGACGAAGGCGAGCCGTCGGTGGCCGAGCCCGAGCAGGTGCTCGGCGGCGAGCCGTCCACCGTGCTGGTTGTCGATCTCGATGGCCTGGACGCCGGTGAGCGGCGGAAAATGATCGATGGCCACGACCGGGATCCCGCGCACCTCGATGTCCCGGACCAGGCGCGCGTTGGTCTCCCGCACCAGGATTACCCCCTCGACGTTGTTCTCGCGGACGATCTTGGGCAGGTCGGCGTACCCGCGGTACTCGCCGGGCAAGAACGAGAAGAGCAGGTTGTACTCGCGCCGGATCGCCTCCTTGATCGCGCCCTGCACCACGAACGAGTAGAAGTGGTTGCTGATGAGCTCTTGGTTCCGGTAAAAAACGACGGCGACGTTGTGCGTGCGCTTGCGGGCGAGCCCCGCGGCGGCGGCCGAGGGGTGGTAGTTGAGCTGCTCGGCGACGCGCTGAACGCGCTTGCGGACCTTGTCGCTGATTGCCTGCCCAGGGCGGTTGTTGAGGACGAAGGACACCGTGGCGCTGGAGACGCCCGCCTTCGCCGCAACGTCCTTGATCGTGGGCTTCTTGCGGTGCGGGAGCGGGGGCACGACCGCCCTGCTTAGCCGATGCCGCACCGGCCAGCCACCCCTCTCACCCTGCGCGGGCGCCCAGACCGCGGGACCCCGGCCGTCGCCGACCAACGGCCGAGGCTTGCCCGGCTGGACCGCTCGGGACATCCTCTCCCGCCGCGCCGCGTGCGGCACGCCCGGAGCGCCTCATGTCGTCCGCCCCTACCAGCACCGACTTCATCCGCGAGATCATCGACGAGCACAACCGCTCCGGACGGTTCGGAGGGCGAGTGCGCACGCGGTTCCCGCCGGAGCCGAACGGGTACCTGCACATCGGCCACGCCAAGGCCATCTGCATCGACTTCGGGATCGCCGCGCAGTACGGCGGCGAGTGCAACCTCCGGATGGACGACACCAACCCCGAGAAGGAGGACCAGGAGTACGTCGACGCGATCAAGGAGGACATCCACTGGCTCGGGTTCCAGTGGGCTCGGGAGCTCTACGCCTCGGACTACTACGACCAGCTCTATGCGTGGGCGGAGCTGTTGATCGAGAAGGGGCTGGCCTACGTCTGCGACCTGACCCCCGAGGAGCTCCGGGCCCACCGCGGCACCCTCACCGAGCCGGGGCGCGAGAGCCCGCATCGCGGCCGGAGCGTCGCCGAGAACCTGGATCTTTTCCGCCGCATGCGGGCGGGCGAGTTCCCCGACGGCTCGCGCACGCTGAGGGCGAAGATCGACATGCGCGCGGGTAACCTCAACCTGCGCGACCCCATCCTTTACCGCATCAAGCGGGCGCACCACCAGCGGACGGGCGCTCGCTGGTGCATCTACCCGATGTACGACTTCGCGCACGGGCAGTCCGACTCCATCGAGGGCATCACCCACTCCATCTGCACCCTGGAGTTCGAGGATCACCGGCCGCTGTACGACTGGTTCCTGCAGGCGCTCGGCATCTTCGCGCCCCAGCAGATCGAGTTCGCGCGCCTCGATCTGACGTACACGGTCATGAGCAAGCGCAAGCTCCTCCAGCTCGTCACCGACGGCCGGGTCCGCGGCTGGGACGACCCGCGGCTGCCGACGCTCCGCGGCCTGCGGCGCCGCGGTTACACCCCGGAGGCGATCCGCGATTTTGCCGCCCGCATCGGCGTCGCCAAGACCAACAGCAAGGTGGACCATCAGCTGCTCGAGGCCTGCATTCGGGACGATCTGAACGCGCGGGCGCCGCGCGCGATGGCCGTCCTCCGCCCGCTGAAGGTCGTGATCGAGAACTATCCGGAGGGCGTGGTCGAGGCGCTCCCGGCCGAGAACAACCCCGAGGATCCCGCCGCCGGCTCCCGCGAGATCCCCTTCTCGCGGGAGCTCTACGTGGAGGCCGACGACTTCCGCGAGGACCCGCCCAAGCAGTGGTTTCGAATGGCCCCGGGCGCGCTCGTGCGGCTCAAGCACGCCTACATCGTCCGCTGCGAGCGGGCGGTCCGCGACGCTTCCGGACAGATCGTGGAGCTTCGGTGCACCTACGATCCGGCGACGCGCGGCGGCGAGGCGCAGGGCGTCAAGGTGCGAGGCACCCTGCACTGGGTGTCGGCGACCAGCGCCCTCGACGCGGAGGTGCGCCTCTACAACCACCTGTTCACCCGGGAGAACCCCGGCGAAGACGGCGACTTTCTCGCCGACCTCAACCCGACGTCCCTCGAGACGCTCTCGGGCTGCAAGGTCGAGCCTAGCCTCGTCGGGGCGGCGCCAGGCGACCGCTTCCAGTTCCTACGGCAGGGCTACTTCTGCGTCGACCCGGACAGCGCCCCGGGCAAGCCGGTATTCAACCGCGTCGTGACCCTGCGTGACTCCTGGGCCAAGATCGAGAAGCGGCAGGCCTGAGCGAGGCGGCGACTCCGGCGCGACGGCGGGGACGACGGGCGACGACGCCGCGCGCGGGGCGCGATCGGCGGCTACGCCTTCTTGCGCCGCTTGATGCCGCGGTCGTCGCGCGGCGTGCGCGGGGGGAGACCGGCGGCCGGCGGCGCTGGCGCGGTCGGCTCGGGCGGCGGCTCGGCGGCGGGCAGCGGCAGGTCGAGCTTGGCGCGGAGCAGCTCTCCGAGGCTGCCCATCCCGCCCGATCGCGGCGCCGGGCGCCCCGCGGCGGCAAACTCCCGGTAGTTGCGGCGCTCCTCGACGTCGGCCACGCCGCTCACGCTGAAGCGGAGCTTGCCGCTCTGCTGATCGCGCTGCGTGACCACCACGGCGACCTCGCGTCCGACAGGGTAGGCGCGGCGGTGATCGGCGCCCGGGGCGAGCCCCAGATCGCGCGCGGGTACCAGCCCCTCGCCGCCCGGCGTCTGCACGAAGACCCCGAAGGTAGAGTGCCGGGAAACCACCCCCTTGAGCACCTCGTCCGGCGCGGGGGCGGCCGGGCGCGACGGCGCGTCCTGCAGCGCCTTGACGCTCAGCCGCACGCGAACGCCCTTGGGGCTCTGCTCCACCGCAAGCACGCGCGCCCGCACGGGATCGCCAACCGACACGACCTCCTCCGCGCTCCCGATGCGGTGGTGGGCCAGCTCGGAGACGTGCACGAAGCCCTCGATCCCGCCGAGGTCGATCACCGCGCCGTGGCGGTTGGTCGAGTGCACGGTCCCGTCGACCTCGGCCCCGGGGACCAGGCGCTCCACCATCTCACGCTGCTGATCCTGTCGGCGCGCCTCGAGCTCGGCCCGCCGCGACACCACGACGGAGCGCCCCCCGTCGCGGACCTCGACCACCCTCACCTGCACGGTCTGCCCGACCAGCACGCCCAGGTCCGCGACGTAACCGAGATCCACCTGCGAGGCCGGGCAGAACGCCCGGATGTCGCCGATCTCGACCTCGAGCCCGCCCTTGACGGCCTGCCTGACAATCGCCTCGACCGTGGAGCCCGCCACCCGCGCCGCTTCGAGCGCGCCGACGTCCACGGTGCCGTCGCGGCCGATGGACAGCGCCAGGGTCAGCGAGCCCGGCCGGCCATCGGTCACCGTCGCCCGCACGCGGTCGCCAATCTTGACCGTCAGCTCCCCGGACTTGTCGAGCAACTCCGCGCGATCGAGCCGCGCCTCCGAGGTCCCGCCCACGTCGACGAACACGCTGTCGGCGGAGATCTGGACGACGGTGCCCTCGGTCACCTCGCCGCGGCGCAGCCGCCGGGAGGCCCGCTTACTACTGTCGGAGGTCACCGACTCCATCAAGGAAGCGAAATCGTCGTCGCGGGCCATGGGGCGGCGGAATATGCCACCGCTTGCCCGGCCCGGGAAGCGCCAGTCGCAACCAGGGGTCGCGTCCGCGGCGCAAGGGTGGTAGCGGCCAGGCCGTGTGCGCTGCCGCGACTCCCCCGGCCGAGCTCACCACGAAGCTCGAGGCCGCCGCCCTCCGGGCACTCGGAGAGGCCTACTCCGACCTCGCCGCGCAGCTGTTCGGGGGCCGGCTCCGGCGCCCGGTGCTGGCGCTGAGCGACGCCGCGGGTCGCCTCGGGACCTGGTCGAGGGAGCACCGCACCCTCGAGATCGACCGCTCGCTGCTCTTCGGCCACGGGTGGGGCACCGTGCTTGAGGTGCTCAAGCACGAGATGGCCCACCAGTTCGTCGACGAGGTGCTCGGTCACTGGGACGAGCCGGCGCACGGACCGGCGTTCCGCGAGGTCTGCCGGACCCGGGGCATCGATCCGCGCGCCGCGGGCGTCCCCGCCGCCCCCCGGAGCGATCGCGAGCTGCGCGTGCTCGACCGGGTGGCGAAGCTCCTCGCCCTGGCCACCAGCCCCGACGAGCACGAGGCCCAGGCGGCGGCGCTCGCGGCGCAGCGCCTGATGCTCAAGTACAACGTCGCGCTCGACGCCGAGGGAGCGGCCCGCCGGTACGCCTTCCGCCACCTCGGCGAGCCCACGGGGCGGGTCAGCGAGGCGGAGCGGCTCCTCGCGGCCATCCTGGCCGAACATTACTTCGTGGAGGCGATCTGGGTCCCGGTCTGGCGCAGCCGCGAGGGCAAGCGCGGCACCGTGCTGGAGGTCTGCGGGACCGAGGAGAACCTCGAGCTCGCGGCGTACACCCACGGTTTCCTCCGGCACACGGCGGCGGCGCTCTGGCGCGCGCAGCAGCGAGCGCGTGGCACGGCGCGCAACGAGGGCCGTCGACAATTCCTGGCGGGGGTCATGGCGGGGTTTCGCGACCGCCTGGAGCGCCAGCAGCGCGCCCACCGGGCCGAAGGCCTGGTGTGGGTCGGCGACGCTGGGCTCGACAGCTACTTCCGCGGCCGACACCCGCGGGTCCGCTGGACGCGCCACCTCGGCAGCCAGCACACGGAGGCCTTCGCTCGGGGGCGCGAGGAGGGACGGAAGATCGTCGTCCACCGGGGCGTTACCGGGGCCGCGAGCGCCGCGCGCCCCGCGCTCCCGCCGCGCCGGAGCTGACGCCCGGCTCCGCGCGCGGGCCTCCCGCGACGGCGGAGCCAGCGGCTCCGATCATGCTAGGGTCCGAGGATCACCGGAGTGGGGGTCGTGACCGGAGGCAACGCATCGCTCGACAGGACCGGGAAGGCGCGCCCCGGCGACGCCGAGGGCGGCGATCCGTCGCCGCCTGAGGACGCGGCCCCCGGGACGCCTCCGCTGGTGCCGGTGCCCGTGGCGAGAACCCGGCCCTGGGGGGTGCCCGAGGGTACCCGGGCCCCGTCGGACCCGCCGCTCGAGCCCGTCCGCGCGGGCGCGCCTCAGGGGAACGTGATCCGGGGCGGCGCTGCCGCCAACCCCGCGCTCGACGCGCTGGTCGGCGGGCAACTCGTCCCCGAGGGGCGCGTGGGGACGGTGATCGCCGGACGGTACCGGCTCGATCGCCGGCTCGGCGCCGGCGGGGTCGGCGCCGTGTTCCTCGCCGACACGATCCCAGACGGGCGCCGCGTGGCGGTGAAGCTCTTGCACCATGAGCTCGGGCTGCTCCCGGAGGTGGCCGCGCGGTTCGAGCGGGAGGCCGCCGCGGCGGGCCGCATCGACCACCCGAACGTGGCCGGGGCGCTCGACTTTGGCCGGCTCGAGGACGGATCGCTGTACCTGGTGCTCGAGTACGCGCCGGGCGCGAGCCTGGCCGAGGTCCTCGCGAGCGAGGGGCCGCTCGGGACTTCCCGCGCACTGCGCATCGCCCGCGCAATCGCCGCCGCCCTCGGCGCTGCGCACCGCGCCGGCGTCGTGCACCGCGATCTCAAGCCCGACAACGTGATGCTGACGGCGCACCTCGGCGAGGAGACGGTGAAGGTGGTCGACTTCGGCGTGGCCCAGCTCCCCGCCGAGTGCTCCGCCTACGTCGCCCCCGACACCCGCGCGGCCATCGCCGGCACCCCGGAGTACATGGCGCCCGAGCAGGCGGCCGGCACCATCGTGGACCACCGCGCCGACCTCTACACGCTCGGCCTCGTGCTCTACGCGATGCTCGCGGGTCACCCGCCCTTCCGCGGCGAGACGATGGAGGCGGTGCTTCACCTGCAGATGACCGAGCCGCCGCCGCCGCTGCCCGACCGGCTCGAGGCGGGCACGGTCGCGCTCACCTCGAGCCTCCTCGCCAAGGACCCGGACCAGCGACCACCGACCGCCGACGACGTGGCGCGCCGCATCGACGAGTTGCTCGACCCCGAGGGGAGCACGCGCTCCCAGCGCGCGCCAGGCTCGTCGCCGTCGTCGTGGATCTCCTCGAGCGGCGCGGCGCGCTCGCCGCTGCCGGAGGGGCCGACGACCGGTCCCGAATCGACCACGGGGGCGGCGTCCTCGCGACGGTCCCCGTCACGCCGCGGCAACCCTGCGCCCTCGGCGTCGAGCTCTCGTCGAGGGTTCCTCCTCGCGCTCGTCGTCCTCGCCGCCATCGCCCTGCTGCTGGCCTTGGCCGGCGCCTGGCTCGTCGCCCGCTCCCGATCAAAGGCGGTCGGGCTCGCGCCGTCGTCTGGACCCGCAACGCCGAGCGAGATCGATCCATCGCAGGTGACCGCCCGCGCCGCTGCGGGCGACGCGGCGGCGCTGTTGGCCCTCGAGGGAGCGCCAACGCTCTCCGCCCCTGCCTTCCGCTCGCTCGGCAGGGGCTACGCCGCGCGCGGGGACGCCACCCGCAGTGTTACCGCCTACGCACGGGCGCTGCGGCTCGAGCCGCGGTGGGCCGAGGATCCCAGCATCGCGCGCGACGTGCGCCGCGCCGTCGACGATCCCGCCGCCGCCGCGGCCGCGCTCGAGCTCGCCGTCGAACACCTCGGCTCGATCGGGCTCGACGTGGTGTACGACGCCTGGTCCGCGGCCCGCCGGGACGCCGCAGGGGCCGCGCTCGCCACCCGCTGCGAGCGCCTGCTCGACGATCCCCGCGCGGCGAGCCGCGCCACCCCTGCGCTCCGCGTCGCGCTCGCGCTCTGGAACGGCACCTCCTGCGCGTCGTACCGCGCGCTTCTGCCCCAGGTCATCGTCGACGGCGACGCGCGAAGCCTCCCCGTGCTCGGGTCGCTCGCCCGAACGCAGGGCTGCGGCCCGCAGCAACGCCTGGATTGCTTCGCCTGCCTGCGGGACGACGACCTGCTCGCGCGCGCGACCGCGGCCGCCGCCGCGCGCCCTGGGCCCGCGCTCTGACCCCGGCGCCACGCGCCCGCGTGCCACGATCCCCCGATCTTGCGCACGGACGCCCCGGCCGTCGCCGTCCGGGATCCCCAACCGGCATCGATTGCGCTATCATTGTTCGGCGCCCACGGGCGCTCACGCTCATCGACCGGGGCAGCCATGCATCGCGCTTCGTGGACGAACGGACTGTCGCTCATCGCGATCGGCACGCTGCTAGCGGGCGCCTGCAACGTCTACACGCCGGATCTGGTCGAGCCCACCACGGGCGGCACCGAGCAGGACGAGACGGGCGGGGAGGAGACGGGCGGCAGGGCCACTGGCGGGCGCCCAACCGGGGGCATCGGCCCCACCGGCGGGACCCAGAGCGGCGGTGGAACGACGGGCGGCGTCACGACCGGCGGCCAAGACACGGGTGGCGCCGAGACGGGCGGCGAGCAGGCGGGCGCGGGCGGCAACGGCGGCGCCATCTCCGGCGGCACCGGCGGCCGGCCGACGGGCGGCGGTCCCCCGAGCGGTGGCTCCGGCGGCTTTGCCCCGGGCGGCGGCGGGCACCCCGAGGGCGGCGGCGGCGCTCCACCGGAAGGCGGCGCTCCCCCCAGCGGCGGCAACGGCGGCGACGCGGGGGGCCCGCCCAACGGCGGCGCCCCCCCCCAGGGCGGCAACGGCGGCGACGCCGGGGGCGCATCCACCGGCGGGACCAGCTCCGGCGGGACGGGCGGGACGGTGGTCGTCGATCTGGATCTCATCGACGACTTCGAGCTCGCCAACAACACCATCGTCACCGTCTCGGGGCGCGTGGGTTACTGGTACACCTTCACCGACGGCAGCTCCGGCACCATCAGCCCCGCAGAGGGAGCCTCGGTGCGCCCCACCGCGCTCGACCCCCCCCGCGACGAGAGCACTCGCGCCCTGCACGTCGTCTGCTCGGAGGCCTTCACCACCTGGGGCGCGGGGTTCGGGTTCGACCTCGCCAACAAGAAGGTCTACGACGCCTCCGCGCACACGGGCGTTCGCTTCTGGGTGCGCAGCGGCGA
>CAYOLF010000132.1:0-14104 GCA_964404725.1 uncultured Polyangiaceae bacterium
CAAGCAGGGCTCGGTCCTCTCGGACGCCGGCTTCATGAGCGGCGGTTACATCGGGAGGATCGAGAAGACGGCGGCGGACAACGTCGAGAAGCCGACCCTGTCCGGCCTGCAGAGCGGCGCGGAGCTGGCCGCGGCCGCGGGGGACGACTTCAAGATGGTCGACATGGTCAACATCCCGGAGTCGGCCAAGGGGCAGGATCCGCGGCTGCTCGACGGGACGAGCCAGGGGTGGTTCCAGGACAACACCAGCAACGGCGGCGTGCACCACTACCGAAAGGACGTGGACCCGGACGAATTCCGGTTCACCGTCAATCAGGGGAGCGAGGTCATGCTCGCCAACGGCGCCTGGTTCACCGTCAACAACACCTTCCTGCGGATCACGCACTCGAGCGGATACACTTGCGATTACCTCTACGCCGTGGACTCGAGTGGGACCTTCTATCATGACTCGTATCAGGGCTACGAGCGCGCGGACTTCAGGATGTTCCAGCTGAAGTCCAACAGCGACACCTTCCCGGCCTCTTGCGGCAGCCACTGCAGTAGCGAGATCCCAAAGGGCCAAGACGCGTCGTTCTATGCCACCCAGGAGGTGGGCCAATCGACGTTCGTACCGGCGCCGTGCCCGGCGGGCGGTTGCGGGTAGACAGCTCGGACCCGAACGGAGGGTCACCGGCAGCGCCGTCGACACGGCCGGGTGAGGGCGCCGATCGTGTCCTCCGACCCCCGGTCGGGAGAATTCCCGCTGGCCCTCGGCTCAGGCCGGGTCCTGGTGAGATCGGTGGAAGTGGGTCCCGGCCTGACTGGCGTCAGAAAGCGAGGCTCATCGTTCGTCGACGAAGGGCTCGGCGACGAGGTGATTGGCGCCGGCAGGCGCGAAGCCGGTGACCTCGTCACGACCACACAGGGTGAGCACGTCGGGCGGGGTGTCACTGCCGAAGATCTTGCAGGCGCCCAGCCACCCCTGCCTCAGGGCGGTGCCACCGTCCCCCTCGACGGGGGCGGGCTCCGGGATGGTCCCCGTGTCGAGGTAGGCGAGCACGCGGTAGCCGTGGTGCGCATAGGCCTCCCGCAGTCGCTCGTAGGCGTGCGGCTCTAGCTCGTCCCCTTGGGCGAGGATGGTGCGCGCAGCCTGCATGAACGCGCCGAGGCCCATCGACACGTGGCCGAGATCGCGCATGCGCTCCGCGTTCACGCCATCGGGAAAGCTCGCGGGATCGACCGGCGTATAGTCCTCTGTGATCTGCGCCGCACCCACGCCGCCGCCCCAGTGGAGCACCGTGAGCCCGACGCTCGGGGAGCCCTGGTCGTTGAGGAGTGGGCGCACCGCTCCGCCGTCGTGAGCAGAGTGATAGACCGATTGCCCGAGGCGGGCATGGAAGTACTCTTTCGCGTCCTCCCAGAGCGCTGGGTCACCGACGTAGGCAGCGATGGCCAGGCGCGAATCAGCGAAGCTTCCGTGCCAGTTCGGGCCGTTCGTCCAGTCGAGGATCGGGTAGCACTCCTCGACCAGGAACGTCGTGAAGGCGTCGTCTCGGTAGCCAGTGAGCGCTGCCGCCTGGGCCAAGTTGGTGCACGACCACCCCGCGACGAGACGGTACTGCTCGCCCGCGTCCCACTGCCAGGAAGTGACGGTGCGGAGCTCGTCGAGCAACGCCGCGACCTTCGCCTGCCGCGCGGCGTTCCCATCGGCGGCCCAGAGCACCGCCTGCACCTTCAGGTACACGGACTCGTCCTTGAGGACGTCGCGCTCGACGCTGCTGATCTCGACTCCGTAGGGCTCATACGCGCGGTCCACGTTCCCCGCCCACGAGCCGGCCAGGCGCGTGTACTCCGCGGAGCTCGTCGACCAAGAGTCGATCTCTCCCTCCGAATACACGGGGTAGCCGAACTTCAGCCGCGCGACCGCGCCGCCGTCACCGCCGGAGACACCACCGCTGCCGGCACCGCCGCCGACCTCGCCACCCATCCCGTCAGCGCCGCCGCCTCCCGCCGTGGTGCCGGCCCCTGCAGCGCCAGGGGTGCCCCCCGCCGTCGTGCTCCCGCCCATCCCGTCAGCGCCGCCGCCGTGGGCGCCCGCCGTGACGCTCGTGGCACCCGAGGCAGCCCGCGCCTCGGTGCCGGACCGATCTCCCGAGCCATTGCTGCACGCACCAAGCCCCGCGCAGACGAACAGGACCCCGCACGAACCCCACGCCAGCTGCCGTCCATCCACAGCGCTACAGCCTGCCACACCGAGGTCAGGCTTGTATGCCACCAGGGCAGCCCCCGGGCCGTATTGGAGCGAGCGGCCTCATGGGGGATTGGCCTGATCGAAGTGGAATTCGATGCGGAGCGGATGGCCGGTGCCCGGCCGCGCGGCGGGCTACGCCCCCACCACCCGGAACCCAATCGCGCGTGCCGCCTGGCCGAGCTCGACGTAGTGGGTGGCGAACACCAGCGCGGGGCGCTCCTCGCGGAGCAAGCTAGCCGTGGCGAGGTGGATCGCGTCCAGGGTGCCGAGCAGGGTCGGGAACGGCTCGGCGGCGCGGTCGAGCACCTTGCGGCCTAGTCGTACCAGGTGCAGGGCGCTGAGCGCACCGAGCAGGTCGCTGCGCCGCGCCGCCACCTCGGTGTCGTCGAGCCCCAGCCGGAGCCGGGCGCGATCGATGGTGCGGAGCGCCTCCACGACGATGAGCTCGCTGGAGAGCGCGATCTCGATGGATCGCCACTGGCGCAGGCCGCCCGCTTCGCCCAGGACCCGGCGCAGGAGCACCGAGGTGTCGAGGTAGACGATCACCGCTCTCGCCGTTCCTCGGCGAGGAGCTTGCTCGAGCCCACGGCCCACGCCGCGCGCGGGTACTTCTTGCCGCGGAGCCACGAGAACGAAACCTTGGGCGGCACCACCTCCAGCGGAGCATGCGGAGCCGCGATGGGCATGAGCCGCGCGATCGGCCGGTTGCGATCGGTGACGATGACCTCGCTGCCCCGTTCGACGGCGCGCAAGTGCTCCGAGAGCCGGTCCTTCAGCTCCGCGATCTTGACCGACTTCATGGCTAGATCTAGCCACGTTGCCCCCAGGGGGTCAAGGGTGGCGCGGCCGACGCTCCTGGCCAGCGGTCGCCACCGCTGCTCGGCCGCGGCCTCGACGGTCGCGAGGTCCGTGAGCGCCGCGATGGGCGCGCTCGACACGGTTTCGCTGCGTCAAGCCTCACCCTCCGCTCCCACGTTTCCAGCCGGGTACCGCTCACGCGGGTCCGTCCGGATGGAGTAGCGCCTCGAGTGCGTCGAGGAGTACGCGGCCGGTCACATCGCGGGTGCCGTCTCGTTGCCGCTCGCCGAGCTCGAGCGCCGCCTCGCCGAGCTGCCTCGGGGGCGCCGCGTGGTCGCCTACTGCCGAGGCCCCTACTGCGTGCTCGCCGTCGAGGCCGTGCGCCTCTTGCGCAAGCGTGGCGTGGACGCCGTTCGCTTGCAGGACGGTTTCCCGGAGTGGCGTGACGCAGGGCTTCCGGTCGAAGCGGCTGCTGCAACCGCGGGGACCATCAACCAGGACACTCCCCAGCGCTCAACGGTCAAGACGGGACGACGAACGAAGCCTCGAGCAACCCGGAAGGACGGAGGAAAGCCATGAACTTTGGCATCATTCTCGAGACGAAGGAGTACGAGAAGGCTTGGAATGCTTTCCGGTTCGCGGTGACGAGCCGAAAGCAGGGGCACGAGGTGAGGGTCTTCCTCATGGGCGAGGCCGTCGAGTGCGAGCACCTCGAGCACGAGAGGTTCAACGTCGCCGAGCAGCTGCGCGCCTTCGTCGATGCTGGGGGAGAAATCCTGGCGTGTGGAGCCTGCCTCAAGTCGCGTCAGATGGGCGAGACGGACGCGTGTCCCCTGTCGACGATGGTGGACTGCGTGAAGCTCGTGGAGTGGGCCGATCGGGTCGTGAACTTTTAGGCGCTGGGTGGGCAAGCCCGCCGTCGACCTCGCCGTTCAACGGGCTCCCAGGGAGGGGAAGGCTTGATCATGGGCCACTCGCTCGCGCGTACCTCTCGGTGGTGGGCCGGTAACGGCGGCCGCCCCAGGAGCTCGAGGTCGGCGATCCGTCGACCCTGCACCAGCGCCCCCCGCGACCCACGAGAATGGGGTTGATCCCCCGGCGATCGCGTGAGATCCATCGGTGGCCACGGCGCGCCGCGCGGCCCGCTGCGATCGAGTGTGGTGGGGGCGCGGGGGGCCAAGTTGGCGGCCGAGCCCCGAGAGGGGAGCGCGCTGCCGTCACGTGAGGGAGGAACGAGATGACGCTACAGACCAACGTTCACGTCCACCTCTTCTCGGCGGATCACTCGCCGCCGATCCAGCTCTATTACCTCCTCCACCAGACGATCCGTTACGCCATCGAGGACTTTCTCCCCGGCAAGCAGGACGTCGACAGCGCCAAGTACATCCGGCGGCTGGATCGGTTCGGGCCCCTGTTCGAGATCGGGCTCGCGGCGGCGATCGTCGCCGCCGCGGTCAAGCCGGGGCTCCTGCGCTCGTCCGTGGCGGGCCTGGTGCGCGTCACCACCCGGTCGTCGGTTGCCGATCCGGATCGGGTGCGGCAGATCTTCGGCCAGCCCGCGGCGCCGAACCCGCTGTCGCCGGCCGACCTGCTCCGGGAGGTGCAGCATCGGATCGCGGACGCGAGGCAGGGGGGGAGCAAGCGCCCGTTCCGGAGGGCCCTCGCCGGCATCGTGAACGATCTGTACCGGGCGCACGAGCAAGGCGTCGCCGCGGGCAAGTCCTTGACCCACGCGGACATGCTGCAGGCGTTTCGTGCGGAGTCTGGCGATCGGTACACCCGCACCGTCGTCCTCACCGTGAACTTCGATCACGCCTTCACCGGCAAGACCCTGGGCGTCGGCACGACGCCGAAGCTCCCCTTCGACGCGCAGGTCACCGAGCTCGGGCAGCTGGCGAGGACCGTGAACCAGGGCAACGACCCGTCGACCTGGGCGCTGCTTCCGTTCCTCGGGCTGGATCCGCGACACCGGGCCACCGAGGCGCAGCTGACGACGTGGGTGCAGTCCCTCCTCGTCCCGAACGGGGTGTACTGCGGCCTCAAGCTCTATCCCCCCCTGCGGGTCAACCCGGCCGATCCGAAGCTGGCGCCCATCTGGGATCTTTGTCAGGACCTCGGCGTTCCGGTGACCTCTCACTGTGGCGCGATGGGCGGTGGCGTCCGCGACGAGGAGAGCTGCTGTCAGCTCGCTCATCCCAAGTACTGGCGGCCCGTCCTCGAGCGCCTCGCGCGGCGCAAGGAGACGCTCCAGAGCGGGACCAAGACGTTCAAGCTCTGCCTGGCGCATTTCGCCGACCTCGAGCGCCCCGACGACGAGAGCTGGTCGGACGAGATCATGGAGCTCATGCTCGAGCACGACTACGGGGTGAAGGTCTACGCCGATCTCGCCTATTCCAAGCCACGCGCGAATCGCAGCCAGTTCAAGTCCAACCTGCGCCGGCTGGCGAAGGAGCATCTGCTCGACCACGTCCTGCCAGGCTCGGACTGGTGGAACCTGTACCCGGATTTTGCCAGCGAGCAGCAGTTCCTCGAGGAGATCCACCTCGACGGCGCCACCAGCGACTGGTGGGACATCCCCCAGCTCGAGCGGAACGCGGCCGAGTTCCTCGCGATCTAGCGCACGACGGCGACCTCGACGCGGCAGGCGACGTTGCAGCCGTCCAGATCGACGTTATTGCCGTCGTCGCACTCTTCGTACTCCGCCTCCCACAGCCCGTTGCCGCAGTACGGCCCCAGGACGCAACCCGCCGCGCACTCACCGTAACCGCCGTCGTTGACGCCGTCGTCGCAGGCCTCGCCGTCGCTGGTGATGGCGTCCCCGCAATAGGGACCGAGCTGACAGGTGGGGGAGCACCCGCCGTAGGCCCCGTCGTTCAGCTCGGTGCCGTAGTCGCAGGCCTCCTCCTCCTGCCTGATGGCGTCTCCGCAGTGGGGGCCGAGGGTGCAGGTCGGCGAGCACTGGTTGTACCCGCCGAGGTTGTTCTCGACGCCGTCGTCGCACTCCTCGCCGGGGCCTATCTCGCCGTCGCCGCAGTCGGTGACGCAGTCGCTCATGCCGGCGTCGAAGCCGCTGAGCGTGAGCTTGTAGGTCGAGCCCGTCTTCTTGCGCTCGGCCTGGAAGACCTTGACCTCGTAGACGTTGCCCGGCAGAAGGCCGAAGTCGGCGACGCTGCTGGTCCCGGGCTCGTTCTCGTCCGCGGTCCCGTCGATGCCGTGGAGCTGGTCGATGGATCCGTCGGCATTGAGGGTGAACCGCCCCTCGACCGGCACGTGCAGGCCGCCGAGGTCCACCGCCAGGCGCCCGTTGACGTAGACCCACATGTCGTCGTCGCCGATGAAGGAGAGCGACGCCGTCATCCCCTCGGTGTACTCGAACCAGTAGGCGATCTCCGAGGTGAAGTAGAAGTTCCGGAGCTCGCCGGTGGGGTCGGCCTCCCACTGGCCGCCGTAGACCTCCTCGGGGATGTGGGCGACGTCCTCGTCCGCGGTCGAGTTCATCAGGTTGTCGATGGGGAAGAAGAGCGGGTTGCCGTCGAGCTCGACCACCTCGCCGCCGATGCACCACTGCTCGTCGTTGTAGCTGCAGGGCGAGCAGGCCGCCTGGCACTGCGCCTCGAGCGCCGCGAACTGCTCGACGCAGTCGGCGTCGCACTCGGCGGCCGTCACTTCGAGCGCCTCGATCTCCGCCTCGAGCTCGGCGATGAGGGCCTCGTCGGGCACCTGGGCGTCTTCCGCCTGCGTCAGCTCCCGCTCCGTCTGCGCGACCTGGTCGTGAGCGGGGCGGCAGACGTTCTCGCACTGGAGGCTGTCGCGCGTCCGCTGGGTGCAGGTGGCCTGGCAGGACGCCAGATCGGTGCCGTAGCCGCCCTGCTCGTCGCCCGTATTGATGGTGGTGACGTAGGGCGCCCCGTCCTCGCCGTAGCGGTTGACGAAGCCTCCGTCCCCGTTGGGGTAGAGCTGGATGCTGCCCACTGCCTCCCGGTTGGTGCTCGCGCTGGAGTACCACTCCGCGTAGCTCGCGGCGGAGGCGATGCAGGCGGCGTCGTCGCTGGCGCCGGCGAGCTCGGGCTTCCCGTCGGCATTGAGCTGCGCCTTGGGGACGCCCCGCTCGATGGTCCCGCACTGCACGCCGAAGTCGGAGTGCGAGTCGGCGAAATCGCGGTAGATGATCGACAGATCGAGGAAGCAGTCCTCGCCCTCGCACCCCCCCGCCTGGCTGCACTCGAAGCCGAGCTCGACCCGGCAGGTGCTCGAGCAGCCGTCGCCTTCCCGCAGGTTGCCGTCGTCGCACTCCTCGTCGTTGAGGGTGATGCCGTCGCCGCAGGTGGAGGAGCAGGGCTGGCCCGTCTCGCAACCCGGCTCTGCCTTGCAGGTCACCGAGCAGCCGTCGAACGGGACCAGGTTGCCGTCGTCGCAGCTCTCTGCGCCCTCCTGGACGCCGTTGCCGCAGGTCGTCGGCGTGCAGACGCTGGGGGTGCCGCCGCACTTGAAGCCGTCCTCCATCCGGCAGCGCGGGCTGCATCCGTCCCCGACCGCTACGTTGCCGTCGTCGCACCCCTCGTTCGGATCGACGACGCCGTCGCCGCAGGTGTAGACGCGCACGCAGGGCACGCCGGCGAGCCGGCAGCTGTAGCCGCGCTCCACCTGGTTGCAGTCGGCGGCGCAGCCGTCATCTCCCGCCTCGTTGGCGTCGTCGCAGGCCTCGCCGGGGCCGACGACGCCGTCGCCGCAGTGGATCGTCGAGGTGCAGGGCTGCCCCGGCGTCGGGCACTCGAAGTACGGCTCGACGACGCAGGCGCCCGAGCAGCCGTCCCCCGGCAAGCTGTTGCCGTCGTCGCAGGCCTCCGGTGGATCGAGGTTGATCTGGCCGTCGCCGCAGGCCGCCGGGGCCGTCACCACGCACTCGGGGGGCGCGTCCTCCGCCTCGCAGGGGTTGGCTAGCGGCTGCTGCTCGAGCACCACGGGCTCGGTGTTGCCCGTGGTGCCGGTGCCGTCGCCGCCGCTGCCGCTGCCGCCCAAGCCCCCCGTGCTCGTCCCGGGGCCGGTGCCCGGGGGGGCGCCACCGGGGTCCTGCGACGCGCAATGGGTCGAGGTGAGGGCGAGGAGCACGAGGGCGGAGGTCGCCCAACCGGAAGGAAGGAGCGGACGCATGGACCAAAGGTTTCAGCGTGGACGCCTGGCGGCAAGTGCCAGCCCAGTTTTTCCTGCAACGGGGGCGATCGTGGATCGTCAGCGGAGGAATTCTGCGGGCAGGCCGCATTGGACCTGCCACATCCTCCTACCCCCGCGCCGAGGCTTATTTATGAACGTCGCGTCGGTTATAAACGAGCGGTGCCGCGACCCAAGCTCTTCAGCGACGACGTGGTGCTCGACGCGACCCGGCGCGTGATCCGGCGCCTGGGCCCCGAGCGGTTCACGCTCGCGGACGTCGCCGCGGAGGTGGGGCTGGCCCGCTCCACCCTGATCCAGAGGTTCGAGAACCGGGTGGGGCTCTTTCGCAGGGTGATGGCGCGCAGCACGGAGCGGCTGGCGTCGGAGCTGTCCGGGCTCCCCGGGGGCGCGGGCGCGCAGGAGGTTTGGCGCTTCCTGGAGGCGCTCGTCTCCGTGCTCGAGAGCGAACGCGTCAACGAGTATCTCCTGACGGTCGTCGAGGAGATGTCGGACCCCGTTCTCGCCGAGCTGGCTCGCCGTCGCCTCCGGCTCATCCGCCAGGCCATCGCCGAGCGGCTGCCCCCCTCGCTCCCGGACCGGGGAGAGATTGCGCGGCACCTGCAGGCGGTGCTGCAGGGGGCGTCGATGCAGTGGGCGATCGAGCGCGACGGTGAGCTGTCCCGCTTCGTGGCGGCACGGCTGCGGACCGCCCTGACGCTGCTCTTCCGCGGCGAGAACTGCGAACCCCGCGCGCGCCCCTCTGGCAAGCGACGACCAGGAGTGAAGGGATGATCCCCAGCCTCACGGCGATCGCGGGGCCGCTGCCCTACACGGGCCTGCTCGCGGAGGTGGACCGGGGGGCACCAGGGCAAGGCCCTGGCGGGCGCGCCCTTCCTCGTCTCCGCTGCCTTCTGCGCCGTGGCGTGGGCGCTCGTCGCCGGTGCCGGTCGCGCGGACCGTACCCCCTGAGCGCGGGAGTCGCCGTCGCTCGGGGGCCCCGCCGCATCCCGGTCGTAGAAGTCGTCGGACCTCGCTAACCTCGGCGAACCAAAAGGAGCCAAGGAGCACGAAGGTCATGAAGGTCATCGACCTGCCGGAGGAGAAGAAGGAGCTCTTCTGCCTCTGCCTGGAGGACTGGTCGGACGACGCCAAGGAGGCGGGACCCAAGCGGCGCGCGTGGTTGGACCGCGCTCGGTCGTGCCACGGGCTCAGGGCCAAGCTCGCCCTCGACGACGACGGGGTCGAGGGCGGGATGATCCAGTACGGGCCGATCGAGCATTCGAATGTCGGCGGCGCGGGGCTCTACTTCGTCTACTGCATCCATGTCCACGGGCACCGGCAGGGACGCGGCAACTTCCAGGGGCACGGGATGGGCACGGCGCTGCTCGCCGCCGCCGAGGCGGACGCGCGCCAGCTCGGCGCCAAGGGCATGGCAGCCTGGGGCGTGTGGCTCCCCTTCTGGATGAAGGCCTCCTGGTTCAGAAAGCACGGGTACCGCAAGGCGGATCGTCAGGGCATCGCGGTGCTGCTCTGGAAGGGGTTCGTCGACGACGCGGAGCCGCCTCGCTGGCTGAAGAAGACCGGCAAGCTGCCCGAGCCGGTCCCCGGCAAGGTGAACGTGACGGCCTTCTCGAGCGGGTGGTGCCTCGCGCAGAACCTGACCTACGAGCGAGCCAAGCGGGCGTCGGCCGAGCTCGGCGCTCCGGTCTGCTTCCGCGAGATCGACACCTCGACGCGCGACGCGGTGGCGGAGTGGGGCATCGCCGATGCGGTCCTCGTGGACGGCCGGGACCTCCAGCAGGGACCGCCACCGAGCTACGAGAAGATCCGCAAGGTGATCGCCAGGCGGGCCGCCCGCCTGAAGTAGCCTTCGCGCCCGGTCGCGGCCCGGGCCCAGGCGGCATCCGGTGGAGCTCGCTTCAGGAGCCGTGGTAATGGAGCGCCCCATGTGCGCAGAACTCCCTCATCGACGTTCGGCCTCCCTCGACCGTTCCTCGTCGCGACGGCGGTTGCGAAGCCTCCTCGGGTCGGTCCTGGGGCTCGCCGTCCTCGCCAGCTCGTGCCTCAAACCGCCGGTTGCGCCGAGCGGCGGCGGCGCGGACGGTGAGGCGGGCTCCGGGTTCCGGGGGCGGAGCGAGGCCTACGAGTGGAGGAGCGTCGTCATCAGCGGCGGCGGCTTCGTGACCGGGCTGGCCTTCAGCCCGGTGGCGGCGGGGATCCTCTACGCGCGGACGGACGTCGGCGGCGCCTACCGCTATGATCCGAAGCAGGAGTCCTGGCTACCGCTGACGGATTTCGTGAGCCACCAGGACTCGAGCTACCTCGGCATCGAGAGCCTCGCGGTCGATCCGTCGAACGCGGATCGCGTCTACATGGCGGTCGGCATGTACACCGCGGAGTGGGCCGGCAGCGGCGCGTTCATGCGCTCGGACGATCGCGGGGTCACCTGGAAGACCTATCGGGTGGGCTTCAAGATGGGCGGCAACGATCTGAGCCGCTCCGACGGGGAGCGGCTAGCGGTTGATCCTCACCAGCCGAAGGTCCTGTACTTCGGCTCGCGCCGCGCGGGCCTCTACAAGAGCGAGGACCAGGCCGCGACCTGGCAGAAGGTGGACGGCTTCCCGGTGCGGGAGGACGCGGCGAAGGGCCTCGGCCTGGCCATCGTCCTGTTCGATCCGACGAGCGGCCAGGCCGGCGCCGAGACGCCGACGATCTACGTGGGCAGCCAGACCGACGGCAAGATCTACCAGAGCACGGACGCGGGCAAGTCGTGGTCGGCGATCGGCCCGCAGCCGCGGGCGGGGTTTCTGCCGCGACGGGCGGCGATCGACGCCGCGGGCACGCTGTACGTGACCTACGCGCTCGGCGACAGCCCCTACGCCCTCTCCGACGGCGCCGTGTACCGGTACGAGCCGAAGCCGGCGACGTGGACGGACATCACCCCGCTCCGGCCGTCCGCGGAGGACACCTTCGGCTACGCCGGCATCGCGGTGGATCCGTCGAAGCCCGGCACGCTCGTCGCCGCGACGATGGACCGCTGGACCAAGGGGGCCGAGATCTTCCGCAGTCGGGACGGCGGCCAGAGCTGGGCGCCGCTGATGGCGACAGCGGTCCTCGACGGCGGCGGCATGCCGCACGTCTACCACCACCGGACGGAGCTCGACCCTCCGCAGTGGGTGGGCGACATCAAGATCGATCCCTTCGACCCGAGCCACGCCATGATCGTGGAGGGAGGCGGGGTGTGGGCGACCCGGGATCTGGAGGCCGCGGACCGCGGCGCCCCCGTCCACTGGTCCTTCCACTCGAAGAACCTGGAGGAGATCTGCACCCGCGATCTGGTCAGCCCCCCCGAGGGCGCGCCGCTCCTGTCCGCGGTGCTGGACGCGTGCGGCTTCCGGCACGACGACCTCGCGGCCTCTCCACGGGGCGGGACCTTCAAGGATCCAGCGTGCGCCAGCAGCGAGGACCTGGACTTCGCCGGGAAGAGGCCGAACGTGATGGCTCGCGTCGGCAACTATCCCTGGGACGGGACCAGGGGGCCCCGCGGCGCCCTGTCCAGGGACGGTGGCGTCACCTGGAAGCCGTTCGCGAGCGAGCCGGAGGGCTGCGGGGGCCTCGGCAGCGTGGCCGTGTCGGCGGACGGGGCGGTCGTGCTGTGGGCGCCGCGCGACGCCCGGGCGGCGTTCTCGCGCGACGGCGGCAAGACCTGGACGCCGGCGGCCGGTCTGCCGGCTCCGGTCAAGTCACCCGACTGGGCCCCGTGGTTCTTGCGCCTCGCCGCCGACCCGGTGAACCCCAAGAAGCTCTACGCCTTCGACGCGCTGAAGGGCGAGGTGCTCCGGAGCGAGGACGGCGGCGCGCACTTCGAGGTGAGCGCGACGCGCCTCCGGCCGATCCCGGAGTATGAGCTTCAGTACGCGAGCATCAAGGCCGTGCCGGATCGGGAGGGTGAGGTCTGGGTCACGACCAAGATGGAGCTTGCGCGCTCCTCGGACTCGGGCAAGTCGTTCCGCTTCGTGGGGAAGGTCCAGGAGGCCCACGGCTTCGGCTTCGGGCGCGCGGCGCCGGGGCAGGACTATCCCGCGGTCTACCTGTCGGGCAAGATCGACGACCTCGTCGGCTTCTTCCGCTCGGACGACGCCGGCAAGACCTTCGTGCGCATCAACGACGACGCGCACCAGTACGGCGGGGCCACGGTGTTGACCGGTGATCCGCGCGTCTACGGCCGCGTGTACGTCGCTCCGGGTGGCCGGGGCATCCTCTACGGCGAGCCAGCGAAATAGCCGCGTCGGCGCGCCGCGCTCACCGCGGGGGTGGTCCGTAGAGCGTCTCGCGCCAGTCGGCGTAGCCGAAGGAGCTCGCGGTGAGGACCTGGACCAGGTTCCAGCTCGGATCGAACTCCTCGATGCGGCCGCTGACGGAGAAGGTCACCAGCGTGTTGCCGTTGGGGAGCCGCTGCACGTCTCCCAGGGAGTCGGAGTGGCTATTGCTCGCGCCGGTGTGATTGCCTACCTCGCTCGCGGTCATCGGGCTACTGGAGGTGTTCAGCAGCAGTTCGTGGACGCGCGAGGGGGTCGAAGACATGAACGGGCCGTTGCTGAACAGGACGAAGTGCCCGTCGTCGAGGAGGTGGTGCCCGTGGTTGACGTCCCAGGTCGCGGTCGCGCACTGGGGCGCCGGGGCCCCGGAGCAGCTGCCGCCGAGCTGCCAGACGGGCTGCCCGCTGCGCGTCGCCTTGACGTACAGGTTCGGGTTGCGGTCGCCGATGGTGTAGCTGTCGTCGGCGGGGTGATAGAGGATGGAGTTGGCGTGGTACGTGTTGGAGCCGGCCCCGAATTCGCTCGGGCCGCCGACGTACAGGTTGGATCCGACGCGGAAGGCCGTGCGCGTGGTCCCGTCCGGGGAGCGCTCGACGAGGTTGCTCTCAGGATCGGTGCCGCCTGAGGCCCACACCAGGGCCGCCACGATCCCGCCCGGGAGGACGGTGAAGTCGTGGTGCGCCGCCGAGAGCCCGCTCACGGCGTTCTGGGCGTCGGCGCCGTCCATCGAGACGCGCCGCATCTCCCCGCCCGTGTTCATGGCGTTGAGCGCCAACATCCACAGGTGCTTGCCCTCGTAGTCCAGGCGTGCGCGGCTGCAGCTCATCGGCGCCGACGCCCACCACACGACGGCGCCGTCGGCGTCGATGATGGTCGCCGGCATGTTGCTGCTGTTACCCCCGCAGGTGACGATGAAGCCCGGGGCCTGCGCGTCCGGGTTGCTCGCGTTGCGCGTGATCTGCGGCGCCCCGCTGGTCGCCCCCGTCTGTAGCTCGTGGTCGGGGCTGGTGCAGGTCTGTCCGCTGGTGGACGTCGCCTCGACGTGAAACGTGTACGTGCTCTGGCCCTTGAGCCCGAGCAGGAGCGTCCGGTGGCTCGCTGCGTCGAGCTCGACCGGCGCGACGCCGCCGCGATTGAGGACGCTCGCGCCGGCGTCCTTCAGTGAGTAGACGACGCGCGCCTCGCTCAGATCGGCGAGATCGGTCGACCACTCGACGATGCCCACGGTGGGGATGCGGTCGCTCGTCGACGCCTCGACGGTGAAGCTGCAGCTCTCCGGCGGTGCGCCCCCGGTGCCGCTCGTGCCGCCGGTGGCGAGCCCGCCGGTCCCCGGGGCGCCTCCCGAGGGGGTGGCGCCGCCCGTGCCTGGCGTGCCGCCGTCGGGGCCGAAGCCGCCGCTCGGCGCGACGCCGCCCGTCGGTCCCAGGCCGCCCGTCGGGCTCGCGCCCCCGGTGGGCGCGCCGCCGCCGCTGGGGGCGAAACCGCCCGTGGGCGCGCCGCCCGTGGGCGCGCCGCCACCGGTCGGGGCGAAGCCACCAGCGCCCGGAGCGCCGCCAGCGGGAGCGCCACCGCCGCTGGTCAGGGCACCACCGCTCGGGGCAAAGCC
>CAYOLF010000133.1:0-6946 GCA_964404725.1 uncultured Polyangiaceae bacterium
AGCCCGCCGCGAGCCGGCAACGGCGACCTCCACCGCAGCCGGCCGCGGTCGGGAGGCGATCCTTTCCAGGTTCCCGCCCCATTCGAGCCCCGTACCGAGCCGCGGCCCCTCCGGGGCAGGACCGGGGCCCGTCCAACCAGTCGGTATCCCCTCGAAAAGCCCGGGTTCATGGCTTTCCCCCGTGGCGAGCCCCGTGGCGCCCCCAGACGCACTCCGGGGCGTCTCGCCTCTGCAGCGAGCAGCTCCCCGGCGCAGCGGCCCGGACGCCGACGCAGCGCTGGATTTCACGGGTGATCGATCTGGCTGGGTCGAAGTGCGGTCCTACTGTTCTGTCCATGATGACCCCCGAATGGTTGGGCGCCCTCGCACGATACAACCGCTGGATGAACGACAAGCTCTATGGGCTTGCCGCCACGCTGAGCGATGAGCTGCGCAAACGCGACCAAGGCGCCTTCTTCAGGTCGATCCACGGTACCTTCAACCACATTCTGCTGGCGGACAGGGTCTGGCTAGCCCGCTTCACCGGCGTAGCCGTCGCGGACGATTTCCTGGGACCCGGCGGCATACGGTCACTCGACCAAGAGCTCTACGTCGATTTCGATGAGCTTCGCAGCGAGCGAGCCCACACCGACGACGAGCTCTCGGCCTGGGTTTCCGGGCTCACCGACGAGCGGCTGAGCGCCATGCTCGTGTACCAGCGACGCGGCAGCCCGCACGAGTCTCCGCTCTGGTGGGCGGTAGCCCATCTCTTCAACCATCAGACCCACCATCGCGGCCAGATCACCACGCTGCTCCACCAGCAGGGCTGCGACCCAGGCGTCACCGATCTCTTCGCGATGCTACGCGACGAGCCGCAACGGCCCCGGTGAGTCGGTCAACGTCACCGTGCACGGCATCACGTGGGACTGCGGCAGCTCAGATCCGCTCGACCGCTACCCCGTCGGAGTACGCGGCAAGAGCCTGGAGGTCCCCCGGATCCGTGGTCAAGACGGTTCCTGCGGGCTCGGCCATCGCGACCACGAGCGCATCCACCGCCGAACCCCGTCGAGCCCGGCTGCGCAGCCAGGCCGCGCGGCGTGCAAGAGCCTCCGGCAGCGCCTCGACGACGTCGCAGGTCTTGAGGAATCGATTCTCCGCCGCATCACGCGTGCCGTGACCGCGCAAGCACTCGACGAGGACGATCGAGGGAACTGCCGGCGGCCACAGGCCTTCCTCCCGGAGGGCGATGATCAGCGCAACCGAGGACCTCGAACGTTGGGCAAGGCGGCTGACCGCGCCTGAATCCAAGACCAGCACCACCTACCCCGCCTGGCGAGCCGCGCGCTTCGCTATCCGTTGAGCGACCGCCTTGGCTCGGGTTCGCTCCGCGGGCTTCGGCTCACCGACCTCGGCCACCACTGCCGCGGTGTATCGATCGGTCTCTGCCAGCAGGTCGCGACGCCGCACCTCGGCCCGCACCGCCCTCTGCAGCAGCTCAGAAGCCGCCAGCTTCCGCTTCTTGACCAAGTCGTAGAGGTCGTCCGGCAAGTAGACCTGCATGCGAGGCATACGCCTAAACATACACCCTCGCCCGGCCGCGTCAAACGGCGACAATCCGCGTCGGTCCAACGGCCAGTTAGGTGGTGGCCTGGTCGGCCTTGCCAAGGATGCTGGCTGCGTACTGGCGAAGCTCATCCAGTCGCGATCGACACTGGTTCGTCGCTTCGGCGCCGGCGAGCTCGATCGCCTCCACCAGAGCGCTGAGCGCCCTGAGGGTGCCTCGGAATCACCGCCCCGGGGAGCGTGGCGATGTTTCACACCCATATCGCGATGGTGAAGAGGTACCCCGCCACGAACCACAGGAAGGCCCCGAGTCCGAGCCATCCCTCCGACCGCTTGAGGATCCCTACGCTCAAGGGCACGACGCAGACCGTCGTAACGACGCACAAGGTTGGCAATGCATCCATGGCCTCGTGCCGCATCACAGCCTGGAGCCAACCGATGATCGGACCAAGAATCAGACCGACGAGAACGAAGCCGCGCTGGGTCGGCGTGGGGTGGTCAGCGAGATAGCCCGGAATCCCAACGATCGCTACGACCAGGTTGGCAGAGAGCCACGTCGCGACGACCAGCCCGCAAGCGCGCGCCCAGGAGCGACGAGCACCAACCGGGGAAGGTGGCTTGAGCATGGGCACCTCTCCGTCCAATAGTGCTCCGCCCGCTCGGAACTAACCGTGCACGAACGCGGCACTTCCGAGGATCTTCTGTGCAGAGCCAACGGAGCCGCCGGAAGCGAAATCTTCGGACCGTCCAGCGCCTCCCGTTCGGCTGCTGGTAGGTGACCGAATGCGCGTTACGGGGTGGCGCTAGCCCGCGGAGCGGCGACCGACCGACGGGGAGGGAGCCGAGCCGTCGGGTTCAACGCATTGTCGGGCGGCATCCGCCTCGGGGCCGCGGATGATGCGTCCTGAAAAGGCGTCCTGCATCTGCTGGTAGTGCTCGATCAAGCGCGCGGCGTCGTTGCCGCAGGCGCGAGAAATCCGATGGCGAGCTTGGCGGATTGCGTCGATGGCGGGGTCGGTCATCGGTTGCTCCCAGGAGCTCAAGGGGCGTAACGAGAGAAGGGTTGTACAGCCCCAGAACCGCGTTGACTCTCCGAATGTGACCAAACTTGTTGGCGTTCGCGAGATGCTTGCAGTTCCGGGTCACGAGGAATTCACACCGGTGATACGAGGCCAACGCCAAGTGCAACGCATCACCGAGCGGATCGGCTGGCATGACGCGATGCTTAATGTACGCCTGGACGATTTCCAAGACGGCCGCGTCAACGGCGACGACTGGCAGCGATGATACAAGGGCGACGCAATTGGTTCGGGTCGGGAAGTCGCCGTGTTGAAGTTCGTCGATCACCGCGAGGCTTGTGACCAACTCGACGTTTGCCGTCGCCTCCGCCCACCAGTCACGCGTCCATGTTCTTCGCGCAACCATTTCGGGCTCGGTTCGCGCTTCGAAGTAGAAGCTCGGAATCGAAGTCTCGACGTACGCCCGGGCGGTCACTCGCCAAGCGTACCGCCCGGAAGCGAGATCGGCCAGCGCAGCCGGACGTGAACCCGGAGGGGCTCAGCACTCGCCGCAACCGCGTCTTCCGGCGACATTGGCCTTGTGACAGACCCAGCGAACCGGGCCCGAGTAGCCCCTCTTCGACTCGAGCTCATCGAGCAATGCGGGATGCCGCCGCGGCCGCGCCGCCGTCGCCGTCGGTGCGCCGGTGCCCCGGCGATGGTCGCGGCTCCGGGTTCGTGGCATTGTCGTCGCATGGGGCGAGTGACGGCGGGGTGGGTGACCTGGCTGGCGACGGCAGCGACGGCGCTGGCCATGGGGTGCGCGGAGGATGCGCCGAGGGAGTCGCTGCACGCGTGCTCACCGCTGGGCTCGGCCCCGACCGAGTCGATCGAGCTCGGCACGGTGCTCGGCGCCGGGTTCGACGCCGATGGCACGCTCTACGTGATCGACGAAACCGCGGACGGCGACGTCCGGGCGTTCATCGGGACCGACGGGGTGCTCCAGCGCGAGGAGGTGAGCGGGGCGGGTGAGGGCTCGGGCACCACGACGTGGACGGTGGTCACGCTGCGCGGCGGCGAGTTGCTCGTCAAGGTGAGCGTGGACGAGTCGGGCGCGATGCGGATGGGCGTCCTGACCCAGGCCAGCGGCGAGCGCGACTTCGCCATCGGCGAAGCGGGCGAGGAGCTCACGGTGGTGGAAAGCAGCGAGCTCGACGGCTGGTCGCTCGTGAACCTCCCCGGGGACGTCACGGTCGAGTACTGGGCCGAGGCGCCCGACGGTCGCGTGATGCTCGTCACGCGGCCCACCAACGACTGGGACTACACCGACTTCCGCGTCTTCTTCGGCCCGCTCGACTCGGTCGACGAGCGCGCGGTCGACAGCGTCCAACGGATGAAGGACGGCGGCACGACCCTCATCGAGCTGTCCATCGACGGCGCCCCCGCCATCGCCACCTTCCCCACGCCGCTCGGCTCGGACGCCCCGACCCTGGAGATCGAGGCCGCCACCGTGGAGCTGACGCTCATCACCTCGGAGCCGAGCCCGGCCGACGCGACGTTCCGCTGTCGCTGATTCGTCGCGCCCCACGCCCGCGTGTCGACCCGCGAGGGGTCGCTGGCGCGCCCGCCCCTTTGGGGGGTATCCTGCCCGATCATCGGGGAAGAGGGCATGTTGAGATGGCGGCGGCTGGCGGCGGTTCTGCTCCTTTTCTGGCCGGGGGTCGCGGGGTGTGGCGGCGCCACCCGCGCGGACAGCAGCAGTGACACCGGGGGTGCCGGGGCCGGAGCCGGCGGGAGCGCCGCGACGGGAGGTTCAGCGGGTGCCAGCGGGGGAGCCACTGGCGGCTCCGGTGGGGCCGGCGGTGAGGCGCTCTGCTCCAACGTGACGCCCTGCGGTGGCGAGCTGGTCGGAACCTGGACCGTGGCGGCGTCGTGTCTGACGGCGACGGGAGAGGTGGATCTGAGTCAGTCGGCCATCTTCTGCACCGCCCCGTTGGTTGCGGGATCCCTCGAGGTGTCCGGCACGTGGACCGCCCGCGGTGACGGGACGTTCTTGGACGAAACGCGCACGACAGGCAGGCACCAGCTGGCGCTCGGGGAGGACTGCAAGTGGTTCATGGGCACGACCCGGATCTCCTGCGAGAAGATCGGCGGCGGCCTGAATGGCGTGGGTTACGCCGACGCCTCCTGCGTGGACGACGCGACGACCGGTGGTTGCACGTGCGAAGCCGTGATCGACCAGCCGGGACCCTATGCCTACACCGGCGGCATCGGGTTCGCCCCCAACCCCGAGGCGTACCCGGTCGAATCCTACACGACCGTCGACGATGTCCTCACGATCGGCCAGGCCAGGTACTCGTACTGCGTCTCGGGAACCAAGCTCATCCTGACCCCGGTGAGCGCCCCCTGGACCGGCACGTTGGTGGGCTCGGTCGAGCTCCAGAGGTAGCGGTGCGCGGCGCGTCATCGGTCGGTGGGTCGTGGTCGGGGCCGACCGCGGCCGGCACGACGACGGCGGCCGGCGCGGCGGGTGGCGGTGCGCCGACTTGCCGCACACAGGCACCCAGGAGCCCCGCACCGGCGAGCAGCCAGCCCAGACCCCGCCTGCGGCCCCCAACGCTGGCCCAGCGCTCCGCTCCGTGCATCGCGGCAGGAGCCTACCCAGTCCCTCCGTCGCCAGCCAGCCGTGAACGGGCGGCGGCCGCGCCGCGTCCGAGCCCACTCAGTCGATGCGGACGTCGCCCGAGCCGTCCTCCGCCACCTCCACGTCACCGGCGTCGATGACGGTGATGTCGCCGGAGCCGTCGCGCACCACCACGTCCCCGTCGACGTGTCGGATCGAGAGATCGCCCGAGCTGTCGTTGACCGAGACGTCACCGCCCACGTCCTCGATCGCGACGTCCCCCGAGCCGTCGTCGACCCGGACGTCGCCGTCCACGTCTTCGATCGACAGGTCCCCCGAGCCGTCGGTGACCCGCACGGAGCCCGCGACCCCGTCGATGGAGACGTCGCCGGAGTCGTCGTCGACGACCAGGGCGGCGACGTTGCTGACCGTGAGATCGCCGGAGTTGTCGGCGATGGTGAGCGCGAGCTCCGAGGGCACGACGAGCTCGAGGTCGAGGTAGTAGCCACCGGGCAGATCGCGCTCCAACAGCAGGAGCTCCCCGCTCCCCTCGGCGGGCTCGTCGAGCCAGATGTCGACCCGCTCCCGCGCCGCGTCGTCGCGCCCGAGGGCCCCGAAGCCGGCGCGGAGCCAGGCGTCGACGTACACGCTCTCGCGGTCCGGCTCCCCCCGCACGGCCACATCCCCCGCGTCGTGCGAGAAGGTGAGCTCGTCCAGCCGCTCAGCGTCGAGCGCGAGAGTGTAGCGCTCGACCAGGCGGCCCGTCCCGTCCGCGCAACCGGCGACCGCGAGGACCCCGCCGAGGAGCCACGAACAGCGCCACGAATCCCGATTCGGCATCGTAACCTCCCGAACGCGCCGCCCCGAGTCGGGCCTGCGCTCCTCGGGTGGTTCCCGGGCGGGGGCGCTCTGTTCACCGTCGGGGATGGAAGATCCGGGAGCCGCCGCGCTCGGCGCCGGACCGCGCGCTCGGGGCCGAGAGCGGGTGCATGCTGCACCGAGGTTTGGTGGGGCCGTCGGGCCCGGGAGGAGCGGTCGATGCACGTCTTGCTGGTGGGTCCGGACCTGGAGGAGAACCTCTCGCTACGCTACCTCGCGTCGTCGCTGACGGCGGCCGGGTGCCGTCGGTGGCCAAGAACCTCGAGCGGATCGACGCGCTCGAACGCGCCCTCCGCGCCCGCGGCGTGCGGGACGTGGGCCTCGCGCTCCAATGCCGGCCGGGGGACGTCGACCGCCAGGTGTTCGAGCGCCTGCGGGCGATGGGGCTCTTGCGCGTCTTCCTCGGCATCGAGTCGGGCACGGCCGAGGGGCTCGCCTCGATCGGCCGCCGGCAGACCGTGGCCGAGCAGCACCAGGCGCTCGATCTCTGCCACGAGCTCGGGATCTCCACGCAGTACACCATCATCATCTTCCACCCCGAGGCGACGCCCGAGACGATGCTCGCCGACCTCGGCTTCGTCCGCGAGCACCTCACCCAGCCGTTCAGCTTCTGCCGGGCCGAGATCTACACGGGGACGCCGCTCGAGCAGCGCATGCTGCGCGCCGGGCGCGCCTGCGGCAACTACCTCGCGCGGACCTACGAGTACACCGACCCGCTCTTGCCTCGGATCTGGGAGCTCGGGCAGCGGCTGCTCCGGGCGCGCTGCCGGGCCCAGAACCACCTGCTCGGGCAGGAGGAGCCCGGCGAGGGATCCCAGCGCTGAGCGAGCCTTCGGGCACCTCGTTCAGCGGCGGGACGGCTTCCGGCCCGCCCGCGGCAAGGCCTTGCCAGCCGGCGTTACCG